>DATMQT010000078.1:0-45252 GCA_035566655.1 Candidatus Dormiibacterota bacterium
GCAACGACAAAATCGGTTCCCGCGTAAGCTGGAGGTTTGCCGGGAGTGCCAGATACCCATCGAACCCGTCCGGCATCACTTAATTCCTCGGGAGGGGAGAGAGGCTGGTACTTGAAATCTGGATGTGTTGCTTTTATCACACCAGCAATACGATCAATCTCGTCACGGCCTCGGTAGATGCTTCCGTTGGGATCGTGGAACACACCATCTTCATTCCAGATGTCGTCGATGGCCGCGCGACGACGCACGGGGTCATTTTCGCCAAATACGTCGCTCAGATTACGCAGCAGCAAGGTCGATATGTTGTAGGACATGGCTTGTCTCCTCTCGTCATCCGATCCCGAGGAAGGGAATCGGCCTCGCTGTCTAGATGCACGCATCCAAGGAAAGGTGCAGCAAGACGCGGGCGTGCTGATGGTTCAAACCATTGACTATCGCAATGAGGCCATTACACTGACCCGATTTTACGGTCCATCCAGCGGACGATTGTTGATTGGGCTATCAGCGTGGAAATCCTACCCCTTCGACAAGCTCAGGGCAGGCTCCCCACTGCACGATCATGCTTCCTCTCCAGCAATCTCGCCGGACGCAGTCTCAGCGGGATAGTTGAAGAAGAGCTGATTGCCGTCGGGATCATCGACCACCAGGAGCCGGTAGCCCCATGAACCCTCCTTGACCGGAGCGCCCTTGGCCTCGAGTTCGGCGCGCAGCGCGTCCAAGGCGGCGACGGAGGCCTCGCGCGTCTTCCTCTCGCTCGTCTGGGGCTCGATGTTCAGGGAAATAAACATCAGCCCCTTGCCAATCTTTTCCGGCCAGGTGTCGGCCAGGATGAGCGCGCAGCCCTGCCGCTCGACCTGCGCGACGTACGCTCTGCCGTTCTCGTCGTAGCGCCAGGGGCTCGTGAAGCCAAGCCGGTTAATGTAAAAGAGGAGCGAGGCGTCAACATTCGTCACGTGCAGGACGGGGCGCGCGAACCAGTCTGTCATAGGCTACATCCTCAAACTAAAGATAGCTTCTTCCTGGATCAGTTTCAAAGGCAAAGTGTCACCGCTTGACAAAGGTGCCGCGGCCCAGTGGTGGTGCCTCGTGGAAAAACCTAAAGATGGGCCGGGTCCCTCCTGCTATCGCAAAGAAATGTAAAGTGTGTGCCCTTTCCCCCGCGCTTCAACTAAGCTAAAAAGCAGCGTAGTCATTTTGGTGGGGGATGCCAATTTTCAAGTGACACGCGGTCTGTATGTCCCTGCGATAAGGAGGGGGCCACGCCGAAAAATCTCAGACTGGTCTTGCTTTGCGGGCTGTTGTTTGTCCCCTGCCTTGCCTTTGCTCGAGGCCAAGCGCGGATTCGCATCGGTAAAGTGACTCTGAGAGCCGGGATGCCACAAGAAAAAGCCTTGCAGTCGCTTCGTCGTTCCCATGATCTTTCTGTAATCGAGGATCACGCCAATGCATACCTGATCAAACAGGCGAAGAACGGCGAAATTTTGGGAACCGTCGAGTTCAAAGATTCAAAGCTGGTGTCTGCTTCGAAGAATTGGGGTCGACCGCTATCTGCTCAGTTGGCAAGTGCTCCGTTTGCCAACGCTGTCTTCGAAGCCTTGGATAACGTTACAGGCCACGGGCGGTCCGTTTGCATAGTTGCGACCCGAGACACAAGCCCTACCATTACACCATATCCGGCGAACGCCTACGAGAGTAATCCCGTGCCTGTATATCCCCCCCCAGGCGCCGCCTTATCTCGGGACAGGCGCACCTTCATCACATGCGGCAACAAAA
Organism: Candidatus Dormiibacterota bacterium; assembly: GCA_035566655.1. Taxonomy (GTDB): domain Bacteria; phylum Acidobacteriota; class Terriglobia; order Terriglobales; family Acidobacteriaceae; genus Sulfotelmatobacter. The sequence continues at coordinate 1,774 of DATMQT010000078.1, forward strand.
GGACAGTCATTGATGTCGGCACAGCCTATTCTGGGGACAACAGCGATGTGAGTGTTAGCGTCAACTACAACGGCCCAGTTCGCGGTAACATAATCCGAGACTACGAAGGGCCAATTCGCGTCGGTAACCTAACCCTGGACGGAGGAATGCCCGAGGAAAAGGCCTTACAGTTGCTAAAAAGTTCCCCTGAAATTTCTGTTGGGCAGCTCCACGTAACCGGGCAAAATTATTATTTCATCGCAGATGCAGAAAGCCCCGCGCTTCTGTGGCAGGTTGTGTTCGAAAGATCCAAGCTATATAGCGCTTCGCAGGCTTGGGAGCAGGCACGCTCGGCAAGCGCACCCTTTGCGATTGCGGTTTTCAAATACTTGGATAGTCTCACGAAGCGCTTTTCGTTTAGTGTAACCTGCGCAGTTGAGACAGCAGCCACGAACCCTGACCTTCCCGATAGTGCGACCGACACCACTAGTCCCACTAACCCCAACGATAGTTCGCCTGTGATCAAACACGTCTACATCGCGTGCGGGAAAAACCAAGTGAGCGTCAGCATCGGAACAACTGCCTCGGGTAATTACAGCTCCGTAGACATCGCCGAGAGCATCTTCGCGAAATGAAAGGCATTTCACCCAAAAGTGGTGCCTCATGGGAAAACCGAAGCTGGGCCGGCCCCCGACACTCCGCCGCCGATTGCCCCGTCGTTTCAGCGGTCATAGGCTAAAGATCATCCTCGAATTAAAGATAGCTTCTTCCTGGCCGTAGAGTTTACGGCGGAGTCCGATACCTACTAGACCATAACACTCATTGACCCCGGCAATGTGCGCCTCAGCGCGCGGGCATGGGGATAGCTGCGGGGCCCCGCCACCTTCTCGTTAGAATTCATAGCGCAGCGCAAACTGCATCACGCGCGGCTGCGTGAGCAGGCTCGTATAGGCGCCGAAACTGGTCGGCGACTGTGTCAGCGAGGTGAGCAGAGCCGACGACCCGATGCCCTGCGCGTTAAATCTCGTCAAATTCAGGACGTTGAAGACTTCCCAGCGGAATTGGATCCTGTGGGCTTCGTTGTAGGGCATCTTCCAACTCTTGGCCAGGCTCATGTCCAAACCTGCGTAGCCGTCGCCCCGAAGAACGTTGCGCGAACCCACCTGGCCGGGGAGCGGAATGGTAAAGTCCTGCTGCGCTGAGGCGGGATCGGCGAACACATTGACTGTGCCGTTGCCTTTGAACGTGCCCGTCTTGGGCCTGGTAGTCATCTGCGTGACCGCGGTTAGGAACCAGTCTGTGGGCCAACGCTGGCCTCCATCCACGCTGAAGGGAAATCCGCTCGTCCAGCGAGCGATGCCGGAGAGCTGCCAGTTGCCGATGAAAGCATCCACCACTCCGCTGGCGTTATTGGCAATGGCGCGGCCTTTGCCGAAGGGGAGGTCGGCGACCCAGTCGAGGTTGAGTTGGTGCGTGAGATCGAAATCGGACGGCGCGCGTGCCAGCCTCGGGGAAAATGCGTTGGCCAGGCGGCTTCCGACAAGCCCGATGTTGGTGTAGCCGTACACCGCAAACCCGACGCGGGATGCTGCCGACGTTATATCGAGCGACTTGGAGTAGGTATAGTTCAGGTCGAACTGAACGCCGTGACTGAACTGTTTTCTCAGGTTGGCCTGAAGTGCATTGTATGAGGAACTGCCAATGGAGCTCCAGCCATACGCCGAGAACGCCTGATTGTTCAAGAATTGGCCGGAGTTGTTGCCCAGCAAGCCGGGAGGACCGTTGAAGAAGTATTGTTGGGTGGTGGCGCCGCAGGGCATCGTGTTGTCGCCGAGACCGCCGTAGGAGTCAATATCGGCCAGCCCCACAATCTCGTCGCCAATTACGGAAAGGCTCGGGTTGTAGTAGAGGTCGAATACAGACTGCACCAGTCCGTCTGTCGTATTGGCGGTGGCGGGGATGAGGCACGTGAACAGATCCTGGTACTGCGTGGCGCCGGGGCGAAGTGGTGGCAACATATCCGCCCAGTATTGGGCCGTCGGGCCCACGCTTGAGGCTTTCACGGTGGCGATTTGGGCGGTCGTGACCGCGCCCTGATAATAGTTGGTCGCATTTCCCCCATTGTTGGCCACGGCAAAGGATCGGGCCAGGTTGGACAAGGCGGAGGCAGCCGCATAGTAATCAATGCCGGTCTTCGGATCCACAATATCCAGCGGCTGAGTCAGATCGCGTTGCGTGAGCAGCCGCCGGCCGAAGCGGCCCACATACGACAGTTGCAGCGAAAAGCGCTTGGGCATTTCCCGCCCGATGGAGAAATCAACGGTATAGGCGTGCGGGGTCTTCAATGTGTTGTCATTTCCCCACAAGTTGGCTTGCGCGCCGATGGGGGGTGTCTGTGGCCAAGGGGTAGGAACCGTTGTCGGCGGCGGCTGCAAGAATGGAAAGCCGTTGATATTGTTCTGCGGGATATTGTGGATGCCGGTGATGCGCGGTAGATCCTCTGCGCTGGTGATGCCAAACGTGCAGCAAGCATTCTGAAGAGTCGTGGACAATCCCGCTGCGCCGACCTGGTCGAAGCTGTTCAAAAGCGCGAAGCCCGCGCGGTCGTAGACCCGGCTCAGGCCCAGGCGGAAGACAGTTTTGTCGCTATCGCCAAAAAGCTTCTTGAACATCCCGCCCGCGGGGCGCGGCGAATAGGCGATCGAGATGCGCGGCGACACATCGGTCTTTTCGAGCGGATAGAAACCCGGCCCGCGACCCAGGTTGAATTCGATCGGCCCCATTGCGCCGTAGCCGATCCCCTGGTTCATGTTCTTCACGTTCTGATTGAATTGAGTCCCCAAGCCGAAAGTTGGGAAGGTCTGGTACCCGTTGGTTTCCCATGGCGCGGGGAAGAACGACCAGCGCAATCCGTAGGTTACGGTAAGGTTCGGTTTCACGCGCCAGGTGTCCTGTCCGTAAAACTCGTACCAGTCCAGCCCATAGCGGCGGTTAACGGGAGATCCCTGCGCTTGCGCGATCCCGTCCTTGCCCAGGTTGTAGTTGGCGACCACGTCCGAGATCATGCCGTACAGGGCCAGCAGGGGACGATCATATTGGGTGGCGGTCTGCGGTTCCGGCCCGCTAATTAATGGATGAGCGTTAGGGAGGGTGTTGGTGGGATCGAGCGTGCTGGTGGTGCCCGCGAAACCGATGGGAGAAGTCCAGTTGGTCGTGCCGAGGCCGATCGTGTTCGAGTGCAGATAACTTGTGCGTGGACTACGAGCGATTCCAATCGCGGCGCCGAACTGAAAGCTGTGGGTGCCCTTGGTCCACGAAACGTCATCCAGGAAATTATGCAGCGGCACCTGGTAGCTGTGGCTGAAGTTGATGCCCTGATCCAAACCCAGGAATTCATTCCATTGCTGGTCGGTGTTGCCAGTGAGCCCGAAACTCTGCCGCGTGAATCCCCAATGGAAGGAATTGGTCAGGGTAGGACTTAGGACCGAAACATAGCCAAAGGCAAACCCGTTGCTGTGATCCACGATAGTTCGTTCCGGGGGAGTGCCAGGCAAGAAAGGGGTGTCATGGTTGCGGGAATCTTGCAGCGAACCGCGCCAAAAAAGAGTGCGTTTGCCGTCCGAGGTGAGCTGGTAATCCAAGCGTGCAATGAAAGCATCGTTGTCCGTGCTGGTCGGGGCGCGGAAAACGAAGCCGGCGTAGTTCAGACCATCTCCGGCGAAAGGATCGTTGGTCACCGTATTGCCGGTGCAGAAGGTCTTGTCGAGATACCCCGTGTGACCGGTCAGGTCGAGCATCGCGGGATCAATCCCGATGCCCTTGGGATCAAGCTGCTTGAGCTGGGCGGCGTTCCACACCGTAGTTCCGGCGCCGCCAGCGTTTACGTACTGAAAAATCCCCTGGCAGAGGGATGGCGTTGGGATCACGCGCTCCGCACCCACCTGTTCCCGCTTGCGAGTTCCTTCGTAGTTGGTGAAGAAAAACAGCCTGTCCTTGCGAAGCGGCCCTCCTACCGACACCCCGAAGATGTTTCGATTCAGTTGTAGAGGCTTGTTCGGGAGTCCGATACGCTCTTGCGATTGCTTCACCAGGTAATCATTCGCGCTGGTAATGGTGTTGCGCAGGTATTCGTAGAGTGAGCCGTGCAGGGTATTCGTCCCATTCTTCGTTACCAGCGCCACTTGCGCACCCGAGCCTTGGCCCTGGTCCGCGCCGTAATTGGTAGTAGTGACTCGGAATTCCTGAACTGAGTCCTGCGTGATCGGCAAGACCGACTTAAAAGCATAGCCATTCGACTGGTCGTTGACGTCTACCCCGTCGAGCGTGACGTTACTCTGATCGCTCCGCGCTCCATTCACCGCTCCATTGCGCGTATCCTGGTCCTTGAGCACGGGACTATCGTCAATATTCCTGCCCGTATATGTGACTCCGGCCTGCAAACTCAGCAGATCGGGGACGTTTCGGCCCTCGAGGGGAATCTGGCGCACCTGCCGTTGATCAAACGAATTGCCCAGCGAGGCATCCACCAAGTCGATGGCGGGAATCTCCGAGGTCACCGTCACGACTTCGGTGCTCGCGCCGACCTTGAGTTGAACGTTGGCTGTGGCCGGGGTGTTCACCAGCAGCGCAAGACCCTTCTGTTCATAGCTGCGAAAGCCGGCTGCCGTTACGTGGAGGGTATAGGTTCCTGGCGGGATAAAAAGGAACTGGTATTCTCCCTGCCCGCCGGTCGTGGCAGTGCGCTCGGTCTTGGATTCGGAGTTCGCCAGCACAACGCTGGCGGTGACGATTGCGTTCCCGCCAGGATCGGTGACCGTGCCCCGCACCGAGGTGCTGGCCTGACTCCATGCCGGAACACAAGCACCCGCGGCCAGAGCGGCCAAGAGTGCGGCTGCTATCATCAGGCTGCGGAGTGTGGGTTTTCGAGGCGTGTCAAGGGCAGCGGAGGACAACCAGAGCCTTCCAGTCATCGCATCACCTGTTGCACTGCTGATATTTAATGAAGCCCTAAACACTACTAGAATTCAGGAAGGTTACGATTGGTTGATCGGCACTGTCAAGAAAGAAAAATGAATAGGCTGGATCGTCCAGCGCTGACCTTTGCCCGTAGCGTTGTGCGCCACCCGTTAGTTGTAGTTGCCCCAACCTTGGCGCACGCGGGAATTCGCAAGCTAATCGACGGTTACTTGTCCGGCGTGATCCTTGCCGCGAAGGTCGATAAGAGCGCGAGAGGCGTGCTGAGGATTCGTCGTTCCTGAAGCACAAATTAGCGCATTCAGTCGCCTAGATCAGGCGATTTACACTCATTGACCGATTTTAGCGTCCATCGAGCAGACGGCTGCTGATTGGCGCGTACGCGTCGATTCTGCGGTCGCGAAGGAAGGGCCAGTTGCGGCGGATGTCTTCTAGGGCCTTCAGGTCTACGTCTCCGAACAGCATTTCTTCGCGGTCGTGCGAGGCTTCGGCGAGGACGCGGCCGAAGGGATCGCAGAAGAAGGATGCGCCCCAGAATTCCAGTCCCTGGCCGGGGGCGGACTTGCCGCGGATGTTGCCGGTTTCGAAGCCTACGCGATTTACTACTGCTACGTAGACTCCGTTGGCGATGGCGTGGGCGCGCTGGATGGTGCGCCAGGCGTCGTGCTGGGCGGTACCGAACTCCGCTTTTTCGGCGGGATGCCAGCCGATGGCTGTGGGATAGAAGAGGATTTGCGCGCCTTGCAGCGTGGTGAGGCGCGCGCCTTCGGGGAACCATTGGTCCCAGCAGACTAGCGTGCCGATGCGTCCGGCAGTGGTGTCGAGGGCACGGAAGCCGAGGTCGCCGGGGGTGAAGTAAAACTTTTCGTAGTAGAGCGGGTCGTCGGGGATGTGCATCTTGCGGTAGAGACCGCTGAGAGAACCATTCGAGTCGAAGATGGCGGCGGTGTTGTGGTAGATGCCGGGGGCGCGCTTTTCGAATAACGATGCGATCAGGACTACTCCGTGGTGGCGGGCGGCGGCGGCCAGCTTCTCGCTGGTGTTGCCGGGAATGGGTTCGGCTAGATCGAAGAGAGAATGGTCTTCGCGCTGGCAGAAGTATTGCGTCTGGAATAGTTCGGGCAGGCAGACTACCTTGGCGCCGCGTCCGGCGGCGTCGGAGACGCGCTCTAGAGCCTTTGCGAGATTCTGTTCGGGCTCTGGGCCGCAAGACATTTGCACTAGGGCTACGCGGAATTTGTCAGGGGGCACGCTGGCTTTCCTCCGCGAACAATATAGCATCGAGAAGTAGGCTTCGGGCTTCGGCTATTCGACAGCAAAAAAACTTGAACCACTAAGGACACGAAGTATCACGAAGGTTTTATTTGGTGGGATTTGATTTGGCGAAGGCTCGGGATAGGCGCGGGTTGCCGGAGACCAGTTTTTCCAGGCGCTTGGTGACTTCTTCGGAGGGTGCGGCGCGGAGAATGGCTGCGATGGCGGCTTCGGCCTGGAGCGATTCGGTGCGGACTTGGTCAAGGAGAAATTCTACGGCTGCGTCCTGGCGAGTTAGGGCTATCGCCGATAGCAGGACCGAACAGAACCAGGGGTCGGATTCATTGTTAAAGCGTTGCTTTAAGGTTTCGAATGCCTGCGGGGAGTGGGTGCCAGCTATAGCCAGAGCTGCTTCGGCGGCGGGATCGTCGCCATCGGCTAGGAAACGAGCTACCCACGGGATGGCGCTGGGGCCTTCGATGCGGAGGATGCCGCTGTAGCAGGCTCCGAGGACTTCGGGTTCTTCTTCTGGAGGTTGGCCTGGCTTTCTGGATTTTAGATTGGAATCCAGAATCGCTCTTAGGCGTAGAAGGAGCGCAGCGGAGGACGAGCCTACTTGCTCAATAGCGCGGACGATCTCGGCGCGAACGGCCTTGTCCTTATCCCCGAGCAACTCGATGAGATGGGTGAGCAAGTCAGCTTCGAGCAGGCTGCGGCATTGCACGAGCGCCAGAGCGCAGGTGGCGCGCAGAGTGCCGGCGGTGTCAGAAGAGCCTCCCCAGATGGGTTCTAGCTGGATGTGGTGTATACCGCGGAGGAAGAGGTCAGCGTCCTGATGCTCGAAGTTGGCGAGCGTGCGGCTGATTGCATTCTTGGCCCAGCATTGCGGGTCGGTATTGACTGGATCTTCGAAGAAGCGGTCGAACGCTGCCAGGAGTTCTTGCGTCATTTGCGTGAGTTGAAACTCGCGCACGAGATCTGCGGCTTTGGCCGCGATGAGGTTGTTGCGATTTGCCAGGGCTTTACGCAGCGGGTCGATCGCCGCTTCGGGCGGGAGTTGGCGAAGCGCATCGACGGCGGCTAGCTGTTCTTCGAACTTGTGCTTGCCGGCCATGCGGAGAGTGTAACGCGGAGTACGGTTTCTCGTGTCGCTTCCCTGCGCCGTTGCGGCTTCACAGAAGGCAGGTTCCTCGCGCGCTTTTCAGCGTGCTTCGGAATGACAAGAGTTCGAGGATTGCGCCTGTGGGGCCGATCACGCGGGGGAGGCGGTTTCTTCTGCGATGGTTGGTGTGACGTCTACGGGAAAGTTCACGGACCGCGCTATGAAGCACAAATGATGAGCTTGATCATGTAGAGCGTGAGCCTTGACTCTATCATCACCGGGGGCAATCTTGACCGTAGGCCGGAGCGTGACTCGCGTGAACTGGGCTGAACCGTCGCTATTTTCATCCATCAATCCAAGTGCTACATCGCGATAGTCGAGGACGGTCACGTGGTTCACGGCGCAAAGATGCAGGTAAGAGAGCATGTGGCAGGCGGAAAGGCTGGCGACCAGAAGGTCTTCCGGATTGTAGCGGGATGGGTCGCCACGAAAGCTGGGGTCACTTGACGCTAGAATCGGAGGCTTGCCTTCCGCAGTGATGGTGTGATCGCGGCGATAGCCACGATAAGTCTTGGTGCCTTCGCCGGTGTTGCCGGTCCACTCGACTTGAAGTTCGTAGTTGTGCTGTTTCATCGGGATCCCTCCGTTTGCTCGCGCGCCCACGCCCCGGAGACTTCACGGCCTTTTGCGATGTCATCTACGACCAGGATCAACTGATTGCTGTGATCGCTATAAAGCACTTCGATGTTGACGCCAGCCTGGGCCATCCGGCGGGTGAGTTTACCGAGTTGACCCGGTTTGGCCTGGTCCAGCCGTTGGACGAGAACTTCCCGCTCGGCTAATACTTGGATGCCAGCTGCTTCCAGCGCGCTTCGGGCAGGAGCGCCATCGTTGAAGAGGAAGTGTGCGGCTCCCTGACCGTTGACGACCCAGGCGCCGCCGCCTTCGATGCTTATTCCGGCGCGGCCGAGAACGTCTCCCATGTCGGCTAGAGCGCCGGGACGGTTATTGAGAGCGATGGTTAGATCTTTCATACTGGCCTGCCTCGTTGGTGACTTTCTAATCCGCGATGTCGAAAAAAGATTCTAACCGCTAAGGACGCTAGGAACGGTCGCTAAGACCACGGAAACAAGAATGGGACGCGGACATACGAGGTTTTGGTCTGCGCATCGCATGGCATCCCTCCCTCATATTCCTGTAGAGTAATTGATCGGAAGATTTTACGAGTCATCTTGGAGGCGTCATCTTGAAACAGGGCAATCATGGTGGTGGGCATTCGGCGGGGAAGCCACACGGCGGTTCAGGGCATGCGGGGGACGGAGTGGAGCGGGAGCTGCATAATCCGATTGTGGACAAGTTGATTCCGCTGGAGCCGCTTGATCTGGGCAAGGTGAAGTCCATTGACGATTTGGTGCGGGCCATGTCCAAAACCGCTTTTACCGGGCGGCAACTGGGCGAGGCGGCTGATGTGCTGGAGGCTATGGCTCGCGACGAAGAATGTTTTGTGGTGATGACTTTGTCGGGCGCGATGACTGTGGCGAAGCAAGGGTTGATCGTTACCGAGTTGATTGATCGCGGGATTGTGAATGCGGTGGTTTCGACCGGGGCGCTGATGGCTCACGGGCTGGTGGAGGCTACGGGGCGCGCGCACTTCCGGGCGAATCCGGAGGTTTCGGATGAGGAACTTTACGAGCAGGGATACAACCGCGTTTATGACACGCTCGAGCCGGAACAGAATCTGGATGATGTGGAAGAAGTGATGTCGGCGGTGCTGGAGGGTTGGGACCATAACGAAGTGATGTGCTCCTACAAGCTGAATCATGCGATTGGGGCTTATCTGGCGAAGGAGACGCCGGAGCGGGGAATTTTGAAGTCGGCGCATGCCATGGGCGTGCCGGTGTTTGTGCCCGCGTTCAGCGATTCGGAGATGGGGCTGGACACGGCTTTGAATAACCGGCTGCGGGAATCTACGGGGCGGCACAAGATTCGGTTTGATCCGTTTCTTGATCTGGAACATTTTGCGGCTACTTTGTTGCGTCAGAAGAAGCTGGGGATTATGACGATTGGAGGCGGAGTGCCGCGAAACTGGTCGCAGCAGTTTGGTCCGTTCTGCGAATTGCGGCACCGGCGGTTGGGGGAGAATATTCCGCTGAAGCGGTATCACTATGGGTTGAGGATTTGTCCGGAGCCGGTTTATTGGGGCGGGCTGTCGGGGAGTCCTTATAGCGAGGCGATTTCGTGGGGGAAGTTTGTGCCTCCGGCGGAGGGCGGGAGGTTTGGGGAAGTGTTTGTGGATGCGACTGTGGGGCTGCCTTTGATTGTGGCGGCAGTGTTGGAGCGACTGGATAAGAAGGGGAGTCGGGCGGGTAAGGGGAAGGCGGTAGCGGCTCGGAAGTAAGGGCTCGTGCCGTGCTCGAAATCCGGCTCTCACGCGCGATCCTCTGCGATTGGATGACGCGGACTTCAAGCTATCGGACTGGAGGTAGAGTGATACGCACGCTTAACCGGCGCGAAGAGTCGAAAGCGAGACACACGGCCCGACAACAGCATCGAGCAAGCCGCGTTGCTCAACGTGAGGCGAAGCAAATCGTTCATAGCGCCAACATGAGGAACGTGAGCGCAGAGTGTCATCAGAGCATCTCGAGCGACCCGGATAAGAAGATTGCACAGGGCGGGCTGCCGAGTCTTGGGAGGGACAGTTGAAGCCATCCGGCGGTTCTCTATGGTCGTAACCGAGAAAGAAGTCGCCGCGTTTGTACTGACTGTCCTCATAGTCGCAATCTATTCCAAGTTCGAGGATCAGATAAAGGGCGTCTTAGCGTTACTCCTAATTTTCGTAGGTGCTCTTGCGGCCTTGTACTGTCTGGTCAAATTCGTTCGATCGTCTTGGTACAACTGAGATGGCAAGGGACGGAATTTACATCGTTGATCTGTGGGATGAGATTTTAGGGCAACAAGGCATCAAGGAATACAGGTTTCCATTTCTTGTGGGTGATCCGGGAAAGAGTGGTAGACGAACTCGTTTGCCAGTAGATGTTTATTATCCTCGGTTGAAACTCGTAGTGGAGTATGACGAATGCCAGCATTCTGAGGCCGTTCCCTTTTTCGACCGAAGGATTGTCGCGTCAGGGATCACCCGCGGTGAGCAGCGGAAGAGATACGACCGCATCAGAAGGGACGTCCTTCCCCAACATGGGTTGTCTGCGTTGGTTTTCAGCTACGGGGAATTTGAGCACAAAAAATCCAAACGCCTAAAGCGTGTAGCGTCGGATCGCGAGGTGATCAGAGGCCGCTTAGATCACTTCCTTTCAACGGGCCGCACCGCACCCCATCAGTGATCCTTGGAAGACGGAGCGGTGGCGGTGGATGCACTGGGGTCCGATGAAGCTAGGCAGCTGGACGGGCGAATGCGCCCGTCCCCACATGTTCTGGGCATCCCCACATAAGTTGTGATGGTTGTTCGCGCTACGCGCCGGCTTCGGAGGACGTTTCCTTGGACTTGCGGTAGAGCGGGGCCAGGATGCTGTTTTCTAACACGCGAGATTCTGCTTCCACCCAGTCTTGCAGCGCTAATCCTCCCGCCTGGCCACGCTGATCGTACAAATGCTGGGCGTGCAGGCGGATCTTTCTTTCGATCAATTCGGTCATGAGTGCTTGCTGCTTTTGACGGCGGGTATCGGTGTCCAAAACTACTCCTCTTGCTTAAACAGGTATTTTTCTTACAGTCCCATGATACGGGAAAGGTGTTAACGGAAGATTACATTTGGGAGGGCGCGGGGGTTACTTAAGTGTAATTATAACATGCGGACACGCGGCAATGTGTGGTATAGTATCTATATCGTTTCTATACCGTTGTTGGCCAAGCCTGGGTGGGTATGGGTTTCGAGTACGATCCCGCTAAGAGCCATGAGAACAAACGGAAGCACGGGATCGATTTTGAAGAGGCGAGAGCACTTTGGGATGATCCTGCGCTGGTGGAGATTCCGGCGCGTGCCAGCGATGAGCCGAGATGGTTGCTCATCGGCAAGATCAATCTGGGCAAGGCTGACGAGAAGCTCTGGTCTGCCTTTATCACCCGGCGGGGCGAGAATGTGCGGCTTATCTCGGTGAGACGGTCGCGCGAGAAGGAGGCGGCGTTGTATGAAAGCCAAGACACTGGATCGGATGTTTGACGCTGGCGAGGACATAACGGATCATCTCGATCTGAGCAGAGCTCGACGGGTGGGTAACGATGCCAAGCGGGTGAACGTCGATTTTCCGGTTTGGATGGTGAAGTCCCTAGACCGGGAAGCGCAGCGGTTGGGGGTAACGCGCCAGTCGCTGATTAAGCTGTGGCTGGCGGACCGGCTGGCGCAGGCGGTTGGCGGGAAGCGCTAGCAGATCGTACGACGCAGGCGGTGGAAATGTCCCCGCCTAGCGCGCTTCCATTGTGCATCCGTCATTTCGGGGATGTCGCTGGTGTTGATCTCGCTGTCGGGACGAACTGCGAGGGCCTTCAGTTTCGCGCGATCCGCTTTGGTCAATAGAGGCAGAGTTTCCGGAGCGTAGCTAACAATTTTCGTCTTCATAGCGTCGTCCACGAGGTCAATCCAGACCTAATCGAAGATCAGCACGGCCGACGCGATTACTGTGGTCCAGAGGCCGCGCTTGTCGCCTACTGCTGATTGGGTCACGTTGGCGGTGCGGACGATTTTGTTGGAGAGGCGGTAGATTTGTTTTTTCTCGTCCCAGGAGCGGTCGGGGTCGAACTCTACGTTGAGCGTAGTGGCCAACATTTCGGCGGCTAGTTCTTCGGCGTAGTCGCCGGCGGCGTCTTCGGTCTCGCCGAAGGAGTGGTGCTCACTGAGGTATCCGTAGGTGCTCTTGTCGGCGGGGATGGCTACGCCAATGGAAGACGCGAGCAGGCGGTGGGCTTCGTGGGTGGAGTTCTCAGCGACCACGGCAAACACGACTTCGCCGGGGCTGAGATACTTCACGCCCTCTTTTCGGGCGAGCATCTTGCAATTTGGCGGGAAGATGGAAGAGACGCGGACCAGATTCTGAGCGGCGATGCCGGCGTCGCGCAGGGCCAACTCGAAGGACGTTAACCGCTCGCGGTGCTTTCCTACTCCCTTGGTGAAAAACATCCGCTTGGGAACCATGTCTTTGCCCAACGCTCGTTACCTCCTGCGCGAAAAAAATGAGATGGAGAATGCACAATTTAACACAATGCTTTGTAAAGGGAAGATGAATTTCACGTTGGGGCGAAAGAAAATGGCGGGAACCCGCTGGCGCGGGTTCCCGCCATGTGCCCGGATTCTTCGGGGGAGGGCACCGGGCTAAACGCACTAAATGTACCACAACGCTAGATACAGTCAACAAAAGATACAGTCAACAAAAAGCCGCTGCCTTTCCCGATTTGGGAACGCCGGCGGGGCTTATCACTTGGCGGCGACTGAGCTGACTTCGATGGTGTCGCCATTCAAGACTCCGGTGACGGTAGCATTCTTGCCAGCCTGCTGGTCGAGCGTGGCTAGGGCTGCTTTGTCGGTGGTGTCCAGGGGATAAATCTTGTCGCCCACGACCAAAGCGTACTTCGAGCCATGAGAGACGCAGGTGCGGGTGCACTGCGCTGGCGTGCCCTCGCCCTCCATGTGTTTTCTGCCGCACATGGCGTCGCCGACTTCGCCGGTGAAGGTTTGCTTGCGGCCGGCTGCGGAAAGATTGGAAAATGCTGCTAGCGAGAAGAGGAGTGTTGCTATTGGTGTGAGCCACCGCGAACCGCGATTCATTCAGCGTTCTCCTTTAACCAGCATTAGGCCATTTTAGCAGCGTCGGTATTTTGACGGTCGCCGTGCGGGCGCGGGACCCTTCGACTTCGCTGAGGGCAGGCTGCCGGCGCTACCAGCCTCACGCTTTGATTCATTGCGGGGCTTTGGCGGTGTATTGCAGATCGACATCCACGGTTTTGTCGCGGCTGAGCGGGGTGACGTGGGGCGTGACCTCCCAGTCGAGGCTGGCCGGGAGCAGCCTCCTGGCTTCCGGCAAGAACTGTTTGAGGTAGGTGACATCGTAGACATCGCCGGGGCGAAGCTTCCAGGCGGCCCGCAGCCTGGCCGTCAGATTGTTATCGATGCCGCGAAACTGAAGCTCGCCCATGCGGTAGACGGGGCCTTCGGTGACCGCCAAGTGGTAGGCGACGGTTCCGGCGGCATCATCAAATTCGGCATTCGCCTTGATGGTGGCAGTGACATAACCGCGTGAACCGTAGAGTTCCTGGATGGCTCGCAGGTCGTTCTCGAGTTGAATTGTGTCAGCCGTTTGCCCGGCATTGACGTGGAGAAGCGGCTGGAGCGTGTCGGCCGGAATCTCTTTGTTGCCCGACCACTCCCAGCGCGTGAGCTTGTACTGAATGCCGGAGGTCACGGGGAATGTGACATCGACGAAAGTTGGCTTCATTCGATTGTCGTTTTCATCCGGGGCGACGGGCTTGACCACTTTGGGCTGAGGCGGAGCGCATGTGGCTTTCAGGTATCCATGCTCGTGGTAGATGGGCAACAGCGCGCGATCGATGAAGTTGTTCATAAAGACGCGGGAGTATTCGCGATCGGACAATTTCTCCGCGGCCGCCCGGAATAAAGGCAACTCGCTTGGGCCTGCTCCGGGGAACTCGACCTGGCGCACGCGAATGCTGATGCCGGAGACGCCGTAATCATACGACTCGAGTTGCTCGTTCTTGCCGCCGGTGGTGCGCACGTATTCGACGTGGCCGGGAATGGCGTTTTCCACCAGCACGGCCTGTAGAACGTCGGAGACTTCCTCGGGCAAACGTCCGGAGGTAGGCAATTCACCTTTGAAAAGCGGGACGCGCTGCTCGATTTTGTGGCGAAGGTCGTCATCGGTGAACCAGACGAAATCCATGAATCGGGCAGGAACAAATTTGTCGGCGTCGGTGACTTGAAATACGAGCTTGGTGCCGGCCGAGGAGTAGGAGAAGGTATAGGCAACGCTGCCGAAAGCTCCCGTCTCGCCGAGTTGCCGCGCGGCCTTCTTGAAATCCACCTCGTGGGCTATGGTGCCGATGGGCAGTCCACTAGCGGCCGCGACTTCTTCTGGCGTGAACCGTTTACTGCCTGTTACCTTCACGTCGATCAGCTTGTAGGCGCTGGGCGGCATGGCGCGAGTGCCGGACGAGGGTTGGGTTTGAGCGTCGGCAGAGAGACACAGCAGCAGGGAAGTGAGTAGGCAGCGCGCGAGGAATCCTGGGAGTAGGGTCTTCATTTACGATCTACTTCGGTCTGGACGTCCACACATCGCTGGATTTGTGTTTCTTGGCGATTTCGATGAAGGCGAGCGCGGCCCGGCTTAGGGCCTTGTCTTTGCGGAAGACCAGAGCCAGGTCACGGCGGAGTTGGGCGTCAGCCATCGGGATGGCGACCAGGACTCCGGCGCGAACGTCCTCCTGCACGTTGGAGCGGGCGATGAAGCCCACGCCTACGCCTGCCGCCACGAAACGCTTTAGCAGTTCGCTGGAATCGAGTTCCATGCTGTAGTTCGGCTTCAGCTTGCGCTCGCGAAACAAGTCATCGAGCGCATCGCGGGTGTGGCCGGCCTTGGGCAGAACCAGCGGATACTTGGCCAGGTCCGCCACGGCCGCCGACTTCATTTTACCCAGCGCGTGGCGCGGCGGGGCGATGATGACCAGCTCATCCTGATGGATGAGGACCACGGTGAGGCGGTTGTCTTTGACGGGCAGGGAAACCACGCCGAAATCGACAGAGTTGTCGGTGACGGATTCGAGAATCTTGGCGTAATCGGCGCGCTTGATGTTGACCGAGACATCGGGATACTGCTTTTTGAAGTCGGCGAAGACCTCGGGAAGGATGTGCAGGCAGGTGCCTTCATTGGCCCCTACGGTGATGGCGCCACGGGGGACGTGCTCCATCTCGGCGAGAGAAGTGAGCATGGCCTTGCGGGCGTCGATCGTTTCCTGGGCGTATTTTTGAAAAGATTTGCCGGCTGCGGTTAGCGAGACTTTGCCGCCGGAACGGTCGAAGAGCTTGGCGCCTACTTCATCCTCGACAGCGCGAATTTGGGAGGAGATGGCGGGCTGAGTGCGGAAACGCTTCTCCGCTGCCCGGGAGAACGAGGCGTGGCGGGCTACTTCGAGGAAGGTTTGGAGTTGGTCGAAGTCCATGGGGCAGTGGTCAGTGGCCAGTGGTCAGTGGCCAGTAAAAGCCTTGCAACTAAAAACGATGTGGATTCGCTTTGGCCGTCTGGCGAGACGAATTGTAGCAGGGCTGGCTGTCTAAGGGAGCCGGCCCTTTTTCCGTTTGCTCGGCATCCAGTTCTCAACGAGAGCAATCGCCTGGTTACATCAACTAAGTTCGACTTGGGGGTACAATCGTACCGGAATTCAATGACGGACCGCCCGTACCTTCTCACAATCGCCGCTCTTGGGATAATGCTTGCGACTGCTGCGCTTGGTCAGTCCCACCCCACAGTACCTGGAGAAACGCTTGAATCCCTGAGGGGCGTAACAGACCCAAATGCGATGAATGAGAATTGGCAAACTCCTCTGATGGCAGCAGCGTTCAATTTTGATGAGAAACTCGTGAAAGACCTGATCGAGCGCAAAGCCAACGTAAACGTTGGAAGCAGGTTCGGCATGACGGCTCTGATGTATGCAAGAGGCGTTCCAGTAGTCAAGTTACTTCTCAGTGCAGGAGCATCAGTCAAGGACAAGGACATCACAGGAAAAACCGCTTTGTACTGGGCTACTCAGCGGGCTGATCCAGAGGTTGTGCGGGTGCTGATCGAGGCGGGTGCCAGTGTCAACGCAAAAGACGACAAGGGCATGTCGGCACTGCAACTGGCGAAGGCGGAACTGCTATCCTCCGAAAACTTCGCGGATAAAAGTCTGGGTGATGTCTACAAGGCGCGAGTCCAAAAGGTGATTGAGTTGTTGGTTGCGTCGGGAGCTAAAGAAGGTCACCCATAAATCCCCCACAGCACTCATTGAACTGGGCTTCGGCCGAGGGCCGCCGTCCAACATAGGCATCCAAAGCGTGCAAACAACTACTGCTTCAACTGCTTCTCAATCGCCGCGATCACTTCTTTCGAATCCGGTGTGACTTCCGGCTCGAAGCGCTGAACTACGTTGCCGTTGCGGTCGACGAGAAACTTGGTGAAGTTCCATTTGATCTCGCCGGCAACGCTCGATCCCGCGTCTTTGGTCAGGTAGGCGTAGAGCGGAGACTGGTCGGCGCCTTTCACTGAAATCTTGGCGTACATGGGGAAGGTCACGCTGTATTTGCGGGTGCAGAACGTTTTGATCTCTTCGTTGGTTCCGGGTTCCTGCGCGCCGAAGTTGTTGGCGGGGAAGCCGAGGATGACGAGACCCTGGTCTTTATATTTCTCGTACGTCGATTCGAGCGCGCTGTATTGCGGCGTGTATCCACACTGGCTGGCCACGTTGACGACGAGAACCACTTTGCCCTTGTAGTTGGCCAGGGGCGCGGGTTTGCCGTCGATGGAGTTGAGGGTGAAGGTGTAGATTCCCGGCGACGCGGCGAATAGCGAAGCGGCCATAATCAGTAACGCTCCGAAAAGAAGAGAAGCACGAGTCTTGAAGAGGAATTGAAGGGATGAAGAACGCATTGGTCGCTCCTGATTAGGATTTGTGCGCGCGAAAAGGCCGCAGAATCATTGGAGCTTGAGAATACCGGGCTGGACGCGACTCTGCAAGGCGGCGATTTCTAAAATCTCTGTCTCTTGCTGGAAGGGCGTCGTCTCAGGCGGTGGGGCTGAGGGAGGCCTGTTTGGTCGCCTGCTTCACGATCTTACCGGCAAGCCTGAGAGCCTTGGTTGATTCCAACGGGGGCGGGGACTCGGCGTGGGTCGCTTCCATCAGGCCTTCCGCAACCGCGTCCAGAGCGAGGGTAGAACGCTCCAGAACGATCAGGAGATACTTCTGGGCGATGGGGCGGTCGGCGGGATGAATGAGTTCCCACCAGCGGCGAATGGATTCCTGGACTTCGACCTCTGTTTTTTCGCCGACAACCAAGGCATCAATCAGACGATAGACCTTGCTCTTGATGGCCTGATACGAGACAGAAACTTCCTGGGGCATGGGGTTTTTGGAACTTTGCTTATGGTCGGGCAAGCAATCCACCAGCCAAACCGTAGATGGTTGCAGCGTAAGTCCTTGCGGGTGTATGGGCTCGGAAGTAATCCTATGAATGGAATAAATCAGAATCTGGGATATGAATTCTGGAAGTCTAGAATAACGATTCTGCATTCTGTATAGTTTGTGAAGCTAGCTTAAAGGGCGGCCGCGTGCTCGCTGCACAACGCCGCCGATGCGTCGCCGCCCAAGCGGGTTACAATGTTCCGCCCAAATACAGCCATGTCCTGATATCTTCCATGCGAGGCTTTTGCCTCAGGCTTGGGAGACGGGGTGATCACGTGTTACAAACCTCGACTCTCCGCACCGCCTACACATTTCTGGAGGATGGATGAAAACGTTGACTTGGATTCTTGCATTCCCTGTATTGTTGTCGGCTTTGAGCGGGGCCCAGAGTGGTCCGCCTGCGAGCAGTTCGCAGGGCGCTGCGGCTCGGGAACGGATGTTTTTTCCGCACGATACGTTCTGGGGGTGGGCGCAATTTGATCTGGCCCCTCCGCACAACGAAATCGACCCCGGCATCTGTGCCGGTAACGCCGGGCAGTATGGCGGCGTAAACGCGCCTTGCAGCATGTTTGCCCGCTACATGCTCTCTGGAATGCTGGAGGCGCGGCCTTTCGGCCGCGGTCCGTTGCGGCGCTTCATGGTGTTTGGCGCACCCTCATTTTTGTTTGGCAAGACCATCCCACACACGCTATACACCTGGTCGCCCGATGCGATTGGCATCGAGCACTCGTGGGGCGTGGGGATCTTTATCGCGAAGGGATTCGAGTTTCGCGCAACGCAGCATTTCCTCTTCGATCGTCTGGGGGCGCGTGACACCAATCTTGGCCAGGCCGATCAGGGGGACAACGGGCCCTGGGGGCGCTACTTCACGGTGGGCGTGCACAAGTCTTTTGGGACCAGGCGCTGGTGACGGCTGTCACGCACGACTGTGACGCGGGAATTAGTGGGCGCGCGCGGTTTCGAGGATATTCTCTATGCGGTATTCTCTAAGGGGGCATTTTTGTACCTGCTTGGAATTTCATCGGGAGGCTTGCGATGGCGAGTTCTTATAACGGGGTTGCCGTACCGTCGGACGGAAAGAAGATCGGCTATGCGAGCGGCAAGTACGACGTGCCGGCTAATCCGATTGTTCCGTTCATTGAAGGTGACGGGACCGGGCGCGACATCTGGAAGGCATCGCGGCGCGTGTTCGACGCGGCTGTCGAGAAGGCATACCAGGGCAAGCGGCGCGTGGCGTGGTATGAAGTGTTCGCCGGCGAGAAGGCCAAGTCGACCTTCGACAACTGGCTGCCCGATGACACGATTGCCGCTATTCGAGAGTTTCGCGTGGCGATTAAAGGTCCGCTGACCACGCCTGTGGGCGGCGGCATTCGGTCGCTCAACGTTGCGCTGCGGCAGATTCTGGATCTTTATTGCTGCGTGCGTCCGGTGAAGTATTACAAGGGCGTGCCGTCGCCGGTGAAGAATCCCGAGCGCATGGACGTGGTCATCTACCGCGAGAATACGGAGGATGTGTACGCCGGTATTGAGTGGGAAGAGGGAACTGCGGAGTGCGCGAAGCTGATCGAGTTCATTAATAAAGACATGCTGAAGGGTGGGAAGAAACAGGTTCGGCTGGATTCCGGTGTAGGCATCAAGCCGATTTCTGTGACTGGAACCAAGCGCCTGGTGCGAATGGCGATTCGTTATGCGCTGGAGACCGGCCGCAAGAGTGTGACGCTGGTGCACAAGGGCAACATCCAGAAGTTTACGGAGGGGGCGTTCCGTAAGTGGGGATACGAACTAGCGACTGACGAATTTCGTGACCATGTGATTACCGAGCGCGAGAGTTGGATCGTCGACAACAAGGACAAGGATCCGGGCCTGACGGTGGCGCAGAATGCTGAAATGGTTGAGCCGGGGATGGAGTTTGCTCCACCTGAATTTCGGCAGGCTGTGGAGCAGGAAGTGAAAGAGGTGCTCGACCGCATCTATGCCACTCACGGCAAAGGGCAGTGGAAAAAGAAAATCATGATCAACGACCGCATTGCCGATTCTATCTTCCAGCAGGTGGTGACGCGGGCGGATGAGTATTCGGTACTGGCTTGCCCGAATCTGAACGGCGACTACATTTCGGACGCTTGCGCGGCGCAGGTAGGTGGGCTGGGAATCGCTCCGGGGGCAAATATTGGCGATGGCTATGCCATCTTTGAGGCTACGCACGGCACGGCTCCGAAGTATGCGGATAAAGATGTGATCAATCCCGGGTCGGTGATGCTGTCAGGTGTGATGATGTTCCGCTTCATGGGATGGAACGAAGCCGCCGATCTGATCGAGGGCGGGATGGAGCGGACCATTCTCCAGAAAAAAGTTACGTACGACTTTGAGCGGCTGATGGAGGGCGCGACCAAGGTGAAGACCAGCGAGTTTGCGGATTGCATTATCGAGAACATGGGCGCCGCGGTGCTGGTGTAGGGTTGATTTGTAATCTGGTAATTTAGTAATCGGGTAATTAAAAATCGGGCGCCTGTCCTGACGATGCCGCGCGCATGGTCAAATTACAAAATTACCCGATTACTCAATTCTTCCTGAAAGGACTCATTCATGCGTAAGAAAGTGACAATTGTAGGTTCGGGAAACGTGGGTGCGACGGCGGCCCACTGGATTGCTTCCAAGGAACTCGCCGACGTTGTGCTGATCGACATCATTGAAGGCGTGCCGCAGGGCAAGGGGCTGGATTTGCTGGAGGCCATGCCCATCGAGAAGCGCGATTCCTACATCACTGGCACGAACGATTACAAAGACACGGCGAATTCAGACATCGTGGTGATCACGGCGGGCATTCCACGCAAGCCGGGGATGAGCCGCGACGACTTGCTGAACACGAATTACGGGATCATGAAGGCCGTGGTAGGCGAGGTAGTGAAGCATTCGCCGAACTGCATTCTGATTATTGTGTCGAACCCTCTGGATGCCATGGCGCAGGCGGCTTACAAGCTGAGCGGGTTTCCGCGCGAACGTGTGGTGGGCATGGCCGGCGTGCTGGATTCGGCACGCTTCCGCGCATTCATCGCCGACGAACTGAAAGTCAGTGTGGAGAACGTGACTGCATTTGTGCTCGGCGGGCACGGCGATACGATGGTTCCGCTGCCGCGCTATTCCACGGTCGCGGGCATTCCGATCACGGAGTTGATTGAGAAATCCAGGCTCGAAGCCTTGGTTCAGCGCACGCGCGATGGCGGCGCGGAGATCGTCAAATATTTGAAGACTGGCTCAGCTTACTACGCACCTTCGGCGGCGGCGACTGAGATGGCCGAGGCGATCCTGAAGGACAAGAAAAAGATTCTGCCTTGTGCGGCGTACTTACAGGGCGAGTACGGGATCAGCGGGCTTTACGTCGGTGTGCCAGTGAAACTGGGCGCGAAGGGGATTGAGCAGATTATCGAGATCAAGCTTACTGCTGAAGAGAAGGCAGGGCTGGATAAGAGTGCGGCGGCGGTTAAGGAGTTGTGCGGGGTAATTGGGGTGTAGAACTCCCTCAGGGCTAGAACCCGGGGGCTTGCGCGCCTCTGCGACGCGGACTCAAATGCCAAGGGAGGGGAATGGGCACGCTAAGTCACCTCCTGCGACTCCTCGCCCTAACACTCACAACTTAATAGTTGGCCGCCGCAGTTCGGGCACTGTTCCCAGTCACACCCCGTGTGATGATAGTGCCCGATTCTTGCAGCACAATCGTGGCACTCTGAAGGGTTGACTCCACCCCCCGAATACTCCTCTGATTCGCTACCGTACGGAATAGGATCGAGCTTGCGTCCGTCTTTAAGGTCGATAGGCATCTTGACACAGCCGTCAGCCTGTCGCATGTCCTGATTGCAGTACTTACAGATCGCACCCATTCATCGCCGCCCCACGGCTTGGATCAAGCAAACTAGGCGGACAAGAATGTCCGCCGTCCACCGATCCCTACACCTTCTCCACCGTCACCTTCTTCACCACCACATCCTTGTTCGGCCGATCATTCCGTCCACGCGGGACTTCCGAAATCTTCGTCACAATGTCCTGACCTTCGACGACTTCGCCGAAGATTGTGTGCTTGCCCGTCAGCCACGTCGTGGGCGCGACAGTGATGAAGAATTGCGAGCCGTTGGTGTTGGGGCCGGCATTGGCCATGGCCAGCTTGCCTGCTTTGTCGAGTTTGTGGGGCGAGCCTTTGGTTTCGTCTTCGAACTGGTAGCCGGGGCCTCCCATGCCGGTGCCTTGGGGGTCGCCGCCCTGGATCATGAAGTCGGGGATCACGCGATGGAAGATCGTTCCGTCGTAGAGGCGATCTTTGGATTTCTTGCGCGTCGAGGGATGCGTCCAGTCGCGCTTGCCTTCGGCGAGGTCCACGAAGTTGGCTACGGTTTTGGGCGCGTCCTTCTCAAAGAGGCGGCAAACTATGTTGCCTTCGCTGGTTTCAAACGTGGCGTAGAGTCCGGGTTGGCGGGTCATTAGGTCCTTTCAAGCGTCTGTCGTTGGTTGTTTAGCCGTTGGTCGTTAGCCAGTCAATTTGCTGCTGGCTTTTGCGCGGCCGCTGCGGGCTTTGCCGGGGTGGCCGGTTTGGCTGCGGCCGCCTCCGCGTGCGTAATTGCGATGTGCGTGATCTTCACCGGACGGAATGGCCGGTCGTTACTAGGATCCTTGGTCATACGCGCAATCTGTTTCACGAGCGTCACGCTGGCTTCGTCGCACTGGCCGAAAATAGTGTAGTTTCCGTTCAGATGCGGGACGGCCACTTCGGTGATGAAGAACTGCGATCCGTTGGTGTTGGGGCCAGCGTTGGCATATGCCAGGCGGCCGGGCTTGTCGAAGAGAAGGTCGGAGGATACTTCGTTCTTAAACTTATATCCCGGATCGCCCGTTCCGTCGCCCGCGGGATCGCCGCCTTGAATCATGAAACCTGGAATCACGCGGTGGAAGATTGTCCCGTCGTAAAGCGGCACGCCGTGTTTGGTGACTCCTTTGACCGTTCTCCAGTCTTTGGTCCCGGTGGCGAGGCCGATGAAGTTTGCAACTCCGATCGGCGCTTTGTCGGGGAAGAGCGTACAGGTCATGTCTCCAACCGTGGTCTTGATAATCGCCGTGGGGTTACCGGTTGCCGCCTTGTGGACGGGCGCCTTGGCTGCGGGTGTGGCTTGGGTGCTCGATTGCGCCGCCAACGCAAAGGCAGCTATAGGGAGTAGAACTAAAACCAAGAAAGCATTACGCATGATTGCTCCTCGCGCCGGTCACATCTGTGGCCGGTTATTTATTCGCAACGTTGCATTGTACGACAGGGCTGGGTGTCAATGGGTCTGGGATTGCATTTCGCGGCTGACGGTCTCAGCCTGGCGGAAAACGCGCAGCAGATTGCCACCGAGAACCTTCCTGATGTCGTCGGCGCTGTAGCCGCGATCGAGGAGCGCCTGTGTGATCTTGGGCAGGTCAGCAGCGGAGTCCATGCCTTGCGGCGTAGCCCCGCTGACACCATCGAAGTCGGAGCCAAGGCCAACATGGTCTACGCCGGTGATCTTAGCGATGTGGTCGATGTGGTCGATAAGATCTTTGAACGGCGGACGCGGGATCTTCGCCATCCACTCGCGCTCGATGCGGTTGACTTCAATGTAGTTGACCGGCTTACCCTGTGCTTGTGGCGAGTCCTTATACTTCTGGATTGCCGCTGCCTGATCTTTCGACTGTGCTTCCATCGCTTTGCGATAGTCCTCGTCCACAAAACCAGAATAAAAATTGACCTGCACCACGCCGCCATTCTTGGCCACGGCGCGCAGCATGTCGTCCGTCATGTTTCGCGGGGCGTTGACCAGCGCTCGGGCCGAGGAGTGGGAGGCAATCACCGGGGCCTTCGTGGTGGCGATTACGTCCCAGAAAGTTTTGTCGGCGACGTGCGAGATATCTACCATCATGCCGAGGCGGTTCATCTCTAGCACGACCTGTTTGCCGAAGTCAGTGAGTCCGTTGTGATGCTGAACCTTTGGATCGCTGATGTCGCCGGAGGAGTCGGCCCACTCGTTGGTGTTTGACCAGGAGAGCGTCATGTAGCGCACGCCGAGGCGGTAGTAATCGCGCAGCAGGCGCATATCGGTTTCGATTGAGTGGCCGCCTTCAATGCCCATCAAGGCGGCGAGCTTGTGTTCGCGGTGTGCGCGTTCGATGTCGGCGACGGAAAAAGCCATCGTCATGCGGTCGGGATGGCGCGCTGCCTGCTCGTAGACGGAATCGATCAGATCGAAGGTGTGCTGCGCAAAATGGCCTTGATTGGTTTCCGGGTCAACCCAGATCGAGAAGAACTCGGCGCCCAGATTACCGCGCCGTGCTTTGTCGAGGCTGAGGTGGCCAATGTCTTTAGGATCAGTTGAACCGATGTCGAAGCCTTCGTCGAGAAAACGCTGCGGCGTGTCGGCATGGGTGTCGACGACTAGGGCGGAATCATGAATGGCGCGGGCTTTGGCGCTGACCGGTATATCCGCCGGGCTCGGGGATTGTGCAGCCGCACCAGCGGCGGCTAGAACCAGGCACGAGAGAAAGAACGGTCTGAAATGAGTCATAGGGTTGATGCGCCGCACGGATCGTCGAATCAACGATTGTATAGGAGCACGAAGGAAGGAAAAGCGCGCCGCCAACAAGATTAACGGAGGTGGGTATTCGGCGCTGCTCGCGAGAACGCTATTCGGCGCGGTTGTCGGCGGTGATCGCCGCAGGCTCGGTGCGATCCATGGGGATAATGTCCTGGGTCTCGCGCCAATCCGCGTAGCGTCCTGAAACCATGATGTGGAACACCACCTGATGGCGTTCTTCCTCGGGCTCAACCAGGCCGATCGCCTTCATGTAGAAGAGATAGTGCTCCATCCAATGAATCTGATCCTGGCTCATGCCGCGGCGCTGCAGGTCGACGGTGAGGCCGGCGAGATGCGAGGATGCCGTATCGCCTTCCGCCGGAGCCGCATTGCGATTGTGCCGGCGAAGTTTTTTCTGCACCTTCACCGTGCGCACGGCGGAGTTCACCTGAATCTGTTCGTGAAAGCGGTGGTAGTAAGCCTGCGCGATGTCCTGCACAAAGTCGCGGGTCCAGGGACGGCAATATCGTCGCGAAGGGTCGAGGCGCGGATCAAAGCGCAATGTCTCTCCCGCCAGGATGGGCTGCAATGCTCCACTCGCCTTCAACGCTTCCAACTCGTCGTCGTCCTGAATGCGGGGCAATTCGAGGCGATCCACTTCCGCGTTCTGCACTAAAAGGGATTCGTGCGAAGGCCTGAACATCGGATTCCAGCGCGTCCAGTGCAAACGGTGAAACCGGTGATGTCGCGCCGGCTTATGCAGAGTAGTGGCGGTCACCGCAAAAAGCGGGCTGCACAGGCAAGCCACCAAGGGGAGCAAAATCATCCGGCGCTGTAGGTTCAATCTCAATGAGTTCCGTAGTCTTCCGTACGGCTTAGCTCACAACCGTTCGGACATTGTAAGGCATTGTGTCAAGTGCGGGCGGTTACGAGGGTGACAGTACCCTTAATCCAACTGCTGATTACCCCTGGTTACCAGGCTGACTCAGGAACACTGGGCCCACGCTGCAAGTGGCACGCAGAGGGCCATTGGCGCGGGTCTTCAGGGGCAGGCTATGTTTGCCTTGTGCAACGAGTTAGCTAATTTGAAACGAGAAAAGACGGTCTTGTTTCTGGACGAGTGACAAGAATCAGCGCCGGAAAAGGTCACCGATGGCTTGCTTCATGACCGCGCCGCCGACTTCGGAGATGGCGTTGGTCAGCGGAATATCCTTGGGGCAGACCTCGACGCAGTTCTGCGCGTAGCCGCATTCCTGGATGCCTCCATCTCCCATGAGAGCGGCGAGGCGCTCGCGTTGGAGCGCTTTGCCCGTGGGATGCGTGTTGAACAGCCGCACTTGCGCGATGGTGGCCGCGCCCACGAAGCCTGTGTCTTCGTTGAACTGCGGACAAGCTTCCATGCAGCAGCAACACGAGATGCAGCGGGAGATCGGATATGCCTGCTCTTGCTGTTCGGCCGTCATGCGCGGGCCGGGACCGAGATCGTAAGTGCCGTCAATCGGAACCCAGGCTTTCACGGCTTTGAGATTCTCGAAGATCACGCTGCGGTCGGTGGCCAGATCGCGGACGACGGGGAACTTGGAAAAAGGTTCGAGTTTGACCGGCTGCTCGAGATTGTCAATCAAGGCGGAGCAGGCCATGCGGGCGCGTCCGTTGATCAGCATGGCGCAGGAGCCGCAAACTTCTTCAAGACAATTCGAGTCGTAGGTGATGGGCGTGGTTGTCTTGCCCTCGCGCGTGACTGGGTTGGCGGCGATCTCCATCAGCGAGGAGATCACGTTCATTCCCGGATGGTGGGCGAGTTCGAACTCTTCCCAGTACGACTTCGAAAACGGGGTGGACTGACGCTTGATTTTTAGGATTACGGATTTATGTTCAGCCATTAGCTCTTTCCCAAAATGAGAAGGTCTGCACGAAAAATAACCGGGAAGGGCACGAGTTCCACTCGTGCCAGTTTAGAGTCTGAAAAGACGTGCGGCTTTCAGCCGCTGAGGTTCGCTCTTGAAACCTGGACGACCCTTCTCCCCGCCGGGAACTTATTTCGTAACGTTCTTGACTTTCCACCGCCGGAAGTTGTTTGTTGTCGAAATCTACGTACGGCTCTTCTTGAAAACGCTGTATCGATACCGACGGGAAGGGCGCTACACCCTGCACGCTTTCGTTGTTATGCCCGAACACGTTCACTTGCTCTTGACTCCGGCGAACGACGTGACCATCGAGAGGGCTGTGCAATTGATCAAGGGCGCTTACTCGCATGAACTCGGAACGATCATCGGTCGCGACCGGGAACTCTGGCAGCGCGGGTTCACTGATCATCGGATTCGCGAAAGCGTTGATTTTATGCATCATCAAAATTACATTCATTCCAATCCGGTTGAGCGGCATCTCGTCTTGGAGCCCAGCGAGTATCGCTATTGCTCCGCGTTTCCCGGATTCAAATTGGATCCGTGGCCCCCAGCGGCTGAAGCCGCAACTCTAAAGGCGTCTTAACTGGCACGAGTGGAACTCGTGCCCTTCCCGGTTTCCTTGGCTCCGTTATTTGCCACGTTGTATTTCATGCCCGCTGGAAACACAGAGTACCTTAAGAACCGGTACGCCTCGATGAATGACAATCCCGCCAACAGGGAAATGATCCCCGTGGCCGTCACGGTTTGTGTCTTCGATACACCTCGCAAATACCAGTCCGACCACACCAAAATTGCAGCCTTCAACAATATCGACCCACACAGACTAGCGCCTATCCCAGCGATCAGCGCGATTCCACGTCTTGTTTGCAGAGTTAATGACATGACGTTATTTCACCGCGTCATACTTTCTCGCCCTCGGCGGAATCAGCGACGTATCCACCGGCTCGAACTCGAATTTCGGCTCATCCGCATCCGGCGCGAAATACGCTTTCGTCGTCTTCAGGAAGTTCTTGTCGTCGCGCTCAGGGAAGTCCGGCTTGTAATGCGCACCGCGCGATTCGTCCCGCATGCGGGCGCCCTGCGCAATCACGCGCGCCAGTTGCAGCATGTTGTAAAGCTGGCGGGTAAAGACCACGCTGGTGTTCGCCCACTGGGTGCGGTCGCTCAGATTCACGTTTCGGAAACGCTCCAGCATCTCGACCAGCTTCGCGTCGGTCTGCTGCAAAGTCTTGTTGTGGCGGATGACGGTGCAATCTTTGGTCATCAACTCGCCCAGTTCGCGCCACAGCCGGAACGGATTCTCCGTGCCCGAGTTGTTCATCAGCAGGGAATTGCTTTCTTCCTGCTTCTTCTTCTCCGCCTCGAAAACTCCGCTGCCGTCAGGCAAGGCCTGCAAGCCTCGCGCATACTTTACTGCATTCGGTCCGGCGATCCCTCCGCCAAAAATACAGGAGACGAGCGAATTCGCACCCAGCCGATTCGCGCCGTGATACTGATACTCGCACTCACCCGCGGCGTAGATACCGGGGATGTTCGTCGCCTGCTTGAAGTCGACCCAGACTCCGCCCATGGTGTAGTGCATGCCGGGAAAAATCTTCATCGGGGTGTCGCGGGGATCGTCGCCCACAAACTTCTCGTAGATTTCGAGAATACCTTCCAGCTTGCGGTCGAGAATCTTACGATCAATGTGCGTCAGATCGAGGTAAACCATCGGCTTGCCATCGATGCCGAGGTTGTGCTCGAACACGACTTTGAAGATGGCGCGGGTCGCGATGTCGCGCGGAACCAGATTACCGTACTTGGGATACCACTCTTCGAGAAAATACCAGCGCTCTTTTTCCGGAATCGATTTCGGATCCCGTTTATCTCCTGCCGTCTTCGGAACCCAGACACGTCCGCCTTCTCCACGCGCCGATTCCGACATGAGCCGCAGCTTGTCTTCGCCGGGAATGCAGGTGGGATGCACCTGAATGAACTCGCCGTTGGCGTAGAAGCAGCCTTGCTGATACAGCGCAGACTGCGCCGAGCCTGTGCATACAACCGAGTTGGTGGACTTGCCGAAGACCGCCCCATTTCCGCCGGTGGCGATGATGATGGCGTCGGCGGGGAAGGTGCGGACTTCCATGCTACGCAAATCCATCGCGCAGATGCCGCGGCAGACGCGGTTTCCGTCGAGCACGGCCGAGAGAAATTCCCAATGCTCGTACTTCTTCACCTTGCCTTCGGATTCGTAGCGGCGGACTTGTTCGTCAAGTGCATAAAGCAGCTGCTGGCCAGTCGTGGCGCCGGCGAACGCAGTGCGATTGAAAAGTGTCCCGCCGAAGCGGCGAAAGTCGAGCAAGCCTTCCGGCGTGCGGTTGAAGGGAACGCCCATGCGGTCGAGCAGATCGATGATGCCGGGCGCGGCCTCGCACATGTCCTTAACCGGAGGCTGGTTGGCGAGAAAATCTCCGCCGTAAACCGTGTCGTCAAAGTGTTGCCACGTTGAGTCTCCTTCGCCCTTCAGATTCTTGGCCGCATTGATGCCGCCCTGCGCGCATACGGAGTGCGAGCGCTTCACCGGAACAATGGAGAACAGGTCGACGTTCGCGCCCATCTCGGCGATCTTGATGACGGCGGAAAGTCCCGCCAGGCCGCCGCCGATTACGATAATTCTAGGAGCTGCTGCCATCTTTTCTCTACCGGCCTTCCATTCTCGTTATTGCTGGGCTCGATTGCGCCGCGTTCGTGCCAGGTTCAATGGGCTGCTGCGGGCGTGATCGGAAAGAAGCAAGGCTGGCGAGTCCTGCGCCGGTCAATGCAACGAAGAGTGCCAGACACACCACCAGGAACCGTTTGCGCGCCTTCTCCCCGGAAACGATGCCCCACTTCGCCGAGAATAGCCAGACGCCATAGGCGAAGTGCCATGAAGCCGCGATCAGGCCGGCAATATAAAAAAGAAAAAGCGGGGTCTGGAGCACTTCGAACTGCACCTTGCCGAACGATGCGCTCGGATATGCGTGCAAATCGACGCCGGTAAAGCGCATCGTCCACGTATGCCAGATGATGTAGGCAAACGCGATGCCGCCGGTCCAGCGCTGCGCCGTGTACATCCAATTGCCAGTCCAGGGATATTCCATCGTGTTCCCCTCACCGCGGTACCAGATGTAGAAACCGTAGAGCGCGTGGAACGCGATCGGCAACCAGATGCCAAACAGTTCCAGAAAGAAGACCAGCGGCAGGTTGGCCAGAAAGCTTACCTGGCGGGCATATGCGTCCGGGCCGCTGATCGCTGTGGAGTTCGAAACCAGAATGTGTTCGAAAAGGAACGCGCCCACTGGAACGATGCCCGACAGAGAGTGCAGGCGACGCAAAACAAACGAAACTCCTTGCCCAGACCGGAGAGGCGCGACGCCAACTTGAATCTTCGGAGCCGTAGAACTGGCACTTGCCGCCAAGAAACGCTCCTTATGACTGCGAATAAGATAAAAGAACTTTTTATTATGTTGTTGCTGGGGAGGGGAAGTCAAGGCGAGGCCTCTTACTCTTCCGCGGAAGCCTCGTACCATTCCAGAAATTTCCGGAACGCCGCCCCGCGGTGACTGTACTTGGATTTCTCTTCGGCGGTTAGTTCCGCGAATGTTTTCTTGATCTGCGGAAAATAAAACAGCGGGTCGTAGCCGAAGCCGTTTGCGCCGCGCGGCGCGTCCAGGATGATTCCTTCTGCCGTGCCGCGAAACGTGGCCAGTGTCTTGCCATCGCGCGCTACGGCCAGCACGCATACAAATCTGCCTGTGCGTTGCGCGGGCGCAATTTGTTTCAGCTCGCGCAGGGCCCGCGTATTGTTGGCTTCGTCATCGGTATTCGCGTCAGCCAGCTCGGGTTTGTCCGCGGCGTAGCGGGCAGAATGCACGCCCGGTGCGCCGTTCAGCGCGTCAATCTCCAGGCCGGAATCGTCGGCAACAACAACTTCTCCGGAAACGTGTCTGCTATATGTCTCGGCCTTCTTGCGGGCGTTGGCCTCGAACGTCATGCCATCCTCGACCACGGCGGGCAGGGAAGAGAAGTCAGGAATGCCAGTGACCTCGACCCCATGCCGCAGAGCGGCGCCGGCGAAGTCGCGGAGTTTGCCCGGATTCGACGTTGCAATGAGTATCCTTCGCATTAACCTGACCATCGTCACAGGATTTGGCGCGAGGCCGGCAATGGAGGCCACCGCAACAACGTGAACACAAGAGTCAAAGCTAGCAATGAAATCCACCAGCCCGCCATCCGGTCACCGGTGCGGATGAAAGTAATCTGCACGCGATTTGCTCCCGCTTCCACGGGGACGAGCATCTGTCCCGTACCTTCCCGCGTCCCAGCCTGCACCTGCCGCCCGTTCACTTCCACCCGCCACACTGGATAGTTGAACAGATGCAACGCCAGATTGTCCGGCGCCGAAACATCTGCCGTAAAGGTTTTTATTTCGGGGCTCCACTGCGAAACCCGGATCGCCGCATGAGCCGGACCCTCCACGGTCACGCGTCGGGCATTCTTATCGAGGGTGGAAGGATCGACGCCGACGGGCGTGTATTCATCTGTCCCTTCGTATCCATCTCCGGTCTCCATGTTTTCCTGCATTTCACGCATGTCGGCGGTGTTGTCCCACCAGGGTGGCTGGAAGTGGTGCCAGACGAATGCAAGGACGCACAGCGTCGCCAGGTACAGCGCCACGCGCGAGGTCCATCTCTTCACTCCCAGCGTAAGCAGCAAGGTGAACGGGACGCCCAGGCACAGCAGCCACCGCCAGGGAAACTGCATGTAACGCAGCTTGGAAAGAACGTTCCATAGCGGACCGCTGATCGGCAGCATCAGCAAGGCGCACGCCGCGGCCCACGCCACGAGCAAGTACCAAAGCCTGCGATTGCGACTGCCCCAGCTTCGCGCGGCCCAGGCAGCCGCCAAGGTGAGCAGAATCTCCGCCATCGCGACCCAGGAGATCAAGCGGTTGAAAGCATCGTGCTCCGCATCGGTGGTGTGAACGAACAGAAAATTATCCAGCGGACGCGAACCCGCGGAGACGGCCTCCGCAATGTTGACCCACTTCTGTTCATAGATCGCAGGCAGCAAATAGAACGCGGCGAGGGCCACGCCCAGCAGCACGGCCGCCGCGCCCACCAGCAAAAGCCGCGGCGAGCGCCGCTGCCACGCGATCACCACCGTCAGCAGGGCCAGCGAATAATGGATCATCACCGCGGCCGGTGCGTTGACCAACCAGGCGCAGCCGAGCAGCAGGGCAAGGAGGACCATCACGCGACGGCCCTTTTCGTCCGCCCGCAACAACAGCAAAAGCAGGAGCGGCAACAACGCGCTGGCTAACAGCTCGGCGAATGCGCTCCGCCAATACACAATCACCAGGTGATAAGGATTCAGGGCATACAACACGGCGGCAAAGGTTGCGTCGCGCCGGTCCAGCCACTGCCGCGCCAGCAGAAACATCGACACGCCCGCGGCCACCAGGGCAATCCAAATGTAAATGCCTGGCACCAGCGCCCACGGAAAGACCGCGTTTAGCACCCCTCCGAGAGTCCACGATACCGGAGGATAAAAGATAAAACGCGGCTCGCCATAAGCGAAGTGGGCTAGGGCCGCCCATCGCGGGTAAGCGATTCCTTGCTTCCATTGCGAGAGAACTTCAAGCCACGAGTACAAATGGAATTCAACATCGTGTCCCGAGGGTATGCCGAAAAAGAAGAAGGGAATCTCAACTGCGAACGCCGCCCCCGCGATCGAAAGAAATGGCAGCCAGGCCAGTCGGCTGCGCCCTCCGCTCTGACCGGGTTTTACGGTTGCCGCCAGCTTCGCTCCCACCAGCCTCCACGGGGACGCCGTCTTTACGCTGGTACATATTCGCACACGGTCCAGAACCGTGCATGCAGGGGCTCCCGTGTGTATTGTCCCCTGTGTATAACTCCTGCCTATTTAACCCAGATTTAATCTTCCTGAAACCACCGCGCAACAGGAATCAGCTACCTTACCCTCAATGGGGTGGAACAGACCACGGAGAGCGTAAGGATCCGCGCTTGAGACGGGGCGCGGGTTCTTCTCCCTCCGGAAGTCACTGCCAGCCTCTCGCACCCTCCGCTATTCTCGCTGCCTGCTTTTCCTGCCCGTGCCAAGTCCAGAAAGATCCCGCCAGCCACCTGCCGCGAGAGGCTTTTTCCGGGGAAATAGAATTCGGTTGGGGCGGGGAGCATTCCGTAGAAACGCGGCAGAGAATGTGACCTACGTCGTCACCGCATCGCCGGATCGCTGGCGTCGCAGTTCCGCGAGGAAATCATCCTGTTGCAGGGCGGAGGCTTGTTGTAGCAGTTCGAGCAGGGGATCTTCTAAAGCCTCTTCGCCCGGCTCCGGCGCATGCTCGAATTGGCTCAGGTCCGCCATCAGGGCGCGCGGAGAAGCAATAAGTTCAGGCGTGGAATCAGGGCACCCGCGCAGCATGCTGATCAGGTTGCCCACCTTGGCACGCTGTTCCGGCGTGCGGGAAGGGAACTCCAGGCCCATGCCGTGCCCCGGATGTGCGACCCGCACCATGCCCTCGGTGTGGACTGCCATTTCTTCGGTGCTCAGGCAAAGGTCGACCAAGGCATGCTCCGGAAATGGCGAATCGGTTTCCACATAGCAGCCGCCCAGGCTTAGATCGGTAAGCTTGCAATGGGGAACACTGTCCTCCGGGCCGCCGGAGGTGCCGGCTGCGGCTTGCAGCCAGATCTGAAGCTGGGTCCTCACGGAAGCATCCAGATCCAGAAACTTTACTCCCGCCTGGCCGTTCGGGTTCGCCCATGCCACCTGCCCGTGGGCGTGGATTTCGAGGCTCCCATCGGGCAACTGGAAGCGGAAATCGAACACCGCTCCTGTAACCTGAGGTTCAGCGGTGAGTATCTCCATCCCGGTTTCGCTAAGGTCAAGAAGAATGCCTTCGGCTGGTCGAGTACCCGGCAGGATGAGTTCCACGGGAGCCTGCACGGGAACGCGGCGAGCGCGACGGCGTTCACGATTGAGCAAGGCGGCCACCGCGCGCAAGCCTGCCCTGGCTTTGTCGTCAGAGAGCGGCTTGTAGAGCACGAAGTGTGCGCCAGATTTGAGAATGTCGCGGGTCTGGGCACGCTCTGAAACTAGCGCGACCGTGACCGGTGCGTTTCCCGAACTCAGCCTGCGGGCCTGTTCCAGCACCTCGGCCGCGGCTTTGGGATCTTCGAAGTCAAGAACGAGGGCGTCGAATCTTTGCTGGTGAAGGCGGTCGATCGCAGTGGCGAGATCGCTAAAACGCTCCACCGCGATCCCGGAAGCCGGCAAAACCCGGCTCAGGACCTCGGAAGCGGAATCGTCACCGGAAACCAGCAATGCCAGAAGGGTCATGACTATGTTCCCCGCCGAACCACGGCGAGATTACGGCCAACGGGGCGCTGTGGGCCGGGCTGCCTTGGAAGCCGCCGCTCCTCCACCCGATGCACTCGCCTTCGCCGCCATGCTGTCGGAAGGCGAAGCCTCGTCCACTTCCATCAAGACACTGTTATCTTCGTCGTCGTTCTCCGCCAGCAAGGGAGCCACTTCGCGCAGCTTCTCCGCCGCCTGCTGGAGCATCTCGATCTGCTTTCCCAGCTGGGCGTACCTGGTCTGCTTCTGCCGCAACACTTCATGAATATCCTTCATAAGGACCCCCTATGGAGAATGTAAGGAGGCTGGCGGTGGGGGGTCAATGGTAATCCCTGCTTGGAGGGTTACTGCGGTAATCGTGGCTCTCCGTAAAGGGGTCAGCGCCGCGCGGCACGGAACCACAAAAAACAAAAGCCCCGCACGGAGCGGGGCTTTTGAGAAGCGGATATTACGGCATTAGGCTCTGAGCTTTTTGCGTACCAATCCAGCCAAACCAACCAACCCAGTTCCCAACAGTCCCAGCGTGCCGGGCTCGGGAACCACGGTGGTGATCACGGTGTCGCCGCTGGCCAGGGGAACTGATCCCGTAAAGCCATTCTTGCCGGCGTTAAATGTAAGCTGCACGGTCGCGCCATTTACGGTCGTCCCGTTGTACCAGGTGCCGGAAATGGAACCAGAAAGGGTGTAGCAGATCGAGCCATCAGTCCCGCAGTTCTTGATCTCAGTCCAAGTCACCGGACCGTTGAATGTCCCATTGAAAATCACCGCTGGCAGGCCATCCCCGGAGCCAAGGATCTGGAAGCTTCCGCCGCCTGCGAGCATCGCGCCGGTCATCAGATTTCCTGACATCAGCGCACCCGTCGTAAAGCTCACGCTGCCGCACGGTGTCGCGGTCGAGCAAGCGCCCAGTCCCAAACCCATGACGCTAGTCAGTGAGGAACCGGTGAGGGTTAGGCCTGCGGAATTCCCCGCCAAAGTGCCGCCAGTGTTGCCGAAATCGTAACTGCCCGCAAATGCCGCCACGGGCAGAGCCAGAGCCAGCAAAGCCATCATAATTATCCGCTTCATGATCAACTCCTCCTCAACAACAATCCTCAAGAACCAGTCCTACTTCGGAAACTTCAGGTCCCCGGCTGGCGGAGCACCCCTGCTTCCGCAACCCCAATAACAGCACCCTGCTTGCCAAACCGGGAAAAAACGTAAGCTGCTGATTTAATTGCTGGTTAGCCCACATCCCGAACGAGATCCCCAACCTGAAACTGCAAAGCGATGCACACTAGTACAGCCCTTTTGCGTTTCGTCAGCTTGCCACGGCCATCTACACGGCATCACGGTGTTCGTCGTTCAACGCCAACAACTGCAAGCCCTGCCGCCCGAAACATCGGGTATTCCCTTACCCATCTCGTGCCATGGCAATGGCACGAAAGTGTAATTCACAACCACCCCGGACTGCAAGTAGTGTATGTACCGAGCAGTTCTGGGGGAGGGCTGTTCCGGCGTCCCGAAACTCGCAAGAGTTTCGGGACGCTTGCTTTTTGGGCGGGTCAATTGGCCGAAACGCCGCCGCGCAGGACAGATCCAGGACCGGGCCGGTTCAGCGTCTCAGGAGGAATGTTTTTGCACGGTGGCAGACCCCGAACCCGGCCCGATCAACTCCCGCAACCGCCGCGAAAGGTTCGTCGCCAGCGAGCGGTAAAAGCGAGAGGCCAGGTGAGGGAATAGCTCAAACAAGCTCTGCAATGTAGGACGGTCGAGGTAGTAGGCTTCGATGTCTTTTTCGGCAATCACACTGGCGCTGGCAGGGAAGTCCTCCAGAAATGACATCTCCCCGCAGATTTCGCCTGGCCCCAGTGTGCGCGAAGCTTGAAAAGGAATTACAACCCGTGCGCATCCCTTCAGCACGAGGTAAACTCCGTTCGCCTTCTTGCCTTTTTGAATGAGTACCGCGCCTTCCTTGAAGTGAACGCGGCTGGCTTTGTCGGCGACCAAAGCCCAGTCATTCGCCGTCAGATAAATCAGTCCGTTCTTTGACGACGAAAGGACAGCTACTTCCTGCTCAATCACCTTCGACATGGCGCGTGTGACCCGAGTTCCGGAGCGAGCCTCCGGTTAGTGACAGAAAAAGCTGACAGAAACAACAGGGCAAAACCAGACTAGCAGAAAATACGGCGGACGTAAGCCGTCCTGCACCAAGCCAGACACCAAGGGCCGTAGGGTTGACTGTTTGGATGAGCCGTGGAGGGTAAGGAAGAATGGTGCGCCCCGAGAGATTCGTACTCCCGACCTTCTGATTCGTAGCCAAGTCTGAGGATATATAGCAGAGTAGCTCACAGTTGATAAGCGCCTATCAATTCACGCGTTGTCACGGTTGCATCAACCCTGAAATCACGTCCGTAAACGCATTGACCGGACCACTCATGAACGGGTCTTTGGCGAAATTAAGTCCTGGTATGTACCACGACCGGATCACGAAGGCGTATCCCTGCCCCGCACTGAGCAAGCCCTGGGGAATGGTCAGTGCCGCGCTCTGGGTGCGAAATGTGGTGAAGCCGGTCTCAACAGTATTCCCCCCGACGTTGGATAACTGGAAGATGTCGACCTCGTAGAAGGTGGCTTTGCCCACACTCGGCGGAGACCACTTCAATGTTGGTGTGAGCCCGACTCCGCTTTGGTCGGTAAAAAAGTTCTGGCCGTTAATGGTCGGATTGATCACGACTCCAACCAATGGCTTGATCGGACTCGTAGAGGTGGGTAGCGCGGTATTGGATCCCACCTCGAAGGTGGCCAGGGGCAGGTTGTGGGTGGCGCCAGGCGCTAGGTAATTCGTGGTTGCGAACCATGAATATAAATCGTACAGTGGCCACGTTGCGGGAAAGGGGTTACCGTAAGACACCTTTCCGAAGTCAGTATTGGTTGTGATGTTTGCGCCCGAGGAAAAAAAACTAAGGTTGTAGCCGACTAGATCCGGGGTGCTCGTTCTTTCCCCCTTTGCCACGCTGCCCGGATATGCATCCAACACAACATTCGTGCCGATCAAGGTTGCATTGGGATTGGCCGCCAGTGCCTGGGCCGTCAGATCGGCACCATTGATGTTAGCTTCAAACTCATCGGTTTGAGGAAGCGTTACGAGTTTCCCGCTGATCTGGGTATCGGATCCCTGCGCTTGTGTGAACTTGGGGGGAAAGAAGGCCCGCGCCGCGCCGGTGAAAAGAAGGCCGCCAACATTCTGCGTGCTGAGCTGCAGAATGACGTAGCGATCGCCTTGCGAGGCGTCGCTCAAGTCTACCGTGAAGAAAGGAGCGTAAGGAAACGTACCGACGAAAGCAGTTTCTCCTAAGGTTCCGTCGAACTCCGTATACGCGGAGTTGTTGGGACAAACCATTTCAAACACGTCCGAGCCCTGCCATGAGTTCAGGTTGGTGAGATCAAACGTTACTGTGGTACTGGAGTTCGCCGGAACCGCATTTGAGCGGAAGTCCGAGATAAAATCCGCATCCACTACAGTGTTGCTGGTCACTAAGTACGAGCTGCCAAGCTGAAGCAAATAGAATCCACTGGGCACATTGTTGATGGTGAACGTCCCTGCGCTGCTTCCAGAGCCAGAGATCACGTTATATCCGCCGGATCCGTTGGGTACGTAAGCGGCAACGGCAACGGTGGAGAGATCGACAGGCAATGGACCGTTCTTGTAGTGCCCAATTTCCGTGCCCGTCACTGTCTGTGTTGCAGGAGGGCCGATCCTTTCGACCTGCGCCGACAACGGAAATTCAAGGGCGACGACGAAGAAAGCCATTGCTGCGACGTTTGTAATTCTCATAATTTGTCCTACTCATTACAGGCTCATTGGCACGAGATTCACTCGTTGCCAGAGCTCCAGGCGATGGAACGCGAGAATCGGCAGAATTATGTTCCAGCAGGTTGTGCCTGTCAACTCTGTCGGCCCACAATAGATTCCGAGAAGGCGTTGCATGCCGGACTCTCTGACGTGGGCAATGGTGGATGACAAATCGTCATTACACTCATTTGACTAGCTTCGACCTTCGCACGTGGAGGTCTTGAGGTTTGGGATGACCTGTGTCGGCAAGGGCAGGGAAGCCGAGGAACCAGTACAGTTTCCAGTACAGTACTTTTCGAGAGGAAAACCACGACGCCGTAAGTGATTGAAGAGAATGGTGCGCCCTGAGAGATTCGAACTCCCGACCTTCTGGTTCGTAGCCAGACGCTCTATCCAGCTGAGCTAAGGGCGCAGGTTTTGATGCTGCGGGTGAACTCGCTCAAGAATTATAACGGAAGTTGTTGGTCATCGCGAACTGTCGCGAACGCTTTGCTCGCACTCGAAAGTTCAGGCGCTTCACCTTTTCCACAACCGTGCGGCCCATTCGGTGCTCCTCTTCCCGCGTCGAAGTAAATCTTGCCCGCCTCAGAGCAATTCCTACAAAGCCCTATCGGAACCGCACCTGTGTTTTGAGCAGCTTACAGAAGGCACGCCATGTGCTTATACAAAGACCAGACGAAGTGGCGCGCAACGGGGCGTTCCAAGGATGACTTCGGCCAGAGGTTTTCTTGGGCGCCCCTTGCATTTAGCCCCCAAGCACCAACCAAGCCCTCCCCCACTCCCTCGTCGCTCAGTTCTACGCCAACTCCAAGCGCTCGCGAACGTCCACTCCTGCCTGACGCAACAGCCCAGCCACGGCGTCCGCCTTCAGGCGCGAAGCGTCAAACTCCACCCGTACCGTGCGCTCCTGGTCGTTGAACTGTACCCGCCGTATCCCGTAAACCTCGCGCATCCCGTCAATGGCCCGCAACTCATTCTCGCCGGGCGCCGCGCCATACCGAAAAACCACGTCCAGATAAGTCATGGGATAATCCTTTGCCGATGAATGCACGCGCCCGAGTAGTCTGCCGGGGCTGAATCCAATATAAAGCATTGTCCATCGAAGAAGACAGGGAGCATCCAGCTGCCTCCTGCATGTCCACAAACGCTTCAAATCCGGCTCCCGCCCTCGAACGCGACCCAGTCTGCGGAATGAACGTGAATCCCGCCACGGCGAAACATATCTACGATCACGGCGGAAAAAACTTCTACTTCTGCTGCGCTCCATGCGTGGAAAAGTTCAAAGCCGATCCGGCAAAATATTTGGCCGCACCCACGCGCCCCTCGGGCCTGGTGATGCTCGGCGCCGCCAAGCCCGCCATAACGGCACAGATCAAGCCACCGCACACCGAAAGCACTGCCTACGTCTGCCCCATGTGCCCTGAAGTCCGCGAAACAAAGCCAGGCCCATGCTCATCCTGCGGCATGGCGCTCGAACCGGAAGTCCCGGTCGCGACAATTCGAACCGAGTACACCTGTCCCATGCACCCGGAAATCGTGCGCCCCGCTCCGGGTTCCTGCCCGATCTGCGGCATGGCGCTCGAGCCCCGTACCGTCACCGCGGCAGCAGAAGACAATCCCGAACTCCGCGACATGACCCGCCGCTTCTGGGTCAGCCTCGCGCTAACCGCCCCGCTGATGGCGATCTCCATGGCCGGAATGTTTTGGCAGATGTCCCTTCGCCGCCTTCTGCCCGCCGCCGCGCTCCCCAGGCTCGAACTTGCGCTGGCCACGCCCGTAGTCCTCTGGGGAGGCTGGCCATTCTTCCAGCGCTTCTGGACCTCGCTCGTAAATCGCAGTCCAAACATGTTCACGCTGATCGGCATGGGCACCGGCGTGGCCTACGGATACAGCGTCGTCGCCACGCTCGCGCCGCAGATCTTCCCCGAATCGTTGCGCGGAATGGGCGGATATCCCGACGTTTACTTCGAAGCCGCCGCCGCCATCACCACTCTGGTCTTGCTCGGTCAGGTAATGGAGTTGCGCGCCCGCAGCCGTACCAGCGCGGCCATTCGCGCCCTGCTTGATCTCAGCCCCAAGACCGCGCGCTTGCTGAATGCCGACGGCAACGAAAAAGACATTCCGCTCGAGCAGGTAAAGCCCGGCGACCGTCTGCGCGTGCGTCCCGGCGAAAAAGTCCCGGTAGATGGCGTGCTGCTCGAAGGCCGCAGTGCGATCGACGAGTCCATGATCACCGGCGAATCGATGCCGGTCGAGAAATCGCCAGGAAGCAAAGTGATCGGCGCAACCATCAACGGCACCGGCTCGTTCGTCATGCGCGCCGAGCGCGTCGGCAGCGAAACCTTGCTGGCGCAAATCGTGCAAATGGTCAGCCAGGCGCAACGCAGCCGCGCTCCAATTCAGCAGCTAGCGGACCGCGTAGCGGGCTGGTTCGTTCCAGTAGTAATCGCGATCGCCGTTATCACTTTCTTCGCGTGGCTTTTGCTCGGTCCGCAACCCCGCCTCGCGCACGCTCTCGTGAACGCCGTCGCGGTCCTGATCATCGCCTGCCCCTGCGCCTTAGGGCTCGCAACCCCGATGGCAATCATGGTCGGCGTTGGCCGCGGCGCCCGAGCCGGCATTCTCATCAAGAATGCCGAAGCACTCGAGATTCTGGAAAAAGTCGACACCCTAGTCGTCGACAAAACCGGAACCCTCACCGAAGGCAAGCCGCAAATCGTGAGCTATACCCAGGCGCTGGCCGATGATCCCGAAGTGCTTCGTCTCGCCGCCAGCCTCGAACGCGCCAGTGAACATCCTTTAGGCGCAGCTGTGGTCGACGCTGCCGTCAGCCGCGGCCTGAACCTTTCTCAGCCCACGGAAATCACCTCCATCCCCGGCAAAGGCATTCTCGGCATCGTCGACGGAAAAAAAGTTGCGGTCGGCAGTCCGGCTCTCATGGTGGAAGTGGGAGCTCTACGAGAGCCTGTCGTCTCGAGATTGATTCAGACAGGAGGTTCTGTTTTATGCGTAGCCATCGACGGTAACTATGCGGGAAATTTTGGCGTCGCCGATCGGCTAAAGCCTTCCACCCCTGATGCCCTTCGCGATCTCAAAGCTCACGGCATTCGCATCGTGATGCTCACTGGCGACAATCGCGCCACTGCGGCGGCAATCGCTCAGCAACTCGGCATTGAAGAATTCGAAGCCGAAGTCTTGCCCGAAGGAAAGCTGGAAATCATCCGCAAATTGCAAGGGCAGGGAAGAGTAGTCGCCATGGCCGGCGACGGCATCAACGACGCCCCTGCGCTCGCCCAAGCCGACGTAGGCATCGCCATGGGCACCGGCACCGACGTCGCCATGGAAAGTGGCGGCATCACCCTGGTGAAAGGCGATTTGACCGGCATCCTGCGCGCCCGCAAGTTAAGCCAGGCCACCATGCCCAACATCCGCCAGAACCTGTTCTTCGCTTTCGTCTACAACGCGATCGGCGTGCCTGTCGCAGCGGGCGTCCTCTACCCATTCTTCGGACTACTGCTCAGCCCCATCTTCGCCGCCGCCGCCATGAGCTTCAGCTCAGTATCCGTAATCACCAACGCCCTGCGGCTGCGTAATGTGAAGCTGTAGTGCGCAGCGCGAGGCGGCGCCAATTGTTGACTGCTGATTGTTGATTGCTGATTGAGAACCCGGGTTTCAATCATCAATCATCAATCAACAATTTTTCAAAGCTTCCCGATAAAATCAACAACCTCCGGATCCGTCCAATCCACCGCCCCGACAAACTTTCGCCGCACCACTCCATTGCGGTCGACAATGTAAGTCTCGGGAAACTTGAACGTACCGTAGAGCTGGTTGCTTTTCTGGTCGGGATCGCGCACCGTAAGCAGATTCACACTGTGGTCCCGCAGGAACCGCCGGTAGCTATTCTCGTCGACGTCGACGCTCACTGCCAGCACGGTGATGCCCTTCGGTTTCATGAACTGCTGCATCCGCACCAGCGAGGGCATCTCCTCGATGCAGGGTGGGCACCAGGTCGCCCAGAAATTCAGCACGACCACCTGGCCCTTAAACTGGCTGAGTGTGACCGTGCGGTCGGAGTCGCGCACTGTGAAATCCGGAGCAGCCATACCGATCCGCGACGGCCGCGATCCGCTGTAGCAGCCCGACAACCCCAGCAGAATCGCAAGCAGGATGACCCACCGGCCGATGGCGCCGGAAAAACGAAGGATGCGTCTCACCCAGCTATAATAGAGGATTCGGCCTATGACTGCGACAGACACAGGTCCCTGGCGGCCCACCGTATCGATCATCGTGCCCGCGCGCAACGAAGAAGCCTGCCTCGGCGCGTGCCTCCAGTCACTCATTGCGCAGATCAGCGTCAATCTTGAGATCATCATCGTCGACGATCATTCGACTGACCGCACCCGCCAGATCGCATCCGCATTTGTGAAAGCACAGCCCCAAGCCCAGGCCCAAATCATCGAAGCCGGCCCCCTGCCCGCGGGTTGGACCGGCAAAAACAACGCGGTCACCGCCGGATCCCGAGCAGCCCGCGGCGAATGGCTTCTCTTCACCGACGCCGACACCATCCACCTGCCGGGTTCGCTCGCACGGAGCCTCGCCGAAGCCCAACGCCACGGCGAAGCATTGCTCTCCTATTCTCCGGAGCAGATTGTGAAGAGTTTTTGGGAGAAGGCTGTGATGCCCGTCATTTTCGCCGAACTAGCTGCCGCCTTTCGTCCAGCGCAGGTCAGCGATCCCAACTCTCCCGCCGCGGCCGCCAACGGTCAATACATCCTGATCACCCGCGAAGCCTACGACGCCGTCGGCGGACACGCCGCCATCGCCGGGAACCTGCTGGAAGATGTCGCCCTGGCCCGTGCCGTCAAACGATCCGGCAGAAAAATATTCTTCCGCTACGGCGGCGATGCCGTCCAAACCCGAATGTACCGCAGCTTCACCCAACTCCGCGAAGGCTGGACCAAGAATCTGGCGTTATTGTTCCCATCACCCGCGCGCCTGGCCGCACTACGCGCCCTAGAGTTTCTGCTGATCATCGCCAGCTTTGCCACAGCCGTAGCCACCGCGCTGCACGGCCACCGCCAGCCAGCCACAGTCGGGGCGATGCTGGCCGTAGTGCTGTATGCGGTATTTCTAGCGCGAATCCGCCGCGCCCATTTTTCCTGGGATGCAAATCTACTGGCGCTGCTAGGCCTCCCAATGTTCTCCTATCTCTTGCTGCGATCAAAAAACGCGCACAAAAAAGGAAACGTGTCCTGGAAGGGCCGCAAGTATTCGGACGAGAAGTATTCCGATGAAAGGTGTGTACTGGCCACTGACCACTGACCACTGGCCACTGCTCTTATGGTCTACTTAACGCGCAAAGCCGAATTTTCCGCATCGCATCTCTACCACAACCCGGCGTTCTCTCCGGAAGAAAACCGCCGCGTCTTCGGCAAGTGCAACAACCCGCACGGACACGGCCATAACTACACGCTTGAAGTCACGGTAAAGGGTGAAGTCGATCCGCGCTCCGGCTTCGTAGTCGACCTCAAGCAACTCAAAGAAGTCATGCACCGCGAAGTGCTCGACGCCATGGACCACCGCTTCCTCAACAAAGAGGTCCCCGAGTTCCTCCACCAAATCCCCACCACGGAAAACATCGCCATAGCAATCTGGCAGCGCCTGGTCTCCAAACTCGAACGCGCCAAGTTGCACCGCGTCCGAGTCTACGAGACCCCAGACCTATTCGTAGACTTCTACGGTGAACCATGAGAGGGACAAGGATTTACCCCGTGTTCCCCCGTGCCCTCCGTGGTAAAAGGTTTTGTTTCTGACTCTATGAGAGATATCAGATGAAAGCCCACCTATCC
The DNA here is from genome assembly GCA_035566655.1 of Candidatus Dormiibacterota bacterium. GTDB lineage: Bacteria > Acidobacteriota > Terriglobia > Terriglobales > Acidobacteriaceae > Sulfotelmatobacter. Next base: position 44,818 of record DATMQT010000078.1, read on the forward strand.
CGACGCTACCTCTTCTCCGCCTCCCACCGCCTCCACAGCGAAGTCATGTCGGAAGAAGAAAATCAGGAAACCTACGGCAAATGCAATAACCCCTTCGGACACGGGCACAACTACATAGTGGAAGTCACCGTAAGCGGCCCGGTCGACCAGCAAACCGGCATGGTCTGCAACCTCGCCGACCTGGACAGCTTCATCGAAAGGGAAGTGCTGGCCCGCTACGGCCACGAGAACCTGAACACGCTGCCAGAATTCGCCCAGGAAGTGCCCACCACAGAAAACCTCTGCATCCAGATCTACGAAATAGTGCACCGTGGCTTCCCTCAAGCGCATCTGGAGAGAGTAAGGCTGGAAGAAACGATGATGAACGCCTTCGAATACGCAGGCTAATTGTTCTTCAAATTACAAAATTACCAAATTAAAAAATGGCCCCCAAAC
>DATMQT010000079.1:0-108923 GCA_035566655.1 Candidatus Dormiibacterota bacterium
CAGACGAGCTGCGGATCCAGAGACAACAGTCCTTCCGGTTCTTCCGGGTATCGGCTCGAAGACGTTTTCCACTCCAGCAAGCAGCGCTTTCCGTCGAGTTTGCCGATGGCGTCGATGTAGGCAACGAAGTCGTTTTTCCCCGCAACTGGCCGATTGAACTTGATCTGCAGATTCCGGCGGGGCTGACTGACCTGGATACGATTGTCCTGACAGAACCGGGTCAATAGCATGATGCCTTGCCGGAGCATGCAATCCCAGGAGTCTCCCTTGGAGAAGTGCAGCTCTTGGCTTTGGCGCTGCGACCATTCGGAGAACAGGACGGCGCCGGGATCTTCTCGGCGAAAATAGGCGCCCAGGGCCTGTTCGAAGGCTCGGCCGAACAGCATCGGCGCCCGAGTGTCCTTCTCTTTCCAGCCATCGAGATAACGATGACGATACCGCCGCGGGCAGGTGAGGTATTGGCTGATCTGAGTGTAGCTGTAGGTCATTCAGGCCACCTGGGGGCTGTCCAGATTCGACGGTGAAAGTTCTTCCCAGCGGCCGGCAGGAGCAAAGCCGTCAAGTCGGATCAGGGAAGAACCGTTGAAGACGATGTGGCTTATCTTGACCACGCCCTTCAGCCCGACGAGTTGAGTTTCATCGACCTCATCGCGTCCGAGGAGTTCGGTGTCGTAGCCGAAGTCGCGCAGGAACCAGTTCAGCTTCCACAGGGCTTTCGGGGTGCAATAGAGGCAGCTCGAAAGGGTGTGGCCCGAGAACCGGCTGGGCTCAAGGATGGCCAGAGAGAGCGTGTAGTAAGGCTTCTGAGCCTGTCGATAAAACCTGGTTCGTTGCACGCGCACCAGGAAGACGCCGTCTGGGATCTGGTCGGTGGCACAGCTATCGGCGGCGTGCAGACCGGTGATCTGGCGTTTCATGCGACACCTTCCTTCTGGGCGGGGTAGCTGTTGAGCTGGCAGAGCAGAGCGTTGCGGTCTTTCTCTGCCCAGTCGGCCAGCTGTTGGACGAAGGTTTCCACCTGTTCGCGGGTGGCATCGCGAAGCGCCTTCACGCCACAGAAATCAGTGGCGTAGGCCTTTACGAGGTTGGGATCGAGTTGATGCTGACGAATCAGTTGGCAGAGACGGTCGCGAACCTTGGGGCTGCCGTGTTTCCCGTTGCCATCGGACGGTTGCGGCGGGAGCTTCTTCGATTCCCGGGGGGAGGCCTGCGGCGCCTCGGCGAAACCGATCTCCTCGACGGAGCAGATGCCGATCCCGTACGCCTTGCGGAGTGCGCGATTGACGGCCCTGGTTTCTGCTACTCGCATTTCAGCGCCGTGGACGAGGTAAGAGACGTTGGAGGGATCGGCGTCGCCATAGCCGACGAATCCACACGAACTCTTGGTTGGGTAAACCGTCGCTTTGAGGACGAAACGGTTCGCTGCGGAATCACACAACGAATCGATAGCTTCAACGTCTATTCCAAGACATCTCTTTCGCCGAGCTAAGGATAGTAATCCAGTGTGCGTTACGTACCAGTTGCTGTTGACAACCTGTAGGTCGCCGCCTCGTATGGAAAAGCCGAAATCTCGGGTCAATTTCTCTAACCACACTGCCGTCTGTAGCGCCATTGTGTTGCCAATGATGCGTTTGGCTGCGCGGATGTTCTCCCGAAGAAGGCCCCGGGTCTGTAGACAAAATTTAGTTCCTTTGGTGACCTTGTTTGCCGGAACGCGAGTCATTGTCACCTCGATAGGTACGTCAGTGTCATCCAGAGGATGACACAATAGCAAAGTCCTAGTCAAGAGATTTTCCACACGAGTGATAGAATTCGCTTACGATGAGCGCCAAGGATACGAGGCTCACATTTCGGGTTCGGTCCGATCTGAAGAAAAAGTTGGAGTCTGTCGCGGCTTCCGAGGGACGAAGCGTGTCGCAGATCTGCGAAGCTTTCTTGCGGGGGGCACTGGTTACCTACCAGAAAGAGGGAACAAAATATGTTCGACGCTTCCTCTCTAGAGAAGAGGGCGAACCCTAGTCACGCGGGAAAAAGCTTTCAGTAAGCTTATCTGTCCTAGGCGTATTTTCTTCGCTCGCCAGCCTCTGTGGGACTCGAGCTGCGCGGGCTTGTATCCAATCTGCACTCTATTCCGAGCCACCAACGGTGTGGTCTACGGAACAACCTTCCAGTCGGGAAGCGCGTCATTATCTTGGGCAATGGCCTCACCGGCACAAACAGCGTCACTTTCAACGGCACGCCAGCGGCGTTCAATGTCGAATCCGATAACTACATCATGGCAACGGTCCCCACAGGCGCGACCGCCGGCACAATCTCAGTCGCGACCCCTACGGGACACTCTACAGCAACCCGCCGCTCCGGGTGACGAAGTAGATGTTTGTATTTCGTAGGTGGTTGTTAACCCGAACGGAACGAGAACATTCAAGTTGCTCACGAAACGAACTTTCCGCGCGTGAGCGTCACGCAATTGCCTTGAATCTCGACAGTACTGGCGGCGGTGTCCGGGAGAGAAGTCGGCAAGATGACCCGGCAAAGCAGGCGAGCGGGATAGAACTCATGGAGGGTCGGTCGACTGGGGGCAAATGAGTGCTATGGCGATTTTGCGCCAATTGACGCTTGCGGTGCAGCATATCTTGTCCAGAGTGGTTGCTTCTGACCATACGCCGATTCGGAATACCGCGTAACGTGACGGTACATGCCGGTCCGTCAGGTCGCATCTTGGATACGATTGATCGCAAATTGGGGGAAGTGGAATGGCTACTCAACTATGCCAGAAATGCAAACAAGCTCATCCCGGTCGCGTCTGCGCCGCCGGTCGCCATTTTAGTCTGGAAGATCGACCGTTACCATGCCCAGAAGGTTGGGAGTTCCGAATCACTCAAGGCGCTCCATTCTTTCAATGAACTTGGGGCACCCAACATTCGACCAAACGCCTCGGATGCGGTCGTGCATCGGCTAGAGCCTTAAGTCACCGTCTAGCGGGCCGAAGGTCCCTATTGTACCGTCCCGAGGCACAGAGTAGACTTCAGCCGACAGTCGGCTCGTCAAAGGCAGCTCAAAGCGAGGCCGAGGAGTTCGTCATGCGGTTCTGCCAGCATGGTTTTCGTTTATCGGTCGTCTTGGTTGCGGCTGTCTTGGCCACGTCGATTGTCTCAGCCCAGAGTCCCCAGCCCTACCCCAACGCTGTGACGGATCGCTTGATCCACCAAGAAACCCCCATGCTTCCGCCTCCTAGAAACGTGGTGTTTACCGACCCCGATTTCGGTTCATCTATGGTTCGAGCCACCGACGCCACGACCAACTTCAAACTCCCAGGCACCTTCTTGGGAACGGAGGGTAGCGGCAAAGCGAACGAGTGGAGCGCGGATACAAGTAAGTTCTACGTACTAGGCAAGGGCGGCCAGACCCTAGTATTTGCTTTCGATCCTGCGGCGATGGCAATCAGCTCGCTCCCGAACGCAACGCCAGGGCAAGGCTTTTTATTGCACCTGAGACCAGGAGCGTCGTTTGGTTTCGTAGACCCTGACTTAATTTACGGGACTTCAGATCCAGATACATTGACGATCAAGAACTATCGTTTTTCAACGGGAACATATACTCCAGTCATTGATACCAGAGCTTGCGGAGTGCAACCGCCACTGGGTTCCGGGCCTTCGGTAGTGAGCGATGATGATGTCACTCTATCTCTCGACGATAGTCGGGTATCAATGTCTGAGGGTGGTTCGCAATTTGGGAAACACATGTTTGTTGTCGTATACGACAAAAACCTTGGCTGCCGCTGGTACAACACGCAGACAGGCCAAATCGGAGGTCAATGGGGAGCCACTGGTGTGGCAACCGTTACAACGCCTTATCTCATACGCCACGCCTACCTTTCGCGCAGTGGCAACTACGTACTCATCCTGGTGAATTGGTTTGGTTGGTACATTTGGGATTTGTCTACGCTTAACGTCAGCCCTTGCCCGGTGCACAGCAACGTTGATGAGTGTGCTGGATACAACGCCATTGGGTACAACAGCATAGTCAATGGCCCGGCTATCGAGGGCGATATGCAAGCGGCGGGGCGCCCCCTGAATAATATCTCTCAGATTTCCCAATTGGTCTCTCCGGTTTCGTTTGATTGGGGTCAAGCGCAGCAATTTACCTGGAGCAACGTGGATAAAAACGACAGTACTCCAGTTTGCGGCTCGACCCACAATTACGAAGGCGACACTTCGATTGATCGGCCTTTCGCCGGAGAAATATTCTGCATAGAAACGGACGGGCTGGCTTCGACCGTCTGGCGGTTTGCCCACAATCGCGCCACCTACGTTCCGCCATTCTTTCACACACAACCTCACGGAAGCGTTTCCATGGACGGCAGATTCTTCTTGTTTACATCAGATTGGGACCGACAGCTCGGCATGGAGGCGGATGGCCGTACGCCTCTTTCCGATGTATTTATCATAAGACTCGACTGAGTTGACACAACGGTGAATTCTGCCTCTCTTAGCATTGTGCGGGAGCCTGGTCCGATTTCGGAACTGAAAAAAACCAAAACGGCGTCGACATACCGGTGGGAGGCAATGAATTTTTTCTACCAAGGGCGGGGCGTAGCGACAGGCGTTTGCGGATCCTCGGGCACGGGCGAGTGCGAGGTGCAAGGGTCGCAGTCGCGTTGCAGTAGCGGCGCCGTTGCTTTTTGTGCGTGACTCAACGCAACAAACGGCGGCGGATCAGTCCTGCCATCGACAGGAGGCCCGATCCAACCAGCACGAGCGACTGGGGCTCGGGAACCTGAACGGTGGTGGAGCAATCGCTGGAAAGAATGCAGGCGGTGGCTGGCTGCACTGACGCCTCAGTGTTTGAGTGAGGAACCAGAACGTTGTCTGTAACGTGGTCGACATCCGCCGGTATCGCAGGCGGCGCAACGCTGCGGCTAGCTAGCTGCTTGGAATTTTCGAGTTGACTCTCTCCAACGCTCGTGATCGGAGTGGCATGGAGAATGCCGCTTAGCAGCAGGACTGCTAGAGATAGCCCAGATGCCCGTTTCGCCAGAGCCGAACCGTTGCGGGCAGAAATACAGACATGCTCTTGAATCGACATTTTTTCGCTCCTGAGTAAGTTCGTGACGGTGCGGCCTAGGGGGGCTCAGGTTCGGGGCCGGAGCAGGACAATGCGGTCCTGACCGGTGCAGCACCCAATACCAATGATCTCCCCGTGATTGTTGATCCCGAGCGCTTGAATCACTTCCCACCCGGCTCGGGGATCTAGAAAGTCGTTCAGGTCGTGCAGCTGATGGTTGCGGTAAAGGAAACCGTGAAAATTCTCATCGCCCTCGGTGAGCGATCCGCCGACGACTTCGCCGTGGTTGTTAAGGTCACGAGCGATGCTGAAAGCGCCGCCCAGGGTTCCCAACATGCTGCGCGTCCCGTTTTCCTGTTTGAAGGCCTCGATGCGGCTGGTCACGGGGTTGAAAGACACCCCTGCGCACTGGCCGCGGTCATTGAGCGCAAGCACGTCGTTGCGATTGTTGTCGAAAGGGCCGAGATCGACTACCTCGAACCTCTTGACCGCGAAATTTTCAGAGTTACTGGCAGAACCCTTGCGGTCAGGAACTGCTTCGGCAAGTCGAATTGTTTTCATAGGACGTAACTACTCCCTGCCACTAATCTTTTCGTGCGGACAAGTAGCGGACATGGGCGCGCATGGTGTCCAGGGCTTCCGCCAGGTCACCGGCGGCTCCGTCAAACAGGTGTTCGCCAGTACCGGCGCGCCAGAGGGAGTAGCGGTAAAAGCTATGGCACGGCTGCGAACTCACGTTGACGTTCCCCCGAAAATCGTTTTCCTGAAGAACCCAAGTCTGCATGGTGCTCCTTTACTTCTGGTGCATCATCGTGGATTGGGCGGAGGGTGTAATCCCTCAAATGAGGTATTTTTGGCGGGGTGGTGTTGCGTGCAAGAGGAATTGATCGCAGGCAACGAGGAAAGGATTTGCTACAGGACAACGGTGAGAATTCGTACTACGAGTTCGGTCTGGCGGTGGGTGTCGGTCTTCATGAAAATGCGTTTGAGATGAGTTCTGGCGGTATGAGGGCTGATGAAGAGTTCTGCGGCCGCGTCATCGATTGATTTTCCGAGCACGAGGAGCACTGCCAGGGCGGCTTCTCCGCGAGTGAGACCGTAGAGCCGGCAAAGGTCCCCGGCATCTACCTCCAGACCCAGGTCCTGGTCATACAGTTTCAGCAGGGCAGTGCGATCTTCCGCGCCCGGCCAGCAGTCTAACCCGGGCCCGGGGACCACGCGCACGATGAGCGCATGCTGCGCGGTTCTGCGCTGGAGGGTGAGGGGCGAATCCTTCGGCTCGCCTAACTCCGGAGACTTGATGGCATCCCGAAGCAACTTCTGTAGCAGCCGGGTATCTGTGGCGCGCTCAGCTACCAACCCGGTTCGCGCCAGCAAGAGCCCATCGTTCTTGCGCAAGATTGCCAGAGCAGCGTGATTGGCAAGCCGGGGAAGTCCTTCGGCAGCCACCAGCATGGCACCGTGCCGCACCAGGTCGAGGCCGTAGCTGAGGGCGGCTAGAACATCTCGTGGGGCCGGGGAGCCATCTCCGCGCGCATCTCCGCGCTGGCCTTCGTCGTGCTTGGGCCTGAAAGGAGGCAGTGGGGTGCCGACGAGCGGCTGGGCTTGACTGGGTGCTGGGGAAGTTGCGGATTGCGAGAGGTGCGGAACCGCGTGCGGATTGCCCTCACCCGAACTGGCGGGAGTTTGGCGGGGGAAATCCAGACCCTGCGTCTCCGGACGATCCGACTCCAGACCGTCTTTCTCCAGAGCATCCGTCGCCGAGGATCGGGGGAGCCTCGTCATCTCTTTAGTCGACAACTCCTTGTGTTGTTATCGAATGTTCGGCGCAGACAGTGTGTCCTAAACGTGTTTCACTAGAATGACGCGGAGATTAAGCACGCATTAATTCTGCAGGGCTGAGCGCAGATTCTGTGGGAAACTCACCGGAAATGGCTGTGGAAGCCTGTTCTGGCGGGCAGAGTCATAGAGGCCTGGGTTCCACTCCTCCACATTTTGCCAGTGATGAGAGTGCAGCCTGTGGGGCCACGAAAAGAACATCCGCAATCTTGATGAGCAATCTTCATCCTGTCTTAACAAGAGATTGCTATGCTGACGAGCTTGAACTGCTTTCGGAATGAAGCTTGTGGGAATGAATCCGCGTGGAAGACTCGACGACCTCCGGAGCATGGAAGCAGATCGCTTTTACCGTGCGTTGCCCCTATTGTGTGGAAGGTGACAACTTCCGGCCGATGGTGGAAGTGAGCGGTCAACGCGATGGAACGTTTTTCTGTAGCAGGTGCCACCACGTGGCTCGCTCCGCGGAAGCAGCCTTCAAGTGCGGGTGCGCTAATTGCAGACACTCGAGACACGAATGAAGGTCGCAGCTATCCCCGGACGAGATTTCAGAGCGATCGCTCGGCGCAGGCGAGCCTTAGCTCCTCAGGAAACGGCGCAAATGCAGAGTGCAGAAGCTAGCAATGCCGGTTCCCAGCAAGTAGATGGAAGATGGCTCCGGCACGGCGGTCGTGCTCTGGCCCAGGGTGATTTCGGAGATCCCGATCCCATTGGCCGGCCCAGAAAACGTTACGGACTGGGCGGTACCCGAGAAGCTGACACCGACGTTCGTCCAATTGCAATAAGTGACAGCGCCGCAATTCGCATCATTGACTGACAGGGCTATCGACGCCAGCACGGTGCCCGTGCCATTGGCCCCGCTCCAGACGGTGACAGTTTCCTTGAAGGCTGCCGTATAGAAGAAGTTGATTCCCGAACTGAAGCCATTGGCGACGTTCATGGTGCCGGTGACGGATGAGCCCATCGTGCCCAAAATAAAGATGACTGGGTTTGAAAACGGATCTGGTAAGAAATTACCCGAACCACCCTGTGACGCCGGCCGCAGGCCGTAGACGTTAGAAGAAAATGTCACGCCATAATTCGGAGTACCCGCGAGGCCGCCACCGTTGTAAAAGTTCCCCACCAACTGCCCATCCTTCAGACCCTGGAAAGTCAGCAGATCCGCGGAGTTCGCGGTGGCGAAAGTGGCCGAAAACAGGACGCACAGCATAAGGGCGGAAGAAATGCTCAGACGTCGAACCATGATGGATCTCCTTGCAGGGTAGAGCATGGGATGCAGAAACACCACCGAGCAGCCCCAAGTATCAAGCCTGTACTGTTACAGGCGAATCACGCGAATGTTAACAGTGTGTTAATTCTTGGGAGAGCGAGCTTGCACTATGAACCGTTACGCTACTGCTCCACGACGACGACCGACGGATGCAAGTTCACCGGCGACTCATCAATGAAGAAGGTTGCATTGCCGTTAGTCACGGACACCGTCTCCCCACCAAATGTGCCCGTGCCGTTTGAGGCTATGGAAAACGAACCGGAAAGGAACTGGCTCGGGAGAAGGACGCAACTAGGTTGTGGTGGTTGCGAACCGCAGCTGTAGCTGACGTCCTGGACAAATTCCTGGCCAGAGGCGGGGTTGGGACCAAAGCTGCCCGCGGTGGTGGAAGCGCCGCTCGGCAATGCGTATACCACGCCGTCAAATGCGGGAGTCAGTTGGTCCAGAATCTCGTCTGAACCGTAGGCGTAATCTCCCGCCAGGTAAACGTTAGTGAATGGCGGAGGCGGAGCCGTGGTCGGCGTTTGGAACTCGAGGATGCCGTCCTGAGCAGTGCTGTCCGTGCCAACCAGAAATCCTGTAAAACAACTGGCTGGAGCGCTACAGCTTTGGCGAGTTAGATTCGCCGGCGCTGGGATGACGTAGGCCACGAAGGGGTGCGGTCCCAGAGTCTGGCCGAGCGCCGCCGAGAAAGTGGCGCGGCCCGTTTTTTGATCGACTGCGTAGGTGCCCGAGATTGTGGTCGTCCCGAGCGTGCCCGCTTGGTCCTCGTATTGTGTCCCGCTTGCGATGCCCGCTCCGTTGAACGCCAACACTCCGATGCTCACGTCCGCGCTGCCGGCGGTGACCCCGCCGAGGTGAAATATGTGAGTGTTCGCCAAGGAGGCGGCGCTGAAGGAAGCTGCCGTGGCGACGGCTTCGCCGCCGACTACGGGTGAGACGCCGGTGACAGAGTTAGTGACGATGAGCGCCTCGTTTTTGCTCACTATGTAGAGCGACACAGGCAAACTAGTCTGGCCCGCACTTAACGTCCCTGTGGCGTTTCCGTATGCGTCAAGGCTGCCGTAAGTCCCGGAGCCGCCGGTCAGCAACGAACTAAGATTGCCCGCGTCATTGATGTCGGCCGCGACAGAAGACATGCTACCCGATCCCGCCTGAAACGAGCCGGCGATGGCATAGCGTGCTGCCGCCGCGTCCCAGCCGCTGAGTCCGAATGCGTAAGGTCCGCTCAAACCTGCGGAGAAGCTGGACGAGTCTTGCCAGCGCATGATTCCGGCAGCGCGCGTGGAACTTGCGCAGTTTGGAGCCGTCCCGGTGGTGCAGTCGAATTCAACGATGTGGCCCGTCGTGAAGTATCCGGCAGCTATATTGCTTCCGCCGCTATTCTGGGTCATGCCGCAGGCGTTGTCGTTGGTTGCGGTCAGGTGGTTCTCCGTCCAATGGTTCGAGCATCCACCCAGGGTGAAGGCAAAAGTAGAGGTCGTCCCTGTCGATGTGGCCAGCGCCATGCAACCGCGACTGTAGGCCGAATAACGTGTGCCGGGATTTCCGGGGCCGGTCGAGACTGCGCCCACCACATAGTAGCTTGCGGGGTTGGCGGAGGTCGGTTCGATGGTCAGGTGCTGCGATCCGCTGCTCCGCGTAATATCTTCTTCACCGCCGCTTATGCCGCCGTTGCCATCCACGGCCACGCTGCCGGCGATCACTACCGGTCCATTGCTGTCGAACCCGCGAAGCAGAAAGGCAACTGACCCCTGAAGGTAGGACTCGGCGGAAACAGAACCGCCGTTGGGGATTCCTCCGTTGACTGCCACACCTAGCGGCTGAATGGGGCCGGCCTGATTGCCCGGCGAACACGGCGGCGGCACGGCAAGGTCTTGCATCCTGGGCAGGCTCGCCAAGCCCACGGCAGGATACGGGAGTTGGCTGTCATTGACCTGCACGATGGCCGGGTATAAGCCGTTGCTTGCTCCCTGGTTATTGTGGCCGGAATCAGCGCCGGTCGCGGGCGTGCCCTGAATCGCTACGGTGTTCGACGAGGACGCAGCCAAGGCGAGGCCCGAAGGCAGGGCAAATCCAAAATTCCCCGGATCCGCAACCCACGCGTAAGGCGGCGTGCCGGCGGAGCTTACCAGCGCGGTGGGCGAATACGTAAGGCCCGGATCCCCGCTCTGGGCGGGATCGTTGTACGACGACGCATAGTTGGGTATGGTCACTTTCAAGGATGCGGGAATTACTACTAGGTTGAAAGCATACGGCCCACCTGGGCTGGAAACTCCGTTTGCGTCCGTGACTTGCAGCGATATCGTCGAGCAGCCCAGCCCTATCGGCGTGCCCGTGATTGACATCGTCGCACTGCTGCTGCCGGGAACCAGGACAAGTCCAGACGGAAGAGAACCAGATGTTGTTTGCCAGGTGTACGGCGGCACACCGCCGGACGCCGTGATCGGACCGACGTTTGTGAACTGGCCGGACTGCGCTATGCCAAACTGGCCTGAAATGGCCGGCGGCTGGATGATCGTCGTGATCGACGCTTGGGGGCAACAGGTGGCCGAGCCCACGGGGCAACAGGGACCGCCCGCGCTGGTGCAAAGCTCGCCGGTGAAAGTATTGGCTAAAGCATTACCAATACCGGGCGGAGCCTGCACTATCACCACGCCGAGCGACGCCGATTGGTTCGAGGTCGTGGTTGCGACGATTACGTCCTGCCAGGGATTGCACGGCTGCGTGGCATTCGAACCTGTGGCAGGTGCAGTGTAGGTCGCCGTGGTTGCGGTCTCGTTGCTTAACTTTCCTACGGGTTTTCCAAATCCGCATCCGCTTTGCAGGGTCCAGGTGACGCTCTCGTTCACTGCCAGGCTCACTGTCTGGGCCGGGTTCGTGACCTCCACGGTGGCACTCGTCGTGGGCGATGTGAACTGCAAGCCGGTATGCCCACCGCTGCCATTTCCGCTACTCTTTGATCCGGAACTGGTACTGGAGCAACTTGTTGCCATCCAGCTCAAGGCCAGGCACAGCGTCAGCAAACCGAGTTTCCTGCTCTTCTTCATTATTAGGATTAGGCTCATTTCTCTCCAAGCGCCGCCGCTCCCAAGTTGCTCCGTCATCTGTGCGACGGATGATCGTTTTCCATCTCCGTAAGCGGAGTTTTCCCCGCGGCAGCCGCAGCGCCTGGTCCGGCGTCGGCTCCGGGTTTGTCCGATTCTTGCAGCCTGTCTTTAATCCAGCGGAAAAGAATTCCGTGGCCCTCCCGCGCCGCTAGATCGCTCGCGGCTTCGAACCGTTTCATCTCTGCCTGTTTGGGAGCCGCAGCCTGAATGCTGTTCTTGCTCTCGATCGGCGTTGAATCGTTCTGCCGCACTTGCTGGATTCGGACCGGCACCTTCAGTTGGGGCAGCCACTTCACCGGGTCCAGCGGCACAACCTTTCTCAAAAATTCCGGCTTCAGGTAGTCGTCGTGATTCGGGTCGGCCAGCACCACTGGCGACCTGGCCAGAAAATCCGGCCAGTCTCCCCAGGGATCGAGAGCGTCCACCGCCTTGATTCGCGGCTCTGCCGCCGCGGCCAGGATCGCAATCGTTCCGCCCGATCCCTCTCCGAACATGCCGATCCGGTTCATGTCCACTTCGCCGCGCTGGGCCAGGTAGTCGAGGATGAACTTGACGTCGTGCACGGTACTGCCAATCGACTCCTGCAGCTCGCTGACAAACCACTGCTTCAGCGGACGGTCATGAAAACGCGCGCCGCTGAGAGCCGCAACAAAACCGACCGCTGCCACGCCGCCGCTGGTCGCGCGGCCACACCACCGGTCGTCCCGGAAGCGGGAAAGGTTCTGATCGGCGTTGTACAGATACAGCACCGCGGGCGGCTTCTTGGTCCCCTTGGGCAATATGATCCACAGGTCAATGGGATCACCCGGGCGCCACTTCACCTGCACCAGCAAGCGCGTGAATTCGCTCTGCTCGTCCACTTCGCCGACCAATGGCGTCTCCGGCTGGAGCTTGCTGGCTCCAATTTCGAGCGAACTCCAGTCCTCTTGAATGGTCTCGTATAGCGGAATCCTGGTCTTCGGGTCGAGCCCGGACGGCGGCGCTGAAGGCTTGATCGCAGGAGAAGCCGCGCTGGAAGATTCATGGGCCGGCGAACTTGCGGCCTGTGGCGCTTGCTGCGCCAAGACCTCGCTCGCCGCAAGAACAATCGTAAGAATGAAAAATACAACGAAGAAGTTTTGCTTGCTCACCGCCGAATCGGTCAACTCCATTGCCTCCTTCAGGCCAGGCTGAAAAAACAACCGGAGAAAGAAGAGGCAAGGCCTCTTCTTTCTCCTGCGGGTTAAAAGGCTCAACTACCGTAACTGTGTGTTACTGGTGCAAGCCATACATTTCGGCCGGGTTGGTACCGATACCGCCGAAATCTGCGTTGAAGTCAGCATCCGACTGAACGGTCAGCACGGAGCCGCCCATGTCGCCGCCCAAGTCAACCAGGCAAGTGTTTCCAACGGTTCCGGTACCACCAACGATTTGGATGCCAGTGTAGCTGCCGCAATTCGAGTGTCCGTTGTAGGGGTTGATCGCCGATTGCACGTAGTGGGAACGGAATACGCCCAGGTTCAGGTTGCCCTTCGGAGGCGTGCCGCCGTTCCAGTCGTATGGAACCGGTGTGGCATGAGTTGGCGGGGCAGGCGTAACCGTCATAGAGGTCGTCGATGTGACCGAGGTGATGGTGAACGTCCCGCCGTTAATCACGATCGCGCCCGTCCAGGCCGTACTAAATGGATCGCCCGATGAGTAGGTCACGTGCGAGCCGCTGGTTGTAACTGCTCCCAGACCCTGCGAATAGGATCCGGTCACACCGGTCAGCAGCGGAACGAAATCCGAGAGCAGGAATTTCGAGTCCACTGCCTCAGTTTCGGCCGCGCCCAGCATGTTGATGACGCCGGCGGGCGTGACCTGCTTACCAGTCACATTGGCCATAGTCACGAAACGAAGCTGAGACCACAACGGATACGATCCGTCGAGGATGTGGGTAAAGGGGATTTGCTGGCAGGGGAACGGGTTACTGGACGCGCCATTCGCAACCGCGCCGCACTGCGGCAGATTGTAACCGCCACCCGGGATCGTGGTGCTGCTTGCGTCAACCGGTGTTCCCGCGTTTGGAAAGAGCGGGTCGATGCCGTCGACCGTCAGGTAGTGACCCAGATACGAGGTGCACGCAACGTCGCCCGACACGCCGGTGGTGCATCCTGTGGCGGACGGGGCAAAGTTCTGATAGCTCCAGAAGGCATAGCCGATACCGTCGGTGACGGAAAGCCCACCGGACACATTGTCCAAGCCGAGCGTGGCTTTGACTTCCTCGCCGGTCCCGATGCCCCGCGCTTTGTAGCCGTTAACGGAACCAGTGCCGCAGGTGTTAAGTGGATTGAACAGAGGATCGCCGCAAGCCACCACCCCGGTCGCAAACTTGTTGCCGGTGGTTTGGTCGCAGTTCGTCGTATCCGTAAAATTAGTGGCTGGTCCAGTGGTCAGGTTGCCATAGGGATCAAACTCCTGACCGGAAGAGTCGGCGCTCACCCAGGTCTTGGTGCTGATCTGATTCTGTTTCACCGTGGTTGCAGCGCTGCCACCCAGCGTGCGCACGCCGGTGAACTCAAACGTGTTATAGGTTCCGGAGAGCGGTTCGCGGAGGATGATGTTCAGCGGCTGACCAGATCCCTGCGGTGAGGGCAAAAGGTCGCCGGTGCAGGAAATATTTCCCTGGAACACGTTTGACAAAACCGCGCGGTTGATATTGGTGAAGTTGTACGCGCCTGAAGTGGTGGAGCCCAGGCCCAAGGTGCCAGTATCCGTGTTCGACGCCAGTACAACAATAGGCGCAGCTCCCGTGCTTAATGTGGTAAAGATCGGAACCGTGGCAAGGGTGACGGGGTCAGTCCCAGTCAGCTTGAAGTTCAGGACCTGGAAGATCTTGCCTTTCTTAAAGGAGTCATAGATGGGGCAGCCCTGGTTGACACTGATCTCACCGCAGGCTGGCTGGTTGTAGCCCAACCCGGCTAGGCCGGTGGTGGTGCTATAGGTGCCCAATGCGCGGGCTGTGGCGAAGAGTGCGTCCTCGGGGCGGATGTCGGTCATGCCAGCGTTGAAGAAGCAGTAGATGGTAGTCCCGCCAAGCGTTCCAATCTGTCCGCAACCTGGCTGCGGAATTTGCGTAGCCGTAGTGGGAGCGGGTGAAGAGGTGAGGAAAGTTTGGAGATTCACAGGAAGGGTACCGGTGTCGGTGATTCCCGGCACTGCGTTCGCGCCGGCGGCTGATGTCCAAGTCCCCGACACTCCGTACACGGCACCGAATACGCCTTTGCCCGGCGCCGTAGATTTCTGGGTGGCGAAAAAGTCCTTCACGCCAATGCCGGAATCGATGTTGAAGTAGAAATAGACATTACAGACGTTGTTGTTATCCCAAGCTACGAAAGCGGTGAGGCCGGAATCCACTGTAGCGGGGCTGAAGCGGGTGTCCTGAAGTTGCCCGCCGGTTGTCGTCCAGAAATTTGGCAGGGCAAGGCTCACGTTGGCGGCGTAAGCGAAACTGTTGAACTGAGCGGACGATCCCGCACCCATAAATTGTCCGAGTACGCCGCTGCTACAGGCTTGTCCAAAGCTGTTCGTCGCGAATAGCGCGGTCACCATCAAGGTGAGCGCTAACAGAACTTTCTTTGTCATTTCGATGTCTCCTCTAAGAAGATAGTGAGTTGGAATGCCATGGTGGTTGCGAAGAAGAGCATCCGTCTGGTCGAAGCACACAGAACCGGCTGATCCGCCCCAAGTGACACAGTTTTTTGGGAAACACAACCGAACAACTTTTGCCTGTGCACTCTCCGGTGCACTTCTGCTCGTGCGCAAGTACTATCGTTGACGCTTGTTACGGCAGAATGACCGAAATATTAAATTTGAATGAATTTGAACTGCGCCGCGGATCGCTGCGGTGGAGAACCCGGCACTGGACGCGGCTTTTCGCCGTGCTCTCCGCGCGGTTGTGGAAAACGTGGCTGGTATTCTGCGAGACGACTTAGGACTCTTCCCTGTCACGCGAAATTAATCCCATCTTCATTGTGCTGTAACAATCGGTCACTACCCTTGCCGCTTATTCGTGGAGCATCGCCGCCAACGCTTTTGGTGTGCGTGTGCGAGTTCCGCCTGCGTGGAGGATGGGTTTTGACCTTTCGATGGCTGTGGTTGTGGGCGTTGCTGACAGTAATTCCGGTGCCAGTCTTCGGGCGCGCAGTCGCGGCTCCGGCGGTGGCCCTATCCTCGTCGGCAGTCGCCGCGGCCCAGCCTCAGGCAGGAGCGAAGACGGCAGCGATCCACGGAATCGTGCTTGTTCCCACAGGTGCGCCTCTCGCCCAAGTCAGGGTCATCGTGACCAGCGGCGGCGCGGGCGGCGAGGCCACAACCAACGTGCGCGGAGAGTACAGTCTCAACAACCTTGCCCCGGGAGTCTACGCGGTCAAGATCAGCGCCCCCGGTTACGGTCCTTTTGAAGTGCAGATTACGCTGGAGGCTGGAGCCGATGCCGAGGCGGATGCGGTCCTGATGGCACTCCCCAAGCCAGCGGAGCCAGCGCTCGGTGTCGCTGGAGAGCCGGCAGGCGAAACGCCTGGGCAAACGTCCGCGCCGGGCAATGCGCAGACTACCGTGGCGACGCAGAATTTTTCGGTCAAGCCCGAGCCCGGCAAAGCCGCATTGTATGGCGTGCTCACTGACGAATCAGGCGCCGTGATTGCGAGCGGCAGCGCAACCGCTGCGGCTTCAGGTGCGGGCCCGGTCACAGTTACGGTAAACCCGCAGGGCCGATACGTACTGAACGGACTTGCGCCGGGCCAATATCACTTGAAGGTTTCGGCCCAGGGTTTTGCTACGTTTGAGACCGATGTCGCGCTGGCCGGCGATCAGGCCCTTGAAATCAACGCCACGCTGCAGCCGTCCAGCCAAAAAACCGAAGTGAATGTGGAGGCCGCCAACGCGGCGGAAGTGAAGACGTCGGAATCTCACATCGAAGGCACGATCACCGAAAAAGAAGTCCTCAAGACCGGCTTGAACGGCCGCAACTTTACCCAGCTCATTGCGTTGGCCCCGGGCGTGAGCAACCAGACCGGCCAGGACGAGGCCCTCGTGGGCGTGAAGGGTAGCGTCAAGTACAGCGTCAACGGCGGACGCGTCGAATATAACAACTTCGACGTCGACGGCAGCGATGTTTTAAACGCCGGGCTGAATGGCGCCGAGAGCACCCTGATGGTTTACCCGAGTCTCGATGCCATTCAGGAAGTCAAGGTTCTGACCTCTAACTACGGCGCGATGTATGGCCGCAGCGCCTCCGGCACGGTCCTGGTCACCACCAAATCTGGGATGCCGAAGTTTCACGGCGGCCTCTATGACTTCGTGCGCAACGAGGCCTTCAACGCGCGCAACTATTTTGATCAGACCACCAAGGCTCCGCTCTACCGCCGGCAGGATTTCGGCGGCACGCTGGGGGGACCGTTGTTTATTCCCGGGGTGTTCAATACCAGGAAGGACAAGACATATTTTTTCTGGTCGGAGGAGTTTCGCTTGGAAAAAACTCCGCAGGAGTTCAATCAAGCTGTGCCCAGCGCCGCCGAGCGCGGCATTGGCGTGACTTGTCCCAATGGGAAATACTCGAACGGAATCAATAGCTGTGCGGACTTCAGCGATGTCTGCCCGATCGCCGGGACCGCGACCGTCGATCAGAGACTGTTTCCCGACTGCCCGATCGCTGAAGCCGGCCCGGCGCCGTTTACAAACAATCTGGTGCCGATCGACAGGACCTCAGCGACATTCTTGCAGTCGGGCATGATTCCGCTACCCAATTCGTCGACCGGCTGCAACTCGAGTTTGGCAGGGTCTCCGAATATTTCCACGGGTCAACCGAACATCGTGTGTTATGACGCGGTGGTCTCGCCTTCCACCTATTGGCGTGAGGAGTTGGCGCGGATTGACCATAACTTCACGCAAGGCGCGCGCCTCTCGTTCCGCTACATCCACGACTCCTGGGACACGACCGAGGCGACGCCGGTCTGGGGATACGTGCAAAACAGCTTTCCTACGATCCAGAACAGGTTGGTCGGCCCGGGAACCAGCCTGGTGGTGCGTTTGACCAATACTCTCTCTCCGTCGTTGTTGAATGAGTTCGTCGTCAGCTACGTCAACTCGCATATCAGCCTGCGCCAACAACCGCTGTCGGGGGTAAGCCTGCCGGTCCTGCCGAATTGCAATGCTCCGTTGGTGGGAGGGGGCTCGGCGCCTTGCATGGGTTACATCTTCAATAACGGCGCGGGTGGCAAAACCCCGGGTCTCGTGATCTCCGGAACCAACGCAGCCTATGGCGGCACCGGCTTTGCGGTCGACCCTTCCTACGCACCTTGGGACCACACCAGCCCGACTTACGCTTTAGGGGATAACGTTAGCAAGCAATTGGGCAAACACACTGTGCAGTTCGGAATTCAGGTGTTGGATGCGCAACGCAATGAGACCAACGGTGCAATCGGAGCGGCCACTGGCGACTTGCAGGGCATCCTCACGTTCAGCAATCAAAACAACGTGACCAATGGCAACGCGTTTGCCGATTTCCTGGCTGGGCCGAATGTGCCTTCTTGTTCACAAGGCTGTACCAGCAATGCGATCAAAAGTTACCAGCAGGATAGCGCGCAACTCAAGTATTACAACAATTATTGGGTCGCCGAGCCCTACGTACAGGACGATTGGCGCGTGCACCAGCGTTTCACCGTGAATCTGGGGCTGCGCGTGAGCATCTTCTCTAATTACCACGAAAAGAACCTGAATGCCTGGAACTGGGTGGCGGGCAACTATAACGCAAATGCAGCCAGCGCAAACGGTGTCACCCTGGCGCCATACAGCTTCCCGATCAACGGCGGGTATTTCGCGAACGCCAACTTCAACTGCCTGAAGAACGGTATTTGCACGCCGATCCCGTTCGACCCGAACAACCCCAGCAACCCCAACCCAGTGCTCAGCCAAATCCTGGCCAACGGATTGGTGCAATGCGGCAAGAATGGCGTTCCAGCCAGTTGCATGAACAACCACATGTTCAACCCCGCGCCGCGCATCGGGTTTGCTTGGGACCCGAAAGGCAACGGCAAGACTTCCATCCGCGGTGGATATGGAGTCTTCTTCGAGCACGGGACCGCGAAGGAATCGAACACGGGCTCGCTCGAAGGCAGTGCGCCGCCCGTATTCACAATGACGGCTCCGCTGCCGTTCAGTTACGCGAATATCGGCGTGTGCAGCGGTTGCTCAACTTCTGCCGCGGTGGCGTTTCCCATTGACGTCACCTCCATTCCGACCAGGACAGTGTGGCCGTATGTCCAACAATGGAGCTTCAGCGTGCAGCGCCAGTTGCCGAAAGACACGGTGGCTACAGTTGCCTACGTCGGCAGCAAGGGGACGCACCTCAGTGCCGAGCTGCAAATCAATCAGTTGCCCGCACCGCCCACGGGACCCGATACTGGCATTTTTCCCACCGGCAATCCTTTCGGCCCGGGGCAGCCGCTAACAGTTGCAGGAGATTGCGCCACGTTTCAGAACAACAGCTTCGTGGTGAATGGGATTTCTGTGGGCGGCATGCAGCCAGCCTATAACAATCTAGCTGCGGCCTGTTTCGGGGCCAGGGATCTGATCAACGGTGCGGTGCTCAGCGGTATACCCAATCCTAATCTCCTGCGGCCGTATTTTGGTTTCCAGCGCATCCTGGCCTTGCGCAACATTGCCGACTCCCAATATCACGCTTTTCAGGCCACTCTGCGGAGAGCGCACGGCCCGGTCACGGTTGGCGTCTCTTACACCTACAGCCACTCGCTTGACGATTCCTCGGACCGCTCCTCTGCATCCTTTGTGAACTCTGCCAACATCAAGTCCAGCTGGGCCAGCTCGGACTTCGATCAGCGGCACCTGCTCAACTTCAACTACATCTATGATCTGCCGAAATTTGCGCGCAACTTCGAGCGCTGGGTCAGCTGGCGGGATGCAGATGCAGATGATCAGGGGGGCGCGAATCCTGCGGGTGGTTCCAAGCTTTTCAGCACATTGCTGGATGGTTGGCAGGTTTCGGGAATCACGATCTTTCAGTCTGGCACTCCATTCAGCGTCATCAATGGCGGCAGCACCGACGGCATCTCGGTGCTGGACAACGCCGGAGTGGCCAATGGAGCGGGCTCAGGTTCTTATCCGGACATCGTTGGGCGTGCGAAGTCGGCGCTTCCCGATGGAGTCAACCGGTTCAACTCCCAGAGCCTCGGCCCGCTTCTTTATAACCCGGCTGCCTTCGCCGCGCCCCGCGGTCTTACCTTCGGGGACGCAGGCCGCAACTACCTGAACAATCCCCACCGGCTGAACTTCGACCTGTCGTTGCTGAAGAATTTCAAAATTACGGAGGGCAGCAATCTGGAGTTTCGCGCCGAGGCTTTCAACGTTTTTAATCACACACAATTCCGCATCTTCAATTCGAACATCGGCAATACCGCAAACAATACGATCAGTTGTTACGGTGGCGGGCTTGGCGCCCCTTACACTGCGGCCGGAGGTTACACGATTCTGCCGGGGACGACGAACCCGCAACCCGCGTTCGTCGATTGCACCAGCGGCAGCGCTTTCCTGCATCCCATTGATGCCCACCGGCCGCGAACCATGCAGTTAGGACTGAAGTACAACTTTTGACTCAAGGGGTGTTTGGGAATGGCATTTCATGAACCAGCCCGCAGTATCAGCACACGACACGCGGAACAAGGCTATGTTTTGCTCACGATGATGTTGTTTGTCGCTCTGCTGACGATCGCTGCGGCGGTGGCAGCGCCGAGCATCGCATTCCGCATCAAGCGGGATCGGGAGGAAGAACTGGTCCACCGCGGTGTCCAGTATTCACGCGCGATCCGGGCTTTTTCAAAGAAAACCGGGCGCTATCCTGCCCGCCTCGAGGAATTGCGCGACACGAACGGCCTGAAGTTTATTCGCAAGTTCTACAAAGATCCAATCACAGGGCGTGATTTCAAACTACTACACATGGCGGACGTAACACCGCAGGGGGGAATTGCGAACCTCAAGTCATCTGATTCGCAAACGGCGGAAAATGCAGGAACCGCGCCTTCCGAAACCACGAATGGCTCTGGCACCGACGCGTCCGGCGCAAATTCCAACGCAAACGCGGCGAATCCGGCGGGTTCGGTTCCGCCGGGTGCTGGCGATGCGGCGGCGAAGACGAGTTCTCCATCCACGGGTTTCAGAGTCAGCCCCAGTCCAGACGTGCAGCCAGGGTTATTGATCTTCGGTGTCGCTAGTGCCAGCAAGGCCAGGAGCATTCGCGAATTCAGCCACAAGAATCACTACAACGAGTGGCTTTTCTTTTATGACCCCAGGTACGATCGCGGCTACGAAATCAAAGGGCCGACCGTGAACTCTCCCGGCGCGGCGCTTCAGTCTCCGACCGCTGGTCAAGCTCCCCCGGCGCAGCAGCCTTAGCATACAGCGCGCGGGAGTTTGAAGCACTACAGCGTCTGCGGAACCGTGAGCGTGCCAGCGTAGGTTGGTTCGGCCGAAGAATTCGTGGCGTTGACCAGATACAGAGTCGGGATGTCGTTCGCGTTCGTGAGCGAGTCGTAAGTCAGTTCGTAGTAGCCGTAGTAGGCAACCACTTGCCCCTGAAAAGTTCCCTGCACGGAAAATGCGTTACCCGTAACCAGGCCAGTCAGTGTGAACGACGCATTGTCGGTCCCGGTCAGCAGCAGATTAACCGTCAGGTTGCTTCCGCTCTGGCTTAGGGTGGCGGTTGCGGTGTCCGGGGTGTTGCTGCATAAAGTATCCAGGGGCTGGCATATTTGCCCCGTATACATTCCAGACAGCTTGGAAACAATCTTGCCGACGATGGATCCCGAGTCAATTACAGTGGGGTCAACATTGCCGTTGCAAGAGCCATTGGATTGCCCGGCCGGCGCCGCCTGCTCGGTGTAGGTGCCGCTGTCAATGGACTGATTGCTTGCATCGAGAATGGCGGTCACGTTGAACACATTGCCATTTTCCGTGTAAGTGAAGGTCATGGAACCACCCACGCCGGAAATGCTCCCACTCAGACCGTTCCCCGGATTGACGGTCGCCGCCGTGCAATTTCCTCCGAAAGCAATAGCTCCCGCTGGGCTGAAGCCGACGAAGTTGATCTGCTGTCCTGAGGCCGAAATCTGGCCGTCCTCCTGGTATGTCCCGTTGACAAAAACCTGGCCTTCCTTCAGGGCCGCCTCGATGTTCGTGGAGTAGCCAGGATTGTTGGCGGAGGCGGCAATGAATTCCCACGAGCCAGAAACATTCGGCAACGGTCCAGGAGGGATCGACGATCTTCCGGAACAGCTGACCAGAACGATCGCCAACGCCACCGGCGGGAACAGACGAAGAAGTCTCTTCATGAATACAACGCCCCTTATAAAAACCAGCCGCAAGGCAGCGCCGGAGGGCTGTCTGTCCCGCGGCACACCTTGGACTTAAGAAAACTAGAGTGCAAGCCGGAAATTATCCCACCGAGGCGTCCAATCCCTTGTTAATGAATTATTAAAGTTTGATGAATAATCCGAGCTCGCGACCTGACAATCTAAGGATTAAGCGTCCGTCCTTGACGAGACCCGAGCTTGAGCCTTGCCATCTCACCGGAGATGCTCGAGCAGGATCGCTACGATTCTTGGTGCCGCTTTGCCGTCCCATAGTGGAGGACGTTGGGGCGGGCGTGTAGGTTCTCGGAGGACTGATCGAGCCGCCGCCAGAATCCGGTCCGGATCCACGCCCACTACTTGATTCGAGCCATGCTCAACCGTCGCTGGCCGCTCCGTATTCTCGCGCAGCGTAACGCAGGGCACGCCGAGGACGGTGGTTTCCTCCTGCACTCCGCCTGAGTCGGTTAGCACAATGCGTGCCCGGTCGTTGAGCGAAAGGAAATCGAGATATCCCAGCGGATCAAGAGGCACGATTCCAACACGGTTTTCCCCTGCTGCATCGGCTAGGTATCGCGACAAACCAAAACTCTCGATATTCTTGCGGGTTCGAGGATGAACGGGGAAGAAGATGGGAAGCTCGGCAGCCAGCGCGCTCACTGCGCTGAGAATCCCTTGCAGCGTTTTTGGATCGTCGACGTTTGACGGCCGGTGCAGAGTAAGAACTCCGTAGGGGCGACAGCCCGATCCATTCTGGCGCACGCCGAGCCGGCCGAGAATCGGCGATTTCGCCGCCAGTTCCCGGTGCCGCAGCAGGCAGTCGATCATGACGTTGCCCACCAGAAAGATTTTTTCAGCCGCCACGCCTTCGTGTCTTAGATTTTCCACTCCACTCTGCTCGGTCACGAAAAGCAGATCAGAGATCGCATCGGTGAGCTTCCGGTTAATTTCTTCGGGCATGGTCATATCGAAGCTGCGCAGCCCGGCTTCGATGTGGGCCACTCGAATCCCCAGTTTGACGGCCGTAAGCGCGGTAGCCACCGTAGAATTCACGTCGCCCACCACCACAACCATCTCCGGCTTGTAGTCGAGCAAGACTGGCTCAATCCGCCTCATGATTTCGGCAGTCTGCACCGCATGGCTGCCCGAACCCACCTGAAGATTCACATCTGGTTTGGGCAAGCCCAAATCCGCGAAGAAGTTGCCGGAAAGAAGTTCATCGTAGTGCTGTCCAGAGTGCACCAGACAGTGTTCGACACCGGGATGTCGCTTCAGTTCTTCGACGATAGGCGCGACCTTCATGAAGTTGGGCCGCGCCCCAACCACGCTCAGAAGCCGCTTCATCGGCGGCCTCCGAGCGTGATCCCCATGTTCATTGCACGATCTTCTGCGAGACCCAGGCTGCTGCGAGTTCCGGGGATGGGACCGTCCGGGTGTGACAAGGGGGGGGGCATCGTTCAAGCAACAGTGTAGAGCACTTCCGGTTGTTCGGTCCCAAGGACTTGTTTCTAGGACTCCAGGGAATTGGCTTCCGACATGCAACCCCCCGATATAACTGCCCCTCCATCAGGTGGGTTCATGTAAATTGTTCAGGGCTATCCCGTAGGCAGGGCAATTTTCACCTAGGGTGTTTGCCTGAGTGCGCCGGCGTCGGAGATGCCGGCATCTTCCGCGGATCAAACTCTTTTGGTGTCGGAGGACGGGCGCCGCGACCCCATTTTACCAGCGACGCCTCCCCGGACCTGTTGGCTTCCGGCTCTGGTCGTGCCTTTTGCGAATCTGAATTACGCTGTCTTCACGCACCTCTCGCGCCTCCAGAGTCCATTCCTGGCTGCCAATCGGATCGTCCCTGCCTTGGGGTTTGAAGTGTCGCATCCAGAATATGGAAATCTTCTGAATCCCGCCAAGTGCCTGTGGAAATGGATGTTCGTTGGTCACAGCTATTTTCGTCTCAAAGTGGCATTGTGGATGCTATGTAATCTGGAAACATCCCAGCTGCACCGGTCTTAGGACGGGGGCGAAACCAAACCAGGGGGTAGTGATGACGGAGCAGTCCGTTCGGCTGGGGCCGCGCGAACAACAGATCGTCGAATTGCTTTTGCAAGGCTGTGACAACGCCGAAATCGCCAGCCAGCTCAAGATGGCGCGAAGAACCGTGAAGGCCCATTTTAACCGGCTCTTTCTCCGCTTCGGAATCAACGGCGGAATCAAGCGAGTGAAACTCGCCACCCTGTTATATCGGAGGCAATTATGTTTGCAAACGAACGTTACGGACCCCGTATCCCCAGCGAGCGCGAAAACCGTGTCATCGAGCTTGTCGCCCAGGGCCTGAAGAACCGCGACGTGGCCCATGAAATCGGCACCACGGAACACGTGGTAAAGAACTATCTGCGTGTGATCTACGACAAGCTCGGACTGTGGAACCGCGTCGAACTCGCCCTGTGGTATGAGTCCCGCAGGCGCGAGCCTGAAGTTCCGTCGTGAGCCGCGCAAGTTGCGTCCAACTCGAATGGCCGCGCTGAGTTTGGTCGGGGAACATCGAGGGGGCTGCGGGATGATTTCTCGCAGCCTCCCATTACTGACAACCGAAGGCTTGTAAGTTACGGAGCCGCTCCCCTGCGGCCTTCACGCCTTTTCGAGCGGCCGCATCCAGCAGTACTCGCGCCTGCTCGCAGTTCTTGGGCACGCCATCCCCCCGCAGATATAGATCAGACAGAGCCAGCGCCGCCGCAGCGTTCTCCTTGCGCACGGCTTTCCACAACCACAAGGCAGCTTCTCCTCTGTCGCGGGTCACACCCTGCCTTCCATTTAAATAATTCTCCGCGGTGGCCAGTTCTTCAGCGCCGTTCGGCTCCGCCGCAAGCGCCGGGGAACTTGCACTCACAGCCCCGATCCGGGAAGCAGGTTGCGCGGTCTGATTCTTCTGCGGAGCTGCTTCCGGTTGGTCCTTGCTGGGGATCGCGGAAGCCGGCAGCTTACTCTCCGGGTTGCCCTTTCGAGCATCGCCCGGCGCCGCACTCGGCTCCGCCGCGGAAGCTGGCGCTGGAGGCGGCGGGGCTACCCTCGAGGGTGCGGACTGCGGACCTGCCGCACCTGAAATAGCCTTCGTTCCGCGCCATGCCATGTAAAGCAGCAGCACGAGAAGGATCGACAACGCCGCGGCCACGTACCGCCGGTAACGATAGGGAACTGGCTCGGATTCCAAAGCCAAACTCGGAAGCTCTTCTTGGGGCACCCAGGCAGAGTTCCCAGGATTGTCAACTCTGCCCGCAGCAACGCTAACCACGGGCTCGTTTGCAGAATCCTCAGAGTTGCCGCCGGGAGAATGTTCGGGGTCACGCCAACTCGCTTCCGGAATCTGCGCGGCCTCCGCGACATGTCGTAAATGTGCCTCGGGGGGCGCTTGTAGGGGTGCGCCGCACATCCCGCAAAACTTTTGCTCTGCTGAATTCTCATACCCGCACCCGCCGCAAGTGCAGAGAGGTTCCGCGGCATAAGCGGCCGCTGGCACTGCTGCGGTTTCAGTTGCGTCCATCGCTTGCTCGGTATTCTCTTGAATCGAACCCGGCTCCCGAGGAGAAACACTTTCCAATTCCCGAATCAACTCGGCCACGGCTTGTTCTCGTTTTTCGGGAGGATTCGTGAAATACACTTCCGCCCATCGTCCCATGTGCGCTGCCAGCAGCGGATTCAGGAGGGGATTCAACTCAGGATCCGGCAAGGTGTCTGCGTTGGATTCGTTTGTGGGGCGCAGCACTGGCGTCTCTCCGGACGAGGGCGCTATTTATGATTGCACTACGGGCCGGGAAGGTTGTCAAATCTGGCTATTCGGAGTTGCCTGACCATGCTCATCCCTGCGCAATCAGTCGCAGGGCTTGCGGTCGGCGGGTTCGAATTGATCCAGCTGTGCATCGCGCTGGCTGGAGACCCGCCCTTTGGGCGTCTTGCCATAGAGGTCGGAGCCAGGACAATAATAAAGGGCCGTCTGCAAGTCGATCCAGACCTGGGTATCGGGATTGCCGTTGTACTTCGGCGGTTCGGGTGCTTCGGCCAGCCCTAAAGAGACCAGGAGTTTGTCGAAGGTGGAAAGATCCGCGTCGGGAGCTGGCTGTTTGTGAGGATTCGCGCTTCCGGAAACCGCTGTTCCATGACTTGTGGCACCCACAGCGTGGTTGGACCAGATACCCCAGCGAATCACGGCCACTACCAGAATCACCGCGACCGCCAGATAGAAATCTCCGCGACGCGAATTCCAAAAGCGGACTACTGGGTTCGGCGTACGGGTCCCGGCCAATTTTTCCAGGAAGTTGCGGGCTTTCGCCGCCGAACTCCAGACAACATCCTCCTGCTGCGGCTTCACCAGCGCCGTTGAGTCGGCTTCAATCTTGCCTTCGTGATCGCCGAGCGTCTCTTCATAGTCGAACTGTGATTCGGACGGCCGGGGCGCCGCTGGCATCGCGTCCTCGTCTGCGCTCGCGGCGAATGAGGTCGCCGACAGAGGGTGAGGCTGATCCAAGTCCGGCGGGAGCGGCGTGTCGAGGGGATGAGTGGCCCCGTTTGAAGGCGCGGCGGTGGAGTTCTGCTGGCTCTGCTGCATGAGCCATGCCGACGCCAGCTTGCTCTGCATGCTCGATGGTTCACTGTTGCTATCGCGTGGAGCACCGCACGTGCCGCAAAATTGTTCCTCCGCCAGCAGCGCGTTTCCGCACTTCCAGCAGGGGGACTTCGCCGCAGTCGCCGCGCTTGCCCATGCACTCGTTTTGGCGGCCGCGGCGGATTGGTCCTCCGACAAAGCTGCCAGATTCGGCTTCAATTTTTCGATTGCGGCCAGCATCGTGGACCGTTCCGCGGCCATGGACTTCTTTACTTTTGAGTCGGCATCCCGGCCTATCGCTTCCGTCACCAGCCCGGCCATCAGTTGGCAAGTATGAATGTCCTGTTCGGCGTAGCCGCGAACGCTGTCAAAATAAAGTTCCAACCCTCCCACGATGTCACCGTCATGATAGATGGGCACCGCGACCAGCGACAGAATTCCACGCTCGCGGCAAGGCTCGGGATCGAAAAGCAATTCCGTATTTACGTCCTCGCTGCGAATCACCTGCCCCGTGCGCACGCTGGCGGCGCAAACCGCCGTCGACAGAGGGACTTCAGTTCCCAATGGCAAAGCCGGTGCGCCGGCTCCGCCCCGATAACGCACCATCTTCTCATTCAGAATTCCGATGCCTGCGCCAGTTGCACCTGCGATGCGCGCAACTTTTTCGGCGATCACCGCCATCGCCTTGTCCAAATCAAGATGGCGTACTTGAATCTGGCGCTGGGCTTCGACAATCTCCGCCAGGGTGAGTGTGTAATCGCGGTCGGAGCGGGAAGTCTCTTCCGAGGCTGGTTTGCGGATGGGCAGCGGAGCTTGATTCGCCGACTCTTGTTGGCGGAGCCGTTCGCTGTGCGACTCCATTCTTGCTTCCAGTTCCCGCATTTTGCGGCCGTGCTCTTGCAGCACATAGCCCGCCTCCAGCAGCTTTTCGAAAGTCTGCTCGTCGAGAACTGGTTTGTTGTCTTCGGTCACAATCCTACTTGCCCGCCTGTGGCCAGCCGGCGTGGTGGGAGGCAGTCCGCCCGGAGACCATCCCTATTCTAGTGCAATTCCTCCACCAAAGAACGGTGTTGCCAAGTGGCCCGGGCCACGAAGCATGCACTGGCCGGAGGAGAGCTATGAAATCGCAGGATGAGTATGAAGGCGCAACCATGCGGAATTCAAGAGGTTACGAGACAAAGTAGGCAAAGTTGTGTTCTGACCATTCTGAATTCGTGTACGCCGGTTGCGGGTTACTCTCGTAATCTGCAAGCGTGTGCACAGTCGGTCACGGCAATCTCTCTTTTTCCTAACGAATCCGTATCACACCGCTTCGATCGATGGCGTGCGCTTTTCGCCGGTCATATAAAAATGCACTGCAGGGGTGATGATCAGCGACAGCACCATCGAAATCAAGACGCCACCGATCACCGCTATAGCAAGCGGTTGCAGCATCTGTGATCCGGCCCCAATGGCGAAAGCCAACGGCAACATGCCCGCGACGGTGGCCAGTGCCGTCATTACGATCGGGCGCAGTCGACGCCGACCGGCTTGCAGTATCGCGTCCTCTGCGCTGCGTCCGAGCCCGCGCATTTTTTGGTCCGCGTCCAGCAGCAGGATGCCGTTCTTGGCCACAATTCCTATCACCATGATCATGCCCATGAACGACGAAATGTTGAACGTGGTGCGCGTGATGAGCAGAGCAATGAAAACTCCCGAAGTAGAAAGCAACGCCGAGGCAAGAATCGCAACCGGCGCGGCGAACGTGCCAAATTCAAACAGCAGCACGATGAAAAGCAGCAGGACGGCAAGCACCAGCACAATCACCAGATCGTGGAACGAACGCTGTTGTTCCTGATAAGTGCCGCCGTATTCCACGCGGATGTTCGAAGGCAAGTGCAGCCCGCTGACCGTCTTTTGTACAGCGGCCATTCCGCTGCCCAGGTTCGTGCCCTCCAGGCGCGCGGTCACGGCGACCTGGCGTTGCAGGTTTTCCCGCAGGATCTCGGTTTGCCCCGGTGACTCAACTACGCTCGCCAGCGCGCCCAGGGTTGCCGTATGTCCGCTGCTGCTGACCAGAAGCGTATCGCGCATGGCCTCAAGCGAGGCCCGGTTCGCCGCCGGGAACCGCACGCGCAACGTATAAGCGCGGCCATTTGTCACTACCGGCGTCGGCGCCGGTTCCCCCTCGAGGATGGCGGAGGCGTCCACCGCGATTTCCTCCGCCGTGAAGCCTGCCCGCGCGGCGACGCTCGGGTCCACTTGAAACGTCACAGCTGGCCCGCTGATCGTGTTATCAATTCCATTGAGCAGGTCGACCACACCATTGATCTTTGAAATGGCGTCCGCAACCTTCGGCGCCCATAGTTCGAGCTGCTTGGGGTCCTCCGAAAACAGTTTGATCTGGATCGGCTGCGGCGCTGACGTCAGGTCGCCGATCATGTCCTGAAGGACTTGGATGAAGTCGACGTCGAGAGCAGGTTCCTGCTGTTTGATCTTTGCCCGCACTTCGGCCATTACTTCTTCCACATCGCGGTCGCGCTTGGCTTTCAGTTTCACCAGGATGTCGCCCGTGTTCGCTTCCGTCACGGCTGCCAGACCCAACTGCAAGCCGGTGCGCCGCGAAGTGCTCTCCACCTCCGGGGTTTCGCGCAGCATTTGTTCCACGTGGCTAACCACACGGTTGGTTTCCGCCAGCGAACTGCCGGCGGGCATAATGTAGTCGAGAGTAAATCCGCCTTCGTCCATGGCGGGCAGCAGGTCGGAGCCGGAAAAGTGATAGCACAGGTAGGAAACCGCAATCAGCACCAGACTGAACACAACCAGCATTCGAGGCCGCTCCAGTGCCCGGCGCAGCCAGCGTTCGTGGAAGTTGACCACGCGCAGGAAGAACCCGCTGAGATGAGCATCCTCGGTGGCCAGCAACTGCTGCGCGTCGATGTTCGCATCGACGTTCGCATCGATGTTCGCATCGATGTTCGATTGATTCTCCGGGGGCGCGTTGGCTGATGTCTGCGGGTTTGTAGCTTGCGCTTCGCCGGAAGCTGAAAGGGCGTGGCCCTTCTCACGCCGCCCACGAATAAAATACTGGCTCAGGTTCGGCGTCCAGGTCACGGCGAGCACGAGCGAAGTCAGAAGCGAGACGCTCATGGTCACGGCCAGCGCGCGGAAAAACACGCCTGTCACTCCGGTGATCGCGATCAGGGGAATAAAGACAACAACCGGCGTGATGGTTGAGCCGATCAATGGCACCGTGATTTCCCGCAAAGCACTCTCGATTGCCTCAAGACGGCCTTGGCCCGCGTCGCGATGCAGCACAATATTTTCCACCACGACAATGGCATCATCGATGACCAGCCCCACGGCGGCGGCCAATCCCCCCAACGTCATCAGGTCGAAGGTCTGCCCCATCACCTTGAGGGCAATGAACGTCACCATCACGGTGACCGGAATTACCAGGCCGGCCACGAGGGATGTTCCCCAATCCCGCAGGAAGACAACCAGGATGATCGAGGCCAGAATCAAGCCCAGCAGGATCGCATCCCGCACACTTTTGATGGATTCGCTGACGATGATGGACTGGTCATAGAACGGCTGAATGTCCACGCCGGGCGGCAGAGTTTTGCGAATGCGCTCGATCTCGGTGCGGACCTCATCCGCCACCTGCACCGTATTGCCGTCAGGCTGGCGGTTGATGTTGAGCAGGACTGCGGGCTTTCCGTTAGCGGTGACGACGGTATAAACCGGCTTCACATCGGGCGCGACCATCGCCACATCTCGAATGCGGACTGGGATTCCCGCCGGCGTGTTCTTGATGACCGTGTTGGCGATTTCTTCCGGTGTCTGCACCTGGCCGTTGATCAGGCCGAGAAAAAGCTGGTGATTGCGCTCCAGCAAACCGGGTGAGTCTACAAGATTCGTGCGGCGCACGGCATCCAGGATGTCGGTTACGGTCACGCTGGCCGTGAGCAGCTTGGCGGGATCGGGAGTGATTTGAAACTCTGGTTCCTGCCCTCCCTGAACGATGACAGTTGCAACTCCATCGAGCCGGTTCAGCCGCGGCTTCATCTCGTAGGTAGCCATCTCCCACAGCCGCGTCTGCGGCACGGTCGCTGAGGTAATGCTGTAACCAACGATGGGAAAACTGGCGAAAGTCATGCGGTGCGCTTCCACTTTGGCGGTGGGAGGAAGCTCGGGCTGCACCCTCGACAAAGCCGCATTCACGTACTGCAGGGTCTGGAACATGTCGAGGTCCCAGCGAAAGTAGAGATCAATTTCCGCCGAGCCGCGGCTGGTGATGGAGCGCACCGTCAAGAGTCCGGGAACGCTGTTGACCGCCTCTTCGATCGGACGCGTGACCGTGACCATCATCTGATCGATCGGCATGACGCCGTTGTCCACGGCGATCAGCACGCGCGGAAAATTCGTGGCTGGAAACACCGACACGGGGATGGTGAAGGCCAGATATCCGCCCAGCAGGGCCAGAGTGAGGATCAGAAAAATCATTGGCCGGGAGTGTCGAGCGACCCAGTGATCGGATTTTTTTTGATTCACGCAGTCGCTCCGCGGCGGTTATTTCTCACTGGGGGATTCCTTCGGCGTATCCTTCGGGGTTTCGGCAGGCGCTTCTATTTTGATCTTGGTGTTGTCGGGCAAGCCGTAGGCGCCGGTTGCCACGACTTTGTCCGCCTCGGTTACGCCCTCGAGAATCTGAATGTCATCGTCTTGCCGAATCCCGAGCTTCACCGTCTTTTGGTGAGCTTTCCCATCACTGCCTGCAATCATCACCGCGGAACTTCCGTCCGCGGCACTGATCACGGCGGCGGCGGGAACCACCAGCGCGTCTTTCACCGTCTTTGCCGTGAGCGAGAGCTGCACGCTGGTTCCAGGCTTCAATCGCTGTTTCGGATTCCTGGCCTCCAGCCAGACTTCCACGGTCGTGCTATTTGGATCGAGCGCCGGGCTCACTACCGTGACTGCGCCTTCGACCGGCTCATCGAGTCCCGGAACCGTGATCGTCCCTTTGTCTCCAACTTTCAAGAGCGCGGCATCGGCCTGCGGAATGTGGGCTTTGGCAATCACAGCGGAAATGTCCATCACGGTCACCACCGCGGTTCCCGCCGCTGCCATCTCACCGGGATAAAGCGGACGGTCGGTGACTACGCCGTCTATCGGACTGCGAATCTCGGAGTAGCTCAGTTGCGCCTGCGCCCCCATGTATTTGCCTTTTGCGGATTCCAGCTGCCCGGCGGCTGCTTTGAGTGCCTGCTGCTTTCCGATGGCCTGCAAAGTATCGAGGTGCCTTTTCGCAATCGAATACTGATTGCGCGCCTGGAGAATCTCTACCGAGGACTGGTCAAGCTCCTTCCTCGGCAAAGCACCTTCTTGATAAAGTTGCTGGCGGCTCTGGTAAACCTTTTCCTGGGCCTCCAGCGCTTGTTTGGATTGCTGCGCGTCCGCCTCCGCCTTCTGGATTTCTTCCGGCAGGCTGGCCGCAGTGGTGGTCTCGTAGGCAGCTTGCGCCTGCTCGTAGCTCCCTTTGTTTTCCTGCGCGGCGGCGGACAGGTCGCGGTTTTCAAGGACTGCCAGCAATTCGCCCTGATGCACCCGGCTCCCGCGCTTCACCAGGAATTTCTGCACCGGAGCGCTGATCTTGGCCACGATCGCCGCTTGCTGCCGGGGAAACAAAATAGCCTGGGTCTTAATGACATGCTGGATCGTGGTCTTTTCAACCTGCGCCACCTGAACGCTCACGGTAGGCTCTTTGTCCGCCTTGTCTCCGCTACAAGCGGCCGAAACCAGCAGACCTGCGAGCGCGGCGCATGCGACAACCGAGCGAGCACCGGACGGCAGTCGCCGTTTGTGGGGTAGGTTAGCGAGTAGGTTGCGGATCATCTTGCCTAGAAGCTCCCCGTCAGAGTTTGCAAGTTAGCGACTGCGACCCGGTAGCGGACCTGGCCGTCATCATAGCCATTGCGAGCCTGCGTCACCGTATTCTGCGCATCCACAATTTCCAGCACCGTCGATTCTCCGGCCTGATAGCGAAGATTGGTGAGGCGAAGACTCTCCGCCGCCATTTCTGCCGAACTCGCCAGTGATTCCATTTCCGACCGCGCCGTGCTTGCTTCCTCGTAGAACTGCCGCAAGTGGGCCAGAAGCAGGCGCTGCTCGTGGCTCAACTCTAACTTAGCCTGATCGCGGCGCAACTCCGCCGACTTCAGCTTGCTGCGGTCCGCGCCCCAACTGAAGATGGGAATCTGCAAGCTCGCCACCGCGGAGTATCCCACATTCCGCACCCCGTCAGTCCGAAGCGCGAACTGGTTGGAATCGATACCGTAGAAGTAGTCGGCGGTCAAGGATGGCAGCAGCCCTCCCCACGCCGCGGTAACCTGGTGGTTCGCAACCGCCAATGCGGCCAGTGCCGCCCGCAGCTCGGGGTTGTTTTTCCTGGCAGCCACTTCCACCTCGGTGAACACGGGCAACGGTTCTGGCGTTTGCAGATCGTCGACCACACTGAAATTCTGGTTCCAGTCGGAAAATATCAGCACCGCGAGATCCAGCCGGCTGTGTTGCATATCGAGCTGGGCTTCCTGCAAATCCCGCTGCCGCTGCTGCGCCTGAATGCTGGCCTTCACCACATCCGCGCGCGCGACCTCGCCACCGTTCTGCAAGTCCTGGCTGATTTTCAGAAACCTTTGTGCCTCCGTCGCCGCCCGCTGCGCCGTCGCATACTTGCGCTGCGCCACGACCAGTCCATAGTAGGACTGAGTCACGGTGACGACCAGCCCGCGCGTGGCGATCTCCGCTTTCGCCCGCGCCTGCGCCAGCGCCGCCGAGGAGCGCCCGTAGTCTGCGAAATTCGTCAGCGAAACGGCCTGGTGCGCGTTCGCCTGGCTGATGTATTCATGCACTCCGTTGTTGGCGATGTAACGGCTGGCTGGGCAGGTGGCTGTGACCGCGCAAGCCGGAGGCTGGCCCGTGCCCTGGGTGTAAATGAAGGAGTTGTTGTAGGTGATATTGGGAAGCAATCCCGCGCGTGCCTGCACCCGCTCCTGTCGCGCCACTCCCAAATCAGTCAGCGCCGAATGGTACTGAGGATCGTTGGCGCGCGCCCGCTCCAGTGCATCCTGCAATGTGATGGTCAGGGGAGTTCCGTCGACTGCAGGGGCAGTGTCGGGTCCCGACTGCTGCACAATCGGTGCTGCGGACGAAGCCTGTGCAAAAAGTCCAGGCGGCGCAACTGCCAGCGCCAAAATGAACAGTACTAGCGCGCCTTGATGCCCATTTTGGAACGTCCGAATCTTCTTATCACGAGAAGAAATCATTACCGTTCTCATACGCCACCTCGGGGTCTCATCCGTCGAATTCAGGACAGACTCAACAGTCTCAAGACAAAAGGCTTATCTCGACCGATTCGGGAGCCAAAACCGTCTCTCCGGCTGCGCCACGTTCCGCTCACGCGGAACCGGCGAGGGCGAGGTTCAGTTTGCCGCGCAGCCATCAATTGATCCGGCCACAGCCCAATTCGGGACGAACCAGCCTAGCATGGAGTTTCTGAACTTCTTCTGAAAGCTTTGGTTCTTGTTCCTAAGTGCAAGCACCCGCTGGTCTTAGGGTGCCCCGCAGAGCCCAGCGAAACTTTGGCGAAACATGTGCTTTACCTAAAACCGCGGAACCCAAGCGGACAAGAACGAGAAACGCGGTCCCGCAGGAGCAGGAGAATTTAACATGATGGATCTCGACAGAATGAAGGTCACGCCGCGCGATCAGCAGGTGCTGGATTTGCTGGTCCAGGGTTGCAGCAACAAGGAAATTGCCGGGCAGTTGAGCATCAGCCCGCGCACCGTAAAGCAGCACTTGCGCACGCTCTTTCTGCGCGCTGGAATTCGGGATGGGCGAAAACGCGTCCGGCTGGCTACGGCCGCGTTCGAGAAAGCCGAGTTGAAATCATGACCCCGCGCGAACGCTTGACTCCAAAGGAAACTCAAGTGGCCACCCTGGTATGGGAGGGCCTTACCAACCGCGAAATTGGCAAGCTCATGGGCACCACCGAGCAGGTCATCAAGAACCACCTGCGCAGCACTTTCGACAAGCTAGGAGTCTGGAGCCGCCTCGAACTGGCCATGTACGTGGCCAGCCATGGGGGCAAGAATTGGCTGGAAGAGACGGATCGGCCGGTGTTTCCCTTGGCCCGCGCTGCTGCGGGCTAGAGTGGATAACTGCCGGAGCGCATGCAAGTCCTTGCGCGCAGCGCCCGGCGTCAGCCCAACAGCCGCAAAAGGTTTGCACACGGCTGCCCGGCACCGGCTGGGCAGCTCGGGTAAGGCGTTGAAAAAACAACGACTTCGGTTTCTTTGCAGTCGGCCTGAAAATTGCACTGGCAGACTCGACCCAATCGAGCGGGCTCGCCGGCAGTTCGAGTCAACTCCGCAATCCCTGGGCGGGGCGGCCATGGACTATAAAGAGATCTTCTGGATGGCGTGCGACTCGACCGAGCAGTTGCGCGCCGAATATGGCCCGTTTCACACCCGCGCCGAAGCCGAAGCCGAGGCACGCAAGCTGGGATTCTGTTACCTGCTGCGTTACGAACACCTCCTCGATCAGAACGAGGAGATTCTGGAAGTCCGCTGCATCTTCATCGAACTGCCCGGCGCGGCCAAGGCAGAAGCTTCGTCCGTCAGCCTGCACACCCGCTGCGCCACTTGCGGCGAGTCCGCCACTCACGACAAGGGCTGGCAAGCTGAGGTGTGGGCAGACATCCACGAGTTCGAACACTCCCGCCATCGGGTGCGCCTCTTCGAACACGCACGGGGCAAGGGACTGAAGGAAATCGGCGGCTGGCGCGGATAGCTCGTGCGCGCCCGAAGAAAGTGCTGTCCTACCCTGTGCCCTCTGTGTTTAAGCGTTTTGTGTTTTAGGATATTGCAGCAGTGCGGTTCTCACGCCGCCGCTGACAGCCCGCTCGCCGCAGCCCGGTCCACAAACCAGATCAGCCGGCCATCGCTCGGTCGCACCAGTTTCGAGGGATACTTCTCCGCTGGGGCGTTGCCTTCCAGAACTTCATGCAGAACCGCCGCTTTATCCGTTCCACTCACCAGGAAAGCAACACAGCGCGCCGCATTCAGCACTGGCAGGGTGAACGTAATCCGGCTGGTTTGCAGCTTCTCCACCCAGTTGGCCACCACGAGCCGAGACTTCTCTTGTAATGCGGCGGTCTCCGGAAACAACGAAGCAGTATGTCCGTCCGGTCCCATGCCGAGAAGGATCAGATCAAAGCGCGGAAACTCGCCAGGCGCCAGTGCGAAAAACCTCCGCAGAGTCTGTTCATAGGCCTCCGCTGCCGCGGGGGCGTCGGGGTTCTCAGCTGGGACGGGAAAAATGTTGCCCGCGGGAATCGCAACCTTCGACAGAAAACTCTCTTTGGCCATCCGGTAGTTGCTGTCCGGATCGTCCGGGGAAACATGGCGCTCGTCACCCCAGAAGAAAAACATTCGATCCCACGGCAGATTGGCGCTGGCGTTGGCCGCGATCAGGGTGTACAAGTTTTTGGGAGTCGATCCGCCCGAGAGCGCAATGGTAAAGCGCCCGCGTTGCGCGACCGCGTTGGTAGCGTCGCGTATGACTTCCTCCGCGGCCGCCTGAAAAAGATCCTGCGGAGTGGTCAGCCTGCGCAACTCGACCGGCGCACTCACAAAACTCCTGCCCTGCCATTGCTGGACTTAGCGGCCGCACATCGCGCCGCCCCCAGCAGGCCAGCCTGTTCGTTGGTGATGACATGAACCGGCATGTTTTCCAGAAGCGGGCGCAGCCTGCCCTTGTCGAGGAAGGCGCGCATAAACACCGGGCCCGTCAGCTTGGGAAGAATCTTGGGCGAAATTCCGCCGCCCAGAAAAACTCCGCCGGTCGCCATCGTTTTGAGCGCCAGATTGCCTGTTTCGGCGCCGTAGACCGAGATCCAGAGATCCAGCGCCTGCTCGGCCAGCCGGTTGGTCCCGTCCAGCGCGGAGTGGGAAATCGTTGCGGCGGCGTCTCCCTGAGAAAGTTGTGCGGCAAATCCTGAGGGTTCCTCGGCGCACGACTGGCTCCGCAGAAACTCATACACATTAACCAGCCCTGGTCCGGAGAGAATGCGTTCGTAACTCACGTGGTCGTAGCGGCCCGCCAGGAAGCGCAGCAATTCGATTTGCAACTCGCCGCGGGGCCCAAAGTCGGTGTGCCCGCCTTCACTGGCGAAAACCTGATGCTGGCTGCCGTTCCAAAATAATCCGGCTTCTCCCAGGCCGGTTCCCGGCGCAATCACCGCCTGATTGCCCACCGATGGTGCGACTCGAGTCAGGGCAATCAGGTCCTTCTGGGTGAGCGCTCCGATACCCCACGCGCTCGCCTCTAGATCATTGATCAACAGAGTGGCGGGCAGGTGAATCTGTTTCGCCAGCCGGGACTCCTCAATGATCCATGGCAGATTCGAGGTTTCGACCCGCCCGTTTTGCACCGGCCCCGCAATTCCGAAGCAGGCAACTTCGGGACGGGTGGCGGACTCCTGCAAAAACTTGGAGACAATCTCTCCCAGTTCGCGGTATTCGCGGCTGGGAAAGACGCGCTCGGAAATGAGTCGGAGGTGACCGTTCTGAGGCTGAAAATAAGCCAGTCGAGCTTTGGTTCCTCCAATGTCGCCGGCCAGGATCATTTCTCGAAGTTCCTCCAGCGCCGTCCATCGCGCTCCAACAATTCGTCCGCCTCTTTCGGCCCCCAGGTGCCTGAAGCGTAATTCGGAAAGTTCCGCGGAGGCAGCGCCTTCCAAAGATCGAGCACCGGATTCACCACAGCCCAGCCCGCTTCCACCATGTCCGCCCTTTGAAACAGTGTCTGGTCGCCGATCATGCAATCGTGCAGCAGCCGCTCATACCCGGTGCTGGGCTGCTTTCCAAAGTATTCCTGATATTCGAAGTTCATGTCCACTGTGCCCAGGCGCATCACCGGCCCCGGCACCTTCGCCGCGAACTGCAACGAGATGCCTTCTTCCGGCTGGATGTGTAGCACCAGCTGGTTCGGCATCAGGGTCTCCACCGAAGTATCCCGGAACAAAACAAACGGAGCCCGCCGGAATTGGATCACGATATGCGTGTTTCGCGCCGCCATGCGCTTTCCTGTACGAAGATAGAAAGGAACATCGGCCCAGCGCCAGTTGTCGATCAGCAATTTCATTGCGACGAAAGTTTCGGTTCGCGAATCGGGAGGAACATCCGGCTCGCTGCGATAGGCTACGACTTGTTGGCCCCCCAACGTTCCATCCCCGTATTGCCCGCGCACCGATCGATTGAGAACTTCCTGATCGCTGAGCGGCTGGATGGCGTGCAGAATCTTGGCCTGCTCGTCGCGCACCGCATTGGCGTCGAACGAAATGGGAGGCTCCATCGCGGTCAGGCTGATCAGCTGCATGATGTGGTTGGGCACCATGTCGCGCATCGAACCCGCATGGTCGAAATAGCTGCCGCGGCCTTCCACTCCTACGGTTTCAGCCACGGAAATCTGTACGTGATCGATGTAGCGCCGGTTCCAGATGGGCTCAAAGATTCCGTTGGCAAAACGAAACGCCATGATGTTCTGCACGGTCTCTTTACCCAGATAATGGTCGATACGATAAATCTGCTTTTCATCTGCCAGCTTGAGTAGTTGCTGGTTGAGAGCCTTGGCCGACTCCAGATCGTGACCGAAAGGCTTCTCGATGACCACGCGCCGCCAGTGGTCGTTGTCTTGCTCCATCAGTCCTGTGGCGGTGAGCTTTTCCACGATGGGCCCGAAAAAACTCGGAGCCGTCGCCATGTAGTAGAAGAAGTTTTGGTGAGTAGAGTGATCGCGGTCGATCTGTGCCAGGCGATCTTTGATCTTCGGATAAATCTTGTCATCATCAAAATTCCCGGCCAGGTAATAGAAGCGCCGCGAGAAGTTGTCCCAGGTGTCGGCATCGACGCAGTCGCCGCAATACTGTTTAACATCGTCCAGAATCCTCTGGCGGAAATCCTCGTCCGACATCGGCGCCCGCGCCACGCCCAGCACCGCAAACTCCTTCGAGAGCAAGTCCACCCGGGCCAGGTTGTACAGCGCGGGAATCAACAGGCGCGCCGTCAAATCGCCGGCTGCGCCAAAGATCACCATCACGCAAGGATCGCCTTGTTTGCCGATGCGCGGTGGGGCTGCCGTGAGCTGTTCCGCCAATTGAGCCATAATCAGGTCCTGAGAATTCTCGTTGAAAGACTCTTACGCGCTCTTCTTCACCGCACCTGTCTCGATGTGCCCGCCGAATTTCTGCCGCATCGCGGAAAGCATCTTCTCCGCAAACGTGTGTTGTTGCCGCGAGCGGAAGCGCACGTACAACGCCGCCGTCAGCACATCCGCGGGCACCGCTTCTTCCAGCGCCGCCTGAATCGTCCAGCGTCCTTCGCCGGAATCCTGCACATAACCCTCGTATTCGGAAAGCGTGGGATTCTCGGTCAAAGCCATCGCAGTTAGATCCAGTAGCCACGAACTCACCACGCTGCCCCGCCGCCAAACCTCCGCAATATCCGGCAAGTTCAGATCGTAGCGGATATCTTCCGGCAAGTCTTTGCTGGTGGCGTTCTTGAAGATGTCGAAGCCCTCGGCGTAAGCCTGCATGATCCCGTATTCAATGCCGTTGTGTACCATCTTCACAAAATGGCCCGACCCCGAAGGCCCGCAGTGGATGTAACCTTCTTCTGCACTGCCTCCAAGTTTTTCGCGTCCCGGCGTACGCGGAATCTCACCCTTCCCCGGAGCCAGCGTCTTGAAAATAGGATCGAGCCGCTGCACCGCTTCTTTCGGTCCGCCAATCATCATGCAGTAACCGCGTTCCAGCCCCCAAACGCCGCCGCTCGTTCCCACGTCCACGTACTGTATGCCTTTGCTCTTGAGTTGACCCGCGCGGCGCACGTCGTCCTTGAAATAAGAATTTCCGCCGTCGATGATCGCGTCGCCCGCCTGCATGTGCTGCGCCAGTTTCTGCACAGTCTGTTCTGTGGGCCCGCCCGCCGGCACCATCACCCACACTGCACGCGGCGGCTTAAGCTTGCCGACCAGATCTTCCAGCGACGACGAACCGCCCGCGCCTTCGCCGGCAAGCTGCTTCACCGCGTCCGCACTCAGATCCGAGACGACGAGTTGATGTCCCCCGCGCATCAGGCGCCGCGTCATGTTCGCGCCCATGCGCCCCAGTCCAACCATTCCCAATTGCATCGCTGCTCCTCGTAGCGCGTCGAAACTACCCCAGCGCCTTTTGTACGGCCGTCGCGAGCATCGCCAAACCCGATTCCACATCGTGCAGATGCACCCGCAACGCACGTCTCCCCCGCTCCGCCAACACCTGGAAATCACCGCGCGCCTGCGCCGCCTTCACCACTCCGAATGTATATTTCTGTCCCGGCACCGGCAGGTCTACCGCATCGTCGCAAGTCACCTGCAGAAACACACCCGAATTCGGCCCACCTTTGTAAGCCTGTCCTGTCGAATGCAGAAAACGAGGTCCAAAGCCGAGGCAGGTTGCCACCCGTTTCTTGTCCCGCACCGAGTGCCGGATGGCCTGCAAGCTCTTTTCGTGCGCGGCGTTCATCTGGATATATCCCAGCACAGCAAAGTAATCGCCCGCTCCGATGCGCCCGAGATGAGCCTTCAAATATCCGGCGAGAGATTTATCTCCGCCCGCCGCCCGCGCCAGATCCGCCGCATTCTTCTCATCGGTAAACAGCTCGATGCCACCGTCGGTCACCACAGGTTTTTCCGCGGGAAGAGAACCGGTCTTCTCGTACTCAGACGTCAAGTTCTTCGTCGCAATCTTGCTGGCTTCAACGTCGGGCTGATTGAAAGCGTTGATGCCGATAATTGATCCTGCAACCGCGGTAGCAATCTCCCAGCGAAAAAATTCCGCCCCGAGATCGTAAATGTCGGCCATCGCTATGCGCAGCACCGCATGCCCAGCCTGTTCCAGTGCCACCACCTTCGCATCCTGCTTCACATCGATCGCATGCTCGGTGTGGATGTAGGCAAATAAGCGGTCGTTCCCATAAACCTCCGGCGCCGCCAACTCTTCGCGGTCCACGGGGATGATGCCCTTTCCAATTTTGCCCGTGGACTCGGCCAGCAGTTGCTCAAGCCACGCGCCGAGATCGGAAATATCCGGAGAAGTGATGATCGTAACTTTATCGCGCCCACTCCGCGCCGCCGTGCCCAGAATGATTCCCAGCACCGCGCCCGGATTCTCTTCAACCGGCGCCGCAGGCCCGCACGCCCGCACCATTTCCTGCGTGCGGTCGAGAAACTTCTTCGTGTCCACTCCGATCGCTGCGGCCGGCACCATGCCAAAGTTCGACAGTGCCGAATAGCGGCCGCCAATCGAAGGCCGCCCAAAAAAGATATGACGAAAGCGATCACCTTCCGCCACCTGCTGCATCTTCGATCCCGGATCGGTGATGGCGATGAAGTGGCTTCCGGCCTTGTCCGCGCCCACAGCCTGTCTCGTGCGCTCAAAGAAATACTGTTTGAAAATGTTCGGTTCTAGCGTGCTGCCCGATTTGCTGGAAACAATAAAGAGCGCCCGCGCAATATCAATTTTGCTTTCGAATGCCTTCACCTGCGCCGGATCGGTCGAATCAAGTACGTGCAGGTCCGGATAGCCGGCAATCTTGCCGAACGTCATGCGCAGAACTTCGGGACACAGGCTCGACCCTCCCATGCCCAACAGAAGAATATCTTTGAAACCAGCACTCCAGACTTCCTTCGCCAGACCGCGCAAC
This sequence comes from Candidatus Dormiibacterota bacterium, assembly GCA_035566655.1. Lineage (GTDB taxonomy): Bacteria > Acidobacteriota > Terriglobia > Terriglobales > Acidobacteriaceae > Sulfotelmatobacter. The sequence continues at coordinate 41,037 of DATMQT010000079.1, forward strand.
TCGACCGGATGTGCGATCTCGTCTTCGGTGATGTCCAGCCATCCCAGCCAACTGGCCTCATCGGTGCCGGTCCAGAGGGTTGCGTCGCGCTGCCAAAGGCGCTGCATTTTCCCGCCCGACTGCCACTCGCCGATCATGGTCTTCACCGTCGCGGCGAGAGTCTCTGGCAGCGAAGATCGCAAGCGGCTCACGCGGTTTTTCCTTGGGGTTGAGTGTTCTTCTCCACCGCGGCCAGCAGTTTGTGGAACGCGTCCGCAAACAGCTTCACTCCGTCATCCGTCAACTTGGTGGTGACTTCTTTGATCGAGATGCCGGTCCGCGCCAGATTGTCCATCACGTTCTGCGCGCCAGCGACATCTTCGGTAAGGCTGTTTCTCAACTTTCCATGATCGCGAAACGCATCAATGGTGGCGGGAGGCATGGTATTCACCGTATCAGGCCCAATCAGTTCCTCAACGTACATGACGTCGCGATAAGCGGGATTCTTCGTGCTCGTACTCGCCCACAACACCCGTTGCGTCTGCGCTCCCTGCGCCGCCAGGGCCTGCCATCGCGGCCCGTTGAACAGCCGCTGATAGCGGAGATACGCAAGCTTCCCATTGGCGATCGCAACTTTACCCAGCAGGCTCTTCAACAGCGCCTGCTGTTGCGCGTCCGTAGCCGTCTTCAGCTTGTCGTTAATCATCGAATCCACCAGCGAGTCAATGCGGCTGATGAAGAAGCTGGCCACTCCGGCAATCTTCTTCAAATTGCCACCCCGTTTTGCCAGATCCTCGAGCCCCGCAATGTGGGCTTCCGCAACCTTTTCATACACCTCCTGCGCGAACAACAAAGTCACGTTGACGTTGATGCCTTCACCAATCGCCTGACGAATTGCGGGAAGGCCCTCGGCCGTTCCCGGAATCTTGATCATCACATTCTCGCGCCCCACAGCCTTCCACAGCCGTCGCGCCTCTTCGATCGTCTCCTGCGTTTTCAGCGCCAGCAGCGGAGAAACCTCCAGGCTAACGTACCCGTCGCGCGACTTCGAACTCTCATACACCGGACGCAGCACATCGGCGGCGTCTTGAATGTCGCGGATCGCGATCAATTCAAAGCGGCCCGTCGCGTCCAGATCACTGCGCGCAGCCAGCGACTTCAACACGTCGTCGTAAAGCGAACTCTCGGCGATCGCCTTCTCGAAGATCGACGGATTCGAAGTCATCCCCCGAAGCCCATCCTCGTCAATCATCGTTTTCAGTTTCCCGCTCGTGATCAAATCGCGCCGGATGTAGTCGAGCCACATCGACTGCCCATAGTTCAGCAACTCTTTGACGGGATTCGTAGCTTTCGAACTTTCCAGTACTCCAGTTGGCTGCATGATGATTTCTCCTGATGAACCGATCGCTACTTTTCTGCGATAGCCTTGCGAGCCTCCGCCACTACCGCGTCCGCGGTGAATCCAAAAAACTTCAACAAATCTTTCAGCGGAGCCGAAGCCCCGAACCTGTGCATCCCAATCTTTCGTCCCTTGATCCCGACATACCGTTCCCACCCGAAAGTGGACGCCATCTCCACAGAAACCCTCGCCGTCACCGAAGAGGGCAGTACGCTTTCTTTGTAAGCCGCGTCTTGCTGCTCAAAAATATCCCACGAAGGCATGCTCACCACCCGCGCCTGAATGCCCTCTGTCTTCAGCTTCTCGTAAGCCTCAGTACACAATGAAACTTCGCTTCCCGTACCCATCAAAATCACGTCCGGCTTGCCCGAAGCCGCATCGGCGAGAACATACGCCCCCCGTGCCGTGCCGGAAGCCGCGCCGTATTTCGTGCGATCAAAAGTCGGCAGTGCCTGCCGCGTCAACACCAGCACCGAGGGCTGATGTTTCAACTGTGCAATGATCTTCCACGCCTCGGTCACTTCATTCGCATCGCCCGGACGCAGCACAACCAGATTCGGCATCGCCCGTAACGACGCCAGTTGCTCGATCGGCTGATGGGTTGGCCCGTCCTCTCCCAAGCCGATCGAATCGTGCGTGAAGACGAAAATGGAAGGCTGCTCCATCAGCGCGGAAAGTCGAATACTGGGCCGCATGTAGTCGCTGAAATTAAAGAAAGTCGCACTAAACGCGCGAATGCCAGAAACCGTAAGCCCGTTCACACTCGCACCCATCACATGTTCGCGTATCCCGAAGTGCAAATTGCGTCCTGCATAACTCCCAGCTTGAAAGTCGCCCGCACCTTCAAACTTCAACGTGGTCTTATTTGAGGTAGCCAGGTCGGCCGAGCCGCCGATCAGCCAGGGAATATTCTGCGCCAGCACATTCAGCACCTTTCCTGAACTGTCTCGCGTCGCCACGCCCTTCGCGTCCGCCGGAAACGTCGGCAGATTCTTGTCCCAGCCCTCAGGCAGCTCGCGGCTCTGTATGCGATGCAATCGCTCCGCCAGCTCCGGATACTTCTGCGAGTACTCCGCGAACATCTTCGTCCATTGCGCGCGCGCTTCATGTCCGCGCTTTCCAATGCCGTTCCGGAAGTGTTCCCGTACGCCTTCCGGAACCATGAACTTGGCGTCCTCCGGCCAGCCGTAAAACTCTTTCGTCAGCCGCACTTCTTCTTCGCCCAGCGGCTCGCCGTGTGCCGCATTGCTGTCCTGCTTGTGCGGCGACCCATAACCAATGTGGCTGTCAACAATAATCAACGTAGGACGGTCCGTCGTTTTCTGGAATGTCTGAAAAGCCCGTGCCAGCATCTCCAGATCGTTGGCATCAGCAACGCGGGTCACATTCCACCCGTAGCCCACGAAGCGCGTAGCCACATCCTCACTGAAAGACCAATCCGCGGGCCCATCCAGCGTGATGCCATTGTGGTCATACATCCAGCAAAGATTCGAAAGCTTCAAATGCCCCGCCAGCGAAGCCGCTTCACCCCCAACGCCTTCCATCACATCGCCATCCGAACAGATGGCGTAAACGTTGAAATCAAAAACTTCAAAGCCCGGACGGTTGAAGTTCGCACCCAGCCACCGGCTGGCAATTGCCATTCCCAGGCTATTCCCCACGCCCTGGCCAAGCGGTCCGGTAGTGGTCTCAACTCCAGTAGTGATGTGCGATTCGGGATGCCCTGGAGTCCGGCTCCCCAGCTGCCGGAAGCGCTTAATCTCCTCCATCGGGACGGCCAGCTCTTTCAAAACCTCACCGTTCTTGCTGACGTCTCGCACGCCTGCAAGATGAAGCATCGCGTAGAGCAGCATCGAAGCGTGGCCGTTCGACAGCACGAACCGGTCGCGGTTCAGCCACTTCGGATCTTCCGGGTCATAGCGCAGAAATTCATGCCACAGGCAATAAGTCACCGGCGCCAGTCCCATGGGAGCGCCGGGATGTCCGCTGTTGGCCTGTTGTACGGCATCAATCGCCAGAGTGCGGATCGTGTTAATGCACAGCGTATCCAGTTGCTTGCCGGTCACCACCGCTTGTTCGCTCACTGCCATGCGATGCCCGCTCCTTCCAGGAAACAACTCCGCCACTCATCGGGTTGTCCCACTGGCCAGTCTTGCTTTATTAGAGTTCCTAGCACAGAAAGGGTTTCACACTCGCATCGAGTGTACCAATTTCTTCCGCGCCCATGTCGTTGCTTCTGTGAATAAATCAGGAGATCTTGCAGAAAGGAAGCGTACGGAAGACAGGAGATAACAGCTACTTCAGCAGGTGCAGATAGCTGCTTTCACTCTTCGACACTCGAGTGGTTTCCTGCACATACCTAAGAAACTGGCGGAGGTTTTCCTTCTCGGCGGGTTCCATTCCAGCGAACCGCACTCGCACCCCGCCCGCGGGTGCGCTGCGAGTGACCACTCCATTCAGCGCCATACCTTTGACCCAAATCTTGCCGCTCGCTACCCAGAGTCCAATTTCGACTTTGGCGCCTCCGCTGATGTGGTGCGCGGTTTCCACCTGGCAGCCGCCTAAACTGGTGTTCGAAAGATTGCCCCAGATCGGAGCATCGGCGTCGTTGACGCGCATCTCCACCGCGACAAAGCATTTAATTCTAGGATGCCGCCGCCGGTCTTGTGCCCAGTTAGGGCTGAAGATGTCCGCCTCAAACGGCGGACTCGCAGAAGCAGCCGTAGGCAGGGGCGCTGGCGGAGGCCCCGCCGCTACCTTGTTTAATGTCGGTGCTGCCGAGCTGCCGACAGCTGCTTGTTTTATTTCCCGCATCGCCGCCAGCAGTGCTTCTTCTCTGCGCTCCGGCGGGGCATCGCGATAGGTCTGCAGCAGCTTTCCCAGATTGCGGGCCAGATCCGGATCGGCCAGCAACCCGGTCCAGTCCGTTCCCGCCGCGGTGTTCGGTTTGGAATCACTCATGAAATAACGCTCTCGTCCTCGCGCGCCACTTTCCGGTTCCAGCTTGAACCACACGTCACCCCTTCACAAGTGACCGAAGTTACTCATGAATGCCGGTCCACACCCCCTCCGCCGCCCCAAACCTCGCAGATATTTCAGATTAAGCTCTTTCAGTCGATCGGCGGGGTGTCCGGCCATGCGGGCGCTACCAGCGGGGATCAAATACGAGTTGCACCACCTCTGTGGTTTCTTCCGGTCCAGCCTCAAACTTCCACTTCTGGACCGCCACAGTAGCCGGTTCGATCAACAGCGGATTCCCTCCCACAACTGTGACCGACTTGACGCTTCCATTTGGCCGAATCACGATTTCCAGCTTGACCGCACCGCTGACGTGCATGCGCTTTGCCAGCGCCGGATAAACCGGAGCAACCCTCGTGATCACCTTTCGATCCTGATGGCCCTGCGTCTGGGCCGTGCCGGTGCGCCCGAACAGACTGGTGCAGAGTGTGAGCGCAACGATTAGGCTTCTTGGACGCATAGGCAGGACCGGTGACCTTAAGTCTATCGGCAGCCACCACCAGGGGGAAGTGTCGAAGGTAATGGCCCACCCCTGCTTTCTTGCGATCGTCTAACCTGCTAGGTCACGGCCCTCCTCAGGGCCGGAAACCTCGTTTTTGCATCTCGGTGACCGTCCAACGAATCAATAGGAAGACGTTATGCTGTGTGTAAGATAGCTCGTCCCGAGGATTTCTTTACCAGTGGGACTTTTTCGGAACCGGAAATGCCCCGATCTTCAACTCATCCAAACCGCAGACTTCTCACTTTTGCCCTACTATTGCTGAGCGCCAACACAGGCCTCTACGCGCAAAATTCCACGCCGTCCATCTCTCTACCCGGATCGCAGAGTCCCTTCACCGGCAGCGAGCCCGAAGGCAAAGCCTCTTCTGAAGTCTTACAGCTAAGTTTCCAGGAGGCCATCGACCGCGGCTTGCGCAACAATCTCGGCCTCTTGCTCTCCGGTGATCAGGCCATCACGGCCCGCGGCGAGCGATGGAAAGAACTCAGCAACCTCCTGCCCAACCTCTCCGCCCGAGTGCAGGAAGATGTCCAGACCCAGAGCCTGACTGCCCTCGGACTCAAAGGCAACATTCTTCATTCCCCAACTCCGCTTCCGCGCGTAATCGGTCCTTTCAACTACTTCGACGCGCGCGCCTCGCTCAGTCAGTCTCTTTTCAACTTCCACGATCTTGAAAAAGAACGCGCTGCCTCCGAAAGCCTCAAGTCAGCCCAGTACAACTATAAAGACGCCCGTGAACTCGTGGTGCTTGCTGTCGGCAACTCCTACTTGCTGGCCATTGCCACCGCCGCCCGCATAGAAACTGCCGACGCCCAGGTCAAGAACGCCCAGGCCCTGTACGACAAAGCGGTCGACCAGCAGAACGCGGGGCTCAGTCCAGCCATCGATACCCTGCGCGCTCGAGTCGAGTTGCAGACCCGCCAGCAGCAGCTCATCGCCTCCCGTAACGATTTCGCCCGGCAGAAACTTTTGCTGGCTCGAGTCATCGGCTTGCCCACCGGTCAGGAGATTCTCCTCACCGAGAAGGCTCCCTACCAGGCGCTCACTCCTTTGCCCGTTGAAGTCTATCTTCAGCGTGCGTATGGGTCGCGCTCTGACTATCAGGCAGCACAGGCACAGGTCCGGGCCGCGGAGTTTTCCCGCCGCTCCGCGAGCGCTGGCTACTATCCCTCCATCGACCTCAACGCCAACTACGGCGACATAGGAGTCACTCCGGCCCACTCCAACGGAACCTGGCAGGTGAACGGTGGCCTCAACATCCCCATCTTTGCCGGAGGAAAAGTTCACAGTGACGTTCTCGAAGCCGATGCTCAATTAAAGCAAGCGCGTTCTCAGTTGGGCGATCTGCGCGGCCGCATAGACTACGATGTCCGCGCCGCATTGCTCGATTTGAATTCTGCCGCTGAGCAGGTCGAGGTCGCCCGCAGTTCCGTCGAATTGGCGGAAGAATCCCTCACCCAGGCACGCGACCGTTTCACCGCCGGCGTCGCCGACAACCTCGAAGTGGTGCAGGCGCAGGAGTCCGTTGCCAGCGCTCACGAGAGTTACATTCAGAGCCTCTACTCCCATAATCTTGCAAAAGTCGAACTCGCGTACGCCATCGGAGACGCCGAACAGGGAGTCAAGCGCTATTTGAAAGGCGAACACTAACTTACTATGGAAGAGACCACGCAAACCCCGCCCGCCGCTCCCCCCGAGAACTCTCCGCCCGAGAGCCGCACCAAACCCCTGCCCGCCACCGAACGCGACTTCCACACTCGTCCGTCGCGCACCGCCAGTCCCGGCTTTCGCATCGCCATAATCATCGCTGCGCTGGTGCTGCTGGTCGTGGGATTTTTCGTCTTCCGCTATGTCACCAGTTACGAATCCACCGACGATGCTCAAGTCGACGGACACATCAATGCCATCAGCGCTCGTATTTCCGGCCACGTCATAAGTTTGAACGTCACCGACAACCAGTATGTGCAGGCCGGCACGGTACTGGTGGAAATCGATCCCGCGGACTATCAAGTTGCCTACGAACGCGCCAAGGCCGACTTCGAAAGCGCGCAGGCGGCCGCGGTGGCAGCCGGTGTCGATGTTCCCATCACATCGGTCAACACCAACAGCCAGGTGTCATCCACAGAGGCCGATGTAAGCGGCACGCGCGCCGGAATCGCTGCCGCCAAACAGCAATTCGAGGCCGCCAAGGCCCAGCGCGATCAGGCCGACGCCAACAACGTCAAGGCGCAGAACGATCTGGTCCGCTACAAACAACTCGTCGACAAGCAGGAGATTTCTCAGCAGCAATACGATCAAGCCGTGGCCGCCGCCAAAGCCAGTGCGGCAGCCGTTGAGTCGGCTCGCGCCCTGGCCGATGCGGCGCAATCTCAAGTTACTCAAGCCCAGGATAGACAGCGGCAGGCCGAAGCCAACTGGCGCAGCGCCCAGACCGGCCCGCAGCAGCTACAGGTGACACGCTCCAGAGCCGCGTCCGCCCTGGCCGACGCACAACGCAGAAAAGCCGACCTCGATCAGGCACAACTGAATCTCCTCTACACCAAAATTCTCGCCCCGGTCGCAGGCGTTGTCAGCGACCGCACCGTCGAAGTCGGACAGAACGTCACCCCCGGCCAGGAACTGATGAAAATCATTCCTCTCGACGATGTCTGGATCACCGCCGACTTCAAAGAGACCCAGCTCCGCGACATGAAAGTAGGCCAGCCCGTCACCATCGAAGTCGATGCCAACGGAAAAAGCTACAAAGGCAAAGTCGATAGCATCGCCGGCGCCAGTGGCGCCCGCTTCAGCCTGCTCCCTCCCGAAAACGCCACTGGCAATTATGTGAAAGTCGTGCAGCGCATTCCGGTGAAGATCGTGCTCGATCCCGGAGAAAACAAAGATCACTCGCTTCGCCCCGGCATGTCGGTCACTCCCAAGGTCTGGATCAAGAAATGAGTGCCGGCGCTGCCACGCTGAATGACGTCCACGACGCCTGGCGTCCGGCGGTAAATCCCTGGATCATCGCCATCACCGTCACTCTGGCGACTTTCATGGAAGTACTCGACACTTCCATCGCCAACGTCGCCCTCCCACACATCGCCGGCAGCCTCTCTGCCGGCCAGGATGAAAGCACCTGGGTCCTAACTTCTTATCTAGTCTCGAACGCCATCGTGCTTCCGCTAAGCGGCTGGCTCTCCTCCATCGTGGGCCGCAAGAATTTCTACATGGGCTGCGTCGCCCTGTTCACCGTCAGTTCCTTCATGTGCGGCCTCGCCCCAAACCTCGCCGTCCTCATCGTCTGCCGCGTGCTGCAAGGCGCTGGCGGCGGCGGTCTTCAGCCCAGCGAGCAGGCCATCCTCGCCGATACTTTTCCTCCCGCCAAACGCGGCATGGCCTTCGCGGTTTACGGCATCGCCGTCGTCAGCGCTCCCGCCATCGGTCCAACCCTCGGTGGCTGGATTACCGACAACTTCACCTGGCGCTGGATTTTCTTCATCAACATTCCAGTCGGCATAATTTCCCTGCTGCTGACCTCCCGCCTGATTCAAGACCCGCCCTATCTCAAGCGCCGCAAGCTCAGCGAAACCAAAATTGATTACGTCGGCCTGGGTTTCGTCGCCCTCGGCCTGGGCGCGTTGCAGATTGTCCTCGACAAAGGCCAGCGCGATGACTGGTTCGAATCGCACTTCATCCTGATCCTCTCTCTAATCGCCGCGGTTTCATTGATCTTCGTGATCATCTGGGAGTGGCAACACAAAGATCCCATCATCGACCTGCACCTGTTCCGCGACCGCACCTTCGCAGTCTCCAACTTATTAATGTTCATGCTCGGCTTCGCGCTGCTGGGCAGCACTCTGCTGCTACCGCTATTCATGCAGACCCTGCTCGGCTACACCGCCGAGCAATCCGGCCTGGCGCTCATGCCCGGCGGATTCACCATCATGCTCCTGCTTCCTCTGGTCGGATTCCTGCTCTCCCGCTACAGCCCGCGCTGGCTGCTCTTCTTCGGCCTGGTCGTGCTTTCCACGTCGCTGTTCCACATGGCCGGTTTCGACCTCGACATGGATTTCCGCACCGCGGCCACTGCCCGCGTCTTCCAGGCCGCAGGCATGGCATTTCTATTCGTGCCTATCAACACGGCGGCGTACGCATTTCTCCCGCGCGACAAGAACAATGCCGCGTCCGGCTTGATGAACCTCGCCCGCAACATCGGCGGTAGTGTCGGCATTTCCCTGGTCACCACCATGCTCGATCGCCGCAGCCAGGTTCACCTGAATTACTTGTCCAGCAATCTCAGCCCGGCCAACCCCGCATTCCGCTCCTTGTTAGGGGGAGCAACGCAGGCCATGCGCGCCCACGGCTCGAGCACGGCATACGCGACCAGGCAGGCCTACGCGCTTATCGCAGGCACGCTTCAGCGACAAGCCACTATGCTCGCCTACATTGATGATTTCCGCCTTCTCGGCATCGCCATTCTGCTGATGGTTCCGCTGGTCTTCCTGATGAAAAAAGCGAAGCCCGGCGGCGGAATCGCGGTACACTAATTCGCGGTAAGGACCGGGAAGGGCACGAGTTTACTCGTGCCAGAAGAAGTTCGGGAAGGGCCCGACTTCAGTCGGGCCGTAAGCGTGATGGATCGATCCGCGGCTTCAGCCGCTGAGGTACGCGCTCGGTAGGCGCCTTGCATATATTGCGCCAGGCTGCCAGAGAACTATAATCGAAACAAATGTTCCGCCTCATCACCATCGAGCGCGAGTACGGCTGCGGCGCCGGCGCCATCGCCGCTGAACTGGCCCAGCGCCTGGGCTGGAAACTTTGGGACCGCCTGCTCACCGAGGAGATCGCCCGCCTCGCCAATGTTCAAATTTCCGCAGTCTCGCGCTGCGACGAGCGCATGGACAGCAGCTTCTACCGCCTCGCAAAAACTTTCTGGCGCGGCAGCTACGAACGCACATCGCCCCTGGGCAATCAGGCCTTCGACTCCGACCGCATGGTCTCGCTGATGGAAGAGATCGCTCCCAGAATCGCAAAGGAAGGCAACGCCGTAGTAGTCGGCCGCGGCGCGCCTTTTTTCCTGCGCGAGCACCCCGACGCCTTCCACGTCTTCCTCTACGCCCCGCGCGCCGAAAAACTCCGCCGCCTGCTCCAGGACGAATGCACGCACTCGGAAGCCGAAGATCTCGTCGACACCGTCGACCGCGAGCGCATCGCCTTCGTCAAACACTACTTCAACGCCGACTGGCCCACCCGCTCCCTCTACCACGTGATGATTAACACGGCAGTAGGGAATGAAGCGGTGATCGAAACGATTCTGAACACGATGCACCTAGTCGAAGGCCGCCCCAGAGCCACCGACTACGAACACCCCAAAATTCCCAGTTCCGTCTAGCGGATTTGACGCAAGTGAGGTTCGTATCAGGGCACGCATTCATGCGTGCCGCAAAATCGGTCGGGAAGGGCATGACTTCAGTCGTGCCGTTAAAGCGCTGAAAACGTACCCGCGCTTTAGCGCCCGAGGTAGGCTTTTTGCGTGCGCGATCAAAGAATTCCACGAGGATTGCAATGAAAACTGTTTCCGTTACCCTCCGCATTTGGGCGAAGCGCGAGAAGTCCGACGATGTCACGATCAAACTTGCAGGCCCGTTCATTTCGACTATCCGCGATACGCCTGGAAGTAAGAGATACCACAAGCCCTTGTACAATCATCTGAAGAAGATTCTTCTAGCAAATAACGTCTGGCCATCATAAATTTTACTGCGTACGTCGAAGGAATAATTCCGCCCCCAAAAGGAGAAGGAAAATGAACGACGTGATCGAGATGCACGGCCCCGGTCCGTGTGAGGGAGAGCCGTGCCATAAAGGACAACGCGGCGAAGACAGAATCATCAAGAGTGCCGATGATAAAATCCGGGTGGGCGGAAAGACTTACCACAAGGGATGCGAGCCTTCGTAAGGAGAAGTCAGCTGCGAAAGGCCGAGCCTAACCCTCGGGTCCGCGCGGGTAGAAAATGCGCCCCCATTTCCATCTTCGACACCATTTAGCTAACGGTTCGACCAAGATCAATCGCAATAGCTGGTATAGAGTCAGATACGAGGCTCGGGAAGCCGCACAGAAGGCTAATTCCGAGGGCGATCTATATTGGGACGAGGTAGAGTGTACTTCGGACCGTTGCGAACGGCGAAAGAACGCCCGTCCAAGTGGCGACCGCATAAGATACTTGGGTTCGTGAAAAGGATAGCTCCGCACAGCAGAGATCCGAACTTTTTTTATGGGCTAGCTCTGGCCACTGATCACTGACCACTGACCACTGCCTTCCGCGCTGGACAGCAATCCTCCGCACACTCATCCGCCCGCGGCCCCAGCACTCCCACCGCCCGCTTTTCCACCCCCGGATTCATCCGCTCCAGAATCAGCTCGCGAATCATTCCAACGAACTTGGGATGCACGCCCACCGTCTTCGCCCGCGTCATCGGCAATGCCAGCGAATCGCAGACCTGCCGCGCTTCTACATCCAGGTCGTACACCACTTCCATGTGATCGGAGATGAACCCAATCGGCGCCAGCACCACCCCCGACGCCAGATTCCCAGCCTTCACTTGCCGCAGGTAGTCGAGAATGTCCGGCCCCAACCAAGGCTGCCCCGGAGCCCCACTGCGGCTCTGATAAACCAGTGCATCGTTTCCATGCGCCAGCTCCGCAGAAACCAGCCGCCGGACTTCTTCCAGTTGTTTCACATAGTCGCTGGTGTTAGCCATGGAAACCGGAATGCTGTGCGCGAGATACACGATCTGGACGTTCTGCCGCGCATCCGCCGGAACAGCACGCAGCGCGTCCCGCACCCGCTCTACCGCAGCCTCGATGAACAAAGGATGGTTGAAGAACGGCCGCAGCTTATCCACTTCCGGCGCGCCCGGCCCAACTTCCGCCTGCGCCCGCGCAATGTCCTCGCGATACTGCCGGCATCCTGAATAAGAACTGTAAGCCGAAGTCACAAACGCCAAAGCCCGCCGAATCCCATCCTGCTTCATCTTCGATAGAGTCTCGGGCAACAGCGGATGCCAGTTCCTGTTCCCCCAATAGATAGGCAGCCTCGGCCCGCTCGCCCGCAACTCCGTGTCCAGCGCGGCAATCAGTTCACGCGTCTGCTGGTTGATCGGGCTCCTCCCGTCGAAGTGGTAATAGTGCTCGGCCACGACGAGCATGCGGTCCCGCGGAGCATTCCGCCCGCGCAGCACGTTTTCAAGGAAGGGAATTACTTCTTCCTTCGATTCCGGCCCGCCGAAAGAAACCACCAGAATGGCGTCGTAGTTCATGCTGAGATTGGATTGCCGGGGCTGATTTCTAAGAAAAGCTCAGTTGCCGGGCGCCACTGCCACGCCGGCGCAAATCTCGTCTAGGCTCTGCTCTATTGTGTCATACGACTCGCGTCAATCGCCCCCGAACCATCTTTAGCACTATCTTGTAGCACTTTCGTGCCGCTTCTTCCCGGTTCGTGCCATTGTCAGAATGCGCTCGCGGCCTGAGGATAGCCGTGCCCAACAAATAGCACTTCTAAATGAAAGCTATTTCGCGGGACGATCCAAGGCGGATCGAAACAATAAGGAAGAAGCGACATGCTGGAGATGAATTCAAGGACGCAGATGGCAGGCCGACCGGAGATGGGAACGCGCCAAGCCAGGCCCTCCAGCAAGCAAAACGTCCGTCTGCTGATCGCGCTATCTCTTCTTCTTGTCGCTCTCGCGGTCGTCCTGGTGAAGGACCGTGAATTCTGGTTCGGCTCAACCGAGGCCATTGAAGCGAATGCGAGCCCGGAAAACACTCCGCAGGTGGCCGCGGCTGCTCCGGCAAAGACTCTTCAAGCTAAGACCGTGCAGGCGCCCGCAGCGCGGGCTGCCACCGCAAAGCTTCACAATGTTTCGAAGGCTCAGCCGGCCGTCATCCCATCGTCTTCCAATGACACCGCCAGCCCAGCGCCCGTAGTCGCAACCAATCGCGTCGTGCTTCCGCCGCTGGACGTCGAAGTCGTTGCCGGCGACACGCACCGCACCGTTCATCCCGGAAGCAACGCCACAAAAGTTGAGATCCCGGGAGATTCGAACCGCGTCTCAGCGGCCACGGCCTCCCCGAGTCTGCCCGCCAATGCGGCCGAGCGCCAACGTCTTTCCCCCGTGAGCGCTCCCGAGCTGCGGCAAAACATCGACACGACGCTACCCTTGCTCGGGCAGCACATGAAGGTGCAGGGCTCGGTGGTGTTGCAGGCAGTCATCGGCGCCGACGGCAGCATCGAAAATCTCAGCGTGCTCAGCGGCCCCGCCATCCTGGCCACAGCGGCGCAGCAAGCCGTCCGCCAATGGCGCTTCAAGCCCTACCTGCAAAACGGACAGCCGGTCGAGACCAAAACCCGAATCACCGTTAACTTCTCGATCCGCGTCGCCGACAATCCCGCGACCACGAGCTAATCCCGCCTTAGACAGGTAATCAAAGCTAATCAGGATGTGGAAGATGTTGGTGCGCCTTTTTCTGAGAAGGAAATCTGGTGCGCCCGGAGAGATTCGAACTCCCGACCTATTGCTCCGGAGGACTTGCCGCACGAAGAATCAAAGACTTAGAAGGAATGTGACCAGTTGTGATGAATTGCTACAAATCCCTTGTCCAGCAAGCCTTTTCAGCGATGCGCCGATACGAGGTAGTACTCGGTAGGGTTTGGTGGTGGGCACAAAACTGGGCACACCCTTGACGACGACATTTTCCTCCGCTCGCAAAGTTTGTAAGATCCCTCGCTTCCCGGAGGGGCACCGGCTTCAGGGGGAGGGGGTGTTTTCCAGCTAGCCCTTCGCAACTTCCAAAAGTTCGCAAACTTTTTACGTTTTTTTGGCTGGAGGTGAGGAATGCAGAACTGCATCGCGTCGGCATGACTGCAGGCCCGCACACTCGGCGCCTAAAGTCTCGCACACAGATTTCGATGTTTTCAATTTTTTTCGAATTTTTCGCCCACCTATCTTTCAATTGCGAACAAACGGCGGAAGTCCTACGTTGCGGGGATGGACGAGGACCGCAAGCGCGAGTGTTCCTTGGGCTTTATTTCCGCGCACTACGTTCTTTGTACTCGATCCATCTTGCTGCAACTTCCGGTGAGCTGGCTGTAATAAGACCTTCCAATTTGACGCGCGCTCTCTGTAACCGTGTCCTGATATTGCGAACGGACAAGCCCAGCGCCGCCGCGACCTCGTCGTGTGTCAAACCTTCAATATCATGCAGAACAAAAACGGTTCTGTATCCTGGCGACAGACTTTGGATCGAGCGTGACAGCATTTCCCTGAGTTCGGAGTCGACAAGGACGGTACCTTCTGCGCTAGGACGTAAGCCGCTGGTACCGGCAGGAACCAAGAGATGTAACCGCAGTGGCACTTTCGCCTCAAACCCTCCCAATAGCGTGTCATACGGAATTATCTTGAGATTGCGAGGCAAACGCCTCTCAATCATTTCTCGATACAGCTCCAAACCCAGCTTCCTGCTAAATTCAGCACTCATGCCCATGATCACAAACAAATCTGCTCTGTTACCCAAAATCAATATGGAGTCCTGTTTTGCCTGCACATGCCAGTCTTGACAGTTACGTGAATAGTCGGTCGCTTGTTGTATTGCGGTTTCCGCATCTCTGCTCAGAATTGCTGCGTTAGATCGCGTTACGGTAATAATCTTCGAGTCTGGTCTTTTGATCTCAATGACTCCGTAGGTAGGAAGCGGTCCGCAACCCTTCGCAAAGAAAACAAAATCCGGTTCGGACAGGCCGGGCCGGCCCATAGGAACGATATCCTGCGGCGCAAGGCGAACAGGCAGGGACATGGACAGAACGTAAGGATTCTCTGAAAAGAAACTCTGCCACTGTGCCTCATTAGTGCGCCGGTCAAGCATACCTCTGAACTCATCGCGCGCTCGCTGGAGATCTTTATCGGTGGGTTGGTACCTATCGAACATGGCCGGGTTGAACAATCAGATCAACAAGGATGAAGACTACGGCTGAAGCAGCATACAACATTCTCAATTTCAGGCCACGCGCCACGACTCCATGAGAGGTTTGTGGAGCTTTCATCAGCGCCGCAAGCGCGTGGTGGGGATCATGGCCGCCATTCTAGCCTCGCTTCACAAGGAGCCGCGGATGATTTGCTCGGCGGGCCACAGGGCAGTCTACAGACGGACAAGTTGATTGACGCGAGCATTCAGTAGGCGGAGCGGATCATGCAGAAGATGGACAGCCTCGGTCGCTAATACTGTTTTGCCGATAATCCGCTCTACCAGGGTCGGTATGGAACTTTGGATTCCCGAGGCAGGACCCTGATACGTTCCGATTCAAGAAAGGCTAGTACCGCCTGAGTCGCGTTTGGATGACTGCCGGGCCCGAGAATCACGTCCACCAGTGGCGGCGCTCCAGCGGAGTCTGTAGGGAATGGATACGCAATATAAGGAACCAGCGCTATGTTTTCTGGACGAAAACGACGAGGATTCTGCAAGTTCCCCTTCCCCGCTGATACCGGAAGGACCAGTCGCCATTCTTGTTCCTCATGAAACGACTCATCTTTCAGAAGAGCCGCGATCCGTAGCAGATCGGCTTGCATCTTTACGATAGCCGTACCAAGGCGCTCGTTGAACTTGGCCGTTTCTGGCATTTGTTCGATAATCTTCATGACTGAAGCAGGGTCATAGGCCGCCGGTCGTGGCCCGTTGTAGAAGGCTTCAGTAGTTGCATCCCAGTATCCCTGACCAACTTTCACGAAGTGATTAAGGGCATGACGCACAAGGGCTTTCTTGTCCTTGAGATCGTACACACAAGGGGCAAAGCAAACTAGAGTATCAGCCTCAGCCGATGGTCGAAAGCTCCCCAAGCGGAAAGCTAAACTGACTCCACTCGATCCCTGCGAATAGCCGCGCCACTGACTGAGTTGATCCTCTGCTGCGGAGAAGGAAGCGACGAACACTTGAAGACGATTTGGGTCTAGCTGACCAGTGTTAAAGGCCAGATCGACGGCTTTGCCTAAGTACACTCTCGCCGGGAACAAATGTGAGCCAAGTTCTGGAGTGTCTGCAACTACTTCGCAGGCGATTTCGCGAGCGTGGATGAACTCCTTGCGGTCATTAAGGAAGCGAGTATCCGTCGCGAAAACTGCTTTACTCGTTACAATTCCGTGAAAGCCTCGAACAGACGTGTAATGCCAGAGTTTCTCCGGGATCTCCCTGTTCAGCAGCGCATCGATGGGATCATCGAACATGCTCAACCCCCTGCGGCCTTTCTCATTCGCCACATCGAGGATACTGCAGTTTTGCCTTCTTGCCCCGCACGGACAATCACTCCACATCGACTTTCTCGTGGAAGGGCGCAAATTCGGTCATCGTGTCAGGCTAGGCGTTTCCGTGACCTATACCGTGGCGATCCGCGCGGGCCGACGCCGTTCGCATCGGAGGTGCCGTGAGCGTGTCAAGTGCTGTGATGGCCCGTGTGTGCCGCATTGCGTCACCTTCGGGCCATTCCACCGTCACTTGATGAGCCATACCGTGTATCTGCTGGCGGCTAGCGACTTCAAAGAGCGGTGACAGGACTCAAGGTTCACTGGTCCAGCTCGCCGCCAGTCCAACCTCGGGCAGTGTGGGCCAAACACCTTGGGATTCTAGAATGTGGAGGGAATGTGGAGCGAGTTCGCTTCCGTGCCGCTGACGTGATCTTAGTCTTGTTCCTGTTGACTGCTTTGCAGCCGGCTTTTGGCGGTAAGAAAGCGCCGAAACTTGCTGAAAATGTTGATTTGCCGTCGAGCTTCGACCTTGACTTCAAACTGGCGGCGACCCAGCGAGTTGGTCTCAATACTCAAAGCGGAGAGGTGCATGACGATACTGCTGGTCAGGTCGGCGCAGAGGTCTTTCAGAAGCTGGTTGGTACGCAGATGATCTCTGGAGCTGGTCTCCCATATGCGTGGACATTTCGGCTTTACAACAACGCCGCGATAAATGCGGGCTCCCTTCCAGACGGCGAAGTAGAGGCATATACGGGGATTGCGCGCTTACTCGGAACGGATCGCGGACTTTGGGCTGCCGTTCTAGCGCACGAGATAGCGCACGTTGAAAGACGGCACGGAATAAGGAAGTACTTGTTCCACCAATACGTCGAGGAACAGGTTCGATATTGGCAAATGCGCGCCCGGATGGGAGACAAGGGTGCGGGCTGGACGGCACTAGCCGTGAGAATTGCAGGGAACCTCGCAGAGAAGAAACTCAGCCGTGACTTGGAACACGACGCCGATATGCAAGGGATGCTGCTTATGGCGCGGGCGGGCTATCACCCTGACTACTCTTTCGCGATGCATCACCTGCTGCGAATGAACAACCCGGACCGGTCAAAGATCGGGACTTTTTTCTTCTCCGATCATCCTCGATGGGAAACGCGCGATCAGCGGACGGAGCGGGCCTACACAGAGGCTCTCGCTGAGTACAACCGACTGTGGACAAGTCCAGACGTATCACCAGGCGGAGCGCCGCCAGCAGTTGCGTTTCTCGGAGAGGTTCGAGGACGGGAGAATAAGCAAAGCAGTACTGGTGACCTGTCGCTGGCGCTTTCGTGCCGGAACATCGGAAGGCCAGTGGCTCTAGTTATTCACCTCACCAAGGGAGACGGATCGCCCGTCCAAAGCTCGGTTAGCGATTACAGGGATTCCGCAGGCAAAGTCATAATCCACGAACATGCCTTGTGCTCGGATACGGACGCCGCGAGGCCAACTATCGTTCATATTCCGACCGCACTGATTCCCGCACAAGACCGCAAACTCAAGGCTCAAGTCGAAGTGATTGGCCCCCACGATTCAGTATTGGAACGTTCAAAGGTCTTCGATATTCACTTCCCAAAGACAGACAAGAAAGGTACCACTGTCGTCGCAAGAGTGCGGGTAGAACCCGAACCGGGCGAACCACCGGGGGGTGAGCAGGCGGACCAATACAGACTCGCGGATGCCGTCACTCCCGTCGCGACTCATACCCGGCAGCCCACCGAGGGTACTCCCTTCGCTGCAACTCAAGTCGAGCAAGCCAATGTGGACGTTGCAGCCGTAACGGTCGCATCCAGCACCGAGAATTCCAGCGCAGGGGTTCGAGTAGCTCCGGTCGCAGTTCATCCAGAACTACCCCAGAGAGACCGCCCATCAAACACTCCTACCCATGAGACGCTGGGCGTGCTGCCTACCGCCCTAGACGGCTCCGGGGTGCCTTCCAATTGGAAGAATTCGCTGGCACGGACTAGTTCAGCGACTTGGTGGCAAGCTTCGTCTCCTGCCGAGCCAGCCCCAAAAGTAGGTTTGTCACGCACAACGATCTTTTTCCCAGTCCAAGAAGTGGGTACAGAGAGCCTGCCCGCGAGTGTGGTCATTACCAATAACACTCAAGCGGTGATCACAGTTTCGGGCTTAACCATCGCCAGGAACGACTCTTCTGATTTCTCCCAGGCCAACAATTGTGGGCGCACCATCGAAGTTGGGGCGCACTGTACCGTGTATTTGACCTTCAGGCCGACAGCTAACGGGACGAGGGCCAGCATCCTCACTTTGGACGGTGCTGCGCAAGCGATCACGCTGGCGGGAATTGGAAAGTAGGGTTATTTCAGGCTCGCAGGAAACGGGACGGCAACACGGAGGACGAATCTTGCAGTTACGAAGAATAATCGCCGTACTGTCGCTGTTTCTCTTGCTCTCACAGCAACTCCTAACCCAAACCCCCACGCAGGCACCTAGTTCCTCATCTGCACAGCAAACATCAGGCACGCCGCATAGTGACGCAGCGAAGTCCAAATGCACGGACAACGGTACCTATGTGAACAGTCAGGGACAAACGGTGAAGCGCCCCGAGAATTGCTCGACAGCGCCGCAGGCAGCCACAGCCCAATGCCGCGACGGAACATACAGTTTCAGCAAGGGCAGGCGAGGCACATGCTCGCACCACGGCGGCGTGGCCAAATGGTTGTGAAGAAATATCGGTACTGAACTACGTAGATGGAGGAAGAAGATCATGAGGCTAAGCATCCTCGTTCTGCTTCTGGGAAGCATTGCCATCGCTGCACAAACAAAAGGAGCAAGTCCTTCACCCGAAGTCATCTACAGCAGATTTAAAGGGTCGGTTGTCACAATCCTGACATTCGATAAGAATCGAGCGCCACTCAGTCAAGGATCAGGGTTCATCGTTGCGAAAAACCGCGTTTTGACGAATTATCACGTTCTTGCTGGAAGCGCCTCTGCGTCGGTCATTTTTGATGACGGATCAGTTACAGTCGTCTCAACTGTGATTGCTGCAACAGCCCCAAAGGACCTTGTGATTGTCGAAGCCGCGACTGGCGCTAGGCTTCCACTCATTCTGGGAGATGAATTGCAACTCAAAGTAGGTGAGACGATTTACACAATTGGAGCGCCGAGTGGTCTTACTAGCAGTTTGTCTAACGGTCTCGTCAGCGCCTTTCGTCAAGATGAGGGTCAATTCTTGATTCAAATCACGGCTCCCATTGCTCCGGGCTCAAGCGGAGGTCCGGTACTCAACACCCAGGGCCAAGTTGTGGGGGTTGCGACCTCGAAGCTTAAGGATGGCGGGTTTGGCTTTGCGATGGGAGCGGCAGACGTGCAACATCTCCTGAAGGTGCCTTTAGCGGTGCGTCTAGATTTATCCGATCTCACACCAGAAGAGACAGGCACCTCGACAACAGGCGACCTCAACTCCGTGCAGGCCTTATTTGACAAGAAGCAGTACGACGCCGCCCACACCTCTTTTGATGCGTTGTCCGATACTGTAAAAACCAGTTTCGACGGGCAATTACTGCTCTGCAGGATCGAACAGGAACGGAAGGAATATCGGCTTGCGATTTACGCTTGTGATGCTGCGATCAAGACGCGGCCCAATGTGGCTGATCCGTACGGCTTAAACGCGTACTCTCTTCTTGTATCGGGCGACACCGAGCGAGCGGAGTTTGCTGCATCCAAAGCAACGGAATTGTCAGGTAATGACTATTACAAGAATCTCTTAGCGCTGATCCATTATTCAGAGCAAAAGTATACGTTCATTCCAAAAGAGCTATCAGCCGATTCCGATGACCCGTTTCTTTTAACGCTGCTGGCAGGGGCGGCATTCCACAATCGTGACTACAGCTCGTTTCGCCAACTAAACACTAAGCTGACATCCCTGAAAGGTGATAACAACGGCTGGAAGCTGTTCACAGATGGCCTCGCTGCCCAACGCGATCTTAACTGGGAGCTGGCGTTGGATAAGTTTAGGAAATGCGATGCCGATAAGGATTTCGTCGATCCGATCTGTGAAGTGGCTATCGTAAACACGGAACTCAGAAAGGTAGATTTCAGCGCGGCAAAGGCCGACGTTGACGTGGCTCTATCTCGTTACCCGAAGGATCATGGTGTCCTCTCTGAAGGTATATTCGTTAGCCTTTTATTAGGGAACACTGCAGATGCTGATCGGTTTCACGAGGCGATGAAGGCGACCGACCCGCAGCCCCACGATGCTTTTTCAGATTGTCTTTACTATTACGGACGGAACCAGGCTGCATTGGCATCCAGCCATTGCCAAGCCGCCATTCGTAACAATGAAAACGATTATGGGACGTGGTCAAATGCTGGTTACGTAGCTCTGGACAACCGAGACTTTCAATCTGCAATCGGCTATTTTTCCAAGGCTGTACAACTATTTTACGATTCGAAGGATAAACACACGGTTACCCAAGAATTAGATGTGTGCTGGGGAACGCTCATCGCTGAATATTATTCGGGTGACAAGAAAAAAGCCAAAGCCCTATATCGCGACTTGAAGAAGAACTATCCCCAATTTGGTACTACCAGCGCACTCAAGCAACTGCCGCTGGTCTGGTCAGCGTACACTGTCAAGCTCATTGACATCATAGTGGCTGACTGGAAATGACGAGACAATGGCATCACCGGAATGCCGGACCGTGGTGATCCGCGCGGGCCGACGCCGACCGCATCCGAGGCACTGGCACCCTCTTGCAAGGATCGTAGGAATTGCCGAGAACAGCCCGGCAGGTTCGTGAGGTTCCGCTGCGCATTTGAGCAGACACAGAAACCCGAGGTTGCGGTGAAGGACCTCGTATCCCTAATTCGAGATGATCCTATTTGTGAAACAGGACATTGACATTGGGCGGGGCAAAATCGAATACAAAATTTCCAATCACTAAGTCGAGTTTGCCGTCGTGATTGAGATCAGATGCTGCCATTGCGATGGCTAGCGTACCGGATGCGAAGAAAGACCGGGTAAACTCGCCGCCACTGGCGTTGAAGAGCATGCAAACTTGCTGACTCAACAGTAGACCCACTGCGAGATCGGTTTGGCCATCGCCGTTGAAGTCTCCGGTCACCATTGTCGCAGGCTCTTGTCCCACATCAAGCGCCACCCCATAGTAAAACGTTCCGTCACCGTTGCTGTAATAAATCCCAATTGAGGGATCACCGGGCAGGTTTATTGCGACATCCGCCTTGCCGTCCCCGTTGAAGTCGCCCGCCACCGCCAGCGCACCATTGGTCAACGGCAGATTGTTGGCGGCCACTTGTTGAAACGTCCGACCACCTGTATTCAGGAAGGTTCCTTCACTTGTTGCGATGTCCAGCTTTCCGTCGCCGTTGAAGTCGCCCACAACATACGGCCCCCAATTCGAATTGAAAACGGTAACTGCGGTGAACTGATAGGAACCGTTGCCGTAGAAGATTTGTCCAGAAGCGGTGACAATATCCGGATAACCATCTCCATCCATGTCGGCAACGGTGAACGGCCCACTGCCTGAGTTCGGAATCGTAAGCGGCGAAGAAGAGAAATCAGGGGTTCCGTTATTCGGCCATATTTCCAAAGTGTCCACGGGACCGCCGAGCAGATCAACTACTCCTTTGCCGGTCAGGTCCGCAAGCAGGCCGCTATCTGGGCTCGTATACGCTCCGAACGCGAACGAACTGTTGCCTTCATTCAGAAAAACAGTTCCTGGAATGTTAGCGCCGTCAAAATTGTTACCTCCAACCATGATGTCCGGCAGCCCGTCCCCGTTGATGTCGCCTGCCGACACGGCAGTCACTGTCGCAGGGAACAAAGCCAGCGGAGACGCGAAATTGCGGCCGGTTCGCCCCAGCGCGAGCGAAACAAAGTTGTTTTCGTCGGGCACAACCACGTCAGGAATGCCGTCACCATTAAAATCGCCCACAGCGGCATATTGTCCTGCTGGCCCGACCACCGCTTGCATAACAAAGTTTCCCTGTCCGTCACCGAAGAAGTACAACAGCTCCGCAGGCTCATTCCCACCCGGCCCTGCCAAGTCTGGGAAACCGTCGTGGTCGAAATCCCCTGTTACAAGCTGAGTGACTCCGGGCGTCTTGAGAACTGCGACTTGCGTGAACGAGCCGTCCCCATTCCCCTTAAACGAATAAAGTTGTTGTCCATACGATACCGCCACTACCAGATCGGGAATGCCATCAAGATTGAAGTCAAGAACGTTCACCACCCCAACAACGCCATTCAGCCCACCGGCCACCTGATCGTGGAACTTGCCGTTGCCCTGATTCAGCAGAAGGTGAATCGACTGGGTCGTTCCCGGCGCGACATACACAATGTCAGGCTTTCCGTCGAGGTTGAAGTCCGCCACCGCAAAGTAATAGTTGTCGTAAGTTGACGCCAAGGTGACCGGTGCAGCAAAACTTCCGCCAGTGTTCTTCAGCCAGACGATGCTCGACGAGCCTCCGTAAGGCGCTTCAATGCTCAACACCAAGTCGAGCTGGCCATCCCCATCCACATCGACTAGATATGCCTGCCCCGGAAAGCTCGCAGGGATGGTTTGCTGCGCCACTGGCGGCTGAAAGTTGCCGTGGCCATCGCCCAATAAGATGCTCACGGTAAGGGTCGTACCCCCGACATAACCGCTGATCAAAGCCAGATCGGGCGTGCCGTTTCCATCCACATCGGCGACAGCCACGGCGCTGGGCGGCAGTGGAACCGCGATCTGTTGCGTCGTCGAAAGTGTGCCGTCCGCCTGACCATAGAGAATGGCGATACTCGGCGAATTCGTCAACCCCGGACCGGGCATGATGACATCGGCAAGGCCGTCGCCGTTAACGTCCGCAGCGGCGATAAACGTGGCTAGTCGCTCGCTGTTTCCCACGTCGAACCCCGGCATGGCCTGCATCACGAATGGGCCTTGCTGCGGGGTGTAGACGGTGAGCGTCACAGAGTTCGAGGTCTGCCCGCCATTCTGCACCGTGATTTGATGCGTACCTGCCGTGGCGTACATAGAGACGTTCGTCTCCGCCTGCAGAGTGCCTGGAGCAGTAAGGTTCGTCTGAGTGACGGGCACACCGTCAACTAGCACCATGGACTGGTTTGTGAACCCCGTGCCCAACAGTGTCAGCCCGCCGACGGGAAGGCCAGTCATCACAGTCGAAGGCGAGAGCTGGGAAATGGACAGCCCGGAACCTCCACCACCGCCGCCTCCTCCACCTCCGCTCGAACTGCCGCCTCCGCCCCCACAACCGGACAGAGGGACACCGAACAGAGCGAGCATCAGGGCCGCGACAAGAGTGCGTGCCGTCATAGCAGGGCGGAAGTATATCGCATCATAGAGGCTCGTGCGACGGCTGGATGGAGACTCGTTCCGGGATCGCCGTGGCGTGATCCACCCACTTGTGCAGGCGTTTCCGACTCCCGCCCTTCGCAAAGTCCGCGAAGGACGGGGCACCCGCTGCGTCGGTGATTCAAGTGAGATCAAGAGCCTGGGCCACCCGTCCACCTGGTCACCCGTGCAGCTTTTCCATCTTTAGCCTGTACTCTTCATCACGTGCTGCCTGTGCCTCCACAAGTCGCTCGAAGACTCCAGGCTCATTCCTTAGGGCTGCACGCCCGTATTGCCTGAAGACATCGGCAACGAACTTGAACCAGGTTTCCACTTCGCTCTCGGTGGCCACCGCTATCTTTTCTGGCAGAGACCGGTATCTCTCATCATGGTTCAGAAACAGCAGGTCTGCTATCGAAAAGTGTTTTGGTTCTGGTGCTTCAGGACCGAACAAACAAGACGACCACGGGTCTCTGGAGTACTCAAGCTTGACGTAAACTGCGCCTGTCGAGAATCGAATGCTCGTAGGCTGCTCATCTGCTATCGAAAAGCCGTAGTCCAGTTGCAAAAATTGGAAGCATGCTCGAACGATTCTCAGAAACCCTAGATGCCCGTCTCTAGGTGGCTTCACTGCTCCCACGATCCGGAGAATCCCTCCACCTGTGTTAAGCAGCCGTCCGTATCTCAGTTGCTCTTCTGCGGACTTGTTCTGTAGGCCCCTCTGAAGTTTGGCCAGAAGCTCACGTTCCCCGCGCACACGCTCCGGATAGTTCACTTTTGTGTTGTTCTCCAGAACCCAACGGCCAAGTTCGCACCAGTAGTGCGCCGCTTCGTATACGTCGTTAACGAACGCATCTGACGCACGTTGCCGAGCTAACTCGGGCAAGTAGGATTCGAGTTCGTCGACTGCCCCTTGCAATGGTTCGCTCATGGCTGGATGGCGACAGTTCCTTTCACGCCCGAAGCGGTAGTGTAGTTAATGTGGGGATACGTGTGCGGGGTTACTCCGCCCTCCGCATGCCCGACTCTTTCGACGTCACGGACTTCACCCCCGGCATCCTCGATCATCTTCACTGCTTCTTCCTCGGTTGGAACCTTCCCATTTAGACTCGTACGATCAACTGTTCCTTGAGGAGTATTTACCTCGTTTAGCAGGTCCTTGGCCTCATTGTAGGATTGCTGACCTGACCAACCCCACTGCGTCTTCATAGCTGCAGCTACTTGCAGTCCGCTGGAACTGAACAAATCTGTCCAGTCGTTCAAAGCGAGAGAGTGCACCACCTGCCTTTGTGCGTCGATTAACTGTTGATTGGTGGCCGTCTTTGTCCAGAGGCTCGCGGGTTGGCCATTGATCAGTAAACCGCGCATTGATGAGAGATTCTTCCTGGCTTGATCGGCGTAGCGCTTTTTGTCTTGATCTGAAAGGTTCCAAAAACACCACCACGCGCTCTTCTGCTCACCATTGTTTGTGCAATGCCCGTTTGGGTCGGTCAGGGTAGTGGGATCATTCTTTGAGTAGCCGTACAGGTTTAGGCTTTGTGGATTATTAAAGTATGCGTAAGGCACCGCGGTGGGCACCGATGACCAGTCCGGCGTCGTGAAGCGTCCCATCGTACTCGCATAGTAGCGTGCACCGAACATATCCAGGCCGGATTCCGCATCCCGTTCTTTGCCCGTAAACTTGTAGTTCTGCGCCACGGCAGCGCAGTAGTCCTCCTCCACGCCACCGTAGGGGTAGTAGTCAATGTCCTGATCGCAGCTGGTTGCACCGCTCGTCGTGAGAGTTTCAACCACGGCGTGCGATCCCAAGTGATCCGAGAAATAGAAGTGCAAGCCGGCGGTTCCCCCCGTCGAAGATATGTCGCGCCGCGCGATTCTTTGGCCGTTGAAGAAAATGTACTCTTCCTGTTGGTTGCCCCCCAGATTGGTTTCGGCCAGCGTGTCGCTGCCGGTGCCGCGCCAGTAGAGCGTTCCAGTCGTGCCGCTGGTGGGGCAAGCTGTGGTCGCACTCGCCGCCTGGCACTTCTCCACGCGCTTTCCATCGCCGTCGTAAATGTAGCGGTAGCCCAAAGTCCAAACCAGGCGGTTCTCCGCATCATAGACGTACGCTGGCACGGGATTCTGCGGACACAGAATATTGAGTATGAGGTTTCCCGCCGCGTCATTGCAGAACCCGTTGAGCTGGTTCTGGACGCTCGCCGGGGCTGCCTGAAAATTCTCGCCGTAATTCTTTCCACTGATTGGATTGATGTTGGTCAGGTTGCCCCAGGCGTCAATCACGTAGGTCTCGCCCCAACTTGTGCTTCCCGTGCCGCTCGATTGGCCACTTGCGATCCGATTCAGCGAGTCGTAAGTGAAATTCGCTGTGCGAGTGTTGGTCCGGTTATTCGCGATCTGACCCACGTTTCCATTATCTGCCGGAGGGTTATACGCCGCGACCGAACACGGTGGCGTCTGGCTAGAGCTGATCGCCACGCCCAAGTGAAAGTCGAAGCAGTCGCTGAAAACGGTTGCACCTGTTTGGGAATTCGTGGCCGAAAGCAGAATCGGCTGCAAGCGGTCGTTGTAGTAATTTGTGACCGAAAATCCGGAAAAGTTACTCGCCGAACCCAGCGTGGCTGTGGCCAATCCTCCGGATGGAGCGTAGGTCGCACTGAGGGCGAAATTGATGTTGTCGGTGGAATCTATGAGCTTTGTAGCTCGCCCCGCGCCACTGTAGGTGTAATTGAGAGTCTTCATGGGCGGAGTCTGCAAAACCCCGAGCGAACCATCGACATTGAAGGTGTAGTCGATATAGTGGTTGACACCTTCCGCCCCAATGGAGCGCCTCTCTTGCTTCACTCGGCCCATTTTGTCATGGATCCAGGACGTTCCTCCCGAACCATCACACATCGATGTGCGCCGCCCTATGGGGTAACTGTCCGTGTCGGAAGGCGGTGCAATCGTGCAACCGCTCAGGGCATTGCCGTCATATGCGTATTGGGCCATGGTCGTGTAGGGGTCAGATTTGCTGCCGTCCATGTATTGCTTTTCGATAAGCCGGTTCAGATTGTCATATGTGTTAGTTGTCGTGACCGTCAGGAAGCTGGTTTGGTTCGGCAAGGGTGCTGTCTTGGTGATGACGTTGCCGTCGGCGTCGTAGGCGTAGGCGATGTTGCCGGATTCCGGATTCGATGCGCTGGTCAGGCGCGACAGCGAATCATACGTAAATGTCCGCACACGGGCGTTCGCGCTGTTGCTGCCATTCTGGGTGACGCCGGTCAGATTGCCGAGAGCATCGTAGGTGTATAGAGTAATGAGCGGACCGCTACCAAGCGTCCCATCACTACCGCCTGTCAGCATCGCCCCAGAAGGCGTTGCCGTAAAAGAAGAGTTGCTAAACTGCTGGCTATTCCATGTTGTCGAAGCGCTTAGCGCATAGTTTGATTCAAATCCGGTTTGGTTAGCCGTCAGATTGATGGTGCCGTTAGACACCGATGCCGTCACCGGCGACCCGGCACCGGAAAAGGCAGATGCTAGCGCCGAAGCGATGGAAGCTGCCGTGCTTCCCTGTCCATAGGACACCGAGGCGGTGTAGTCAGCAACGGTCACGGAGACGGTGCCACTATCGTATGGTGCACCCGTCCCCCCGGTCATTGGACCAGTGCTTACGGCGGAGCAAACCGGTCCTGTGCATGGTGTTGCCGCCACGGAGTAGTTCGTGCCGCTGCCAATGCCTATGCTGGTCAGATTCACGGTGCCATCCGGTCCCGTACTGCCAGATGAACAACTGGAGGATGCAGTCACAAGCGAATTGCCACTTGCCTGCGCAGCGAGATTTTCCGCAATCGGGCACCCTGGCTCGTATGGACCGTAGCCGACTGTTGCAATAATAGTCCCAGCAACGCTGATGGAAATCGAACCACTAGAGGAACTACTCCCGTAATAATTATTGATGTATACACTCCCTGTGCTCGGGGTTCCCCCTCCTTGTTCAGCTCCGCTGATCGTCACGCTTCCCGTTCCCGGCGTATCGCTTGTTAGCGCCCCGCTGCCGGGTTCGTCTACTTCAGTGAGTCGTCCAAGCCCATCAGAGCAGGACTTCCTAAGGTGTCCCGCTTCGTCGGTCACTGCTGTGCAATACCTGCTAGAGCCCGAAGCAGGTGTCATGCCGTAGCCGGTGGAGACAGAGGAGCCATCCTGCTCGACAACAGATATGACTCGATCCAGTGCGTCGTAGTTGGTGGTGCTGTAGCCCCAAGTGGTCTCGCCGCAGTTCGTGGTAATGGAGGAACATCGCGTCGGATTGTAAACTTGCGACTTCCTCTCCAGTGCGTCGTAGGTGGTGAGCGTGTAGTCCACACCGCTGGGATCGGACTTCAGCTGTGTTTGCGACGGTCTGCCAAAACCGTCATAAAGGTTCGTTGTCGTTTTCTTAGTCGAGCCCGATATCACTTGGGTCGTAACAATCGAATATGGAGGGGCACCTTCTGAGCAGGTTGCACCACCCACGTCGGTATAGCAGAAGCTGGTCGAACCACCATCCGGATAGCTGACCTGAGTTGGGCGGCTTAGAACGTAGGTCGCAGTGGTCGTCTGCGTGTTGGGGTCTGTGGCGGAAGTCAACGCACCGCTGCTGAAATCGTACCCGTACTGGAAGGACTGGCCCAGGGGATTCGTGATTGTTGTTGGATAGGCCCCAGCATTGGTTAACGAATATGCGTATGTCCAAGTGTGCGAAGCGGTCCCAGCCTGTGTTCCGCAGGGGTCCGTGAACTCGTACAAGCTGCCCGTGTCGAAATACTGTTTGTAACTCACCGCGTACCCGCCACTGCTGATTGCGACTGGGCAGTTTGTGGTCTGGGTGGCCGATCCGTTTAGCCAGCGATGTACCGATGTTTGATTACCCGGTGGCGAGGCGCCTGTTGTGTGCAGCGAGGAGCTGACACCGGACGTTTGGAGGGCGTACTCGTCATAGCCATAGGTCGTAGTGGCACTCGCGCCTCCGCCAGAAACCGATTTGGACGAAAGCAGGTCGAGCAGGTAAGATCCGCCCAATCCGTAGTTCGAATTCGACTGCCACAGAAACGGTGTTGATTCGGACTTCAAAACTGACCCAGTGAAATCCGTGTAACTAGCAGAGTTTGGCTTGTCAAAATTCAGGGTGCTGCCGCCCGACGGAAGAGTTATTGTTGGAAAGCCATACGAGACCGTCGTGGAAACAGCGGGCGACGCATCGTTGTAGGTCGTGGTGACGGAAGACGGGGAAAGGCAGTTGTTGGCGTAACTCGTTGCTGTCGTCCTTAACAAGTTTCCTTGACCGCCGTAGAGCTGCGAGCTCGTCTCCAGTGGTACGTACCAGCAGCCGAATTGAAAAGAGTGTACCTCCTTCTTCAGCAGCCCTTGATTGTTCGGCACGTTGAAATCGTAGGATTGCACTACATTCTGCTGATTGGCTCCGAATTCCTCTGTCGCAGGAATGGGATTGATCAAAGTCGGTGTGTAGGTGGTCTGACTCTCCCCGGTGCAAGCTGAAGTAGAAGAACTTTGCATGCAACCGCAGGTTCCACTTGGACACTCAAACTTGGCGGTAAC
The DNA here is from genome assembly GCA_035566655.1 of Candidatus Dormiibacterota bacterium. Classification (GTDB taxonomy): domain Bacteria; phylum Acidobacteriota; class Terriglobia; order Terriglobales; family Acidobacteriaceae; genus Sulfotelmatobacter. The sequence goes on from DATMQT010000079.1 coordinate 70,117, forward strand.
CTCCCGTGCGTTAGCACTGCTGCAGAAAGCGGGTGGAAGACCGCTTTGCTCGTACCGGGTGCCGTATCCTGCAAGAGTCTCAATGCCGTAGGTGAATCGCTTGTAGCCCCCATCGGGATACTGTATGAAGCTCAAGGCACCGAGGCCATCATTCCCGAACGTGATCGCTTCGTTGTTGGGGAATGTAATCGTCGTCGTTGGGCCTTCCGAGCCCGACACCGTCGTGGTGGGTGGTGGGAGACCGGAATTAGTTTCGTATGGAAAATTCAGGTTGCACCCAGAAGCAGTCAATGAAAGCGCGTTGGATGTTGCTGCTGGCCCTGGGCCAAAAGCGATGAGACGAGTTCCGGCGGAAACGGTGTCATCTGGATAGGTAACTCCGCTACTGTTGATCGTTACCTGCCTTCCGAGCGTGTCTGTGAGCAGATACGAGGAGGGCGATACAGTGAGCGTCGTTATGTTCCCGTTCCTGTCCACAATCTCGGTGAAAGCGACCGCCATCGGCCCAAGAAATTGCCCGGTGGTCTCCGTCATCGGAGAAGGCCCGTTCACGAGGTTCAGGTTGAGATTGAAATGGACCTGTGTCCCGTCGCGCTCAGTCAGCACAACGTTACTTGTGTTGGTGGTGTCTAGCTTCACGTAGCCGCTGAATGACTGCAGGCCAGGTATCCCATACGTCGTACCGGTGACGTAGCTGACATGAACCGGCGACAATACGCTGGCAGGTGGTTGATACTCTGAGCAAGGACCAACCCAATAGCAGAGCTCCGAGTTGCCAAAATCATACCGAGTCCCATCCCAGTCCAGGTATGCGAAGTGGTCCGTATAGACCGGGGAAGCGCCAGCGCAAGGTGGCCCCGCCGGACAGTACGACAATATTGCATCTAGCTCGCGATATGCGATAAGCGTCGGTATCTGGAGTCGCCAATAAGGGTTCCCCGGCATTTGGGGGAACGAATCCGCGGGTTGGTAACCTACTACGTACTGCATGTAATTCGTCTGACCGTCATTCTCGCCTTGATCGAACGCTTGTGTTTGCAAGTGATACGTCTGACTGTCGTGGCTGATGGCAATCGTCAGGTTGTTGCCTGCACGCCCTGGGAGAGTGAGCAGAGGGATGCTAACGCTCAAGTTCCCGTTTGAAAGATTGACCTTTTCAGCTACGCCGTCATAGGGGACGGGTAGTGATGGTCCGGAAGCCATAGTTGGCGTGGTCAACTCATATTCGCTGACCTGTGCCCCTAGATGCTGGGAGGCGATTAAGGCACCTAAAACAAAAAGAAGAGTTTTCGCGAGTGAACCTAATCGGACGCGGCGCTTAGCGGTCTGGGGAAGGACTGCGTTTGAACATTCGCTGAATAACGGGTATAACCCTGATCCGAGGCAAGCCATCGACCTTCCTCCTGATGAAATGAACAGATCGGCCCACCCGGCAAATGCCGGACTACCCACGCAAATCAATGGTCCGCACAAATGCGCCGCGAACAACTCGCATGGGCGCAATCCATTCACACTTCAAGGGAAGCAGCGATCAGGATCACTGACGGAACCGAGAATCCGTCGCCCCCTTGGCGAATCCCGCTCGCTGATTGCGCGCAAGACTAGTTGCTAAAACTGTGGAAGTCAACAGAAAAGTACAAGCCGTGTGCAAGATCGCACTGGCTCGGATTGCTGCGCGCGGCATCTTGGAGAAGAAAGCGCGCAAGAAGCATTAACTCATTCGCTACCCAAAGAACTCCTGCTCCCGTTCGCCCCCGCGCTCCCGTCACACGCGCGCACCCCCGCCCCCACCTCAAAATCCACACATCTCCACTCCGCGCCCCCGCGCGCTCAGCACAAATCAAAATCCACACACCCCCACTCACAGAGGGTGTCTCTGAGACCATCTCTTTCCCTTCTCCCCTCAACCGTTTGTCCCGCCTTGGGGAAGTCCTTACACTTATCGCGGGATGACGCGGGAAATTGCCTTCAAAACGCCCGAAAAAGTTTCCCGGAATGGCGGGTTTTCATGCCAGCAATCACACACACGTTTTCGCCCGATTCATAACCAACGTTTCACACCAGCGCCAAACCACACAAATGATCGTGGTTAGCGGCTCATCGCGCGTGACAATGGTGTCGCCCGCCGGGTTTTTGCGAAGCGACAAGTGGCGGCATGGGAAAGCTGCACGAAGACGATCACGGCTACCGGATTCCTTACGCTCAGAAACACTAGCAAAGAGTGGATCACGGTCACCGCGCCGACAAATCATTGAAATAGTCCCCGAGTTCGCCTATTCTGTGCGAAAGGGACGAGAAAATCGCGCGAATTCGACGCGAAAATTCGCACGAGTCTCTTTGTTTTCAACGGCCTCCCACTCCCATGGTCAGCGCACAGTCGTCGCGCGCTCAAATGATTTTCGGAAACGATTCGCGATGTCCAGGAGGTAGGGAAATGGGAAGGCCATGTTGGTCAAGCAGATTGACGGTGGAGCAGTGTCTACCGCTTACCGTGGAATCGTTCAACCGCTCTGGAACGTGGAAATGTCCGTCGGGAACTACGGACAACTCGTCTTGGACAGTCTCCCAGGGCTCTCTGGGAAAAGTTGACTACTCGATTCAGAATGACGCGGACGGACTGGCGATCCGCATCCGCCGCCAAGACGCACTCCTGTGCGGCGAGTTAAGGCTCCTGGAAGAGTGCCTGATCCCGGTCACCACCACGCGCCCGCACCTCGGGGGAAAGCGCCATTGGTTTCGATGCCCCATCCTGCGTGACGGGAAGGTATGCGGCAGGCGCGCAGGACGGCTGTATCTCCCGCCGGGCGCGTCAGTCTTCGGGTGCAGGGATTGCCACAACTTGACCTACTGGAAGTCGCAGACCCACGACAAGAGCGAGGACGCTTTAGCGCGGAACCTATTTGCTCTGCCGGGCGACACTCCCTAGCTCGAATCCCAAACGAGTCATGCAAGATCGTCGCCGTGTGGGCCGATAGGGTGCTCAACTTAAACTGGTTGGATAGAACTTGACGTTCAGGCATATGGTGGAGGGTCCGCCTGTTCCCGCGCGGAGGAGGTGTTCCACCATTCCACTATACCTCTATGGCAGCGGCGTTAGAAAACCTGCGCAGAAGGCTCTCGTGCAAAGCCCGTAAAGATTGGCCTTCTCGATTTCGACTCATGGGGTTAGGAATGTGTAGTTTTCTAATCCCGCGCGGTCTTGTAGCTCCGCCGTGAAACCCTTGATGGTGAGGAATGTGACGTTCGTGCCTGATGGCGGCGGGAAGCGTCAACCCCATGAGTGATTCGTGCACTTGACTTAACGAATCTTTCTTTGTAGATTTGTGCGTCCTTAATGCCAAACCGCAACTTGGTTGGGCCACCCGCCTACCGCAAGACGCAAATCCCTCGGCGGAGGAACGACTCTGCTTGGCGGGCCGGACATTTCTAGAGGGCGACGAGTCCCGACACTATCATTGAGATGGTGTGTGTGATAGCCGTTCGCAGCACCCGGGATTTCATGCATGGCCCAAGACGTCGCTTCCGAACTAAGTCGTGATCGCCTCATGCGCCCTCGACTCACCATGCGAGACGGAGACCCTCGACTTCAAGGAGACGGCAGTAAGAAAACAATAAAACCAACCCTATTGCAAAGAAAGAACTACCTGTACCTGTCCCTTATTTTCGTCATTGGCCGGGTCGCGGGCCGGGACCCACTCGGCGCGAGCCACCGCAGTCGTTAACAGTCCGTTCCGCTGGAAAATCCTCAAGAGTGTTTCGACTCGTTGTCGTGCTTTAACCTGTTCAGATATGGAAATAGGCGATTGGGTGATCAGCTCCAGCTCGAACCGAAGCGAATATTTGTTAGAAACCGTAAACAACTGCGAAAACTGATCTGTCTGATCGCCACTCAATTCATTCGCATTCCCAAGTGGAACGATAATCCTCTCTCCCACCAAGTGTGTACTGCCAAACGTCTTCGCCAACTGCGAAGTGAGTTTTTCACGGAGTTGTTGGACCTCCGTCTTTTTGGACAAGGTTTCCTCGGCTGCATTGCGAAGCTTTGCTATTCTAGCCCTGCGGGCCTCCAGAGATCTTCGAGCTAGTCGAAGAGTCGCTTCTTTACGCTTTGCGATCTTCAGCTGCTCCGCTGCAGATTTACTATCTAGTTCGGCTGCTTGTTGTCTCTGTTTCGCTTCATCCAGTTGTTTTGCTTGTTCGGGAGTTATGCGTACTGCTCCGTACTCGCTACCGGTAAATCCAACGCCGCTTCCACTTCTCAATTGTCCTCTGATGTGTGCCTGCGCCGTCTCTGCCTCACGTATAGCCTGTTGGGTCGCTTGGAGCTTCGCGCTTGCATCTCGAAGTAGGGCAATGGCGGCAAGCTCCTCAGACGCGAGCCGCTTGGTCTTCGTCTCGACCACGGCGCTCACAGCTCCGCCGATTTTTGCTGCCGATTCATGCAGATTGTCGGCTTGTTGCAAATAGATCTCTCGGGAATCTAGGTAATCGGCCACATTCTGATCGGCTTCTGCCTTATCCAGGGGGTCATTGCTAAAGAACACTTTTATAGCGACGGGCACATCCTTGAGTTCCAGTGTCTCAACCTGAGAGCCGTCACTGACATCAGTAGACTTGCGCTTGGCAACCATCGTATAGGTTTTTGGGCGTAAAAGAACCGGCCTCAATTCTCCGGGTCGCATATCTACTAGGTCATCTTGGATCGACGAATCAGCCGCCTGGAGGCTCAAGCTGGCATCATCCGGGGCGGCGTTGAAGAGAAATGCTAGCCGTTGTGTGTAGTTAAAAGATTCAATGCAAAAATCAGGCGCACCTGGAGCCACTAGGCGGACATTTTGCTCAACATCCGGGGAGACACCGGGGGCAGTTTTTATAGAGGCAGTAAGAAACTTCTCGATATTCGTCCGTCCGCTGTGACACTCAGGCTTGAGACTCTGCCAAATAGTTAGCAATGTTTGGGAGAACCTAGCCCGAAACGCGGACTGATCTCGCAGTGCAGATGCGAGGATCATCAATCTAGTCGCAAAATCGGGCTGGAGAGTTAAGGTCTTTTGCAGGTTTTCGCCGTCGATTGCGCCGGAGCCACAAGAATCCAAGAAAAGAAACATGATGGACCTTTTCGGCAAGTTCTGGAACGCTTCAATCAATTCCGCACCCCTAATTGACTTTCCGTAGAAATTCTTCGAGTCCGTCTCTGAAGTCGCCAGAAAGATCTCATGCTTAAAACTTGATCTGTCCGGATTATTTACCGCAAACCCATGGGTTAAGAAAAAGATCAGGTGAACTGAAGGGGTCGAATCATTAGACAGGTCCCGAAACAACCAAGTTCTCAGATAGTCTGACGTTGTTTCGTCGTGAACGGTAAAGACCGTCGGAGTAACATTAAAATTCTTTTCGAAAAAGCCCATCAAACCGTCGCGCGCGCTCTTGATAGAATCGGTCAACAGTTGATCCTGTAGGTCTTTATCATCGAACTCGGTCACCGCGACGATCGCCACTTTCAACTTGGGGGTATCGCTCTGCGCATGGCAATGACAGACATGCAGAAGCGCAAGCAGCGCGAGGCCGGCGGCGAGTTTGGGGCACCGAATCATGGGCTCTAGTGCTGCTCCAGAGCCTTTTTAATTTTAGTTTGCGCCGCGGTTACGAATTCCAGAAGGCTGGGACTAGGTGCTTTGAGTGGCGCTTCTTTCTTGGGAAGGCCCGCAGAACCATTCGCCCATTTGCTCAGGCCGTCGATGTCATCCTGCAGCGTCGCAAGCTCGATAGCTGCTAGCGAGTCGAAGCCCTTCAGCAACGCGGACATCGCCGATATTTGATCCTGTAATTCCTGTTTTGAGAAATCTTTTGGATCTTTGCTAGTCGCTTCCGTTAGGCTTGCGTCGATTCGGACCATCAAATCGTTACGCGAGCTCTGTAGATCCAGACAACGTTCTTGAATTGTAGGTTCCCTAATAGCACGAATGTCGGCGGGTTTCAGGGTCAGAATATCTGCAAGGTTGTTCTTAGCTATCTTCCATTCCAACGCAATCTTGGTGTAGTTAGGAGTAGACTGTGTTAGTAAACTCGTTATGGTTGCGATATTTGCTCGCGCCTTTACCCCTGCGGCGGCAAACGCCTGAATGACCCCAAGTTCTTTGGAGACTGTTGCCACTGGCTGAAGTTGTTCTTTAGCGGTTTTTTTAAACTCGTCTTGCGCTGCTTTTACAGCTTTTTGCACATCCGCCTGAGTCGTTTTCTCATCAGGCTTCTTGGTCTTAAATAGGTCCATAATCTTTCCGATCACTGGAAATGCGGTATCAACGGCAGCAGATACCATCGTACCGATCCGCTGGCCGGTCGCTTTGGAGGCGTCGGTTGAGGTGGTTGGCTGCGTTGCGGCTGGCGGCGTAGTCTGAGCAACCGCTGCTGGCAGGGTTGGTGTCGAAACGCACAGAATCACAAGAACGACAGCGAGGTTGCGCATAAGATATCTCCAAGTCTTCGTGGGTCCCGGGGGCGTGCAACTAGTGGAAGAGCGCCCATGGTACCTGCCTGTAGCATGGCTGACTTTTGTTTTCTACTGTTGTTACGATTTCAGGAATATCGTCTCTAAATTGCCCATTTTCAATACACATTGGGTGGTCGTTCTCGGCATGGCGCACTCGCTCGCCTTGCCGATAGGCGTCACTTCCCTTATCCTGAGCCTAGTTTGACTCGTTACAAAAACGGAACACTTCCAGGGCTGGGCTGACCTGCTCTCGAAAAACCCTACCGTGTGAACGTAGATGTCAGCGAGTTCCAGTTGCTTCGGTCCACTGTAGTAAAACTGTAGTAGTTCCATGCTCAAAACGCGGCAGAACGGATCATAACGGTGGGAATCGGCGTGCTTGTAAGCGGTTGAAGAATCAAGTAGAGTAGAGAATTTTCCTAACGGTTCAGAACCCACTGTGGAACTCAAAATCCGCCGAGCTTCATCTTTGAGATTCCCTTTTTTGGCGGCCCGGTAATCGAGCTGATTTCCAACGCCTACGTTATCCCGAGTATCCATCCTTCGACCTCAGCGGTCTTGCGCTCGGATGGTTGAAGTTCAGGAGTGAAGAACTGCATCAGCGTACCTTTTGCATCCTCCCGTCGCATCCATTCGGCGATCGCGAAAGCGTCGTGCTGGTCGGGAGTTCGTCCTTCGGTCGCGAATTTCCTACTCCACAGCGCGGGATAGACCTCCGCGATTACCGAGCAGTCTCGTGGCACAGCCCAGCCGTCGAACGGCCAAAAATGCACCTGGTCGCCGAGATACTGCCGAAGATATCGTAACCATGGGAGTCCGGAGTGCGTGGACTTCGCGACCGATCCCTGAACATCAAAGTGGAACACCGACTTGGCTGTTCTTGCTCGCAATTCCGTGATCCGGCGCCAGCGGGTATTCCCAGTACGAGCGGCGGCGTTTCCGCAAATACCGTCGCGAACAAACTCCACGTATGTGCGATCCTCGTCGGTCGGCCAATGCCGCTGGAAGTCGTCAAGAAACGATGGCCAGTTATGCGGCAAACAGTGCTTCTCAAAATATTGCAGGGGAAATGAAAACCCATGATCGATGCCGACAAGCGTTTGCGGCCCTGCTGCCAGGCTCGCAACCAACCACTCAGCGATACCCCGGCGAGTCCAGTACTTTCGCGGGTCAGCAGGTGCGGCAATCTCCTGCGAAGTTGTTGCACAGTCAGCTTCGTAGACACGCAGCCCCTTCAGGCTAGAAGTCGGGGTTTGAGCGCCGGAATAATCGATGCCGATGTAGCGCTGGAAGGCAGCTGTCATTATGGTTGGCGACTTTAGACCAGCAGAGGAAATCAAAGTCTATATTCCACGCAATCCACGATCAGAACAGATCAAATCGGTAGTGGCCGAAATTTGCGTTGGCCCTAAACAGTGCTCCGGGTAACCCATCCGAGTTCTTCTAGGGCGGTGGCTACCACGTCATCCATCCGCCACTTGGCATTTCCAGTCTCATCCGGCTGGTCATGCAGAACAGTCGCTATCGTGAAGGTCTTAGACCACTTGCCTTCCGGCGTGAAACCTAAGTGCTCCGCGAGCCGGCCACAGAGTCCGCCGTATTGGATGTTCGCCGTCTTGAAGTTCTCCCCGTAACCGCCGAAGGCTGCTATTTTCCCCATCGAAGCGATGCGACAGCCATAGTGCCCTTTCAGCATGAGGAGTTGGGCGGGAGTGATCTTGTCTCGCACGGCCAGCAGAGCGGCCTTGACTTGCTCAACAGTGAAGTTCTTTTCCGTCACGGCCGAAATTATATCTTACGCGGAGAACAGTTCTTTCAAATCCCAGACGTGATCCGTGATCCCCGCTAAAGTCGGGCTTCTGGGAAGTTGAAACTCGCTTTCCGGGTCAGATAACGAGCTATCCGGACACTAAGTCCATGTTTTTTGGGGCGTCGCAACCCAATTCGCAGTCTGAAACATCAACATCCGGAACCGGGTGGATGCGAGAGCCGAATCCCCCAATCGGGCCGATTTCGCCGAATTCCCACCCCTTCGGAACATCCACAAACCGTCACCATCATCAACTACTTACACCATCCATCTCACCATGCAATTTCCCCCCAGGGTCCAATATGATTTAGGTAATTCTCCAGCGCCTAAATAAACCTCCCACCTCGCTCGGTCAATCGCGCGTGTCCGGTTACGATGTGCTCATGGAAACCGCTCTGGAAGCCTTGACCACGAACACCATCGGCTCCATCTCAATCAGGGATCTCGCCCAGCTCATCGAGACCCCGGTAGAACGCCTCCGCGCTCTGGTTGAGAACAAATACCTTCGGGTCGTGAAGGCCAGCCCCATGTTCGAGTGGACCATCGTCGCGCGACCCGGCCAGCGAGCGGCTGAGTGGCTGAGGAACATGTTTCAACCGCTCAAGATGCGACCAGTCATCCCGCTCAAGGAAGCGGGAAAGTTGTGGGGAGTAACAGAGTGTGAGGTCTTGAAGTATTGCCAGATCGGGAAGATCCCGGTTCAGTCTGACCCCGTGTTCGGAAAGTTGATCACATTCAGCGCGCTAAAGAGCCTCGCCCGTGCTCGACACAGATATCACAAGCCCAAGAGGTTCGACCGGGCGGGATTGCTGAGGTACTACCTGTCCGAGATCGAAGGCGTGCGCTGGAAGGAGCCTCCACCTTACAGTGTGCGACTGGAGAAGGAAATCGGTCGGATTGCTACGCTGAAGGAGCCCTGGCGGACGATCCAAAGTATGGAGCTGATAAACGCTTTCAGAGACGCCCGGAGAGTCACGGAATGCCTGCGCCCACAGAAGGAGATCATCGAGGAATTGCGTAAGAGTGAGCACCAGATCCTCGACCTGTTTAAGAGAACGACCGGCCTGGAGGCTACTTGGGGAGATGGATCGCCGGAGGAGAAGAGTAGGACCGAAGGACCTGTGCCGCTATGAGGCTACTGCCATCTTGGAAGAGAATTCTCCCTCGGAGTGCAGGGTTCGGCGCAGGTTTATGCCCTGCTGTTGGTCGATTGACTAGCTGCACTGCCTCCCCAGCCCAACACCATAAACGCACCCCAGAGGAAACCAAAATTGTACCAGCCGCCATTGTTATGCACTTCATACACATTCACGTTGTCTAGAAAAAGTGAACCGATGAAGGTGATAGGCAGAATCGCGCCGTGCCAAAGCCCGAGCCAGAAACCGGCGACGGAACCATCAGACGCAGGCGAGTCCTTCAGCACATTCTGACTTGCTGCACAGCCACAAAGCAGGCAGCACGTGATCAGGAGAAACATGATAGCGGCAAGTTGTTGGCGTGACATGCAGCCTCGCCTTCCTACGCTGTTCAGTTTGCTTTTCTCAGACTGCACAGTCCACGTCCATCGGGGTGTGACCGTCTGCGGCGGTTGCGTTTTGCCCGAATCAGTTTGTTCGTCGATGGTCGCCTCCGACGCTATTGCTGGTGTGTCTGAAGTTTCTTGCGGTGGGCGGACGGATAAGTGTTCCGGACACGTTTTGAATTAGCAAGGTACACGTACCAGACAAACGTGAACACAAGAGGTCGAACCAGTATGGCTGCTGCCAAGTCAATAACGGAGTCATAGGGGAGCGTAGACCAATGAGCTGTCACATTCCACAAATAGAGAGCGATCGCATTACCTGTGACTGCTACCAGGAACACCTTGGCGACGGTCACAGCACTGCGATGCTTCTGCAACAATAGCAAGCCTGCAGTGAAACTGAAGGCGGCAAGTCCGACGCTGGCAACTTGAAGAATCCTCCCGACTAGCGGGGGTTCCGTCCAGACCCCTTGTCGCACCAGGTCAACCGTTCCGCGTACCTGATAAACAACAGTCGCCGGAAACACAACGATGAGCAGGAGACAAAAGAACAGCAGCCATCCCCGGACGCCACGAGGGGTTCGATGTCGCCGGAACATCTCTGTGTCGTCAACTTGCCCAAGGGGAGTGATAGTAAAGTCGTGCTCGCGTAACTCCGAAAGTCCCTCATCGTTCACAAGCAAGAACGAAGCGAGTTCAGAATTAAAACGACACTGCAGAATCCGCACGTCTTCAAGATCAGCGGCGACGAACGCGGAGATTCGCGGATTACGCACATCACCAAGAGTCGCTGGCGTTAGCGTGGAATCGCCAAGCGTGCCCGCATCATTGATTCCTATCACGTGCATTCTGCAATTGCCTCGCGTTGCCCTTAGTCGGGGAGCGACTCAAAGAGATGCTTACACAAGGGAATGTCATGCCACCCCAAAGCTTGCTGAGACTCCGCATTATATTTTTGGATGAGTTCCTCTGCTGTCTTAGCCGGAGGTGAGGAGGGTAGAGGACTCGGCGAATTGTTAGAAGGAACGAATTCATGCGGATAGGTCTGACAGAGTTGCCCCGTTTTGGTGTCTAATGCCAGCGCCCCCGACCACGGCACTCCTTGCAGATTCTCTGGCTGAGGCGGGACAGGGATGAATCGTTGATAAGGTTGCTTCATTGGCCGAACAGGTTTAGCTTGGAAGTTATCGCACCCACTCAGCACAAGGGAAAAGGCAAAGGCAGTAATTGCCATCGCCAGCATCTTGATAGACACGCCGCGCCTCCATGGTTTTCTTGGTTCGTTCGGAACTGGATCATTGAGTTCGCCGGGAACGCCCTGTAACCCGCATCGCCATCTCCGCTTATTGCCCTCTCCCCAGTCGCAGGCCACGAGTGCGACCGTGCTCACGATGAGTAGCCATCCCGCCGCGCGTTTAGCCGTTGACGAGAACTGCGTTCTGCCATTGTTTCCCTTTGAAGCGCGGTTCTTTGACAGCCCCTGGGCCGCGCGGGCCGGACGTGGTGAGTTTGCGCGAACCCATGTCAGCTGTGGGGGAGGCTGTGCTATCTATAAGTGGTCTATCCACAAGTGGTAGACCGAAAAGTAGCGTACTCCCAGAATCAACTGGATGCAACAGATTCAGCGGCAACTGGGAGAGCGGATCCGCAAGATGCGTACGCGCAAGGGCTGGTCACAGGAAGAGTTCGCAGCCATCAGCGGGCTGCATCGGACCTACATCGGAGCAGTCGAGCGCGGAGAGAAAAATCTGACGATCTCGACTTTGCACACTCTGGCCAAGACATTGGACACGACGATTGCCCAGCTTTTTCGGGGAATCGCTTAAGCGACACAAACACAGGCTCGGAACCTACCAAACGTTGACCGCGATGGAGGCGGGCTCGCCACGGCTCCCGCCGCACTTCGGTCCAAACTGGCCGCCAATCTACATTGGGAAGGAATCCGACCGCCATTGGGAAGAGGGCGAGGATCTGAGGCTGCTGGAATTCAGACCATCGAGTATAGGCGGAGAGGGAATGTTGTTGCGGATGACGAACAATTGGCGCGGATCGCGAAAGTCCCCAAGCGGGAATTCATGCGCCAAAGGAATCAACCAGCCTACGCTGCAGAACATCTGTAACAAGAAACCTGCGCGAGCAATCAAGCTTGCGAATTGTTTGAAGGTGCTTGAGCAACAACAATTGGAGCAGTGAAGCTAGTGTAGACTCCGCAGCAGGGAGTTCATAGATTCCGCCAGGAGCAACGGTGATGATGCGAAGGCGGTTCTTCGCTCTCTTGCCGGTGAGATATCGGCAGCCGATTCCGTGGACTGTTGATCTTCATACAATAGGGATATATGCTTGTGCCGCTATGAACACCAAATGCGGATGTTTCACTTCCACGGTGTTACTGATTTCATGTGCTATTGACTTCCCAACAGTATTTTCTCAAAGTCGACATTCAGAGCAATCACCGATTGCCGCGCCCACATGTGTTCACCCGTTCGCTTCGCCTTCAGGTTGCTTCCCAATCCCAAATAATGTGGTCTCCTGGCCGGTCGGGAATTCTCCGCAAAACGCTCCGCTTGTTTCCGCCGGCTTCGCGCCCACCTTGCATCAAACTGGATGCGCTGATTGCCAAACCGAAAAAGAAGGTTGCTCCTATAATCGCGGTAAGGACCAAAGGGCGTCATCCGAGGTTTACGGATATCTCAGCACAAACTGGATATCAACATTGCACCCTGGATCAAGTATCCACAGAGCTGCGAAAGAGGTTCGTGCGCGGTATCGCGCCCTAGTGGAAAGTCGCATGCTCGAAGCGACGACGAGCATCGAACAGGTGGGTTATCTAACCATTCACTATCCGGCTGGTTTCAGCGGAAATTCAACTCCTGTTGACGTTCTGACAAAAAGATTCTCGATAAGCGTTTCAGATGCATCGGGAGATACGCGGCACCTCGTGGCTTATTTAACGAATGCCGGAGTGAAGCCTGAGAAGACCGATCTAATCTTTTTCTTGAATGGACACTATAGTTGCTTTCCATCCCAACAGGAATTAGGGTTAATCGGCCCCTCGGCGACTGGCGCTGTGATAGCTCAGCTGGCGATTAAGGGGTATTCAGTCGTGACATTTGATGACCGCGACCAAGGTGAGAGTACTCACTCTGCCTATCCCCAACCGGTGGACTGCTCGATTCCTCCCGCTGGAACGGGCCAACTCTACGGAAACAAGGGTTTAATTTGGGAACTCGATGATCTTAGAGCTGTAGAAAAAACGCTGTTACTGGCGAGCAGTGAAAATACGGCCTTAAACCATCCGTGGCATTCTATTCATGTAGTAGGCTTGTCGGGTGGCGGCGTTCGTGCGGCTCATTTCATGATGATAAGCCGCAGCCCGGTACTCTCAAGCACGTACATAGCAACCCCGGGTACTCAAGAATTTTGGATGCAATTGGAAGGTTGTTCGACCCTAGATACTTCTTCCTCCCCGCACTGTCCAAATAAAACTATCGCCGTCTTTAATGGAGATACCTACGACTTTACATTCCTTTCGAACTTCACGTACTCAGACCTCCTGCTGGCCGGATTAGATCGGAAGCTGCATGTTGTCTTCGCGTTCAACAAGCGAGAATCCGGGGAAATAAAAAATTGGTTTTGGAAAGAAACCGTACCTGCGCTGGCAGCGCACGGCATAGGAATCTCTCCCAGTTGCGGTAGGGTCTCAAACAAAGCATCCGTTGCAGTGCTTCACGTCGGCGGGGACGACCCATGCGGCGTGGGACCAAAGAACACTGGCACGGGTTTTTGCCACGAATACTATATGAGAGATTTGTTCACATTCTTACGTGCAAGCGGTAACCCTCCCCCTGAGCCGATCAAGTAGAGAGTGCTTTGAAGGGGGATCAGGGGGTGCATATTCCACCCGTCCTGTTCTCACCCCCTTCTGCGTTTGACCCTTATTTTCTGACGCCTGTAAGATCAGACAGTCGTATGTGACCTCGCGGGTCAGCGGCCACTTCTACAACCACTTCCACGTGCCGCCAAGGCAAACGAGGTAAACAGAGGGTGGGAACGCGAGGCGCGGGCCAGGATGGTTCGCAGCCCTGGTCCAATTGTCATCGCTATGCGGACTCGTCAGCAATGTGCCGCTTGACGAACCTTACTCCACCACAGGAAGAAACCGGTGCCCGATTGGCACGTTTCACTGTTCCGGTTCCGCCGTAAACCGTCGATCGCGGTTTGTACCCGACACGATGGGCGAAACTCTGCTGAGTGGCGCGTGTCGAAGCAACTGATTCTTATGTGGCAGCGCGGGCCGGTTCGCTTGGGATGAAATTCTGTGTGAAAAGGGCATGGGCCGGGCTGAGGTGGTCGGAATCTGGCACTAGGTAAAGAGCTTCGGATGCAAGCTGCAGGTGCAATCCCAATGCGCTGATGTATGCGGCTTGGCCGCCGTTCTTACTTTACCCTTGCTTGTCTGGCGGGACCCGGATAATCCTCGTCCATTCGAGCGGTTTCGCTTCCGTCGATTTCTCGGCCTCCACAACCTCATTCAGCGTTGCCTTCGCCTGAATAGGTTTCCAATCCCTGCGCAATTGATCCAGACCTTGCTTCAAGATCCATCCAGGAACGCCGTAGGTGACAGGGGCGTGATTAACGCCGGCGTGAAGAATCCCGATGACCGTGGCTTCCTCGGCGAGGAAGATCGGCGAACCGCTCGCGCCCCCTTCCGAAAGAACGTCAATAGAGAATCCATGTGGATGTTTGCATTCGCAGGGCAGTACGCTGCTGATGATGCCGTGGCGTGCGAACGGACTGATCTGTGAAACAGTCTCAGTTGAATATGGCGACAGGTATTGTTCGCCCATTGGAAAACCCATCGTAACGACCTCCGAACCCACTTGAATCACGTTGGCTTCGGCAGAAACATCCAAACTAGGGAGCCCTTGAAGGTCAATCTCCGCAAACGAAACATCGGGGTTCGCCTCACCGAAAAGAGGAGCCGGAGCCTCAACCGCGTCGAGTATGAAAGCTCGCAATATCGGTCGCGTCAGGACTCCGGCGAAAATTGTCTCGTCAAGCACTTCAGGCCGTGGGAACACCATCACAAATCGGGCCTCGTGCGGAATCCTCTCCATTGCTTCGAGTACGTGACGGTTTGTGGCAATGAGGCCGCGCGAATCTACTACAAAGCCAGTTCCGATGATCGGCGGGAAAGGTGGAGGGGCCAGTCTATTCGCAGACGCAATCCGAGAACCGAATGCGACTACGCTCGGCCCTACACTTCGAATTGCGTCTGATCGTTTCACCCGGCGAACCTAAAGTATCTCCTGCACCGCGCCAGTGATGTCCTCACCGCGTTTCGCGAATCCCAGAAAGGCCCGATCCTTGGTGTCCATGAAGTTGTCAAGTGCCTCCAGAACAAAACCCATTTCGGTGCAGCCGGATGAAACGAACAGGAAAGTCTTATTGGGAGAGTGTCCCTTCTTCAATTCATCGAGATTCGACCGAAGCGTGTCCTCGCCTAGGTGGTTGATAAGCTGGTGGAGTGCACTCGTTTCCTCTTCCAAGTTGAGGATGGCGCGGTCCGTGGGATCGCCCCTCATGAGTTCTTCGACTCTATGCAGAATCGATGTAGTTCTTGAGTGCAACTGAACAAATTGATCTTTGTAGACTCTGGCCACACCGGACGCGTCCTGCGCATACATCGGGCACGCCAAAAGGAGCAGCGTCAACGTCCATACTGTTTTCATGCCGTGAAACATTACACTCCTCAGGGTTCTCGGGCAAGTTAAACGCTGCCCGAACTCTGCCCGATGCCGCGCAACAGGTCGCAACCGAACGACTTCGAATGCACCATCGCAAAAACGGAAGATGCTGAAAACACCGATGGATAGGGGATGAAAGGGTAGGCCCGGAGGTTTTCTAATCGTCCAACCCACTTTTTTCACCTCTGCATTTTCTATAGTTTGCAATCACTTGCGATTCTGCGGGTGGGGGAGTGTGTGCGGTCCGGTGACGACCTGTAAACCTGTAAAGAGGTGATGGGCACAGTTTGGGCACGATTTTTCTCCATCCAGTGCGTCAAGCGAGGCGGAACCCCACCACGTCTTGGACGGCTGAGAATGCAACTCTAAGTTTCAGGGCGAGGTCGGACCAGCTTGAGTACAATTCCAGAGCATGAGCTACGAGTCTGAGAGTGTTCTTCCGGCAGGCGCCAGTGCCCAGGCTGTGCGCGAGTTCGTGGCGCTGTTGGGATACGAGAAGTCCGGCGTTCTGAAGTTCGAGTCTACCCGGTTCGAGCAGTTCAACTGGTTCGACACCACGGCCTATAGATCGTGGTGTGGGGTTGAGTTGTCGATGCACCTCGACGGGCAAGGACACGTTGTTGTTCACACTCGCACGCCGATCGCACGAAGCTATTACGATCTGATCCACCAGAACAGGACAATCTCCGATCTACAGCGACGCTTCGGAGGACGTTTTCGCACTGACGAGGGTCCGAGGAGGTATCTCAAACCGGACACGGGACCTCCGACCGCCGCTGCTTCGGGGTGCCATCTCGCATTCGAGCGTTTCGGGATGAACCTGATAAAGGCGTCCACGTGTCATCAGGCACGGGAGTTCCCTCACCAGCCAATGCAAACAGCGAAGGCTCTCAAGAACTTCGAGTTCCTCCTTGAGATCGATCCACGAGTATTAGCTAACAACACCTTGGTGCCCTTCCTTGTGGCTGCAGTGGAGGACTACTTCAAGTCCACGTTCGTGGCGCTGCTTCGGTACTCTGCGAAAAAGGCATCTTTTCTGAAGGGCGTGCGCTTACAGGGGGATCAGCTCCTTGCAATTGCTGACGGCAAAAACACGGTTGAGGAGCAGGTTGCCGAGACGCTGCCTTTTCAAAGGCCTGCGGTGGTTTGTCGGCATTTCGCCGGTTTGGACCCTGGACTCGATCTTGCAAGTGCGCTTAGAAAGCCGTATCACCGGCGAGCTCAGTCTCTCTTTGATTCGATCGATTCGCTGATTCTTGCGCGACACGACCTCATCCATCGCGCAACTCTGGACCGCACAATGTTGGACGACAAGGTCGATGTGATAATTCACGATCTTGACGCCGCGATCACTCGCGTTTACCGAAGAATTACTGAGCACTACGGTTGGGTGTTCGATCGGGGATGGTGGATAGGCCGCGGAAGGAGGCGGGCCAGAGTCCCACCGACCGGCTAGTCAACTCGGCGAGCTATCATATCCACCATGCGACCGGAACAGAACGTCAAGAAGAAGGTGCTGGCTTTGGAGCGCAGGAGGGCGCAAGTGGATGCGCTGATCGATTTCGTCAAGAGCCATCCGCTCACTGCTTACGAGTCAACGTTACTCCCCCTGAACAGTAGGCCAGGACTGTATTTCGAAGATTTCGCCATAATCCGACCGCTCTGGTCGAAAGGCAGGGTCGTGCTTCGGCTGGAGAAACATGCGGAGAACTGGTTGGAGATTCACCCAGAGGACTGGGACCCGTTTGACTTCCGACAGCGGACGGTCTGCGAGGACGTGTCGAGGATGACAGATAAAAAGGTGCTGCGCTTGCTGGACAAAGTGCATTGCGAGTTGATCCCCGAGGACTACGAGGACGAGGAAGAATAATGCGTGGTAGGGCGGGTCGATGAGTTCATCGTAGAAAGCTTTAAGGATCTGAGAGGCCGATTCATCTTCCCGGACACACTTTGGGCAGAGTCGCTGTGAAAGCCGCGCCCGGCCAGCGATCTCAACCCGCTCGCCGGATCAGCAGTCCGCCGCGCGTCGATATTCCTAAAGAACCGTGATTCGGCCCTCCGGTGGCCCTGTCTAAAAGTGCAACCTTTGGCGATCAGCCTCGTCTATACTAGTGGTTACCGGGGTAATTGAGGAGTCTGTAAACCTTCGGTTACACTGCGAGTTGAAGTGCCCTGTAAAGGCATTTGAAGAAATCGCTTGACGGCTTCGTATATTGATGTATGCTTTGCCGTTGTACTTTTCTAAGTGGACTTCACCACACTGAACACGACGGTTAGACCGCAGACCTCTGCGCCTCCTGTCACGTTCGACTTCAACCAAAGCGAACGGAGTTCTCGATAATGCTACAAGTCGTGCTTGATTCAGCCGGATTGAATGCCCACACCTGCGCTGGTTTGCTTGGGATTAGTCCGACTGTGTTTGCGGAGTGGTCGGCAGGGCAGCGACCGATTCCGGAATCCGTGCTACCCCTTCTCTCAGCTGTGTTCAGTGTGCCGCCTTCAGTCCTGCGCGCGACCTCTAAGGCGACCAAAGGACTGAAGGAAGAAGACGTGACACCCGCCATTTGGTTCAAATTTCGTGGGCCAGATCTCGTCGATGCGGACCGAGAATGTGTCGTCATGATCCGCCAGCTTGGACACTATCTAAACGAATTGGAAGCAGTCACTCGCAATCGCTCGCTGCAATGGAAAACGCTTTTCGAGTCAATTCGCAACTCGACCGATTTACAAGCAGCTCCGCGTGAACAAGGCCGGTCTGCCGCACGGATGTTTAGGGAGGGGACCAGCCTAGCCTACGGCCAGAAGGGCAGCGGCGAGGTTTTGCGTGGTTTGCTGCGATCGTTGGGGGTGTTGGTTTTTGAAACTCCTTTGAAAGAATCCCGCTTAGAGGGCTGCAGCTTTTCAGTCGGCGCTCAGTCCGCATCCCGACCATGCGTTTTTGCAAATACACATCACGTCACCTGGTTTCGGCGCAACATGGTATTGATGCACGAAGTCGGGCACGCTATATTCGAGTCGACCTACGTCGGCGCTTCGTTGGACTTTCTCGATAGGGAGAACTCAGCAGACCCATTGGAGATGCGGGCTCAAGCATTCGCACAAGAGTGCCTTGTGCCGAAATCGGTTCTTGTTCACATCGCCCAGACTAACGGCATTAAATGGACAAATCTATCGACGCGATCATTGGCTCGACTCGTCGCCAACACGCACCTTGAGCAGCGCACCGTTGTTAATGCCGCCGTCGAAGCGGGCTTGATCGCACCGGAGACAGCTGAGGAGTTGAAGCGCGCTGACATTAGCAGCGAACTGCATGACGCGTCTCCCCACGCACTCTTGACCGATGAGTATTTGGAATCGATAGGCCCGGACAACGCGAAGGAATGGCTCGGGAAGAGGACCACCACGTTGAGCCCCAGGCCAATACGACTACCGGTCGGGTACGTCAAGTTGGTCGTTGACGCATACCACAACTGCCAAATAAGTCTGGGTAAGGCAGCGGAATACCTCATGATTGATGAAGCGGAGGTCGTTGAGCGGTTCGGGGATATTTACGCGGGAGTGGAAGAATAAGGAATCCACGGGGATGCCAAACCCTGCCGTGCTGCTCTGCGATTCTGACGCCCTCATACAGTTCTTCCTCGCCAATGAAGTTCGGCCTTTCAAAACGCTCAGGGATCTCTATGGTGTCCAACCAGCGATAGTCCAAGAAGTAGATTTGGAGTTACGATGGCTGGGAAAATACAAAGATAAGTTCGTTCATCAACTGGACAAGGCCTTGAAGGCGGACATCCTCCGAGTACTCGACCCTGTATACTTTCAATCTTTCCTAAGCACATCAAGAGTGGGAGCTTCATGGGCGGGCTTTCAGAGCTTAGGTGCGCAATACGAGGGGCACGTTCATCGTGGTGAGGCTTACACCTTCGCTGCAGGTGTGACCCTTGGCTTGCCTGCACTTAGCAATGACTTTAGCGCGATTAAAACTCTGGAGGCCAATTTCCTCTCCCTGCCGATTCCGGTGCTACGTGCTTTTGACTTACTTGCATTCTGCCACCAGAGTAATTGTCTCGAACTGAAAGAATGCGAAGCGGTCAGGAGTGAGCTGTTGAAAAATAAAGAGGGTATGCCTAAAGCATTTATGCACGCATCTTTTGAGGATGGCCTAAAGAGTTTCTCCCCACGTCTTCGGGTTGGAGCGACCGGCCCAACCAACCCGGCGGCAACATTTTCCGCAACCCTTTACATCGCCAAAATTTAGAACCCGATGAACCGTTGCTGCGCGCGCCATGGTGGGCTGTAAGTGGTTCACGCATTTAACCGACAGTACGCATTGTTTGGGCAGAGTTTGGGCACAGGCGTCCCAAAATCAACACCCAGCGAGCGTTTGCAGACCGCCGCCCCGGATGACCATTCCGATGCGCCAGGGAATCTTCTGCACCTGCGGGGTTCGCAGGGGTCAGAGTCGGCTTTTCAAGTGAACGATTCTGTGATTCTCTTAATCAGATTCGCGTCTATCTTCTGCTCCCGACTCGCGGAGGGTCGCGTGTCTGTTGATGAGGGCCGCAGGCATTAGCCACTCGCGGTAAGGTTTCCCCTCCTCGACCCATTCGTAATCAGATATGGCACCTTGCGGTAAATCCAGTTCAATCTCGAACACGACCTCGGCATCTAGCGGTAGTCCTTCGTTGCAGCCCAAGGGTTGATCAGAAAGCCATGCACCTGACCACTCTCGATCAGTCATGTAGTTTGCTGTACCGTCCTTGAAGCCTCCCCTCAAGATCGCATTGGCCCGGTCGCGCGTTGTCACGTGATAAAGCTTCATTCTGGCCCCTTTGGGATCTCGACCTCCCACTCATATTGCGTCAGCCAAGGACCACTCCATTTGCCAAGTTTTTTTCCCTTAGAAGGCCGGCGCGCGTTCTGCAGTTCCAAGGGTGTGGCGAGATTGCGGACACTTACAAACCCCTGCTCGGCAAGCTTGACCTCGAATCCGACACGTCCACCGAACAGATTGCCGAGCGCCCAGTCGTTTAGGACGACGGTGCCAACTTCGTCGCCGTGCTCCGCGTACCAGATTGTTATCACCATCGTGCTCTCATCCTCCGTGACGGCCATGCCGGGAAGGCGATGCTCATCGCAAAGGTTGTTGTAACCCGAAATTGGGTTGTTGCACTCTGGAACTGCACACCTCGTGTTGCCTTTCATTGCCATCGGATTGATCTCCTTTGCTATCGAAAGTGATTTTCGCTGCTCCTGCAAATCCGTGCCCTATTTCCCCCCCCCAATGCACGCCTACATCGGTCCCGGTGGGAGTCGTGGGAGTGGTGGGAGTTATTCCCCCTTGATCCATAGCGCCTAATCATCAGAGGAGTCATCATCAAGAGAGCCAAGGGGAGGGAAAAAGCCCCCACCACTCCCACGACCCCCACCAATTTGCCATCGACCGTTAAGGCTGAATCGATACCAGCCGGTATCGATTGCTACCTTGGTATTTCTCGGCCATTTCGAGGCGCAGGGATCCAAAAAGCCGATCCCGGTTTTGCGCTAGGACTATGCCGAGCCTGATCCTCTGCGCCTGCTCCGCGCCCTCGCCCAGATCAAGATGGTTCAAGGCAACCGGCAGGAGGTCGTCAGCAGTAACCCGTTCGTCTTTGAACTGGGTAAACCACTCCGTCACGAACCTAGCAAACGCCTCAGACTCCGGGTCGGACTGCTGGTAGACATCGGCGAGATTTCCCAAAAATCCCGCGATGCCCACGACCTCAAAAATCCCTCCCAGCACGTCCGCCCAATCCTCAAACATTCCGAGCTTTTGCGCACCTCGCGGCCTGCCTTCTGCGATCCAAGCTTGAACCAGCACGAGATTCGCCCACACCAACTCGGCGCGGTTCGCGATCACCCAACCCTTGAGATCCGTGTGTCGATACTCGCGACTCAACCATGGTTGCTCGATCTTGGCATCCAGGCGGATGCGGATCGCCCGCCGGGAGATCTCGGTCGACAGTACCGGGTTGTTGGCGGTCGCCGCCCACGAACATCGAACGGGCAGTCGGATTGTGGAACTCGTGCTGAGAATGCGGTCCTCCCAAACGGTGGAGGTTATGGCCGATGCTAGAGCGGCGGAGTCAAGAGTCCGCCTCACATTGTCGATCAGAATCACCGGCGGGCCGTTCCTCAGCTTCGCGGTTAATCGTTTGCGATATTCCTCGTCGTTTCCGCCTTCGCTCATCGCCGCGAGCGGTCTGCCTGAGGACAAGCGGGCCAGCATGTTGACTAGGAGAGTGGCGCCCGTGCCCGGTTCCGGTTTCTCAAACAGGTGAAGAGGGGTCGGCCCCGGAATCATGTTCCTCACGAACGGCAGCAACGCAAACGCCACCGCATGAGCCCGATCAGCGTCGCCGACGAATGGGAAGTCACCGATCAATTCATCCATGAGCAAGCAGCGTGCTCGGGCGATTTCCGAGTCAGAGGGCCGTTCGGGGACCGTAGGAATCGTGAACTTTTCTTCCGGCAGATAGTAACTTCGACTGGCCGCGTGATAGCCCTTGGTCAACTCCAAGCTGCCATCCCAGCCAAAGACCGGCGTCTCAACGATAGCCTCAAGAACCGGGAAGGGAAGATTAGGGCTAGCGAGGATGTTCTTCACGACGTGAATCGGCGGCAGTCCGGGCTCCCATTTGCTGTTGCCGTTCCCATCATCCTTCTCGGTGCCCCAAAGCATTGCTCTCGCGAGTTCATGGCGCAAATGGCTCTCCCCAAGGAGGCGCACAAACGGTGATCCGTCATCAGCTCGCTCAAGCCATGCGAGCAGCCCGCTGAAACGGAAGAGGTAGGCCCCTTGCTGATTCGCGGCCAGCAAATTACTGAGCGTGGCTTCGGTCAGCAATGCCAAATCGCCGACGTGAGGGTTGACTTTTGGCAAGTTTTTTCCATCGATCTCAGGCGCGCCGATTGGACAACAACGGAAGAACCGGTGGCCCGTTGGACGATTTGACGCTTGCGCCTTTCTCGCTTTCTGGGGGGAACTCGACGCAGCAGCATCAGGACCCTTTGCTCCCTTCTTCTTGCGTTTTGCTGCTGGGATTGCTACAGTTTTCTTGTTCATGGTGTAGTGCTCCTGAATTTTGGTTTGTACAAAGCCCGCGTTGGCAGCGCGGGCCTTGTTGTTTTGAGGTGGGGAAAGCTTACGTTTGCTTACTGGGCGGAATTCTTGTCCAGGTAGGCCAAGAGCAGCCGACTGTCGTAACGAACGCACCGCTCGATCCTAGTAAACGGCGGGCCACGCTTTTCTCTCCGCCATCTCCGCAGGGCGGCGACGCTGACTTTCAGCCTCTGCGCGGCCTGCCTCTCGTCGATTAACTCAAGCGTCTGTTCCATTTCGCAACTCCTTTGTCCGCCCTAGTAGCACGGATGAACGGAGAATACGAAACGGGAGTACTCTGTGTCTCAGTTTGCAACCGCCAAATTTTGGAAAAAATTGGCGGTTCGTCAGCTGGAACTTTGACGATCCAAATCGTGCTGGGGAATTCCAAATTGGACTGAAATGATAAGAAGTGCTGCTTCGTAGAGATGTTCCTTCGCCAGCAGTTCGACTATCTGGCTGAGATTAGTTGGAAGTCGTGGATCTTCCTTGACAAGTTTCGTGGCCTTTTCGCGTGCCGACTCCAGCCTTCCCTCTGGAGTAGCGACTACGAGGTCCTCGTCCTTGTACCACGCAGCCAGTTTCTCTGACAGACGGCGGAGATGCATACGCGGGACCCAGATTAGATCCGCACGCAGAAATCGATCATTTTCCGGCATCGGGCTTGCCGCTCCTCTGAATCCGTTTGCGATGGCACTGAAGGTTCGGTTCCGCAGGTCATCGTTCTCAGACGGCCTGATCTGAGCGCATTCGCGAACGAGTTTCACGAACCAGTCAGCTTGGCAGATGAGCCCCGGAAGGTGTCGGACAAAGGCGGCGAGGACTTTCTCTCTCTTCGCATTGGGAGCCTCGTAACAGAGTCGATAGACCTCGATTTGTCTGGCTTGTAGCGCCTCATCCGAGACCTCTCCGAGATGGTCGACCGTAAGCGCCTGCCCGTAGAGGTATAGGCAATACTGGTCAAGAGTCCCAGACTCGATGAAGCGCTTTTCGGCGAAGCTGTCCTCGATCGGCACCTCGCCCAGCGACGGTATGATCCGCAAGAGAAGGCAGGCGCTGTGCTGCTTCTCGGTCTTCTTGGCACGTTCTCTCTGCGGCTTGCGCCGTGTCGCCATAGAGCCCAGTCTAGCGCCCCCGATACCACAGTCAACCTCCCTCCTCAGTTCTATCCCCTGCATAAACTTCCAGTGCAAGGGTCTTGACAAATAACCAAAACTGCTTAGGATATTGCTATGACAAGAACGGAAATACGGCAGTTCACAAGTTGGCTCGGCAGGCGCAGCTACAAGGCGCGGCTGGAGCGGTTTGGAATCGAACGTCTGCAGGAGATCGCTCGGGAGAATGGAAAGAAGGGCGGCAGGCCGAAAGAGAACGAGACGAAGTCCAAGCGAGGTGAAAAATGAGCATCTACAAACGTGGCCAAATCTATTGGTACCGATTCCAATGGAACGGGAAGCTGATACGGGAGTCAACGAAGCAGGGCAATGATAAGGTGGCTCGCCAAATTGAGGCTGCACATAGAACCAGTTTGGCTAAGGGTGAGGTCGGCATCCGGGAGAAGAAGACTGCGCCAACTTTGAGGGACTTTTGCGACCGTAGATTCGAGCCTTGGGCAAAAAAAACCTTTGAACGAACCTGTAAGAACAACTGGTTTTGGTTCCGGGCCGGGATTCGGCGACTTACAGCAGACGAACCACTTGCAAGAACTAAGCTAGACGAGATCACCAATGAGAAACTCGCGGGATTCGCGGCTTATGAGCAGACGCGTCTGTTGAATCGGGGCAGGGAACCAAAGGATGAGAAGCGCGGTCTTGCCGTCAGTTCGATCAATAGTTCAATTCGCGTCCTGCGTCGTGTGCTGAGCCTTGCCCTTGAGTGGGGAGTGATCGAGTCTGTTCCGAAGCTGCAACTATTGCCCGGCGAGCACCATCGGGAGCGGGTCATCACGACGGACGAGGAAATCCGCTACTTTGCCGCTGCATCGCCCTTGCTCCATGACGTGGCGACCGTTTTGGCTGACACGGGCATGCGACCGGATGAGTGTTATCGGTTGCGTTGGGAGGACGTAACTTGGGAAAACGGTCGCAATGGCAGCCTGCTCGTGAAGCATGGCAAGACGGCAGCGGCACGCCGTGCGCTGCCCCTGACCCCGAGAGTGCGAGCCGTCCTAGAGTCGCGCTGGAATGGCGCGGGAAAGCCTCTGGAGGGTTGGTTATGGCCCGCGCCGACTACAAGAGGGCGCATTGACCATTCGAGCCTGAAGAAACAGCACGCAAAGGCGTTTCGGACCGCGAACAAGGACCCGAAAAAGAACGAACTTCCGCCCCTTACGCCATTTGTGCTGTATTCGTTTCGGCACACATTCCTGACACGCCTAGGGCAGTCCGGTTGCGATGCATGGACACTGGCGCGGATCGCAGGGCACAGCTCAATCTCGATTTCCAGCCGCTACGTCCACCCCTCCGAGGACACTGTTCTTACCGCCATGGCCAACTTGGGTGGGCACAATTCTGGGCACAGGCTCGAAACCCCCAAAATACCGCCGAAGTCTGAAGGCGCAGAAGTGATTGAGAAAAAAGAAGAAATCTGGTGCGCCCGGAGAGATTCGAACTCCCGACCTATTGCTCCGGAGGCAATCGCTCTATCCATCTGAGCTACGGGCGCCCACCGACAGCTTCAGTTTACATGGGTTGGTTGGGAGGCAGCAATGCGGGCTTGCTACAACGAAGCCGCTCACTCCTGTACACCCCGCGAGCTTCAGCGCGACAGAATCCTGCGCGCAGCCGCGGAGACCCTTGTCTGCGTTCTTCTAACTGTCTTCTTAACTCTTAGTAGCGGCCTCGACCGCCACCACCGCCGCCGCGTCCACCACGGTCTCCGCCGCGATCTCCGCCCCGGCCTCCGCGGTCGCGTCCGCCGCCGCCGGCGTGCTCGGTCTTGGGGCGCGCCTCATTCACGTTGAGAGTGCGTCCGCCCACTTGCGAGCCATTCAACGCGGTGATGGCCTTCTCTCCATCTTCGTTGCTGGCCATTTCCACGAAGCCAAAGCCGCGTGAGCGTCCGGTGTCGCGGTCGGTCATGATGCTGACCCGGTCCACTTGCCCGAACGGCTCAAACATTGTCCTCAGTTCGTCTTCCGACGTGTTAAAACTCAAGTTCCCGACAAAAATATTCTTCAAGCCTCAGCCTCTGCATTGAGCTGTCGAAGTGCCGAGCTCGATGCGGCGGACTGGCAGGTCGGGGAAACCTTCCTGAAAATCGAGACCGGAGCTGGCGAACACTCAAATGCGGCGAGAAGTATAGCAGGTTTGTCAACACAGGCATGTTAAATCGCGTCCAGGGCAAAAATGCACCATCGCCCGGCCACTTGGGGGGCGATCGGACTTTATGATCCTTCTTCTACCGTGGCCATCGCCCTCTTCTTGCGCTGATTCGATTGCAGGACTTTTTTCCGCAGCCGAAGCGATTTCGGCGTGATTTCCACGAACTCATCGTCTGCAATGAACTCAATCGCCTGCTCCAGATTCAACTGCCGGAAAGGCACCAGGCGTATGGCTTCGTCGGCCGTTGACGCCCGCATGTTGGTGAGCTTCTTTTCCCGCACCGCGTTGACGTCCAGATCGTCGTCCTTCGCGTTTTCGCCGATGATCATCCCTTCATAGAGTTCAACGCCGGGGCCAACAAAAAGCTCTCCACGTTCCTGGAGTCCCCACAGCGCATATGCCGTGGAAGTGCCGTTCCGGTCGGCGATCAACGCCCCCGTAAGCCGGTGCGGGATTTCCCCCAACCACTCGGTGTATCCGTCGAACAGCGAATTCATCACGATGGTTCCGCGCGTGTCGGTGAGCAACTGGCTGCGCAGGCCAATCAACCCGCGGCTGGGGACGCGGAACTCAATCCGCACCCGCCCGTAACCGTGGTTGTGCATGTTAGTGACTTCAGCCTTGCGCGATCCCAGTTGTTCCATCACCACGCCCACGAATCCTTCCGGCACGTCCACGGTGAGGTGCTCCACCGGTTCCATCAGCTTGCCGTCAATGCGCTTGGTGACAATCTCGGGCTTGCCCACCATGAGTTCATAGCCCTCGCGTCGCATCATTTCGATGGTGATGGAAAGCTGCAATTCGCCACGCCCCAGCACTTTGAAAGAGTCAGTCGTGCCCATCTCTTCCACTCGCAGAGAAACATTAGTAAGCAATTCCTTCGCCAGCCGCTCCCGCAGATTCCGCGAGGTGACGTAAGTCCCTTCGCGTCCCGCGAAGGGCGAAGTGTTCACCGTGAAGGTCATCGCGATGGTCGGCTCGTCGATCACAATGGGCGGCAGCGGCGCGGGATTCAACGCATCTGTTATGGTCTCGCCGATAGTGATGCCTTCCACGCCAGCGACGGCGACGATATCCCCCAGCACAGTTTCCGTGATGTCAGTCCGCTTCAGCCCGGAAAAAGAAAACAGTTTCGTGATCTTGGTCTTGTGCATCGTGCCGTCAAGCTTGGCGATCACCACGTCCTCGCCGGTGCACATCGTTCCGTTAAACACGCGCGCAATGGCCAGTCGTCCGAGAAAGTCGCTGTAGTCGAGGTTCGCAACCAGAATCTGGAGAGGTCCCTTCGGATCACCTGCGGGCAGGGGAATCGTTTTCAAGATCGCGTCAAACAAAGGCCGCAGATCTTCGCCGCCACCCTTGATATCGGTCGACGCCGTCCCCTCCTTCGCATTCGTATACAGAACCGGAAAGTCGAGCTGGTCTTCCTTCGCGTCAAGATCAATAAACAGGTCGTAGATTTCGTTCAGCACTTCCTGTGGCCGCGCATCTGGCCTGTCGATCTTATTAATAACCACAATCGGAGGCAGCTTCGCTTCGAGAGCCTTGCTCAGCACGTAGCGCGTCTGGGGCAGCGGGCCTTCGCTGGCATCTACCAGCAGCATCACTCCGTCAACCATCTTGAGCGCGCGCTCCACCTCCCCGCCAAAGTCGCTGTGGCCGGGCGTATCCACAATGTTGATCTTCACGTCGTGATAGAAGATGGCCGTGTTCTTGGCCAAAATGGTGATGCCGCGCTCGCGCTCCAATTCGTTCGAATCCATCACGCGCTCCACGTGATGTTCGTTGGAGCGAAATGTGCCGCTCTGTTGCAGCATGGCGTCGACCAGCGTGGTCTTGCCGTGGTCCACGTGCGCGATGATGGCGATGTTGCGAATGCTCAAACTCAAAAGGAACCCCTTCTCGATGTCGTCTACTACTACTTTACTATGCTCGAAGTGAAATCGACGAAGGAAGTCCAATAGATGGCCGACTGGGCGTTCCCCCAGTGAAGCCTCGACAGGTGGAACGCTTATTGAGGTTTGATCCCGGCGGCTCCGATGACACGCGACGCGCTTTCACTCTCGCTCAATACGAAGCGCGCGAACTCAGGCTGCGTCATGCTCATCGGCTCATCCCCGTGTTTAGCGAGCCACTCGCGCAAATCCGGCGCAGCCAGCGCGCGCGCGATGTCCTTCGCCAGTTTGTCCACCACTCCAGCCGGAGTGCCAGCGGGCGTCCACACTCCATACCAAATCGGATAGTCGAATCCGGCGACGCCCGCCTCCGCAATGGTCGGCACTTCCGGTAGCAAGGATGAGCGGTTCCTGGTGCTCACGCCTAGCGGGCGCAGCCTGCCTGCACGGATTTCGACGAGGGCGAGCTGAATGGGCGCCAGCATGTAATTTGTGCGGCCCGCGACTGTATCGGCGATCGTGTCGGCGATCGCGTTCCCCGGTCGTGCGGGCACGTGTACTGCCTTAATACCCGCCGCTAGATTGAATTTCTCGACTCCGAAGTGTGAGGCCGTCCCCATGCCGGAGGAGCCAAACTTCAACTGACCCGGCTTCGCCTTCGCCGCAGCAACCAGTTCGCCGACGGCGGTGATGCCTGCCAGCTTGCCTGCGACCAGCACGTAGGGCTGGCTGGTGAGCGGAGTGACCGGGATGAAATCCTTCAAAGGGTCATAGGGCAGATTCTTCAAGAGCGCGGCGCTGTATGCCTGAGCGTTGGTGTTTATCAGCAATGTGTAGCCATCGGCTGGCGACTTCGCAACTTGCGCGGGAGCCGCCGTCGCGCCCGCACCTGGCATGTTCTCAACTGTCACAGGTTGGCCCCAAAATTCACTGAGCTTTGGGGCGAGGGCGCGGCCCACGAGATCGGGCCCACCGCCCGCCCCGAAGGGCTCGATCAGACGCACGGGTCGGGTTGGATAGTCTTGTGAAGCTTGCAGTATCAGGGCCAGCGAACAAACAAACGCCAAAAGCACTCGTGTCGACATGCCCTATCTCTCCATAATTGCAAGCGGGGAGGGTTCCACACTCCTAGACCAGTTCTGTCACAACCTCGGCGTTGCCGTCCACTCGCACGCGCGAGCGATACCATAGCACAATCGCCACCTGCGAAAACACAAAGATGATCGTGGATACGGCGTTGGTCCCAGGTGTAATGCCGCTCCGCAGCCGCCAGAGGATGCTTGCGCTCTTTCGTAACCTTGCTACAATCGCGCAAGGTTTCAGGCGGCGTCCGTTCGAGCCAGTCATGCCGGATCGAGGCTTCTAGACGATTCGATGGAGTGAATATGAATATCAACGTGAATATGAAGCGCAGTCTAACCGCCGCCACGCTGCTTGCCATGCTGGCGTCACCCGCGATCGCGGCTCCGCAGGACGTCAAATCCACCACGAATCGGGACGCCGCCATAGCCGAAAAGTGGATTGCGGCGTGGAATTCCCACAGCCCGGAAAAAATGCTTCCAGTGTTTACCGACGACGTCTTCTACGAAGACGTTGCCTTTGGCGAGGTGAGTCACGGCAGCGCGGAGCTGCGTAAGTTCGCCGCTTCCGAATTCGAAGGCGTCCCTGATCTCGAACTCAAGCTGCTGCGTGCCAACGTCCAGGGCGGCCACGGAACCATCGAATGGGTTTTTAGCGGTACCGATAAGGGAGTGTTCAACACGGGAAAGAAGTTCTCTGTCCGAGGCGTCAGTGTTATCGATGTGCGCGACGGCAAAATATCGCGCAGCGTCGATTTCTATGATTCGGGTACAATCATGCGCCAGGTTGGGGTGTTGCCAACTCCTCCAACCGACGCCAAGTGACGCAGAAGTCCTAAGGCCCAGAAAGGATCCTTATGACACCAAAGCCAACCACAGCGGAACGAGACACCGCTCAGCTCGAAGCCCTCGGCTATGACTCCAAGTTCGATCGCTCGATGAGCCTGTGGGCGAACTTCGCGTTGGGCTTCACCTACCTCTCGCCGGTGGTTGGCGTGTACACGGTTTTCGCTTTTGCCATCGCCACCGGCGGTCCACCCATGTTCTGGAGCTATTTGTTTGTTGGCCTGGGGCAGCTGTTGGTGGCCTTGGTATTCGGAGAGATTGTCTCCCAGTTTCCCATTGCCGGCGGTCTTTATCCTTGGGCCCGGCGGCTGGTGGGAAAGCGTTGGGCCTGGATGGCGGGGTGGGTCTACCTGTGGGCCTTGTGTACCACCATTGCGGCGGTGGCCGTGGGAGGAGCCCCTTACGTAGCTCAGCTTCTCGGCATCAGCGTGAGTCAAGGTGGAGAAGTCGCGATTGCAGTGGCAATGATCGTGGCGACAACGGCCCTGAACGTCAGCGGCACAAAGCTTCTGGCTCGGGTAGCCATGTTCGGATTCATTTGCGAATTGCTGGGCGCGGTCGTGGTGGGGAGCTACCTGCTGCTGGCCGCCCGTCACCAGAGCTTCCGGGTCCTCTTCCAAACCTTCGGCCTGGGTAGCAATGGACATTACTTGCCCGCGTTTCTGGCGTCGAGCGTCGCCGCCATGTTCTGTTACTACGGCTTTGAAGCCTGCGGGGACGTCGCCGAGGAAACCCCGGACGCCAGCCGCGCCATTCCCAAGGCAATGCGCATGACCATCTATATTGGCGGCTTCGCCGCCATGCTGGTTTGCCTCGCGCTGGTGTTGGCGATACCCGATTTGAACGCCGTGTTGTCCGGCCGGGATGCGGATCCAGTCACAACCACCCTGCGCGCAGCCGTGGGCCCGATCGGGTTGCGGGCAGTGATTGCGGTCGTGATGGTTTCCTTCTTCTCCTGCCTCATCAGCCTGGAGGCGGCTACCAGCCGCTTGTTGTTCAGCTATGGCCGTGATCGCATGATCTTTGGCAGCGCTCAGCTCAGCACGCTTTCCAAACGCACTCGAGTACCGGTCATCGCCCTGCTGGTTGCCGGCACTATACCGGCCTTCATTGCGATTGCCGGCTTGTTTCTTGAAGAAATGATTAAGACCATTATCGTGTTCGGGTCCGCCGGAATCTACATTGCCTTCCAGATGATTGTCTTGGGGGCGCTGGTCGCGCGCGCGAAGGGTTGGAAACCAAGCGGAGCGTTTCGTTTGGGCGTCTGGGCGTGGCCCGTCAACCTGGCGGCGCTTACTTACGGCGTTCTGGCCATCATAAATATGGTATGGCCACGCACCCCTCAGGACCCCTGGTATCGCAACTACGGAATGATTGTGGGCGCGGTGGTCGTGGTTGCCTCTGGCCTGTTCTACGCCGTCCTGTTTCGGCCCTATGATCGCCTCGATGCTCCCGAGGGCGATGCTCACCTCGCCCACCTGGACGTGCCGCTGTCATCCGAGAGCAACCTCGACTAAAGCACCGGGCTGACGGACGGGCGAGGTCATCTTGCTGGTGTGCTGATGCTGATGTGCCGATGCCGGTGTGCCGAAGTTACCGGCGCCCCAACTCAGAATGTCGGCGGCGTATTCACCCACAGCACCCAGGTTTCCGCACGCCCCGGATTTTTCCAGTGATGCGGAGTCGCGCTCTCAAAATAAAAGCTGTCCCCAGCCTTGAGCCGGTATTCGTCCTTCTCCAGCGTGATCGCCAGTTGTCCGCGCAACACGTAGATGAACTCTTCGCCCTCGTGCGTGTAGGAGTCGCCGCTGCCCGCCTCCGGCGCCACCCGAAACAAATGCGGCTCCATCACAGTGTTGCCCCAGGCCAGCAACTCCATGCGTACACCGGGTCCGGCTTCCAGCACCTTTCTTTGTGTCCGTCGAACCTGCCGGCTTCTCGCTCCCGTGGCGTCAAAAAAATCCAGGATGTTGGTCTTATAAAATCGCGCCAGCTTGCGCAGCGTTCCCACCGACCCACTCATCTGCGAACGCTCCAGCGCGCTCAGGAATCCCACCGAGATGCCCACGGTGCGCGCCACCTGCGCCAGCGAAAGCCGTCGCTTCGCCCGCAATTTCCGCAAGTGCGAACCAATCGCCCCCGCGCCACCGTCTGCTGCTGGACGCACCCGCCCTTCCCGCCGCAGCAACTCCACAATCGCCGCCGCGTTCAGTCCGCGCACCTTGCGCAAAAACCGTGCCCGCTTCAGCAGTTTCACGTCGTCCGCCGTATACAGCCGGTACTTGCTCTCGGTGCGACGCGGTCGCGCCAGTCCAAGGTTTTCCCACGACCGGATTACAGACGGCGACACTCCCACCCGCCGCGCCACGTCTCCGATCTTCAAGTAAGGTTCCGAACTGGCGGATTTCATCGCTGCGGGCCGGTCCGATAAGAATTTCCTATGGGCGGAGCGCGTTTTTTCTCCTTGACAGCGCGCCTCACCCTTCTCTAACCTTGCGGGATTATAGCAAGGTTGTGGCCGCATACAAGCTATAGCTTTCAAAGAAAATACAGTCCCCAAGATGCCTGGAGGTTCCATGCCGTCACTGCGAGCCCGCTGGACCGCCGTTTGCCTGGCCGTTTTGACCTCTCTATTGCTCCCGACCCTGATGTTTGCTCAAGGCACTTCGGGCCGCATCCTGGGACGTGTCTCTGACCCTACGGGCGCGGTGATCGTGAACGTGAAGGTGACTCTGGTCAACGAAGCCACTAACGTGAGTCGCGACGCACGGACCAGCGCCAGCGGCGACTACGATTTTGTGGAGGTCCCGGTCGGAACCTATCGTCTCGAGTTCGACTTGACCGGCTTTAAGAAAAACATCCGCCGCGCCGTCACCCTCGACCTTAATCAGGTCATTACTCTGAACATGACCCTGCAACTCGGCGAAAGCAGAGAGATTGTCGATGTAACTTCCGAAGCCCCACTGGTGGAGACCAGCAGCACGCAGCTCGGAACCGTCGTCAACGACCGCGCCATTGTGCAGTTACCGCTAAACGAGCGCGACACCTACCAGTTCC
Organism: Candidatus Dormiibacterota bacterium; assembly: GCA_035566655.1. GTDB lineage: Bacteria > Acidobacteriota > Terriglobia > Terriglobales > Acidobacteriaceae > Sulfotelmatobacter. The sequence goes on from DATMQT010000079.1 coordinate 103,024, forward strand.
TCTCGCTCCAACCCGGCGTGCAATCGCAGGTGGGCGCTGACCTTTATTTCGGCGGCGGCAGCACGGGCAGCGTCTCCGTCAACGGCGGCCGCGGCCGCGCCAACAACTTCAGCGTCAACGGCGGCGACGCCAATGACCTGTTCGCCAATCTCCCCACCGTCCAGCCCAGTCCCGATAGCGTAGAAGAGTTCCGCATTCTCACCAATGGGTTCGACGCAGAGTACGGCCGCAACTCCGGCTCCGTGGTCAACCTTGTCACCAAATCCGGTACCAACGCGATTCACGGCGACTTGTACGAGTTCCACCGCAACCGCCCGCTGAATGCGAAGGGCTACCTAGATCCCACCAAAGAAGCGTTCATCCTGAACCAGTTCGGAGCCACGATCGGCGGGCCTATCAAGAAGGACCGTACCTTCTTCTTTGGTTCTTATGATGGACGGCGGCGTATCCGGGGAGTATCGAGCGGCTTGGTTTCCGTACCCTCAATGGCCGAGACCGGCGGTGTGTTCTCTGGAGCCTTCGGAGGCAATCTCACCAATCCCTTTGTCGGCGCCGTTCTGCAGGGGCGCCCTGGTTGCTCGCAGGCAATCGCGACTAATGGTGGAAGCATTCCCGATCCGACGAACGCTGCTCTCTATCCAACTCCGTGGACAACGTTGTTTCCGCAAGACACCAACGGCAACACCACAATCCCTGTGGCATGCCAGGATCCCGTCGCAGCGGATCTGATGAACCAATACGTGACCCCGTATGTGCCCCAGGCGGTCAACGGACAGCTCGTAACCCTGGGGTCGGAACGCGACCGGCAAGACCAGGGCACCATCCGCTTTGACCACCGCATCAACGACAAGCAGAATTTCTCCGCCTACTACTATTTGACCGACGAAACGGATTTCAATCCGTTCAACACCTTTCAAGCCGCTGGTGCCAATCTCCCTGGCTTCGGCGACACCATCAAGCAGCGTTTCCAGCAATACAATCTGAGCCACACTTGGACCATCAGCAACAGCCTCGTCAACGAGGCCCGCTTCACCTACATGCGGGAGGCGCAAGGCACATTCGGTCATTCTCAGCACACCGACCTGGTTAAGAACTCCTGCAAGAGCGCTGCCGCCATTCCCGTTTGTTTTACCGGAGTTTCCGACTCCTCGGCTGTCAACAATCTAGCCCTGCCCAGGTTGGGGATCACGCCGGGTTTGGGTCCGCAACGTGAAGGCGTTCCCGACATCGCCATCTCTGGCGGCTTCACTATCGGCAACAACTTCGAAGGTGAAATTCCTCAGGTCGGCAACTCCTTCCAGTGGACCGACAGCATCACCAAAGTCCACGGCAATCACACCTTCAAGTTCGGCGCCGATGTGCGTCGCATGAGGTTCGATCAGCACCTCTACTTTGAAGTCAGCGGCTACTACAACTACTTCGGCACAGGAGTCAACACCACCGGCTTTTCCGACCTCTATCCCGACTATCTCCTCGGCCTGCCGGACCAGTATCAGCAGGGCGCAGCTCAGGTAGAGAACGTCCGTGCGACCGCCCTCTACACCTTCGCCCAGGATTCTTGGAAGATTCGTCCCAACCTCACCCTCAATTATGGTTTGCGCTGGGAACTCAACACTCCCCTGACCGACATCGGCCACCACGTCCAGACCTTCCGCCCTGGCCAGAACACCACCACCTATCCCTGCCAGTTAAGCCAGTACAGCATCACGTATTTCCAGAATTTGAGCCCCCCTGTCCCCAACCCAACCTGCGACAACACTGGCGTGTTTCCCACCGGACTGGTCGTTCCCGGAGACAAGGGCGTTCCTGCGGGCTTGACCCAGACCTACTACAACGCGTTCGCACCCCGCATTGGCATTGCATGGAGTCCGGGAAAATCGGGCAAGACGAGTATTCGCGCCGGCTGGGGCATGTTTTACAACCCCATCGAACAACTGGTTCTCGAACAGTTCAGCGCCGAGCCTCCTTTCGGCGGCAGCACCCTTATCTTTGGCACGCTCTTCAACACCCCGTTCTACGCTCAGTCAAACTTCCAGTACCCCAACGCCTTCAATCCGCAGGGTGGCGAGTTCACTGGAATCCAAAACCCCAAGCCGAATCAGCCCGTGGATTGGTCGATCTTCCGTCCCAACCTCCTGTTTGGAGAGTTTCAGCCCCACATGCGCACCCAGTATTCCGACCAGTACAACTTCACCATTCAGCACGAGTTGGCTAGAAACCTTGTCTTGCAAGTCGGCTTCGTCGGTTCGCAAGGCCATCGCTTGCTGGCCACCACTGACTTGAACCGGTCAACCCCTGCCACTTGTCTGGACACCATTGCACTTTCTCACCACAATGCGAACAACGTTACTTCCTTTGGAAGTCAGTTCAATTGCGGTCCGTTCCTGGAGGACAGCTTTTACACTATCACTCTCGACCCCACCGTCGCGTCAGATCCGACCAATCCCATCTCGACCTTCCACCTACCCAACGGCACCACTCACGCGCTGGACGGATCGACCATAAACTTTGTCGGCCTCCGGCCCTACTCTTCTCCCTCCTGCCAACTTAACGGTACGGGCTGTCCTCCCGACGGCATCCCGGTGTTCTCCAACATCTTTGCTCAGGACACGATCGCTAATTCTTCCTATAACTCTTTCCAGGCAGACCTTGAGAAACGCTTCTCCAATGGTCTTCAGATGCAAGCCGCATACACCTTCAGCAAATCCATGGACCAGGCGTCCAGCTTCGAAGACCTGCTCAACCCCTTCAACCCGCGAGCCAGCCGGAGCCTGTCACTGTTCGATGCGCGCCAGCGTCTCGTCATCAGCTACGTCTATCAGCTGCCCGTTCCGAAGTACTCTGGGGTGAAAGGCCAAGTCTTGGATGGCTGGGAGGTTTCTGGCATCACCCAATTCCAATCCGGGTTCCCAGTCCACATCCAGGACGGTAACGACAGCGAACTCACCAGTAGCATTGACTTCTCCGCGGCCGGCACTCCTGACCTGATTGCTCCCTTCCAGAAGTCAGATCCTCGCAAGCTCGTGCCCTGCTTTCAATCTACCACCGGCCAACTATGCCGCTATGCGTTCGCTCCAAGCAGTTTTGCCAATCCCGCTCTCGGCAACTTCGGCACCGCCCGCCGCACCATTTGCTGCGGACCCGGTTTAAACAATTCCGATTTCTCAATCCAAAAGGAATTTCCCCTGAGCGAAACCAAGCATTTCGAGTTTCGCTGGGACATTTTCAACATTTTCAACCACACCCATTTCTTTAACATCGATGGCAACATCACAGACGGCTCCAACTTCGGCACAGCAAGGAAAGTCGCCGACCCGCGCCTTATGCAGGTTGCGTTAAAGTTCTACTTCTAGCTTAAAGAGGTAAAATAGTAGTAATAAGACCCGGGCGGTTCGCCTGCCCGGCATCCTAATGGTCCGGCCCTACATAGAGGCGCCGCGGCCTGACTTATCCCGGAGCAACCCGATGTACCCCGACCTGCAAAAAGAACTGTCAACCTTCGAGCGCCGCACGCCCAAATCCGCCGAAGCGCACAAGAAGAACCTCAAACGCATTCCGCTCGGTGTGGCCAGCAACTATCGCCATTACGATCCCTGGCCCATCTTCGTGAAGGAAGCCAGCGGCAGCAAGTTCCGCGACCTTGATGGCAACGAGTACATCGACCACAACCTCACCTTCGGCGCTCTCATGGCCGGACACTGCCATCCCGCCGTGATGAAGGCCGTCGAAAAACGTCTGTCCACTGGAACCATGTTCGGCATGCCTCACGACATGGAATGGGAACTCGCCGAGGAAATCTGCAACCGCTTTCCGGTCGAGATGTGCCGCTTCGGCAACAGCGGCACCGAAGCCACCATGCACGCCATCCGCCTGGCCCGCGCTGCCACGGGTCGCGACAAAATCATAAAATTTGAAGGCGCATACCACGGACTGCACGACTCCGCCCTGGTCAGCGTGAAGCCTCACGCTCCAGACTTCGGCGACATCGAGAATCCCACACCAGTTTCCGGCGGACTTGGCGTGCCGAAATCCGCAATTGCCAACGTTACGATTGCCACCTTCAACAACCTCGGAAGTGTCGAGCGCCGCTTCAAAGAGAATCCCAACGAAATCGCCGCGATCATTCTAGAGCCCATCCTGATGAATGTCGGCCTCTGCATGCCGCAACCCGGCTTCCTCCAGGCACTCCGCGACCTCGCCACGAAAAACGGTGCGCTCCTCATCTTCGACGAAGTAAAAACCGGCGCAAAACTCGGCTGGGGCGGTGCCAGCGAATACTTCAACGTTCATCCCGACATGATCTGCCTCGCCAAGTCAATCGGCGGAGGCTTGCCCCTCGCCGCATTCGGCGCCAGCAAGTCGGTAATGGACCTCATCTCGCAACACAAAGTTTTCCACGGCGGCACCTACAACACGAATCCCGTTTCCATGGCCGCGGGCCTCGCCACGTTCCGCGAAGTCCTCACCCGCGCCAATTACGCGCATGTCGATAAACTAGGCAAAAAGCTGGCCGACGGATATCGTAAGACCATCGCGAAAGTCGGCCTGCAAGCCTACATCGCGCAAGCCGGTGCCAACGGCGCGCTGATGTTTTACCCGAAAGAAATTCGTAACTACCGCGACTGGACGACCGTCGACATCGACCTCTGGCGCCACTACTGGTTCGCCATGGTCAACCGCGGCGTAATGCCTCAACCGTACTGGTGGGACGAGCAATGGACGATCTCGGTTCAGCACACCGAAGCAGATATAGACAAGCATCTATCCGTGTTCGACGAAATCGCCGCATCGTTAGCGAAAGCGCAGCAAGAACGAATAGGCCAGCCGGTCTTGGCCGGACACTAGACGCGTTGCCAGCAGTAAGAAGAACGTTGTCACTGAGGTGTTGCCGGCAGTAAGAAGAACCTTGTCATTCCGAACCCGGGCGAAGCCCGGGTGAGGAACCTGCTTTTCGCTCGGTAGAAATCGACCGTGTCCACGACGCTCCAACCCGCCCAGCCCCACCTCATCCGCGCCCTCGGACGCCGCGATCTAGTCCTCCTATTCGTAGTAGCCGTTTTCAACCTGAACGTAGTCCCCTCCATTGCCGCTAACGGCGGCGTCACCATCTGGCTCTGGATCATCTCCCTCATCCTCTTCTTCTGGCCGCAAGGCATCGCCGTAATCGAACTCGCGCACCGCTACCCCGGCGAAGGCGGAGTCTACCTCTGGGCCAAGGAAGTCTTCGGCGACTTCAACGGATTCCTCTCCGGCTGGTGCTACTGGACCAACAACATGCTCTACGTGCCGACGATCATGCTCTACTTTGTCGGCGTCTCCGTTTTCATTCTCGGCCCAAGCCACGCCGCTCTAGCCGATAGCAAATCGTTCGCGCTCGTCGTATCGCTCGCGTTGCTGACACTGCTTACCGTTCTCAACATTCTCGGCCTCGGTGTCGGCAAGTGGATCAACAACCTCGGCGCCATCGGCACCTTCGTGGCCGCCGCACTTTTGATCGGCCTCGGCATCGTCGTGTGGTCGCGCTTCGGCACTACCGTCACTGCAGCCGAATTCAAAATCCCTGCCAATCCCCGCTTCGTCCTCAATTCCTTCGGCGTCATTTGCTTCGGACTCGTCGGCCTCGAACTCGCCTCGGTGATGGGCGACGAAATCGATCGCCCAGAAAAAACTCTTCCCGGTGCCGTAGCCTGGGGTGGCCTCCTCTCCGGCATCCTCTATATCGGTGCCACGCTCACTCTTCTCGTCGGCGTCAGCAAATCCGATATCAGCGTGCTCCAGGGCATCGTGCAAGCCGTAGGACAAATGGCCCAGCGCGTCAAAGTCGGCTGGATTGTCGCCCCCTTCGCTTTTTTGCTTAGCGTTTCCATCGCCGGTATCGGCTCCGCCTGGCTCGGCGGTTC
>DATMQT010000080.1:0-36314 GCA_035566655.1 Candidatus Dormiibacterota bacterium
CATCTTCCTCGACCTTGACGGCTTCACCGCGGTCAACGACCTGATCGGGCACGGTGCGGGCGACCTGGTGCTCGCCCAGGCGGCCAGGCGGCTGCGGGCCGTCGCCCCGGCCCAGGACACGGTCGCGCGCTGGGGCGGCGACGAGTTCGCGGTGCTGCTTGAGAACGCGTCGAGCGCCCAGGAGGTCACCGAGCTGGCCGAGCGGCTGGCCGGGATCATCGCGGGCGAGCCGTTCCGTGTCGCCGAGCGGAACATCGGGCTGACCGCGAGCGTCGGCGTCGCGCTGGCCGACGACAGCGCGCCCGGCGTGGTGCTCCGCAACGCGGACGTGGCCATGGCGCGGGCCAAGGACAGCGGCGGTGGCCGGGTCGAGGTCTACGCAGCGCACATGCACGCGGACGTGGTGCGCCGCCTTGACATGGCGAGCGACCTGCAGCGGGCGATCGCGCGGGAAGAGCTTCAGCTGCAGTACCAGCCGATCGTGGAGCTCGCCACCTCACGGGTAACCGGCGCGGAGGCCCTCGTGCGCTGGTGGCGCGGCGACGAGGCGGTCCCGCCCCGCGCTTTCCTCGCGGTGGCGGAGGACTCAGGGCTGATCGTCGCGCTTGGCGAGTGGGTACTGCGCAAGGTATGCGCGCAGGGCGCGGCCTGGCGGGCGGCCTCATGGGACCTCGGCGTGTCGGTGAACATCGCCCTGCGGCAGCTCAACGCGCCGCACTTCCCCGCTCAGGTGGCCGCGGCACTCGCGGAGAGCGGCCTGCCGCCTGCCGCGCTCACCATCGAGCTGAGCGAGCGGATGCTCGTCGAGGACGCGGGGCTGATCGCCGACCGGCTCGCGGAGCTGCGTGACCTTGGCGTCAAGCTGGCCATCGACGACTTCGGCACCGGCTACGCCTCGCTGGCCCACCTGCGCCAGCTGCCCGCGGACATCATCAAGATCGACCCGTCGTTCGTCTCCGGCCTCGGCCAGGACCCCGTGCTGACGATGCTCACCAAGACGATCGTGCAGGTCGGCCGCGACCTTGGCATGCAGGTGGTGGCCGAGGGGATCGAGCACCCGCGCCAGCTCGCCGAACTGCGCGAGATGGGGTGCGGCTACGGGCAGGGCTTCCTGGTGGCCCGGCCGATGGCCGCACCGGGCGTGGAAGCGCTGATCAGGACCGGCGCCGCCGAGTCCGGGGCCGCGGCGGGCAACGCCACCGCGCCGGACGTCAACGGCACGGCCAAGCCGGGCGTACCCGCCGCCTGAGCCCAACGGCGGGGTATCGGGGGGCGTCCACCCGGGAGACAGAAGTCTCAGATGCTGAGACAATGGCCGTGATAATTTGACGAGAGGCCGGCTTGTGGGTGAGGGTGGTACTCGTGAAGTGGAACCACATTCTCGTACTTGGCTGGCGCGCAGAGAGCTGACCAGTCCAGTTCCTGCGCGCGCCCCTCGACTGCCACCCGGCACGAGGGGTTTTTTAATGCCTCCTTCGGGGGGACGGGGGATTCCCCGGAAGATAAACAGCCGCGCAACATCGTGACAAGGAAGCCATCCGATGACCGAGCAGAGCAGCCCAGTCCCCTCCAAGGCGCACGCTCCCTCCCCGTTGGACATCCCGGCGAGGACAGCCGCACCTAAATCGGCGCCACCCCGGCCGGCCACGGCCCAGCCAGGCGGCAGCGCGCTGCCGGGCAGCCCGGCGCAGCCCGGCGGCCTCATCCAGCCGGCCGGCGCGCAGCCCGGCGGCGTACAGCAGACGGCGGCCGTGTCACGGCCGCTCGCGGCCCCGGTCCGGGTCACCGGAGCGCAGGCCCTCGTGCTTGCCCTCGAGCGGGTCGGCGTCGACGTGGTCTTCGGCATTCCCGGCGGTGCCGTGCTCCCCGCCTACGACCCGCTGCTCGACTCCAAGCAGATCCGCCACATCCTGGTCCGTCACGAGCAGGGCGCGGGGCACGCGGCGACCGGCTACGCGCAGGCCACGGGCCGCACCGGCGTGTGCATGGCCACCAGCGGCCCGGGCGCGACCAACCTGGTCACCGGCATTGCCGATGCCAAGATGGATTCCGTCCCGTTGGTCTGCATCACAGGACAAGTTCGCAGCCCGCTGATCGGCACCGACGCGTTTCAAGAGACCGACGTTTTCGGCGTAACACTCTCGCTGACCAAGTGGAGCCGCCTGGTGCGCACGATTGAAGAAATCCCGGAAGTGATCGCCGAAGGCTTCTACTGGGCACGCAGCGGACGTCCAGGGCCGGTAGTGATCGACATCCCCAGCGACATATTGAAGGCCAAAAAGGAATTCTCCGGCCCGGTAAAGTTCACGCCGCACGCGCGTCCTGCCGATGCGAAAGCGGAAGGCGCATTCAGTGACACGATCGTGGCCTTGCTGCAACGGGCTGCCAGGCCGGTTGCGTTAGTTGGCGCGGGCGCAAAACTTTCGGGAGCGATTCCGGAACTGCGCCGCCTGCTCGACGATTTGAACGTTCCCACGTTCGCCACGGTCCATGGACTTGGCGCGGTCCCGCCGCAATCGCCATATTACCTGGGCATGGTGGGCATGCACGGCACGCGCGCCGCCAACACCGCTCTGCACGAGACTGATCTGCTGCTGGTGTTCGGAGCGCGCCTCGACGATCGCGTCACCGGCGACCCCACACGCTTTGCGCCTCATGCCAAGATCGTCCACTTTGAAATTGATCCCGCGCAGCTTGATCGCGTGCGCGCCTGTGAGTTACCAGTGATCGGCAATCTCGCCGACACGATTCCCGCGTTCCACGCAGAGTTGTGCCAAGCTTCCCTGCCCGACTGGAGCGCCTGGCGCGCCATCGCCTGCGGCCCCGAGCGCGCCGAGCTTGATCCGCGCGGCCTCGCGCAACCCACGATTCGTTTTCTCGACGAACTCTTCAGCCGCCTGCCCGAAGACAACGTCATCATTGCCGACGTAGGCCAGCACCAGATGTGGGCGGCGCAGCGCTACCGTTCTTCATCGCCGCGCGGCTTCATCACTTCCGGCGGCCTCGGCGCGATGGGTTTCGCCCTGCCGGCCGCGGTCGGCGTGCAATTGGCCAAGCCAGAAACTTGCGTGCTCTGTGTTTCCGGCGATGGCGGCTTCCAGATGAACATTCAGGAACTCGCCACCGTGCACCGCCTCGGCCTTCCCATAAAAATGGTGATCATCGACAACAAGTACCTGGGCATGGTGCGCCAGTGGCAGCAGCTTTTCTACGCCCGCAACTATGCCGAAACCGACCTGAGCGACAATCCGGACTTCGTCGAGATCGCCAAGGCCTACAAGATTCACGGATGGCGCCTGAACGAGTCCGCCATGCAGGAGTATCCGGTATCGACGGAGACGGGAGATCTCATCGAGAACTTCCTGCGCTCGCCGCAGCCCGAGTTGCTGGTGTTCGATTGCCCCCCGGAAGCGAACGTTTATCCAATGGTTCCGGCAGGCGCAGCGCTGTCTGAAATGGTTTACGGGGACGAATAAGGAAGAATTGGGAAATTTTGTTCTGAGGGGAACGATCATGCAACTTTTTCACATTCGCTATCGCAACGCGCAAGGCGCTTTGATGCGGATCCTCAACGCGGTTTCACGCCGGGGACTCGACCTCACGTCGGTGCACGCCGAGTACGCCGGGCACGATCACGCGGTCACGCTGCTGCTCGAGGTCTCGCACAAGCAGATCGGCCAGCTTTACCGCGAGTGGTACGCGATCGTGGATGTAATCGAGGTACATTCGAGCACGGCTCTGAGGGGCGAGGCGGAAGCAGCCTGGGTGCCGCATCCGCCAGCATCGGCAAGCGTCACCGAGCAGTCGGCACGCGCCGCGTTGGCCTAAGTTTGGTTGAACAGTGTCAGCAAGCATGATGTCTTCCTGGGTAAGCGTCATGCGATTGGGGAACCTGCCGTTGGAATGCGGATTCTGGGCATCGCTTCCGCCGCAGGTTCCCCGTTTTTTTCTCCTGGTTTAACGAAGGTTGTCATCGAGTATTTCGTTTGTCATCCCGAGCGAAGCGAGGGATCTTGGTTTCTTCCTGCGCCACCTGTGTTCTCGCCGCGTGCAAGAACCAAGATCCCTCGCTTCGCTCGGGATGACAATCATGTCGCAATCGTTCCTGTTGTAATCTTTCCTCACGGATCTTAAACAACTATGGACCTAAAGCATCGCAGCCGCGGCATCACCGACGGACGCGACCGGGCTCCGGCGCGCTCCATGTTCAAAGCCATTGGATTCACCGACGCCGACCTCAACAAGCCGCTGATCGGCGTGGCCAACACCTGGATCGAGACCATGCCCTGCAACTTCCACTTGCGGCGGCTCTCCGCCAAAGTAAAAGAAGGCATTCGCGCCGCCGGAGGAACTCCGATGGAGTTCAACACCATCGCGATCTCCGATGGCGAAACCATGGGCACCGAAGGCATGCGCGCCTCCCTCGTAAGCCGCGAACTGATTGCCGATTCAATTGAACTGGTCTGCCGCGGCCAGTTGTTCGACGCAGTCGTTTGCGTCGTCGGTTGCGACAAGACAATCCCAGCCGCAGCCATGGCCCTAGCCCGCATGGATCTTCCCGGCCTAGTCCTCTACGGCGGCACCATCGCGCCCGGCAGCTACAAAGGCAACGACGTCACCATCCAGGATGTCTTCGAAGCCGTAGGCGCCAATGCCGCCGGAAAAATCACCGACGAAGAATTACACGAACTGGAAAACGTAGCCTGCCCCAGCGCCGGAGCCTGTGGCGGACAATACACCGCCAACACCATGTCCACCGTAATGGAGATCATCGGCCTCTCTCCCATGGGCTTCAACAGCGTGCCCGCGATGGAGCCACGCAAAGACGAAGTCGCCTTCCGCTGCGGCGATGTGGTGTTGAATCTTCTGAGAAACAGCATCACGCCGCGCCGCATTCTCACCCGCGCCGCTTTTGAAAACGCAATTGCATCCGTGGCCGTAACCGGAGGATCGACCAACGCCGTGCTGCATCTGCTCGCGATCGCGCGTGAAGCCGAAGTCGCTCTCGAAATCGACGATTTTCAAACTGTCAGCGAGCGCACTCCTCTGCTCGCCGATCTTAAGCCTTCCGGAAAATACGTGGCCGCCGACGTCGACAAAGCCGGCGGCATCCCAGTCATCGCCAAGCGCCTTCTCGATGCCAGGTGCGCCGACGGCTCCACGCTAACCGTGACCGGCAGGACATTCGCCGAAGAAGCCAACGACGCCAAAGAAACTCCGGGACAGCCCGTCATCGCTCCGCTCGATCATCCGCTGAAGAAAACCGGCGGCCTAGTTATCCTTAAAGGTAATCTCGCCCCGGAAGGCTGCGTAGCCAAAATCAGCGGACACGAACGCCTAACCCACCGCGGTCCGGCGCGCGTGTTCGACTGTGAAGAAGACGCCATGACCGCCGTCACCACCAAGAAAATAAAATCCGGCGACGTAGTAGTAATCCGCAACGAAGGCCCCAAAGGCGGACCAGGCATGCGCGAAATGCTAAGCGTGACGGGAGCAATCGTAGGCGAAGGCCTAGGATCCTCAGTCGCGCTCCTGACCGACGGCCGCTTCAGCGGCGCTACTCACGGGCTCATGGCCGGCCACGTCTCCCCGGAAGCCGCGCTGGGCGGCCCCATCGCCGCCGTGCGCGATGGCGACGTCATTCACTTCGACGTCACCCAGCGCCTCCTCCAAGTCGAGATCAGCGACGAAACTCTGCGCCAACGCATGACAGAATGGAAGCCACCCCAGCCGCGCTATCCCACGGGAGTGTTCGCCAAGTATGCGGCGCTAGTCTCATCCGCTTCGCAGGGAGCGATGACCAGACCGCCGAAGTAGTGTGCGGGCGGTTTTGCCCGGTTTTTTCGCCGACAATCGCGACGTTGGGCGGGGACCATTCTTGCTAGATTCTAAAGCAACCGGGCGATCTCCCCTGCCCGCAAACCAACCGCAAACTCTGTGGCGATAAGAATGTATTTAACCGACTCCACTACCTGTTTGACTTTAAAATTTATTGTGTCTAGCATTGACGCGTCTTCCATCCACCTTGGGCCAATGCACTAGCCATACTGATCTTGGGGCCAATGCACTAACAAAACTGATCTTGCGCCGGTCGCACAGAACAGGCAGGTGTTGTTGTGGGGAAGCTCTGGACTCCGAGATCTCTTTTGGCAATTGTGATGCTTTGCGGTGCTGCTCTGTCCGCAAGCGCTCAGACCTTAAACCCCGGCACGGTTAGCTTCGGCAACTACGTGCTTCAGACCACTAGCATTAAGACTGTAACCCTAAGCAACACCCAGGCGACGCCGCTGGCTATCAGCGGGATTTCCGTTCTGGGAAATTTCGGACAATCTTCGAAGTGTCCGATTGCTCCAAAGACGCTGGCGGCCGGTGCGAGTTGTACGATCTCCGTCAGTTTCACGCCAACCGTTCTCGGTACGATTACCGGTACCCTCAGCATAAGTGACAATTCCGGCACTTCTCCCCAAACTGCACAGTTGAGCGGCACTGGCGTATATCCTGCTGTTCTGTCCCCTTCCACCACGGCATTCGGCACTCAGATAGTGAATACAACCAGCCCGACCAGAGTTTTTTCGTTGGCGAATAATCAAAATTTGCCTCTCACCATCACTGGGATTTCGACAACGGGTGATTTCCCGCAAACGTCGAACTGCCCTCTCTCCCCGAACATCTTGGCTGCGCGTCTGAGCTGCAAAATCTCTGTCACCTTTACGCCCACGGCTCTGGGTGCACGCACGGGGGTACTGACAGTAAGCGACACTGTCTCAAACTCTCCACAAACAGCAAACCTGAGCGGGACTGGAACCTCTCCGCTCATCCTGTCCCCTGGGAGCCTGACCTTCGCCAGTCAGGTGATCAACACCACCAGTAAAGCAAAGAGCATCACTCTGAAGAATAGCCAGGCGGTCGCACTGACGATTTCAGGGATTTCTGCTTCAGGCGATTTCGTGCAAACGTCAAATTGCCCGTTGCCCCCCAACCCGTTAGCTGCAGGCGCGACCTGTACGATTTCAGTCACATTCACGCCGACTGCCTTAGGTGCGCGGACTGGGACTTTAACTTTCACCGATAGTGCGAGTACCAGCCCGCAGACAGTCGGCCTGTCAGGCTCGGGTACCCTGGCGGGCTTGGTTTCGATCTCTATTACACCCCAAAATGCAACGCTCGCTGCGGGAAATCAACAGCAGTTCTCTGCTACAGGCAGCTGGGCGGGCGGAGTGCAGTCGAATATCACCAACTTTGTTACTTGGACGTCCTCTGCTCCGTTAGTTGCGTCCGTGAATTCGACCGGGCTGGCACTGGCGATCGCGCAAGGTTCCGCCCCCATCGCGGCCTCCTACGGATCAGTAAGTCGAACCGCTACGATTACTGTTACTCCTCCCACTTTGACCACGATCACAGTCACCCCCGGCAACCCATCCGCCCCGGTCGGTGCCTACGAACAGTTCACTGCCCTGCTGAGTTACAGCGACGGCAGCTCGAAGCAAACGACCACTTCTGTCACTTGGTCTTCTTCCCTTGCAACCGCAGGCACCATCAATTCCTCCGGATTAGCCAGCGCTCTCGCGTCTGGGACCACCACCATCACAGCAACTTCGCAATCAGTAACGGGAACGACGACCCTGAACGTTTTCCAGCCGCAATGTGTAACTCCCTCGTCTGGCTTGATCGGATGGTGGACGGGAGACGGAAATTTGGTAGACCTCGCCGGGAACCACTCCGGCATGCTGCAGAACGGAGCGACCTACGGCAACGGCGAAGTTGGCCAGGCGTTTAGTTTTGCCGGCAATAACGCCTCCGTGCTGGTAAGTTCTCCCGTCTATTCACAAACTGCGGGGACTCTAATGTTCTGGTTCTTTCCCACCAGTGCGGGGTCGTTGACCGGCAGTTACGACGGCACAAACCGCACTCCGGGATTGTCGGTGGATAGTGGCGGCAATTTGTATTGGGAATTTGGAAACCTGTCAGCACAAGGGGCGGGTCAGGTCATCTTTAACCAGTGGTCCCACGTGGCTCTCACTTATTCCATTTCGAACTCTCAAGTCACCGTTCAGGTGTATTTGAACGGGAATTTGGTATCAAGCGCCATCGCAACTCCACTCTCCACCTGGTATCCGCAAGTCGCCTTCGGCGCTTATTTAGGTGCGCAAGAGGCATCGTTCGCGGGCTCCATGGATGAAGTTGCGATCTTCAATCAGGCTCTGAGTGCTCCTCAAGTCCAGCAAATCTTCAACGCGTTCAGCGCGGGGATGTGCAAACCCACTTTGCAGTCAATCACCCTCACTCCGGTCAGTCCTTCGCTGGCTGTTGGACTTTCCCAGCAGTTCGACGCTGCAGGAAACTACAGCGATGGTTCAGCCCACGATCTGACAACCTCTGCAACCTGGAGTTCCTCGAACCCGGCAGTAGTGAGCATGAATGGAAGCGGGCAGGCAGCCGCTGTCGCCGTTGGAAATGCCACCATCACAGCAGCTTTGGGAGCGGAGATGGGTTCCACCGGTTTGAGCGTGGTACCGACCCTGGTCTCGTTACAAGTAAACCCGCAGGCCCCATCCATCGCTGCGGGAACCACCCAGCCATACACTGCGGCGGGAACTTTCAGTGACGGCAGTACTCAAGATCTGACCACATCGGTGACTTGGAGTTCTTCCCAGGCCGCAGTCGCAACCATCGCTCCGGGGGGGCTGGCGAACGGGATATCCGCGGGTCAAGCCACAATTACGGCGAGCGCCGGCTCTATCGTTAGTTCGTCACTACTGACTGTGACACCTGCTATCCTCACGGCCATTACCATAACCCCGCCAAGTCCCAACATCGCCGCAGGTACGGCTCAGGCATTCACAGCCACAGGGTCATACAGCGATGGCAGCACGCAAAATCTCACGAACTCGGTAACTTGGAGTTCTTCGACACATGCAGTGGCGACGATCAACGGGAGTGGCCTCGCGACTTCATCCTCTGCCGGCCAGACTACAATTACTGCGGTGTCTGGGTCCGTGACGAACTCGGTCGTGATGACCGTCACTGCCGCAGTCTTGACGGGCGTTGCTGTCAATCCGGCTGATCCATCCTTAGTTGTGGGCAGCACCCAGCAGTTCACGGCAACCGGAACTTATAGTGACAACAGCACACAGGATATTACTGGCGCGGCGACCTGGAGCTCGTCCAATACCGCTGTGGCCAGCGTCTCAGCCGGATTAGCCTCGGCGTTCACGACTGGGGCCATTACAATCACTGCCACCTTTGGTTCGGTCAGCGGCTCGACTACTTTAACCGTTATCGTCTCGCCTCCCACGCTGCTATCGATATCTGTTACTCCTACGAATCCTTCCGTCACAATTGGCCAGAATTTGCAGTTCGTTGCGACCGGACAGTACTCCGACGGAAGCACTCAGAATCTGACCACGTCCGTGACATGGAATTCTTCCCAACCGTCCGTAGCCGGGATCACTGCTGCAGGAGTGGCGAATGGTTTGAGTGGAGGATCGAGCGCTATCACCGCCGCTTTCGGAGCGATCAACGCGTCGGTAATGCTAAGTGTAAGCCCCCTCGTCCCGACCTCAATCGCAGTAACGCCGGTTAACCCTTCCATCGCGTTGGGGACCAGTCAGCAATTGGCAGCGATCGGAACCTTCGCGGACGGCAGCACTCTTGACTTGACGAATTCGGTAACTTGGAGCTCTTCGTTGACTTCAGTCGCGACGGTCAACACCAGCGGATTGGCGGCCAGCGCTTCTACTGGGCAGACTCTGATCACGGCAACCACTGCGGGTATCGCTGGTTCGTCCACTGTCACCGTAACTCCAGCCGCATTGGTGTCTATTGCCGTTACGCCCGCAATTCCAACCATTCCGCTCGGGACGACAATACAACTCGCTGCGACTGGGACTTTTACTGATGGGAGCACGCAGGACATAACCAGCTCGGTTCAGTGGAACTCGTCAAATAGCTCCATCGCAACCATCAGCAACACTAGCGGCAGCGTGGGACTCGCGACCAGCGTCGCTACTGGAAACTCCACCATTTCCGCGACCTCGGGCTCAATTTCGGCTTCGGCAACCCTGACCGTGAGCATTGCCGCCCTGGTTTCAATCACAGTCAATCCTGCGAGTCCTTCGATTGCTCTAGGTACAACCCAACAATTCTTCGCAATCGGAACTTTTACCGACGGCAGCAGTCAGGATCTGACGGCTTCTTCCACTTGGGCTTCCGGAAATGCCGGGTTGGCAACCGTGAGTTCCAACGCGCTTGCAACATCTATGGCCACCGGAACTGTCACAATCAGCGCGACCTTTGGCTCAATAGTTGGATCCACACCGCTGACGGTTACATCCGCGGCGCTAGTTTCGATCACGGTAAACCCCACATCTGCCTCAACTCCTCTGGGGTTGAACCAGGCATTCACGGCTGCCGGAACATTCACAGACGGCTCAACGCAAGACGTGACTAGTTCGACCCATTGGAGTTCGTCGGTTCCAACGGTGGCCACAATCAGCGATACGCCCGGAAGTATTGGAATCGCTACCAGCACAGGAGCCGGCGCCACAGTTATCACAGCAACTTCGGGTTCGGTGGCTGGATCGGGCAACCTGACCGTGACAATGGCGATCCTGGCCGCCATCCAGGTCACTCCCCAAAGTCCGTCCATCCCGATTGGTGCCGCGGAACAGTTCACGGCTACAGGCGTTTACACCGATGGGACAACTGCAAACATTACGACAAACACGACATGGACCTCCTCACCTGCAACAGTAGCCACGATTAGCAATGCATCCGGATCGCAAGGAACGGCTACGGGGGTCGGGCAAGGGACCTCCGAAATCTCCGCAGCCCTCGGCTCTCTAACTGGTTCGACAACCCTGATTATCCAAGAGCCGCTTGTCTCACTTAACATTGCGCCGTTGAATAGTTCCCTTCTTCCGGGAGCAGATCAGCAGTTCACGGCTACGGGAACCTACTTGGATGGAACTACGCGGGATTTGACAAATACAGTCACTTGGAGTTCTTCGTCCACCGCCGTCGCTAATATCAATGCCTCAGGCTTGGCAATGAGCATCGCACCCGGACAAACTACCGTCAGCGCGACATCGGGTTCATTGGCTGCCTCAACTGGTTTGACAGTCGCGGATCTCCTTGGTACAGCGAACAGCAGCACCGTATCCTGCCCTATCGGTCTTATCAACGGCGCAACTTGTTACTCCGTTACCATTTCCTGCCCCAACGTGAGTGACTTCACCGGCTACGTAAAGGTGAATTATCCCAACGGGACGCCGCTTGGAACCGCAATTTTCTTGGGGGGCGGGTCCGGGACCTTGCTTTACGAGAATAACTTCGCCTACGGAACCACCGCTCTGAACACCGTATTAAAAGGCGGTTTCACAATTGCACAGGTCACTTGGGGCAATCCTTTCGCAAACCAGCCTAACGGCTGGCAGACAGGACCGGGCGGAATTCGTGCTGTCGCTTGCCGCTACGCCACCATCGCTCAGTGGATTTACACCAACATCCACCTGGCCAACAGCATGTCACCATTTTGTGCGACCGGTAATAGTGCTGGAGGAGAAGAAATCGGTTTGGCCTTGAGTCACTACGGATTGGGATCGATTTTCGCTATGATTGAGCCCACAGGTGGACCGCCATTTGCACGCCAAGACCGGGCGTGTGATTGCCTGCACACCGCACCGGCAAACTCCTGCGGTGGTGGCACGGGCTATTGTGTTGGGCCGGGAAATGCTGCGAGCTTTATCGATCCAGCGTATTCGGGGCCTCTCTGTTCTCAGGAGGCAACGAGGAATACGACCACTTCCGATGCCATCTTCTTACACGACAGCATCATGGCTCCGGATGCGGTTTTGTCGTACCCCAATACTTTCGTGAAATTTCTTTACGGTGGCAAGGACTCGTCGAGTGCCCCGAATCAGGGGCAGATTTGGCAAAGCGCCATCACCACTTCTAGCGCAAGCGCATGTATTGCTGACGCCCCCCACGGGGTTGCCGACGTGCTGGACGGAGCACAGCAGATCGCCAGTGACATTCTCACTTACTGCAAACTGGCAGGTAAGTAATCAATTTGTTTCGAGCGGCTGATTTGCGGTGGTACCTGCTAATGGAGGAGTTTATTAAGCAAAGACATGCGCGCACACACGCACATCGTAACTTTCGACGAAGAAGAGGAGATCCTGGCGGCAGCACCCCGTTGATTCGTGCACTGGTAGTTTTGATTCTTGAAACCGTTTTACTACAGTGGGAGACTTTTCCACAGGGAGGCGGACTAGGCATGTCCACTCCGGCGGCTCACAGATCATCATCAAAACAAAAAGGAAACTTTATGGTGCCGGGAGGGGGAGTCGAACCCCCAAGACCCAAAGGTCGGCGGATTTTGAGTCCGCTGCGTCTGCCAGTTCCGCCATCCCGGCTTGGGAGATTTATTTTAGCTTACTGAAGTCGCTGAAATCTAGCGGCGCTCGACTGCGTTGTGGCGGAAGCATTGGATTACGTGGTCGTTCACCATGCCGACGCCTTGCATGAAGGCGTAGCAGATAGTTGATCCGACGAAATTGAAGCCGCGCTCTTTCAGAGCTTTGCTTAGGGCGTCGGATTCGGGGGTGCTCGCAGGGACTTGATTTAGCGACTTCCATTGGTTCAGGCGCGGGCCGCCGTCTACGAACCGCCAGACGTAGTCGCTGAAGCTGCCGAATTCTTCCTGCACGCGCAGGAAGGCCTGAGCGTTCTTCACGGCCGACGCGACCTTCAGGCGGTTGCGCACTATGCCGGGATTTTTCAGGAGCCGGGCAAGTTTGCGGCGGTCGTAACGCGCGACCTTGTGCGGGTCGAAATTGTCGAACGCAGCTCGGTAGTTTTCGCGCTTGTTAAGAATTGTTTCCCAGCTCAAGCCCGCCTGCGCCCCTTCGAGCATCAGGAACTCGAAGAGGGTGCGGTCGTCGTGGGCGGGCACGCCCCACTCTTCATCGTGATACTGGATCATGAGGGCGCTCTGCGCCCAGTCGCAGCGGATGGGGGGCGGTGTTTCGCGGTTCGCGTTCATGGGATCAAGTCCAGAAAGACCTAAAGGCAAGCTAGTGGCGACCAGTGCGACACCAGCAAGTGCAGACTTCCTTCTGCCCGCAAAGAACGCGGGCCTCCGGATGACAAAAGGTGGAGAAGCCCGTACACTACTGCCCTACTCCAGCGACTTTGGGTCCGACTTGTTCTTCGGCGATTTCTTATCCAGCAGCGACACCAAGTCTCGCGCACAAGCTGGCACTCCTACTTTGTGTTCCACGATGATTTCTCTTGCGGTCAACTTTTTGCCGTAGAGTTTTTCGTTGGCGCTGCCATCGGAGCGCAGAGTTGAGCCTTCGAGCGAGATGCCCGCGAACAGGCCCTTGTTGCGCGAGTAGGAAAGAATCTCGGCGTTCATCACTATGTCAGTGGCGCCCTCGGCGGTGCGGCCCTTGGGGCCAGCCGCCGCGGAAGCGTCCGCGCCCAGCTTTACCTTGCTCGTCAACAAGGAGCGTGCGCCCTTGGGGTTCATGACCAGCAGGACAAAATCCGTGGCCTGGCCGCCCAACTGAAAGCCGATGCTCACGCCCTCCAGCGCGTACAAAGCCGGCGCTCCCCACGGCCCGGTGTAGTGCGCGCCGCTTCGGCACACCATCACGCCACGTCCGTAACTGCCTCCGACTCCGAACGCGCCCTTCAAAACCGAGGGCAGAATCACGATGCACTCCGCCTTATCCAGCAAGTCCTGCGGTATGTCGTCGGGAATATTCAGGATTTCTTTCAGCACTACCCCGGCGTCCCGCACCCGGTCCTCTTCCTTTTCATCTTTCGCACCGGCGAAGGATGTGGTGGCGCACAGGCACAGCATGACAAGCCATGTGGCAAATCTATGCAGCTTCATTTTGATCTTCATCGGTATCGTTCCTCTTGGAGAATTGTAATCGTTGTCGGAATTGGACGGACTGAAAAAACCTTTAACACCGTTCGACTTCGCCCCGAGCAGGCTCCGGCACACAGGGGTAGTCTCATACATCAATTTCAGCAGTAATTTCAGCAGTTTTTCGGCCATGACCTCCCGTGTACTCCTTTTGTAACTTGGCACCCCGCCGCAAACCCTTCTAGAGTCAGGGGTAGAGAAAGAGCGCCTAGCCAAGCGAGATTCGGCCTCTGGCGTGCATCTAATCTGTTGGAAGTCCCCTGTGGGCCTGGGTGGAGTGAAAATTTTGGATTCTTTGGGAATGAAGTACACGCACCCCACAGGTCGCCTTCTGGCGCTGGCAGCGACTTTCGCCCTGGCCTGCACATTATTTTTACTTTTATCTCTATCTCTGCCGGTTCTTGCCCAGTCGGATGCTTACGCCCGCAACACGGCCGGCGTAACTGCGTACCCTTCCACGCCGGACGACGATCAGTCTGGTCCGACCCTCACAATTCGTAAGCGCGTGGACGAAGTGAACGTGCTGTTCATCGCCACGGACAAGCATGGCAAATTTGTTCGCGATCTTAATCAGACTGATTTCTCCATCCTTGACGATCACAAGCCGCCGCAATCCATTCTGAACTTTCGCCGCGAAACCGATTTGCCTTTGCACCTGGGCTTGCTCATCGACGTGAGCGGATCGGTGCACAGCCGTTTTGATTTCGAGCAGGACGCCGCCATCAGTTTTCTGCAACACTCGATCCGCGTGGGCTTCGACAAAGCCTTCATCGTTGGCTTCAACACCCAGAGTCAGATGACGCAGGACTTTACCGACAACGTGGAACTGCTTTCCACCGGCGTACACAAGTTGCAGGATGGCGGAGGCACGGCGCTCTACGACGCCATCTACCGCGCCGCGAAAGATAAGTTCTTGAAGGATCGTCCGGACCATCCGGTGCGCAAGGCGATCGTGGTGGTAAGTGACGGCGAAGACAACCAGAGCGAAGTCACGCGCGCGCAAGCCATCGAAATGGCGCAGCGCGCTGAAGTCATCATCTACGCCATCTCCACCGACGACAGCGGCCTGATCCTGCGCGGCGATAAAGTTCTGGAACAAATCGCCGAAGCCACGGGCGGCCGCGCCTTCTTCCCTTTCAAGATGAAGGACATCACGCGCTCCTTCGCCGCCATCGAAGACGAACTGCGCAGCCAGTACGTGGTTAGCTACAAGCCCGCCAACTTTGACGCCGACGGACGCTACCGCTCGATTGAAATCTCCGCTTTGAAGAAAGACCTGCAAGTGCGGGCGCGCAAGGGGTATTTCGCGCCGCAGCAATAACCGGGCTTCGGACCTCGGCTTTCGGGCTCCGGGCTCTTCCTTTATTTCGATTCCGGTTTGGATTCTGGCTTTACTTCCAGCCGCTTGCGGATTTTGCGGAGTTCCATGAAGCTCAATGCCGTTATCGTACACAGCACGGATGCGAACATAATCATCACATTCATATCCATCGAAGTGGGCTCCTCCCCCGCCGACTACTGTAGCAGGGACCTGCGGCGAGGTGCATCTAATTCGTGCCTAGCTGTGAGGTGTCGGAGTGGGCACGGGGGAGTAGCCGGGTTCACTCCCGGAACAGTGTTCGGAACATCTGTCGGACCGTCGGCCGCACCGTCTGCCCGACCATCGATCGCGAACCCGCTCGCGCCTTGACCTCTGTGCTCCCGCTGGTGTCTTCTTCACTCTCATCCTGTTCGCCGCAAGCCTGAATATCGATGGGCCCATCATCTTTCTGCCTCGCCGCATCCACCAGCAGATCCCAAGCCTCGCGATACTCCCCGTATTTCTGCTTCTTGAATCCCGGCTTGAAATACACATTCGCATCCCGGTCCCCAATCAGCGCATACGGCAGGATGTACCAATCATCCGTCGGAATAATGTAGATCGCAAAAAAGTCCACCGTCCCCGGAGCATACCCGCGCCGCCCTTTCATGCCATCTTTTTGGTTGATGCTCATGCAGTAACTGCCCGTGGAGCACTGATACAGCGTGCACTTCACCTGCACCCGCAAGATCGGCCGGCTGCCGTCGTCCACTCCCACGTCATACGGCGCAAACCCTCCATA
The DNA here is from genome assembly GCA_035566655.1 of Candidatus Dormiibacterota bacterium. Lineage (GTDB taxonomy): Bacteria > Acidobacteriota > Terriglobia > Terriglobales > Acidobacteriaceae > Sulfotelmatobacter. The sequence continues at coordinate 16,042 of DATMQT010000080.1, forward strand.
CGGACTCGACACCTTCAGCCCATAACTCATAGCCAGCACCATAAAATACATCTCAGCCCAAGCCCCGCGCTCCCGAGTCCCCTTGATCCGCCCTCCCATAATCTTCCGGTATTTCATAGTCAGCCTCACCCCTTTTTGCCACAAATAGAAATCGCGGCCAAAAGGCCGCGACGTTGCACCACATCGATTTGTCATCCTGAGCGAAGTAAATGGTTCGCGAAGCGAAGCATTTACGCAGTCGAAGAGCCTGCCCTGAGCTTGTCGAAGGGACCCCTCACCCGCCGGCACCAGCGACGGCCCAGCAAGGCATTTCTACATCTCCAGTGCCCTGTTAGGCTTGTCATCCCCGACTTACCGCTTGTCATCCCGACCGAAGGGAAGGACCTCCTGTTTCTTGTTTTACCCCTCTATATCTAGTATGACATTTTCCATGGGGTAAAACCGTCACATTTGCCAACTTTATATTCCCTTTCCCGTCAACAACCTGCCCGGATTTTCGTCGTCTCTTCCCTCTTGACAAGAATTTGGGACGATCTTGTATAACTAACGGCTAATTAAACGCGTAAGCCATTCCAGCAGATGAGCTTAGCCGCGAAGCGGCGCAAGAATGCGGCCCATAGCCTGCCGTGAGCTTGCCGAAGGGGCGCAATCCCTGGCTAGGCGAGCAAGGATGGAACGAGTCCCAAAGGGGACGGCACCCACCAAACCCCTCAGTTGGCGACCCTGAGTCGATGAGTGTAAATCGCCTGATTTCAGGTAGTGTCCTATTAGTGCGTTGCTACTGTTACGCGGCGCGTCTCATTCCCGTGCCTTGGCAACTTGGGCACTTCTCTGGGCTGGGAACCGATCCCGGTGAAACTTCTTTGCGCCCTAACCCTCGACAGGTAGGACACCTTTTGTGCCTCAGTGCTTCTTCCTTCTTGAGCGCATCGACATAACGCCAGATCACTAGCGCGAGCACTACGAGAGCCAAGCCGAGCAGAAGAAATACGAGCAGAAATGTGTGCATCGCCCGCCCCCAAGCGTTGGCTAGAGTGCTACATCCCCCACTGACGCGCCATACAGGATATTGGGTAGTCCAAGGCCCTACGAGTGCGTTGCTGACGGAAGCAAGAAAAAGCCCCAACTCCTGTCTCCCCCTCGGTTTGAGGAATCGGGGCGTGCGCGATGCTTCGGCTGAAACCCTAATCCCGACGCGAAACCATGACAAGAGTCCTTGGACTCCTAAGAATGCGTTGCTGCACTATGAGGCCGTGAAAGTGACCGCTGGCGCAGCTAGGAGCTTGCCAGCAAGGAGTTGACTATTTGGCTGCTGGGCGAATGTAAATGTGCAATTGATGAAACGGACACTTTCCATAATTATCGGGTCGCCATAGTAGTAGATGTGGACGTTGCGGAAAATCAAGTTTTTCATGTCCTCGCCGTCAAGGATAGCCTCATCCCCCTCAACAAGAAGGAAGGCATTCCCAGTGGGAAGACCTTCATTGGGTTGGCTCTAGCATGCAAAATCTTTCATCTTGACCGGTGATACAAGCGGTGTACAATTCGTGGCGTTTCGTAAGCCGGGGCGCCTTTCCCGAATCGACGGGATTTCAACGTGATCACATGTGTTCGCTTTGCGGCATTCGTCGATAAGCGAAGACGCTTCTGTTTAACAATCGAGTTCAGCCATACCCTGAGGAGGATTCACTATGAAATCGAGCCCCGCTCGATTGAGGCATTTGTGCTTGGTTGTTTTCGCAGTCGCGGGCACGCTCGCGCTAAGCCATTCCGCGGTAGCGGCCTCCGGTCTGAAATTCAATGCGCCGGGTGCCGGCACAGGTCCCGGCCAGGGTACCTTCGGGGCGGCCATAAATTCCGTCGGGGTAGTGGCTGGATACTACATTGACGCAAACAACGTCCGTCACGGTTTTGTGCGCGCCGCAAACGGCACGATCACCAGGATTGACGCACCCGGTGCGGGAACGGGGGCCTTCCAGGGCACTTTGGCCTTTGGCATCAATGATACGGGCACGATTACCGGGTACTACTCTGATGCCAACAACGTCATTCACGGTTTTGTGAAGTCCCCGAATGGGGAGTTTGAAGCACCAGGAGCCCAGGGTACCTTGGCACTAAACATCAACAACAGCGGCACCGTCGCCGGTTCGTATTTTGACGCCAACAATGTCGACCACGGGTTTTTGCGCTCAGCGGGCGGAACCATTACCAGCTTCGATGCTCCAGGGGCGGGCACAGGCAGTGGTCAAGGCACCCTAACTCCGTCCACCGCGGGGATCAATACTGCCAATACTCTTACGGGTTGGTACATTGACGCTAGCGGTGCGGTTCACGGCTACGAGCGCGCTGCAAACGGCACGATCACCTCCATAGACGCTCTTGGGGCCGGCACTGGAAAAGGGCAGGGGACTTACGCGGGCGCCATCAACGATACGGGGACTATTTCTGGCTCGTACGCGGACGCGAACAGCGTCTTGCACGGCTTTGTGCGGGCTGTTGGCGGCACCATTACCGAGTTCGATGTCGCTGGTGCGGGCACCGGCACTAACCAAGGCACCTTCGCCCAGGGCCTCAACGCGTCAGGCATTGTCGTAGGGCTATACGTTGACGCCAACGGACTCAATCATGGCTTCCAGCGCTCAACTGGAGGTGCCATTATAAAGTTCGATGTTCCGGACGCTGGCACGGCTGCTGGTCAGGGCACACTTCCTTCCACCAACAACGTTGCCGGATCAGTTGTTGGGTTCTACATTGACAGCAACGGAGCGGCTCACGGTTTCCTGCTCATCCCATAACGAGTTTGTTGGCAATCAATGTTCAGGAACAGATCGGCGGGTGGCCGCACCTTTGCGTTTGCGGCAGGCGTGTGTCGGATTCCGTGGTAGAAGGCGGTAGGAGTTCTCCTTCCGTCTATAAGCCGTCCCCGCATTGAGAAATTGTCCGGGCCATGGGAGGACAGGCCAAGGGCTCAGAATACTTGCGACAGTCCAACTACGAAAAACAGTAACTTGGCGTAAGCACAAATACGCCGCGGTGACGCCGTAGACGGCCGCAGACTAAGTGAATGGACTAAGTAATCCGGTCCGAGGGCCTTTCACAGCCCAACTCAACGGCGACGTGTGGACCGTCGCCGGAACCCTCCGCTGTCCCGATGGCAAAGGTGGATTTACGACGACAGACAGTGATGGTTGAGTTGCCGTCGTCAGGCCGTCCAAGGCGGACGGTCGCGTATTGTTCATGATGCACCACATGTAGGCCTTCGACGCCAGGCTCGCCCCCCTGACTGTTGAAACATCGCCATTTCACTAACCATCCCTTGAGAGCGCGATGAAATCGAGATAACCCTGCCAGACTTCGTTTGCGCCCACGACCTCCCTGTGCTACCGTCCCATTGATTCCCCGACAAAGCCTTCGACGCTCCCCAAGGAGACGCCCATGTTCGGCATCATCTTCCTCGCACTTCTCCTCGTCATCGCCGTCGTGCTGGTCGGCATGTACAACAGCCTGGTGCAGTTGCGGGTGCGCTGCGACTCGGCTTGGTCCGATATTGATGTGCAGCTCAAGCGGCGGCATGACCTGATCCCTAATTTGGTCGAGACCGTCAAAGGCTACGCCGCCCACGAAAAAGGGACGTTCGAAAACATTGCCAAGTTCCGCTCGCAGGCCATGCAGGCCACCACGCCTGAGGGCAAGGCCGTGGCCGAGAACCAGCTGACCGGGGCACTGAAGAGTTTGTTTGCCGTGGCGGAGAATTATCCCGAGCTGAAGGCCTCGGACCAATTCACGCAACTTCAGGGATCTTTGAGCGAGACCGAAGACTCGATTCAGAACTCGCGGCGCTATTACAACACCGTGGTGCGGGATCTGAATACGAAGATCCAGTCGTTCCCAACGAATATTCTTGCCAACATGTTCGACTTCAAGCAGCGCCAGTACTTCGAGACCACCGACGCCGCCGACCGCGAGCCAGTCGCGGTGAAGTTCTGATCGTATGATCGCAGGATTCTCCGGGGGTGGGGTTGGGGGCGTTCTCGGGAGCGCGTTTTAGGGCGCTAAACTCTCTCCGCTTCAAAACAACTTTAAGAACAAATTCAAAAGCGAAGAACAAATTCAAAAGCGAAGAACAAAGTCAAAAGCGTCGAACAGGAGTGTCCGGCCCACACGAGCAAAAATCTGGTGCGCCCGGAGAGACTCGAACTCCCAACCCTCTGCTCCGAAGGCAGATGCTCTATCCAGTTGAGCTACGGGCGCTGGGGACATTTTACGGCAAAGTCGTGGAAAGGCGGGCTGCGGAAGATCAAAATCCCAAGGGCTTGGCGTACGTGGAATCTCACCCTTTCGCAAAAAACGCGAAAGGATGGGGCACCCAGCTACCTTCGGGGCTGCGCTGACGACGGCGGCGCGGAATTTTGCGGAAATAATAAAGGACCGGTCGCTGAGGAGCCGGCCCCTTCACCTCACGAGAGGTGAAACTTAGTTTTCTCCGGCGGTTGCGTTGCTGCCCCAGAGAACGTTCGAGCCCCACAGGACGTTGCTGCCCCAGAGGACATTGCTGCCCCAGAGGACGTTGCTGCCTGAAGGCGCATTCGAGCCCCAGAGAACGTTGCTGCCCCAAGGCTCTTGCGATCCCCAGAGGACGTTGCTGCCGTAGAGTGTGCTGCTTGAGGATGGGCTGCCCGGTGCGGGCGCCACGAACTGCGTAGATCCCCAGACAGCGGCGTTGGACCAGGTGGAAGATGTATTCCAAACGGAGGAGCGATCGTCCTTAATGGAGACCTGGTTGGTGGACGCGTTGAAAGTGGCGATGGGAGACATTGCCGTCCCCTTCGCCACATCGGTGTTGATGAGAGCGGCCTCGACATCTACGTAGCCGGCGCCGACGGTGAAGACGTCGTCCTGGTCGGTGTAGGTGATGCCGGTGACAGGATCGGTAGTGCTGCTGTATGCGGGCAGCGATTTCCATGCCGTCTTCATCAGGCGCGCTTTCACCTGATCGGGAGTAAGGTAGGGAAACTTCTGCAAGAGATCCGCAACAACTCCGCTGACCACACCCGTGGCCATGCTGGTGCCACTGAGGCTGAAGTAAGTGGAGGATGACGAACTGTTGCCGCCTTTGATGTAGTAGCTGTTGGGCACGCGGTTTCCGGGGTTTTGGGTGTACAGGGTTGAGCCTGGCGCGTTCAGCGAAACGAGCAAATTGCCGGGCGCAACGAGATCGGGCTTCACTACAGCGTCCACAACGGTGGGACCTTTGGAGCTGTAGCTGGCCATAAGGTCATCGGTACGCTGGGGCGTGCCCATGGGCTTCATTGCACCAACGGTGAGGACGTAGGGATCGTTGCCGGGCGAACTAACCGTGCCGTAGCCATTGGTGGGCTGATAGCGGCCATTGTTGCCGGCTGCGACCACCACAACGATTCCATTCTTCCACGCCTTTTCGACGGCCTGGCATAGTGGGTCAAGCTTGTAAGTTTCGTATACGGCGCGGCTCAGTGAGAGATTGATCACGCGAATGTTGTAGGTGGACTTCAGAGCAATGGCCTGGTTGATGGCGGCGATTACCTGGCTGTCGGTTCCGGAGCCGTTGGCATCCAGCACGCGCAGGTTGATGATTTTTGCGCCGGGCGCGATGCCTTTGAAAGTCTTGGTGTAGAGAGGTCCGGTGGAACTGAGACCGTCGCCGGCAATCAGGCCGGCGATGTGGGTGCCGTGACCGTACTGGTCACCGGTGCTGGAATTTCCTGGCAAGAAGGATTGTTGATAAACCACACGCGAGACCGGCAGAATGCCCTGATTGAGATCGGGATGGCTGGTCACGCCGCTGTCGATCAGCGCGATGCCGATGCCTGCGCCGGTATAGTTCGACTGCCATGCAAATTCCGCGTTGACAGCAGAGGCGGCATTACTGAGCGATGGCGCCAGCGGGCGGTCAGCGCTGATGTATACGACGTTCGACTGGTTGGAGAGGCTCTGGATGCCGTTGCCATCGAGGAGCGCGACTACGCCGTTGACCAGCGGCAACTGACCGAGAATCTTGCCACCGAGGCTCAGAATATCATCCAGCACACAAAAGACGAAGCCAAGGATCCCACTGCAGTTCAACTGGGTTCCGGGCGCGTATTGGACGATGATTTGTGTCTGCTGGTTTGCCGGCTGATTGCGCAGTTCCGGCGAAATCTTCGAGTCGTCAGCATAGGCCAGGGTTGCGGTGAAGGTGGTTACGCTGGCGATCAACAGTAGAGCGAGAAGTCGTTTCATATTCCCTCATGGGCGGAGACATCGCCGCCGGAGCTACTTAATTCCCACCTTCGAGGGTGCAGGAAGAGGGCCAAAGTGGGGAGGCGGTTATCCTTGCGAATCAGTGGGTTAGATGGGAGTGTTACCGGTGGGGTGGGACAGGTTGGCGCGGGGCGCGGGGCGGGGGACAGAATGTCCCATGAAGGTGGGTGCCGCTTCGGTTCTCATGGCTAAGATCTACTTCTGCTTACATATATAATTATTTATATAACGGGACGACCGGCGATGGGATCCGCCAACAGGAGCAAGCAATCAATGTCACGGAAGCTGTTCGAAGACCTCGGGTTCTCGCCACAGGAAGCTGCAGCGTTGAAGCTGAAGGCGGACCTCAACACCAGGATCGTGAAAGCAGCTGCGGGCTACACGCAGCATGAGTTACAGCAGAAGTTGTGGACTTCGCAGCCCAGGGTCAGTGATTTGCTACGAGGGAAGATGTCGAAGTTCAGCCTGGACACATTGGTGGTATACGCCGAGCTGCTGGGGCTGCGGACCGAAATCAGGACCACGGGACCGAAGAAGCAGGCTCGCACGCGGGGAGCGGCTGCGGGCGTGCAGTTCGTGCGTTAGCAGTTTCCGACACTGCCGCCGCTTTAGCGCCCCGCCGATGGGACTGGAAGCCGAGGATTGCGTTCCACCTCTTCGCCGGGATTTAGTCCTCACGCACTCGGGCCCGACGGAGAATGCGCCCTCAGGGGCTGAAGCCCACGTCTACTTGAGCTTTACGCGGCGCTGAAGCGCCGCTCTTCCACGTTACTGCCTGGCATTTTCTTCCACGTTACTGCGGCATTCTTCTTCGACATTGGCGCCAGCGTGCTTCTTGACGTCACTGCCAGCGTTCCTTTTCCAACTTGCAGACCGACACGAAGGTAACCAGCGGGGGCGGTTTTGGGCGGACATTGGGGCCTGATTCAGCAAGAATCTAAGGGGGCTCCGAATGTCTTGGGCACGACAAATTGGCGCGCGGGCGTATATCGCCGGGATGGCGCTGGCGGCGGTCGGCTGCCTCGTGCTGTCGTTTTTTTACTGGCATTCTTCGGATCCGGTTAAGTTCGCGTGCTATCTGGTGGCGGCGCTGCTGGCCTCGTCCTTCAAAGTGAGCCTGCCGGGAATTGAAGGAACGCTGTCGATGAATTTCCTGTTCACGCTGGTGGGCGTGCTGGAAATGAGTTTGCCGGAGACGCTGCTGATTGGGCTGGTGAGCACGCTGGCGCAGTTTTATTGGAGGCCGGCGCGGCGACTGAAGCTGGTGCAGCTGGTTTTCAATTTGTCGCATGTGACGGTGTGCGGCGGGGCGGCTTACGGTGCGTATCAACTGGTCGCGGTTTATGTTCTTCACGGGCGTCCTGGACCAAGCCCACTGGGTTTAATCGCGGCGGCGATTACGCACTTTCTTTTCGGCACGGCGGCGATGGCGACGATTATCGGGCTGACGGAAGACAAGCCCATCCCGAAGGTGTGGAACGAGAGCTATCTCTGGTTGTTTCCGTATTACATGGTGGGAGCGGCCATCGCGGGATTCGTCAGCTTTTTGAACCGGCACATTGGATGGCAGGCATCACTGCTGGTTTTACCGCCGATCTATCTCCTGTACCGATCCTATCGTCTTTACCTGGGGAAATTGGAAGCGGAAAAGCAGCATGCGGAGAAACTTTCCAAACTTCATTTACGAACCATTGAAGCGCTCGCTCTGGCGATCGAGGCCAAGGACCAAACTACCGGAGAGCATCTGCAACGCGTCGGGTTTTATGCCATGGAACTGGCGCGGGAACTGGGACTGAGCGAGGACGAGACGGAAGCGCTGCGGGCGGCTTCAGTGCTGCATGACATCGGCAAGCTGGCGGTGCCGGAACACATTATTTCGAAGCCCGGGAAGCTCACGCCGGAAGAGTTCGAGAAGATGAAGATCCATCCTATTGTTGGGGCGGAGATTCTGGAGCAGGTTGATTTTCCATATCCGGTGGTTCCGATAGTGCGGGCGCATCACGAGAAATGGGACGGCAGTGGGTATCCGCACGGCTTGCGGGGCGAAGACATTCCAATTGGGGCACGGATTCTGTCGGCGGTTGACTGCCTGGACGCTTTAGCCTCGGACCGGCAGTACCGGCGGGCGCTGCCGTTGGACAAGGCCATGGCCATGGTGGCGTCGGAGGCGGGCATTAGTTTCGATCCCCGGGTGGTGGAAATTCTGGAGCGGCGGTATGTGGAGTTGGAGAGACTCGTGAAGGAGCAGCCGTTTCATGCTCCGTTGAAATTGTCGACCGACATTAAGGTGGAGCGGGGATTGGCTCCAGATGCGGGGTTTGCGGAGTCGGAGAAACCGGCTGCGGATGCGCCTGAAGGGGCGAAGGACCACCTCAAGGTGATGACAGCGGCGCGGCGGGATGTTGAGGCGCTTTGTGAGTTCGGCAACAAACTGGGCGTGGCGCTCAGCCTGGAGGACACGCTGTCACTGCTGGCGGTGCGGGTAAAACGTCTGGTGGCCCACGATTCCATGGCGGTGTACGTGGTGAGGAATAAGGTTTTGGTTCCGGAGTTTGTGAGTGGGGAGAATTTACGACTGTTTTCTGCTTTGCGGATTCCGGTCGGTGAAGGTTTATCGGGATGGGTGGTGCAGAATTGCAAACCAATTCTGAACGGGAATCCGTCGGTCGAGCCGGGGTATTTGAATGATCCGAACCGGTTCAGCACTTTGCGCTCAGCGCTGGCTGTGCCTTTGGAAGGGGCTTCCGGCGTGGTTGCCGTGTTGGCGCTTTATCGGGTCAATGTGGATGCGTTCAATCGGGATGAGTTGGGTGTGCTGCAGGCTTTGGGGACGAAGTTGGGAGTGGCCGTCGAGGCGGCGTTGAAGCGCTCTGGGGGAGAAGTGGCGTTGGGTGCGCGGGCGGGCGGGGATTGAGGCGCGCGCTGTAAATCCTTCGCTCCAAGCTTCATGGATTCCCACCCTTGCAAAGAATATTCAGTCTCATGACATCCAGGGACTAGACGAAGAACGCAAGGGTGGGGCACCCTCGGTCGTGGTGGTGGACACCTAGATCAAAATCCTCGCGCGATAGTCTCTTCACTTCCTTATTCCATTTCAAAACTCAAATAAGTCAGGCCGTCGGAACGCTCAACTTGAATTACTACGGGGTCGCCGGTCTTCAAGTTGAGGACGGCGGCGCGCAGTGTGGCCATGTCGGGGATAGGAGTAGTGTTGAGGGCGTGGATGACGTCGCCGGTTTGGAGGCCGGTGTCTTGCAGGATGAGGTCGGCGGCGCGGCCGAGGACGATCACGCCAGAGGGGATGCGCAGAGAACCGACTTGGGTGCGCAGGTCACCAGTGAGATCGATGGCGAGAATGCCGAGGCGGGGGACCAGATTTTTTTCGGGATCGGCGGCGTCGAAGAGTTGATCCATCTGATCGCGGTGTTCGATGGCCGGGACGTAGAGCGTCTTCTTTTGATTGCCGCGCAGGACTTCGAGCTTCAGGACCTGATCGAGGCGGTGCAGGTAGAGGGCTGAAGAGAGCTGGGGAAGAGTTTCAATGCGGCGGTCGTCGGCGGTAAGGACGATGTCCTGAATCTGGAGGCCGGCGACACCGGCAGGGCCGTCGGCCTTGACGTCGGCGACGATGACTCCCCAGTGTTGCGCGAGTTGGAGACCCTCCGCCATGGTGGGCGTGATTTCCTGCGCGACTGCGCCGATTTCCACGCGATGCACGTGTCCGTATTTGCGCAGACTCTGGTAGACGAAATCCACAATGCGGGCGGGGATGGCGAAGCCCAGGCCTTCACTACCACCGCCTTGCGAAAGAATGAAAGTGTTGATGCCGACTACTGATCCATTCATGTCGACGAGCGGGCCTCCGCTGTTGCCGGGGTTGATGGGAGCGTCGGTCTGGACGTAGGTGAGGGGCTTAGCAGGATCGGCCTGGCGCGAGACTGCGCTGACTACGCCCATGGTGACGGAGTTTTGCAAGCCCTCGGGGCTGCCGATGGCGAATACGAGTTGGCCGACTCGGGGTCGCTGTTGCGCTAGCAGGACTAAGGTGGGGAGATCTTTCTCGTCAATCTTCAGCAGGGCTAGATCGGTATCTTTGTGCGTGCCGATGAGGCGGGCTTCGAGGACGCGGCGTTTTCCTGCGGCTACGGAGCGGCCGTTGTCGCTGGGCAGGGGCAGCGCGACGCGGATGCGCTGGGCGCCTTCGACGACGTGGGCGTTGGTCATGATGTAGCCGTTGGGATCGACGATGACGCCGGAGCCGACGGCGTGCTGGCGGACGATCAGCGCGGTCTGAGTGCGGCTCTCTTCGTGAATCGGGCCGTAGCCGGTGACCAGAATCTGGACGACTGCGGGAGAGACTTTGGCGGCGAGAGCTTCCAGAGCGTTGTTGATTTGCAAGAGAGCTGCGGAGGCGGATTCGTCGGACTTGGGCTGGGGCTTTTCCTGGGCGGACTTTTCTGTGGCGGGGATTGGGTTAGCGGAGCGCTGGGCCAGCAGACACGGGGTTGAGGCGAGAAGAAGCATCGCCACCTGACGGATGAAATGGCCCGGCGAACACGGTGCGTTTGCGTGGGAGTTGAATGAACTAGACATAGAATGTAGGTCTCCGAGGAGAGAAGCTTACATCAAACGGTACCATGACCGGATGTCCAAATCGGCGGTGGGCGAACGTCATCATAGTGGCGGAGGATATTGGCCGCCTACAATCGAATCGGAGGATGCGAAATGAAATACCTTTTGATGGCTTATGTGAATGAGGCGGGCTTTGCGACGTTGACGAAAGATCAGCAGGAGCAGGGACTGGCGGCTTATGGCGCTTTTATGGAAGCGATGAAGAAGTCGGGCGTGTTCGTGGGGAGCAACCGGCTGCAACCGAGCGCGGCGTCGACTGTGGTGCGGGTGGCGAATGGGAAGTCGCAGGTGCTGGATGGGCCCTACGTCGATACGAAAGAGCAGATTGGCGGGTATTTTCTGATTGATGTGCCTGATCTGGATGCGGCGATTTCGTGGGCGGCACGGTGTCCGGCGTCGAGCCACGGCGCGGTTGAGCTGCGTCCAGTGTGGGATATGGGGGCGCTGGCCGCGTAAGCATGAACTGGCACGCAGGCGACGAGCAGGCGCGGAGCACGGCGGAGGCAGTGGCGCGCCGGAGTTACGGCAAGCTCGTCGCCTTTCTGGCGGCGCGGACGCGGGATGTGGCGTCTGCGGAGGACGCACTTTCGGAGGCATTCGCGGCGGCGCTGGCGGATTGGCCGCGGAATGGATGTCCGGCGAATCCGGAAGGCTGGCTGATGACGGTGGCGCGGAGAAAGATCATCGATGCCTTTCGCGGTCAGCGTCGGGGCGAGATTGCTGGCGAAGAGTTGCAGATTATGGCGGAGCGGCTGGAGGGCGCTGCTGCCGAAGCGGAGAGCATGAAGGAAATTCCGGATCAGCGGCTGGCGCTGATGTTTGCCTGCGCGCATCCGGCGATTGACGGGGGGATTCGGGCACCGTTGATTTTGCAGGTGATCCTGGGGCTGGATGCTAAGGCGATTGCGTCGGCATTTCTCACTTCGCCGGCGGCTATGGGAAAGCGGCTGGTGCGGGCCAAGGAAAAGATCCGGCAGGCAGGGATTCCTTTTGTAGTTCCGGAACGCGAGGAACTTCCCGGGCGGCTCGATGCGGTGTTGGAAGCCATTTATGCCGCGTTTGCGGAAGGTTGGAGCGACCCTTGCGGGACCGATGCTGCGCGCCGTGATCTTACCGAGGAAGCCTTGTTTCTAGCGCGGCTGGTGACCGAGTTGCTGCCGCAGGAACCGGAGGCGCTGGGTCTGCTTGCGCTGGTGCTGCACGCGGAAGCCCGGCGCCGGGCGCGGCGGTCGACTGATGGCGAGTTTGTGCCGCTGGCCGAGCAGGACCCGGCGGCGTGGAATTCGCAGATGATCGAGGAGGCGGAGGCGCTGTTGCGGCGGGCCAGCGGGCTGGGCTTGGTTGGGCGGTACCAACTGGAAGGGGCGTTGCAGTCAGCGCATGTTTATCGCTGTCGTACGGGGCAAGACAACTGGGTCGAGGTGGTGCAACTCTACGATGGGCTGTTGGCGCTCTCTGGGTCGCCGGTGGTGGCGATCAATCGCGCGCTGGCGATTGCGGAGACGCGAGGTGCTGAGGCTGGTCTCAAGGCCGTGCCGGATGTTGGCGCCGATGCGCGCCTGGGCGAATATCAACCTTACTGGGCGGCGCGCGCGGAGTTGCTGGCCAAGACGGGAGCGCTTGATGAAGCCCACCGAGCTTATGAGAGGGCGATCGGGCTGGAGCGCGATCCGGCGGTGCGGAGGTTTTTGCAGCGGAAGCAGGCGGGGTTGATAGGCTGACCACGGTTGTTTGTCTTCTGGCGCGTGCCTAGACGTGGGGGTCAGGAGCCGCTTCCCCTTAATACACATAAATGCTGGAATCATACACATCGGAGGTTTACGCATGCGCACGAATATTGAGATCGATGATCAGTTGATGCGCGAGGCCATGCGGCGCAGCGGCGCTGCCACAAAGAGGGCTGCGGTGGAAGCTGGATTGCGGTTGTTAGCGAAGACGCACGCGCAAGCATCGATCCGACGGCTTAGAGGAAAAGTGGTTTGGGAGGGCGACCTCAATCGATCCCGGATGACACGAGTTGAGGGGTAGCTGGCGTGGTCATCGTCGACACAACGGTGTGGATCGATTACTTGCGCGGCACCCACAATCCCGAAACTGCATGGCTGGATCGCGAAATGCAAATCCAACCGCTAGGATTGACTGATCTGATCCTCTGCGAGGTATTACAGGGAATCCGGGAGCAGAGCACCTTTGCGGAGGCGCGCAGGGACGTGTTGCGGTTCGAAGTTTTCCACACGGGCGGCAGCGAAGTGGCCATCGCCGCGGCCCAGAACTACCGGGAACTGCGTCGGCGGGGCTACGCTGTTCACAAGACCATTGATTGCCTGATTGCCACCTTTTGCTTAGAGGCGAGGCACGAACTGCTGCACCGGGATCGCGATTTCGATTGCTTTGAGAAGGCACTGGGGTTGAGGGTGGTGCATGCGGCTTAGCGGCCGCATGGAAAAAGAAAAGCCCCGCCCTTCGGCTTCGCTCAGGGCGGGCTTTCTCGCAAAGAACGCGAGACATGGGACGCCTGCGACACTCCTTTTTTCGACGGTCTCCGGTCTAAACCCTTCGCTGCAAGCTTCACGAAGAACGCAAAGATGGGGCAGCCTCGGTCGTGGTGGCGCAAACGCGGGCCACCCGCCAAGGCTTCAATATGTTGACGACGAGGGTAGCGTCTCAGTTAACCGTGAAGGGCGCTTCTATTCGTAAGTCCCGAGTGGCCACCTTTGTTGCGGAGCTGGCTTCGACGCCTGTGCAGCTGCCGCAGCACCCGCGACTCCCTGAGGAAATATTTCGATGGCGAAGGGACCGGCGGGATCCAGCATATCCGCATACAGATAGGTAGCCGCCGCGCCTAGATTAAAGCCGAAGTAATCTGAGCTGCTCTCGAATCCGAGGCCGGCTATCGCGGCGGTGGTCGCGGTGGGGCAACCTGTTCCGGAAAAGGTCATGGAGACGTCGAAGACATTGATCGAGGCAACATTGCCGGCGGCTTCCTGGCTGAATGATCCGCTGACATCGCAACTGAAGCCATTCGAGCCGGTGAAGGTCATGCTCGAGTTGCTTGGACCCGGGGTAAAGGTAAGGTCCAGGATCACGGCCTCGCTCGCGATCTCGCCCAGCATCGCGCCGGAAAGAGCCGTCACAGAGCTTTCGGGAGAATACGAGGTAGCGGAAATGGTGCCGGAGGGATTCCCGCCGGTACCGGTGAAACTGCCGCTGATGGAAGTGGCCGAGTTCACGGTGCCCTGGGAAGCATCGGCAATCGCGCCGCCGCCGAGGCCTGGCGGTCCATAAGCCGTAGTGGACCCGGAAAAGCAGCTGGTGCCAGTGATGGTCGGCAGAGCCAAACTATCTCCGCTGGTGTCGAAGAACAAAGCCAACCCGGCCGAGTTGATCGCCCCGAAACCGTTCGTAGTACCTCCGCCGCCGCTATCAGAGACGGTGATCTGCCAGTCGCCGACGACGTTGAAGGGGCCACCGGTGCAGTTCTGGCCTCCGCCATTGGAGCTAGAGGAGCTGCCGCAGTTGATTGTCATCGAACAGATGGCAAGGAGGCAAAGAAGGGACAGCGACAAGACAAAGTTACGCAACATGGAGACTCCTTTTGGGCAGCACATTTCTGTATCTGGGAGGGAACCCGGAGATCGAAACTTAGTTCCGCGATCCAACGGAGGCTGAAGTATATGGGGGCGAGTGCGGGAGAGCAAGTGAATCTTATGGCACCAGAAGCAGGTCCCTTCGGCGCACTTCGCTTGCTCAGGCCAGGCTCTCCACTGCCTTTGCTTTCGTTCTGCTCTGATTGGGAGGGCTGTCACAAATACAAAATCAACTTCAAGATCAAGGTCAAGGGCGTCGGACAGAGCCTGCCCCTTCGACAGGCTCAGGGCAAGGTCAAAAGGCGGCGGACGAGCGCGTCCGCTGCTTTCACGAGCCGAGGGGGAACCTAGGTTCTACCCTTAACTAATTCGTAATCAGGCTTTTATCCGGGTTGCATCCGTGATATAACCGGCCCTGAGCAACAAAGATGAGTGATTCGCCTGCCAGTGGCGTATTCTGGAGGCGTGGGCTCGGCTTGTGGAGAGACGTCAGGACGGTGGAGCCACATGACATTGGGCAATGGACTAGGAGGCACTGTGGCCGAAGCACGAACCGGGAAAAGATTTCCGCTGGAATTGCCGATCAAGATTCACGATGAGCATGCCAGCGGCGACACCAAGGGGCTTACGGGAAATTTGAGCGCGGCGGGAGTTTATATTAAGGCCAACGCGGCGCTGGAGATTGGCTCGCCGGTGGAGTTTGAGATCACGCTTCCGCCGGACGTAACCGGTGGGACGGAGAACGTCACCATTCAGTGCAAGGGGCGCGTGGTGCGCACCGATCCGACAGGGGAGAGCGCGGACGGCAAGGGTGTGGCTTGCGTGATTGACTCGTATGAGTTTGTGAGGAAGTAGTATAAGGAAGCGAGCCAAACGCGCGAGTATTGCGTCGCAAAAAAGCGCGCCGCTTCGCGCGGCTCGCGTAGATCCTTCGGCGGGCAAAAAGCGCCCGCCTCAGGATGACAATGAGAATTTTGGAGCGTAGAAAACATGCTCAAACTGATACTGGCCGATAATCAGGCAATCTTCCGGGCCGGCATTGCCAAAGTGCTGGCGGTGGAAGACGAGATGCGCATTGTGGCGCAGGCCCAGACGCAAGAGCAGATGTTCATGGCTCTGGACAAATTCCGGGCCGCGGTGCTGGTGGTAGCCGCGGGTTTTCACGGCGATTTCGCCTCGATCATACAGGCGGCAAACCGGGCCAAAACACGCGTCGTGATACTCGCCGATACTGGCGAGAGCGCACAGCGGCATATGGCGAACGGCGCGCATGGAGTCGTCTACCGCAACGTGACCAGCGCAGCGCTGGTGGATTGCGTTCGCAAGGTGGCTCGTGGGGAGACCTGGGTGCAGGATGTCGCGGTGCCGAGCGAACTCACCGAAAACGATATGGTCGGGCTGCGGGTGCGCGACCGGCTGACGGCGAAAGAACTACGCATTGTGGCTTTGATTGTGCAGGGGTACAAGAATAAGGAGATTGCCACGCAGCTTGGGACTACTGAGCAGGTAATCAAGAATTATCTGCGGAATGTTTATGACAAGATTGGCGTGTCGGATCGGCTGGAGCTGGCTTTGTTTACCATCCATCATCGGATTTTGAATGAGGCTGCGGCGGCTACTACGCAGGGGCCGGCGCCTCAGGCTCCGGCGGGAGTGATGCCTTAGGAATTTTCGTTTAAAGAGAGGCCGCCCTACTTTGGGCGGCTTTTTTATTTGCGCGAGTACCTAGTACCAAGTACCTAGTACCGAGCTAAGGGATTCGCTGGGTACCGGGTACTGGGTACTTTTTTAGACTTTTTCCGCAATCGACTTTGCTTGCGTGAACAGATAGAGGTAATCGGGGCCGCCGGATTTGGAGTCTGTCCCTGACATGTTGAAGCCGCCGAAGGGGTGGGCGCCTACCATTGCTCCGGTGCATTTGCGGTTGATGTAGAGGTTGCCTACATGGAAGTCGCGGCGGGCGCGGTCGATCTTGTCGCGGGACTTGGTGTAGATTGCACCGGTCAGGCCGAACTCGGTGTCGTTGGCGATTTCTAGCGCGTGGTCGAAGCCGTGGGCTTTGATGATGACGAGGACCGGGCCGAAGATTTCTTCCTGCTCTAGTTTTGATTTGGCGGGGATGTCGGCGATTACGGTGGGCTTGATGTAGTAGCCTTCTCCGGCTTCAATGGCACGCTCGCCGCCGGTTAAGATGCGTCCGTCTTTTTTGCCTTGCTCGATGTAGGCGAGGATGGTCTTCATCGAACCTTCGTTGATGACCGCGCCCATGTTGGTGTTCTCGGCGGGATCGCCGACGGTGATCTTTTCCACCCGTGCTTTTAACTGCTCGAGGAACTTATCGTAGACTCGCTCGTCGACTATGGCGCGGGAGCAGGCTGAGCACTTCTGTCCCTGGAAGCCGAACGCGGCCTGGGCTACGCCTTCGACGGCGGAGTCGATGTCGGCGTCGGCGTCGACGATGATGGCGTCCTTGCCTCCCATTTCGAGGATGGTGCGCTTGATCCAGATCTGGCCGGGGGCTTGGGTGGCGGCAGTCTTGTTGATGTGGAGGCCGACTTCGCGGGATCCGGTGAAGGCGATGTAACGCGTCTTGGGATGCGCGACTACGGCATCACCGAAGCTTGCGCCTGCGCCGGGGCAGAAGTTGACTACGCCTTCGGGCATTCCTACTTCTTCAAGCAATTCGATAAATTTTGCGGCAATGGTGGGGGAATCGCTGGAGGGCTTGAGAATCACGGTGTTGCCGCTGACTATGGACGCGACGACGAGGCCCGCCATGATGGCGCAGGGGAAATTCCACGGAGGAATGACCGCGCCTACGCCAAGCGGGATGTAGGTTAGCGAATCGTGCTCGCCGGGCATCTGCACCGGGGTTTGGGCCTTGGCGAAACGCAGCGCTTCGCGTGCGTAGAAATCGAGGAAGTCGATGGTCTCGGAGATGTCGGCGTCGGCTTCGCCCCAGTTTTTGCTGACTTCGAAGACAAGCCAGGCCATGTAATCCATTTTGTGTTCGCGCATGCGGTCGGCGGCGCGGAACAGCAGGCTGGCGCGCTCTTCGACGGGAACATTCTTCCAGGAATCGAAGGCTTTCAGGGCGGCGGCCATGGCTGGTTCTACGTGCTCTTTGCCGGCTTTCTGATGGATGCCGACTACTTGCGACGGGCGCGACGGATTCAGGGACTTGATCTTGTCCGTCGTCTTGACGCGCTGGCCGCCGATGATCAGGTCATATTCGCGGCCGAGCTGTCCGCGGACACGCTCGATGGCGGCGCGCATTTTGCGGGCGTTGTCTTCTTTGGTGAAATCGAAGAACGGCTCGTTGACGAAGGGGCCTTGATGCGCGGATGTGCGCGGGCGGAGAGGGAGTTCGGCGATGGCCATGGGGGAATCCTTTCGAACGTGCTGCTCTGAGTCTTACAAGTGAACCATAGGATGACGTGGTTATTTTACACCTCATGAAGTGAATGCCACTCAACCTAAACCCAAGAGAATGTGCGGCACTCATTTCCGCTTGTCGTACAAAGCCAAGCAATCACAGTCGCTAGATCGAGTGTAAGGTGTGTGCGGTATGGTACAGAAGGAAGGTTGCTGCAAGACTTATGCCTGGATCCAAGGAAGCCCCTTCGCCAGAAAGAAGGCTGCCATGGAAAATGATCGCATCGAAGAGTTGCGAGCGGAGCTTGATCAACTGCTCAAGAAGCAGACCGAAGTTCTGGAATCACGGACCTTCGGCGCCTCTACGGACACGGAAATTCTCGAATACGAGATTCGGCAAGAAATCATTCATGAAATCTGCACTGAGCTGGCCAATGGAGCGGCGGCCTAGTAGCGACCAATGCCGTATTTGGCAAAATTGTCAGGACCCAGGCGACGTTGCCAAAGACGTATGCGAGCAATGGCATTGCCGATGATCTAACCGATAGCGGGACCTGAAAATTTCGCCCTCCAAAGCCCCGGTTCCGCCTAACCGCAGCGGGTGATAAACTCGAACGTTTTCCAGAACGCGACATGAGTCGGGCGCAGGACAGGGGATTTTCATGGGCATTCAACGCGTAGGAGTGGTGGGCGCAGGAACCATGGGCAACGGCATCGCTCACGTGTTTGCGCGCAGCGGGTATTCCGTGGTCTTGTGCGACGTGGAGCAGCGGTTTCTGGAGCGCGGGATCGCCGCTATCACGAAGAACCTGGAGCGTGAGGTCACTAAGAACAAGATCTCTGCCGAGGATAAGGCGTCCGCGTTGGCGAAGATTGAGGCGGTGACTGATCGCTCTAAGCTTGCCACGTCCGACTTTATTGTGGAGGCGGCTACCGAGAAGTTTGAGATCAAGGCGGAGATTTTTCGCGATCTGGACCGGCTGGCGCGGGCTGACGTCATTCTGGCTTCGAATACTTCGTCGATCTCGATCACCAAGCTGGGGGCGCTTACCAAGCGTCCGGACAAAGTGATCGGGATGCACTTCTTTAATCCCGTGCCGGTGATGAAGCTGGTGGAAGTGATTCGTGGTCTGGCTACTTCAAACGAGACTTTTCAGACGGTGCGCGAGTTAGCGGTGAAACTGGAGAAGACTCCGGTTGAGGTGAACGATGCCCCGGGCTTTGTCTCGAACCGAGTGCTGATGCCGCTGTTGAATGAAGCCATGTATGCGGTGATGGAAGGCGTGGCTACGCCTGAGGCGGTGGATGAAGTTTTCAAGCTGGGGATGGCCCATCCTATGGGTCCGCTGACCCTGGCGGATTTCATCGGCCTCGATGTCTGCCTTGACATCATGCGAGTGCTGCACGATGGCTTGGGCGATCCCAAGTACCGGCCATGCCCGCTGCTGATCAAGATGGTGGACGCGGGGTGGTTGGGGAGAAAGAGTGGGCGGGGGTTTTATAAGTACTAGAGGGGCTGGATTCTGGCAGTTGAGTCACCCGAACGGCCTGAACAATCCAGAGCTGGTTTCGGTGTCCCGCACGAGCGGATAGCCGTTGAAACGTGCCCATTAGATGACTAAGCCAGATTGTCTACGAGACGGTTAGACGGCTCTAGACCTTCTCCTCCGGGAACTCCAACTCCAGCCCCAGAGGATCGGTAAACCGGTTGGTCAGGTTGGCTAAGCCGACCAGCAGGTGCAAGTCGACAATCTCGGCGTCGGAGAAATGCTTCTTCAATTTTTCGAAATCGGCGTCGTTAACATCTCGAGAGGCGCGGGTCAGCTTTTCCGCGTAGGCCAGCGCTGTCTGCTCTTTCTCGGTGAAGCGGGAGTAGTCGCCGCCTTTGAGCGCTTGCCAGTCTTCCGCCGTCAATCCGACACGCTTTGACGACGCTACGTGATGCTGCTGGCAGTAATGGCAGCCATTGATGAACGAGACGCGGAGATAAATCATCTCGTACAGCTTGCGGTCGAGCGATCTGCCGACACTGGCGTAGAACGGCAGAAAAGCCTTCAGCATTTCCGGACGATGGGCCAATGCCTTTTGCGCGTTCCCTGGTTTGCCGCGCAGAGCTTTTTCGTAAATCTCTTTAACTTCGGGAGTAGCGTTTTCAGGTTCGACTAACGAAATGCGTGCCATGAGAACCTCGTTGGAAATTAGAATCGCACTCCGTATGATAAACGCTCGCCAGCGGGAAGGAAGACTAGTTGCAGGACAGACTCTTCGCACCGTGATGGAAGGGCTCTTGGGAGAATTCAGAAACTCGACGGGGTAAATCGAGGAATCGCTACTTCCTGCCGGGATGAGCTTCTCCCTTGATGGAAAATACGGAGTAGGGCCACTCATTCTCTTTCTTTG
>DATMQT010000081.1:0-92123 GCA_035566655.1 Candidatus Dormiibacterota bacterium
ACTTGGCGCCGAGGATGTGGGTTCCGAGGGCAGCCTGGTCCATGAAGTTTACGGTGTTGGTGGAGGCGGGAACTTCGTGGTTGGTGAAGACTGTGCCGCCGGTAAGTTCCAGATAGGGCAAGAATCGTCCGTGGCGCTCGAAATTCCATTTCAATCCCAGGGGGTCGAATCCCGCCCCGTAGGCGGTGCCAGTCGGCTGGAAGACGAAAAAGACGGGGACCACGTCGACTGCATATTCGAAGCGCCCGCGGAGAAATCCCGGCAGGTGCGTACCGGTGAGGATCCATCCATAGCGCAGGCCGGCATTGAAAGCGCCGGTATCGCCGCGTCCGCCGGCGACGGAGTGGCCACCTCCCGCCCAGAGTTCGACTTCGTGCCCGCCCTGCTCGGGGCCGGTCTGGGCGAGGCTCAGCGAAGGTGTGATCAGAAGGATGGGGACGATGAGAAGGGAAAATCGCATGATGATTCGACTCGAGGAACGGCAAGGCCTCGCAGCGGAACGATCACGATACAGGAAGGCGGGTGCGAGCGACAAATTGCGTCGTGTGCCTGCGAAACCCGACGAGCTACGCTCGACGGACAGCCGAGGGCGGCTGTCCCCACATAAATCAGCTGCGGTAATCAGCCACGCTTGCGCTCGATCTCGGGACGTTGGGCCAGGAGTTCCATCAGATCGCGGGCGACGCGGGTGGTGTTGTGGCGCGCCACCCCGCCCTCGTCCAGATAATCTCCGAGGACCGGAATCACACCCAGCGCTTCGATGGCATCGAGATCGTTGACGATCTGGCAGGCGCCTTCGCTGGCGTATTTGGTCTTGAGTTCATCGGAGACCGGAGTCCGGTTGATTAGGGCGAAGTCGAAAATTTGTTTTTGGGCGTGGCGGTTCAGGGCGCGGATGTGATCGGCTGCCGTCAGTCCAAGGCTCTCATTGGCCTGGGTCATCAGGTTGCAGATGTAAACCTTGGTGGCCGGCGAGTTGACGATGGCCTCGGCGATGCCGTGCACCAGCAGGTTGGGGATGAGGCTGGTGAACAGGGAGCCGGGACCGATGCTAATGACATCGGCGCCGGCGAGGGCGTCCAGTGTTTGCGGCAAAGGATCGACATTGGAAGGAACGAGGAAGAGTTCCTGGATACGGACTTTGCTGGCGGTGATTTTGGTTTCTCCGCGGACGCGAGAGCCGTCCTGCATCAGCGCTTCGAGTTCGATATTGGAAGTGGTGGCGGGATGAATGTGGCCGCGCGTGACCAGAATTTCCGAAGAAAGGCGAACGGCTTCCGAGAAGTCATGAGTGATGTCGGTCAGCGCCGCCAGAAACAGATTGCCGAAGCTGTGACCCTCGAGGCCGGAGCCTTTGTCGAAGCGATGGCGAAAGAGCCGGGAGAGCAGAGCCTCATCCTCGCTGAGGGCGACGATACAGTTGCGGATGTCGCCGGGAGGAAGCATGTTGAGTTCTTTGCGCAGGCGTCCGCTGGAGCCGCCGTCGTCACTGACGGTGACCACGGCGCAGAGGTCACGAATGACTGGCGAGTCGGGCTCGGCGGCGACCATCTCCGTGGGGGTGAGGGCGAAGCGCTTGAGTCCTTTGAGCAGAGTGGAGAGGCCGGTGCCGCCGCCGATGGCAACTACATGCAGGCCACGCTCACGCGTGGCCTTCTCCATCGATAAGAGATCCGCGATCTTTGTTTCGGCAGTCTTTGTCTCGGCGATCTTTGTCTCCATCCGGGAAGTTTCCATCCGAAAATCTCGCATGACGAATTAGTAAGACTCGTCTTCCCGGAAAGAGCTTTCCGGAGCCATGTCAGCAGCGGGATCCGGGTACAACAATTCGGTAAAGCGCGGGTCTTCGGCCAGGTTGTGGAAATCGGAGTCATTGCGCGCCTGGAAGCGCAGGTTGGAATTCAGGCGAAGCGCCTCGTCCAGATGCTTGAGCGAGTCTTCGACGTGACCGGTCAGGCAGTCGAGTGCGGCGAGGCCGTAGATGACGAAATCAGTTTTCGGGGACTGCTTGAGCAGCTTCTCGATGTGCTCGCGGGCAGTGACGTAGTCTCCGACGTTCATCAAAGAGACGGCGTAGTCGTAGTGCTCCTCCACGCTCTTGAACTGCTGCGCGGTCGAGCGCTCAAGGTGTTGGTTGCAAATGCTGAGATGGACGGAAGCACGGTCGGCGAGGTCCCGGCTGATGCCGGCGAGTACTTTCTCAAACAACGGTTTCGCCTTCTCGAACTTGTGTTCCTGCAAAGCGCGCAGGCCAGCCTCGTAGTTCTGGAGGGCCTGGGCAATGCGCGGATCGTCCACGACGGATGCTTTCTTAGGGTTCGTCTTCTGAGCCATGTGAAGAATTTTTCCTGTGCTCGTCGTAATAGGGACTCCTAGGTTTCAAACTCGAAGAGCCGACACACAAGTATCACTCAAAGTGCGGGTAGAGAGCAATTCGTGAAGCAGTACCGAGTACCTAGTAGCCAGTACCGAGTAAAAACGGCGAGGAGGAGTGCGTTCTTTCTTGGTACTGGGCACTCGGTACTAGAAGCTAGTAGATCGTCGCGGCCGCGTTCAGGTCGATCAGCTTCCAATCGCCTTTGATGATGCCGGCGCGAATCTGGGCGGCGGTTTTCCCCTTCTGGTGTTGCTGATAGGAGTAGTAGAGCTCCTTCAGACAAGTGGAGCAGTGGGCGCCGTGCGTGTTTTCGAAACAGCTATGCAGGCTGTTATGGCCCATGCGGTCGCAATAGCAATAGCAGGGCTGCTGGTGAAGCACGGTTGGAATCTTCGCAGCGAGTTCGTAGGCATGGGTCTGGTAGGGATATTGCGCGTCCGCGCCCCACAGGTCGGCCTTGGTGATGATGGCAGGGAGCCTGGTTCCTTTCGGCGGAGGACCGGCGTTGTAGGCGGGAATGCCTCCTTCTTCTTCCTGTGCGGTCCATTGCGCTGACACGGTCAGCGTCACCGTTAAGAGGAAAATGAGGGTTAGGGCCCGGTAGGCAATCCTGTTTTGAAGCAGGCGGCTCGACGTCATGAAGTCTCCGTGAACTTCCTATTTTAACCCGCCTTCGACCTGACTGTTAAACAGGGGAGTACGCCGAAGGTACCGGGGACGGTTGGTCTCTAACAACCACTGCCGGGAAGGTGCGATCTGTATACAATAGGAAAGCCGCATGCCCGATACGCCACACACGGAACCAGGGAGCAACCAGGCGCCGCCTTCGCAGCCCAAGCCAGCGGAGCCAGCGCGCCTGCGCCCGGCTTTCGGAGTGTGGCTGCGCGATCTTATCCTCTCGCTCGCGATCTCGGCGTTCATTATCGTGTTCATCTACCAGCCGGTGAAGGTGGAGGGCACGAGCATGATGCCGTCGCTTGAAGACCAGGAGCGAATCTTCGTCAACAAGTTCGTGTATCGGCTGGAGCCGATTTCGCGCGGGGACATTGTCGTGTTTCGGTATCCGCGCGATCCATCGAAGAGTTATATCAAGCGTGTGATCGGGGCCGAAGGCGACCGCATCCGCATCGATGGTGGCCAAGTGTACGTGAACAATGAGGCGCTGGACGAGGATTATGTTCCGCCCGCCTATGCCGACTCGCGGTCGTATCAGGAGACGGTGGTGCCGCCGCATTGCTACTTTGTGCTGGGAGATCACCGGTCCATGTCGAACGACAGCCGGGATTTCGGGCCGGTAAATCAGAGCTATATCTACGGCAAGGCTGTGTTTGGGTATTGGCCAATGGATAAGCTGGGTAGAGTGCGGTAGAGATTTTGTTCAGAGCACGAAAGATTTCCACATAGATGCCGCGTTCAAAGCTTGGTGCCAACGCCTTTCCCTGATAAAATTCTGAAAATCCACATACTGGAGCGAGAATGCAGGCTACGCTTGCTCTCGAAGACGGTCGGGTCTTCCGAGGCAAAGGCTACGGCGCTAAAGGCGAGTGCTACGGCGAAGTCGTTTTTAATACTTCCATCACCGGCTACCAGGAAATCTTCACCGATCCTTCTTACTCAGGACAGATCGTTGTCCTGACCAATCCTCAGATCGGCAACTACGGAACCAACCAGGAAGATAACGAAGCCACGCGTCCGTGGATCGAAGGGCTGATCGTGCGCGAGTTTTCGAAAGTGAGTTCGAACTGGCGCTCGCAGCAGGTGACCGACGAATATCTGGAACAGTTCAAGGTGCCGGTGCTGTCGGACATCGACACACGCGCGCTGGTGCGGCATCTGCGCGATCACGGCGTGATGCGCGGCGTGGTCTCGACCATCGAGAGCGATGCGGAGAAGTTGATCGCGAAGGCCAACTCGATTCCGAAAATGGACGGGACGGACCTGGCGAAAGTGGTGAGTACCAAGGGCCCGTATGTGTGGGAAGTGGGCGAGCGCTCGCACGAGCCGGTGGCACAGGTTGGAGTGAAGGATGAGCCCGCACGCTTTCATGTGGTGGCTTACGATTTCGGCATTAAACAGAACATTCTACGTAAGTTACGGGGTGAGGGATGCCGCGTGACGGTGGTGCCGGCGCAGACTCTCGCGGAAGATGTGCTGGCCCTGAAACCGGATGGAGTGTTCCTGTCAAATGGGCCTGGCGATCCCGAACCGTGTACGTATGCGGTGGATTCGATTCGGCGGCTGATGGGACGGATGCCGATCTTTGGCATCTGCCTAGGACATCAACTTACCGGCATCGCCCTCGGCGGGAAAACCTTCAAGCTGAAGTTTGGGCACCACGGGGGGAATCATCCGGTGAAGCAGTTGGCTACGGGGAAGATTGAGATCACGGCGCACAACCACAACTTTGCGGTCGATCCGGATTCGCTGCCGGAGAGTGAAGTCGAGTTGACGCACATGGATCTGAACGACTCAACTTTGGAAGGCCTGCGGCACCGCAACCTGCCGCTGTTCAGCGTGCAGTATCACCCCGAGGCTGCGCCGGGGCCGCATGACTCGCATTATTTGTTCAAGGAATTTGTGAGGATGATGGAGGAGTGGAAAGGGTAGCGACTTGAAGCGCGCCTGCATACTCTTATTGGCTCTTGGGATACTGAGCCGACCGGCTCAGGCGTGCAGTTGGGCCGTGAGGTATTTCCACCAAGTCACCGCATTACGTGGACGCGTCGTCGGCAAAGATTTGGGGCCATTTGGATTCAGATGGTTTCGTCAATCGTTTAGCGCGAAGGGTGTGACGTTGACACTATACGAGTATCGATATCCAGCCAAGATCGAGGATTTAAAGGTTGTTGCCGTGGTAAAGACAGATTCACGCGGCAATTTTGATTTTGGATCGATACCTAAGGGTCATTACACGCTCGACATCGACACCAATACCTCCGACCGAATGGGCGGCTTGTTCGATGTCGAACTGACCGATGCAGTGAGAACCACGAAGAACATTATGATCGATGTTTCACCGATAAATCCTGATTGCAAAGGCGGACACGAATTTATTGAGACGAAATCTTAGATGCTCAAACGCGCTGACAACTCGAAAATCCTGATCCTCGGCTTTCTTTTCTTTGGAATGCTCATGTCGCGGGCTCTTGCTTGCTCCTACTTTCCGCCAACCTACACGGTCGGGAAGAACTTCACGGTCAAGGTCTCCAGTCTCGAAGGAACCACATTCCCCGGCGTGCGCGTAATTCTGGTGCGAGCACATCGAGTTTCAAAGTTTGCCTTGACCGATGAAAAGGGAAGAGTTCATTTCGAAAATGTGGAGCCGGGCGATTATTCGCTGGAGATCGATCAACTAGGGATTGCCGGTTGGGACACCGCCGGACTGACAGTGGTCGATCGTCCGAACAAAGAAGCTTCGAACAAACAAGGTCCGGAAAAGCAGGAGATTCAACTGCACTGGCCCAGTTCAGAGGTCTTGCAAGCGTCCGAACTAAAGGGAATCTTCCTGGCCGGTGGAACTGCGAAGCCGATCGCAACGACCTCTCTGCAGCTTGTACACGGGCTAAACGGCTCACTCGAGTCGAGACTGCTGACCGACGAGACCGGCAGGTTTGATCTCGGCTCTCCTGAGCCGGGATTGTACTTCATTAAGGTTGAGCCAGCGCTTTCGGGGCCGTGGGAGCCGCGAGGTACGATTCCCGTTGTTGTAATGCCCGGCTCCGCGCGGGAACTGGTTGTGGCCCTGGGAGAGAGTTCGTGTGGCCTGGAGTACTCCGAGGTTTGCGGTGCGCCCGCAGTAACGGTGAGCCACGTTGAGGGCAATGTAACCGACCCGCAAGGCGCGGCGATCGGTCGCGCCAATATCGAGTTGTTCCTGTCAAAATCCAAAGAGCAGGCGGCCATCAAGACCGCCACGCCCAATAGCGATGGCCATTTCACCATGGCCGACGTTGCGCCGGGAGAATATCAGTTGAGGATTAGCTCGATTGGTTTTGCCCCGCTGTTCATTCCGATCACTGTTGCTCTTAATGCCTCCGTCGATGGTCCGCTCCATCTCAAGCTGGGTATGCTCGGCGGGGCATGCCCCAACTCGAAGATCGGTTCGAAGGCCGCACGGCAGGAGAGCGTAGCGAACTAATGCCTAAACGCACTGACATCTCGAAAATCCTGATCCTCGGCTCGGGGCCCATCGTCATCGGGCAGTCGGCGGAGTTTGATTACTCCGGCACTCAAGCCTGCAAGGCGCTCAAGTCTGAGGGCTTTGAAGTGGTGCTGGCCAACTCCAATCCGGCGACCATCATGACCGATCCGGAGATTGCCGACCGCACCTACATTGAGCCGCTGACGCTCGAGTATCTGGAAGAGATCATCCGCATCGAGCGGGAACTCTCGCCGGGCGCGGGTTTTGCCGTATTGCCAACTGTGGGCGGACAGACTGCGCTGAACCTGGCGATTGAGCTTTCCGACGGTGGCGTGCTCGACAAATACAACATGAGCTTGATCGGCGCAAACGTGAGCGCCATCAAAAAGGCGGAAGACCGGCTTGTCTTCAAAGACGCGATGCAGCGCATTGGGCTCGACGTACCCAAGTCAGCGCTTGTAAACAACGTGAAAGACGGGCTGGAGTTTGCCGGAAAGATTGGATTTCCGGTAATCGTACGTCCGTCGTTCACGCTGGGCGGCTCCGGAGGCGGCATTGCCTACAACCGCGAGGAAATGGTCGAGGTGCTGGGACGCGGCCTTGATTTCTCTCCGGTGCACGAGGCTTTGATTGAAGAGTCGGTGCTGGGATGGAAAGAATTTGAACTCGAAGTGATGCGTGACACTAAGGACAACGTCATCATCATCTGTTCGATCGAGAACTTCGATCCCATGGGCGTGCACACGGGCGACTCGATCACGGTCGCCCCGGCGCAGACGCTGACCGACCGCGAGTACCAGGCCATGCGCGATGCTTCAATTGCGGTGATTCGCGAGATTGGCGTAGATACGGGCGGGTCGAACATTCAGTTCGGGGTGAATCCCGAGACGGGGCGCATGGTAGTGATCGAAATGAATCCTCGCGTCTCGCGGTCATCAGCGCTAGCTTCGAAAGCTACGGGCTTCCCCATCGCAAAGATTGCCGCGAAGCTTGCTGTGGGTTACACGCTTGATGAGATTCCCAACGACATCACGCGCAAGACTCCGGCGTGTTTCGAGCCGACGCTGGACTATGTCGTCGTAAAAATTCCGAAATGGCAGTTCGAGAAGTTTCCCGGCGCCGACGATACGCTGGGGCCGCAAATGAAGTCGGTGGGCGAAGTGATGGCCATCGGGCGCACCTTCAAAGAAGCGCTGATGAAGGGCATCCGCTCGCTCGATACCGGCAAGCGCGTGGGCGGTGACAAAATTGAGCCGAAGATTCTGACCCAGCGGCTGGTCACGCCGCATCCCGAGCGCCTGGCGTATATCCAGTACGCCTTGCGGCAAGGCCACACGGTGAAGCAGATCGCGAAGATGACCTCGATGGACCCGTGGTTCCTCTACCAGCTCAAGGAAATAAACGATATGCAACTTGAGTTGGAGAAGCACCCGATGGAGTCGATTCCGACAGAAGTGCTGCGCGAGGCCAAGCGCATGGGCTTCTCCGACGGGCGACTGGCAGGCGTTTGGCGGCTGGAAGGTCAAGAAAAAGTTCGGCATCTGCGCAGGAAACATGGCGTGCTGCCTGTGTACAAACGGGTAGACACGTGCGCCGCCGAGTTTGAGAGCTTCACTCCGTATCTTTACTCTACATACGAAGACGAAGACGAGGCTGCACCCACTGACAAGAAGAAGGTGATCATTCTAGGCAGCGGGCCCAACCGCATCGGGCAGGGGATTGAGTTCGACTATTGCTGCTGCCACGCCTCGTTCGCGCTACGCGAAGACGGCTACGAGACGATCATGATCAACTGCAATCCGGAGACGGTCTCGACGGATTACGACACCAGCGACCGTCTCTACTTCGAGCCGTTGACGTTTGAAGACGTGTGGGCGATTT
The DNA here is from genome assembly GCA_035566655.1 of Candidatus Dormiibacterota bacterium. Taxonomy (GTDB): domain Bacteria; phylum Acidobacteriota; class Terriglobia; order Terriglobales; family Acidobacteriaceae; genus Sulfotelmatobacter. Next base: position 8,400 of record DATMQT010000081.1, read on the forward strand.
ACCAGCATGAAACGTCGAAGGGCGCGCAGTGTGGCGTGATCGTGCAGTTTGGCGGACAGACGCCGCTGAACCTGGCTTTGCCGTTGAAGAAGGCGGGCGTCAACATTATCGGCACGTCTCCCGAGTCCATTGACCTGGCTGAGGATCGCAAACATTTCAATAAGTTGCTGGAAGAGCTGAACATTCCGCAGGCCGCGGGAGTGATGGCGACTTCACTGGAAGAAGCCACCGAGGGCGCAAAGCGCGTCGGATATCCGGTGGTGGTGCGGCCTTCCTACGTGCTGGGCGGGCGCGCCATGGTTATCGCTTACGACGAGGAATCCGTGGTGCGGTACATGAAAGAGGCGGTTGAGTATTCACACGATCGTCCGGTGCTCATCGATCACTTCCTCGAAGACGCGATTGAACTGGACGTGGACGCGCTCTCTGACGGCGAAGATGTGGTGATCGGCGGAATCATGCAGCATATTGAGGAAGCCGGCATTCACTCCGGCGATTCGTCTTGCGTGCTGCCGGCGGTGGATATTCCGCAGCCGCTGATGGAGCGCATGCGTGATTATACTTTCAAGCTGGCGCGAGCGCTGAAGGTGGTAGGGCTGATGAATATTCAGTTTGCCATCCCTCGCGGCAACGGTGGCTCGGGGAATGGTGCGGAGGGCGGAAAAGTTTACGTGCTGGAAGTGAACCCGCGGGCTTCGCGAACCGTGCCGTATGTCTCGAAGGCCACGGGAGTGCCACTGGCGAAGATTGCGGCGAGGTTGATGACCGGACGCAAGCTTCGTGAATTCCTGCCGGAGAATATCGACCGGCGCGCCGACCTCGACACTGGAAGTCATTATTACGTGAAGTCGCCGGTGTTTCCGTGGAACAAGTTTCCCGGCGTCGACACCGTGCTGGGGCCGGAAATGAAATCTACCGGCGAAGTGATGGGTGTGGGCGACAGCTTCGGTGAGGCCTTTGCCAAGGCACAGTTGGCCGCGGGCCAGAAGCTGCCGACTCAGGGGACGGTATTCATCAGCGTTACCGACCACGACAAGCGCCATGTGGCCGAAGTGGCGCGCAAGTTTGTGGAGATGGGATTCAAACTGGTGGCCACCTCCGGCACGGCCGACTTGATTGAGACTGCGGGCATGAAAGTCGAGCGCGTTTACAAGGTAAAAGAGGGGCGCCCGAACGTGGTGGATCTGATCAAAGGCCAGCGTATTCAACTCATCGTGAACACGCCGACCGGACTCGAGCCCTGGTTCGACGAAAGGGCGATCCGGCGCGCCGCGGTGATAGCGCGGATCCCCACGCTGACCACGGTTTCCGCCGCCCGCGCGGCTGCGGAGGGGATTGCGGCACTGCAACGCGGCGAAGTGAATATCCGGGCGCTGCAGCAGTTGCACGCGGAGCGCGGAGCTATCCGACGCTAGCCGAGAACAAGAATGAGGTGCTTGCCATGGCCCGAAATACAGTGCTGATTCGGAAGTGGTTCGATGAAGTCTGGAACCAAGGCCGCGAAGAAACAATCGATGCGATGTGCGCCAAGGACGCGATCGGCTACGGGCAAGCCCAGCACGGGACCGGTATTCAGGGAGCGGAGCACTTCAAGCAATTTTGGCGAGGTTTCCGTGGCGCGTTCTCGAGCATGCAGGTCGAGATTCACGACACGATTGAGGAAGATGACCGAGTCGTAGCCCGATGGACAATGGCTATGACTCACAGCGGACCCTTTCTTGGGATCGCACCTACGAATAAGCGCGTCAGCGTGAACGGGATCAGCATCCAGCGTTTTGTTGACGGCAAGATTGTTGCGGGTTGGGACAACTGGGACCAGCTAAGTTTGTTGGTTCAGTTAGGCGTAGTGCCGGAGCCAAAGTTTCTGTAGAGGTTAGAATTATCCATGCTACTTCACGGTATTTTTCCTCCCATCACCACGCCGTTCTATCCCGACGGCAATGTGTACTTCAAAAAGCTCGAAAGCAATGTTGAGCGCTATTCGCGCACGCCTTGCGCGGGCATTGTCGTGCTCGGCTCGACCGGCGAGGCCATTCTGCTTTCGGATCAAGAGCGGCGCGATGTGCTGAAATCCTCGCGCGAGGCGGCTGCGCCGAACAAAGTGTTGATTGCCGGCACGGGGATCGAGTCGGCGATTGAGACGCTGCGGCTTACCGAGCACGCTGCCGAATTGGGCTATGACATCGCCATGGTGCGCACGCCGCATTACTACAAGAAGCAGATGCAGTCGACCAGCATTCTGGCTTTCTACCGCACTGTGGCTGATCGTTCGCCGTTGCCGGTGATCATTTACAACTTTCCGCAGGCTACCGGTTACGACATTCCCGCCGAGTTGGTGATCGAACTGTCGGAGCATTCGAACCTGATCGGGATTAAGGAATCGAGCGGTGACGTGGAAAAAGTCCGCAAGATGGTGGCAGGCACGCGGCACATCCGGCGCAGCGCCACGGTGACTGAGACGTTTGAGGCGGCGACGCCGCGCATGTTGGCGGCTGCAACTACGGGCTCGAATGGAGAGGGCGGGGAACTGGTGCAGGTTGCGGGACTCGCTGGCTCATCACTGGGGAAACCGTCATCGGCTGCGGTCACGGTTGTTGGCAAGACGAAGACCCGGCTGAAGGAAGTTGGCTTCCAGGTGCTGGTGGGATCGGCACAGAAGCTGCATCCGTCGCTCGATGCTGGAGCGGTGGGCGCGATTCTCGCGTTTGCGTGCCTGGCGCCGACGTCGTGCTATGAGATTTACGCGGCGTGGAAAGAGGGTGACGTCGAATTGGCCCGGCTGAAGCAGCATCGCATTGCCGCCGCCGCCCAGCGCGTGGTGGGCGAGTTGGGAATTCCCGGCGTGAAGTATGGCATGGATTTCAACGGCTACTTCGGCGGCCCGGCGCGCCTTCCGCTGCTGCCACTTACCGGCGAGGTGAAAAGTGAAGTGGAGGGGCTGCTGGAGGATGTCAGGAACTGAGTGGTCACAACTCGGTATCCGGAAGCTCGCGTTGCTTATGGCCCACGAGTGTGATACAACTCGCGCCCAGATGACGAAGCCACGTCTCACTCGCGCCCTTGTTCTCCTCTTCGTTTTCACTACCGCCCTGCTGGCCAAGAACGAACCTCCCATCGTTATGACGTGGCCGGCCGACAAGCCTGCGATCAAACTAAGTTTCGAGAAATTTCGACAGACGAACAACTATGCAGGGCAGAACACATTTGTTTCCGACGTGACCGTTCAAAATCTGACTGAAAAGCAGATCCCGCGCGCTTCGTTCACCGTCTATTTCATGGACAAAAATAAGGTGCGAATCGGTGAAGGACTTCTTCAGGTGTCAGATCTGGAGGCAGGGCAGTCAGCAAAAATTCAATTCCAGTTCAACTCCGTTGGGATCCCGGCCAGCGTCGCGTTGTCCGCGAGGAAGGACATGCTGAGTGGAAAGACGATTCCACTGAGAATTATCTCCGTTCCGGCAGGAGCTAAGCTTAAGGTCGATGGGCAAGAAGTCGGAATCACGCCCGTGATGGTTCGGCTTACCGTTGGCATGCACCAACTAGATCTGACGAAAGACGGCTATGCCCCGGGGGCGACTCCCCTGGAAATCACTCCCGATGAGCTTCCCGGTGGCAGCATCACAGTGGAGCTGGGCGGACTCTCGCGCGACACGGTTGAACTCAGAGACGGGTCCGTAGTGCTGGGTGATGTGATCTCGATGTCGATGACTCAGGTGGTGGTTCGGGTGGATGGGAAGGAACAGACGTACGACCGAAACCAAGTAAAGCGCCTCATCTTAGTGGAGAGGGAAGTAACTCAGCAACCGCCGGTTGTGCAGGCGGCCCAGCCGCATCCATGAGAGCGAAATCTTCGTGTCCAGACCCTCCAGCAGCCACGGCTTGTGATCGGGATCGCATTGCCGTATACTCAATTCGAACGAACGTTCGAATTAGTGCTGGCCTTTTGATCAATGGGGAGTCCGTCCACAGCAGTTCGAGTTTCCGCAGGGAGGCATCGTGCCGCGCCCGCTCCGGCTACTCGCTACGATAAGCGGCTGGCGGAAATTCTCACCCACGCCACGGATGTCTTCTGCGAAAAGGGATACGAGGGCGCTTCGATGCGCGACCTTTCCCGCGCCAGTGGCATGTCGCTGGCCGGGCTTTATTACTATTTCGAATCCAAAGAGCGGCTGCTCTTCCTGATCCAGAAGCATACTTTCACAACCATCGTGCAGCGACTGAAAGCGCGGCTGGAAGGCGTGCGCGATCCGGAAGAACAAGTCCGCATCTTCATTCTCAATCACCTGGAGTACTTCCTCGCCAACCAGGCGGCAATGAAGGTGCTGTCGCACGAGGCAGACGCGCTGAAGAATGGCTTCGCCTCAGAAGTTGCGGCCATCAAGCGCGAGTATTATCGGATCTGTGTGGGCTTGCTGGAGGAGTTGAAGCGCGAGCGGGGCTTGCAGTTTTCCACGCGCATCGCCGTCCTGAGTTTGTTCGGCATGATGAATTGGATTTATACCTGGCACAACGCGCGGGTCGACGCTGATGCTGAGCAACTTGCGGGCGAGATGAGCGACATCTTTTTGCGTGGCTTGATGAACGGCAGCAGGGCGCGCAAAGATGGGCACTGAGCGGATTTGTTTTGGTTCCCGGCGAAACCAGGATTCCTCGCTTCGCTCGGAATGACAAGGTAAATTGAGATCTACGAACAAGAATAAGGAGCTTACGAACATGGCGACCACGATGCCGCCGGCAACCGGCGAAACCACCAGACAGCTTGTTAACTACCGCAGGGACGGCGGCGTAGCGGTGATCGAGATGTGCGATCCGCCGGCCAATACCTACACTTACGAAATGAACCGGCAACTCGATGAGGCGATCCTGCGTGCGCGCATGGACAATGACGCCTACGTCATTCTGCTGACCGGGGCCGGCGACAAATTCTTTTCCGCCGGGGCCAACATCAAAATGCTTTCGAGCGTCGATCCCACCTTCAAGTATTATTTCTGCCTGCACGCCAACGAAATGCTGCTGCGCCTGGAGCACACGCCCAAGCTGGTGATTGCGGCGATTAATGGCCACTGCGTGGGCGGAGGCCTCGAGATCGCGATGGCCGCTGACATTCGCATCGCGCGCAAAGATGCGGGCAAGATCGGACTGCCGGAAGTGAATCTCGGCGTGCTTCCGGGTACTGGCGGGACTCAGCGGCTCTCTCGTTTGGTGGGGAAGAGCAAGGCGATCGAGCTGATGGTCACTGGTAACACGTTCTCGTTTGAAGAAGCGCAGGAGCTGGGCATCATCAACGACATCTACGAGCGCGATGGCTTCATGGAAAACATGATGGAGTATGCCAAGCAATTCTGTCCTCCGAACAAGGCTGCCAAGGCCGTGGGACGGATCAAGCGCGCGGTGCAGACGGGATGGGAGATTCCCATGGAGTCGGCGCTGGCGGTGGAGCGCGAGAACCAGCAACTGCTCTTCCAGAGCGAGGACGCGAAGGAAGGCCTGGCTGCGTATGTGGAGAAGCGGCCCGCGGTTTTCAAAGCGAAATAGTACCGAGTACCCAGTACCGAGTGCCGAGTGGGGCGGGGCGGGCTGCCGGCGCTACTGAGGCGATAAGGAAGAATGAATGCTTGCAGCTAAGGTGAAAATTGAACCCGGGCAGTTGTTGATCAACGGTCAGTGGGTCGATGGGGTGAAGAAATTCGACACTACCAATCCGGCCACGGGCGAAGTGTTGACCCAGATCGCGGAAGGGTCGAGTGCGGATGTGGACCGCGCGGTCGAGGCTGCTCGGCGCGCTCTCGAAGATCGCAACGGCCCGTGGCGAAAGATGCCGGCCAGCGAACGTGGGCGGCTGATCTGGAAGCTCGCCGATCTACTCGAAAAGAATATCGACGAGTTTGCGGAACTCGAGACTCTCGATAACGGCAAGCCGATTTTCGAGTCACGCTACGTCGACATGCCCATGGTGGTTGATGTCCTGCGTTATTACGCGGGTTTGGCGACCAAGATCCACGGTGAGACGGTCAACACCTTCGAAACTGCATTTACCTACACGCTTCGCGAACCCGTGGGGGTGGTCGGCATGATCGTTCCCTGGAACTTCCCGTTGTTGCTGGCCTCGTGGAAACTAGGCCCGGCGCTGGCTTGTGGCAACACGATCGTGTGGAAGCCAGCAAGCCAGACTTCGTTGACTACCCTGCGCTTTGGGAAGCTAGCGGTCGAAGCTGGCGTGCCCGCTGGCGTCCTAAACATTGTTACCGGCCCGGGGGCAGTGGGAAGGGCGATGGTGAAGCACCCGGGTATCGACAAGATCGCCTTCACGGGCTCGACCGCAGTGGGACAGGAAATTATGCGAAGCGCGGCCGATACCGTGAAGCGCATCACGCTGGAGTTGGGCGGAAAGTCTCCGAACATTGTTTTTGCAGATTCCGACATCGACAACGCGGTTAAAGGCGCGATCACCGGCATTTTCTACGGTAAGGGTGAAGTCTGCAACGCGGGCTCGCGGCTGTTTCTGGAAAGCAAAGTGAGGGAGGAGTTCACCGAAAAGCTGGTGGCGCGCGCAGCCAAGATGCGTCCAGCGGATCCGCTCGATCCGAAGACGCGGCTGGGGGCGATTGTCAGCCAGGAGCAGATGCAGACGGTGCTCGGCTACATCGAATCCGGCAAGAAGGATGGCGCAAAGCTGGTGGCTGGCGGCAACCGCGTCACGGTCGATGGTGGCAAGGGTTTCTTCATTGAGCCGACCATCTTCGGCGAGGTGAAGAACGATATGACGATTGCCAGGGAAGAAATCTTTGGCCCTGTGCTTTCGGTGCTGAGCTTCGAGGACGTCGACGAAGTCATCGAGCAAGCCAACAACAATCCTTACGGTCTCGCGGCGGCGGTGTGGACGCGCGACGTAAAGAAAGCTCACACCGTCTCACGGCGGCTGAAGGCTGGCACGGTGTGGATCAACACGTACGGGTTGATGGACGCGTCGTTGCCCTTCGGCGGCTACAAGAGTTCGGGCTTCGGCCGCGAGTTGGGAGCGCACGCGGTTGAGCACTACACAGAGATGAAAACGGTTTGGCTGAATATCGCGTAGGAGCGGCATTATGCCAGGAAAAGTAGCAAAGATCGGAACCTTCAGCGACTGGGAAGGCATGTTCAACGACTGGCGCAAAGATATTGGCGTCAACACCGAGGACATAGAGGCTTTCCACTTCGACACGCTCTATGGCGCAATCGATACCGACGAAATCGAATTCGGTTCGTATAAGGGCCGCCGCAAGTGGGAGAATCTGCGCCAGATTCCTACGCAGCAAATGCGTGACGCTCTCATGAACATGATCGTTTATCAAGGCGACACCGAGTTTGCCAGCGTAGAGCAGCAACGCAACCTTCTGGAAAACGCGCCCACTGATTGGGACCGGCGCGCCATTACCCGCGTCATGATCGAAGAAATGCGCCACGGCTGGCAGATGTGCGCGCTGCTAGTGGATCACTTCGGCTATTCGGGCAAAGTCGAGGCGCAGAAAATGCTGGAGCGGCGCGCCTTCGAGAACAAGCGCCTGCTCGGCGCGTTCAACGTCGACGTCGACAACTGGATGGACTTTTTCACCTACACCGACTTCGTCGATCGCGACGGAAAATTCCAGTTGCAGATGCTGAAGTACTCCGCATTCGCCCCGCTGGGACGGTCGATGTCGTACATGCTGCGCGAAGAGGCGTTTCACATGGGCACGGGGAATGATGGCCTGCGGCGCATCGTGGAAGCGGGCGTGATTCCGGGCTGGCTGATTCAGAAATATCTCAACAAATGGATCTCCAGCTCCTACGACCTTTTCGGTACCGACCATTCATCGTCGGCGCATTGGGCTTATGTTTGGGGCGTAAAGGGTCGCTACGATGAGCCCAGGAACCAGCACGCCCCGGATCTCGACGACTTGAACGACTACAACCGGAATCTCTATCGCGACGAAGTCGCGGGACTCATTGAGCGCTTCAACGGCGCTCTGAAGCCGGGCCAGCCGAAGCTGTACGCGCCGCACATCAAATTTAATCGCGAGATCGGGCGCTGGGCGGGACAGAAGTTCCACGCGCAGACGGGTGAACTGCTCGACGACCGCGCTTATGAAGAACACTTGAAGGAGTACATGCCCGGCCCAGCAGACAGGAAACTGCTGCTCGACATTATCAGTACCGAGAAGAGATGGATTGCCGAAAAAACTGGCGCGCGCGATCCGCTGGCCAGCATCGGCGAGGTTAGGAAGTCGGCGATCAATTTATAGCGTGAAATCCTTTTATTGCAGAGACACTGAGAAAATCATGGCCTCCGCACTTGTGGAATCGAAACTCGCACGACTCACGCTCGATGTCGCAGCTCCTGTGGCGCGAATCGTCCTGCGCAATCCACCTTTGAACGTCATCGATATTCCGATGATGGAGGAGTTGGCGCGGACGCTGTGTGAATTCGAAGCACGTTCTGATATCTCTGTAGTCGTGCTGAGCGGCGAGGGCAAGGCTTTCTCAGCAGGTGTCGATGTGGCGGCGCACACTCCCGACAAAGTCGAGGCGATGCTGCTCGAGTTCCACACCGTGGTTCGCGCCTTGGTTGCAAGCCGGAAAGTGACGGTAGCTGCGGTGCACGGGCACTGCCTTGGTGGGGGAGCGGAGCTGGCAATGGTTTGCGACATTGTTTATGCCACCGCGTCAGCGCAGTGGGGATTTCCAGAGATCCAGCTGGGCTGTTATCCACCGGTGGCGTGTACCGCTTTGGCTGCGCTGGTGGGGCAGAAACGGGCCGCGGAATTGATCCTGACGGGGCGGACGATCAGCGGTATCGAGGCAGCGGAGATAGGGTTGGCGAGCCGCGCTGTGCCCGACGAACAACTCGCGGCCGCAGTCGATCGAACGGTACGCGAACTGCTCAAGCTGAGTCCCGCCGCGCTGGCAGTGAGTAAGAAAGCCCTCTACGCCTGGGACGCGATGCACTTCGACAAGGGATTGGCTCGGGCGGAGAAGATTTATCTGGAAGAGTTGATGAAGACGGCGGACGCACAGGAAGGCATTCGCGCCTTCATGGAAAAGCGCGAGCCGAAGTGGGCAGGGAAGTAACGGAAGCATGGACTACGAGATCACGCCCGAAGAAGTGAAGCTGAAGTTCGATCAGGGCGAAGCGTTCACTCTGCTAGACGTTCGCGAGCCCTGGGAGTTCAAGACCGCCCACCTAGCCGGAGCGAAGCTGGTGCCCATGGGGGACGTTCCATCGCGGGCGCATCAGGAACTGGATCCTGAAGATCACATCGTGGTGGTCTGCCATCACGGCGTACGCTCGATGAGTGTGACGGCGTGGCTGCGGCAACAGGGATTCGAAAAGGCGCAGTCGATGCGGGGCGGCATTGATGCCTGGTCGCGGCGGGTGGATGGAAGAGTGCCGACGTATTGAAGTAGCTCACAATGAAGAAAGAACTCGTCGAACTCAAAATAAACGGACGCACCCACGAACTGGCCATCGAGCCTAGCGCGCTGTTGCTGGACGTGCTGCGTCAGGATTTGGGTCTGACGGGCTCGAAGCGCGGCTGCGACGAGTCGTCCTGCGGCGCTTGTACTGTGCTGGTGGATGGCATTGCCATGATGTCCTGCACGCTGCTGGCGGCGAGTTGCCAGGAACAGGGGATCACTACTGTCGAGGGCGTTAGCGAGCACGGCAGTCTGGCGGCTATTCAAAAAGCCTACGGCGACTGGGGCGGGGCGCAGTGCGGTTTTTGCACTCCGGGATTCATGATGACAGTGAAGTCACTGCTGGCGGAGAATCCTGATCCCTCGGAAGCCGAGGTTCGCGCGGCGTTGAGCAGCAATTTGTGCCGCTGCACTGGATATAGCCAGATGTACGAGGCCATCCGGTCGGCGATCGAAGCAGAGCAGCAGGGAATGGCCGCCGCAAAGTAACGAGCCGCTGGCGGCAGAAACCAGATTCCTCGCTTCGCTCGGAATGACAAAAGTGGTCGGAATGACAAACTTCAAATGAGTGAGTTCAGCATTATCGGCAAGCCCACCGCCATGATCGACGCGGCGGAAAAGACCACCGGCGCGGGCAAATACACTGACGACCTCAGCGTGCCCGGAATGCTGGTCGGCAAAATTCTGCATTCGCCGTATCCGCACGCCCGCATCAAGAGTATCGATACCAGCCGCGCCGGGAAGCTTGATGGCGTCGTCGCCGTGGTCATCGGCAAAGACGCGCCCAATCCTTACGGAATTCTTCCGGTCGGTCACGATGAGCACGCGCTGGCGCTCGATAAAGTCCGTTACGTGGGCGATAACGTAGCGTGCGTCGTGGCAATTTCTGAGGCTATCGCGGAGAGAGCTCTGGAACTTGTCGACGTGGAGTACGAAGTGCTCCCTGCCTACTTCGATCCCGAAGAATCGATGAAGGCGCAGACCAACCTCATCCACGACAACAAGCCAGGCAACCTGGAGAAAGACTATCACCACGCATTTGGCGATCCGGACAATGGTTTTGCCGAAGCGGACCATGTGGCCGAGGCGCGCTTCATCGCGAATGAAGTAACGCACGCGGCGATGGAACCGCATTCTACTCTGGCCTCGTTCGAACTCGATCCACACACGGGCAAGCTGGGACGGCTCACGGTGTGGTCTTCCACGCAGGTGCCGTACTACCTACAGCACAAGCTCTCACTCGTTCTGGAAATGCCGATGTCGCAGATTCGCGTGATCAAACCGCTGGTGGGCGGCGGGTTCGGCGGCAAGAGTGAAGTGATTCCACTGGAAATCATCGCGGCAGTTGCGGCGCGTAAAGCCCAGGCTCCGGTGAAAATCACTTATACCCGTGAAGAGGTCTTCTGGGCACACCGCGGACGGCCGCGCACGATCATCGACCTGAAGACTGCCATCAAGAATGATGGCCGCATTACGTCGGTGAAAGCTCGCGTAGTTCAGGATGGCGGCGCGTATTGCTCCTACGGCGTAGTCACGATTCTTTATTCCGGTGCATTGCTGGGCGCGCTGTATGACATTCCAAATATTCAGTATGACGGATATCGCGTGCTGACCAACAAACCTGCATGTGGTGCCATGCGCGGTCACGGCACTGTAAACGTGCGCTTCGCATTCGAGTCCCAACTAGACGAACTGGCGGCGAAGATCGGGATGGACCCTGCGGAGATTCGGCAGCGCAATCTGCTCAAGGCACCGTGCATCACCGTGAACGGCTTGCGCGTGCAAAGCTACGGGCTGCCTGAATGCATTGAGAAGACGGTCGAGCGCTCGGGTTGGAAGCAGCGCAAGGGCAACCTGCCAAAGGGACGCGGCCTGGGCATTGCGTGCAGCCATTATGTAAGCGGGGCCGCCAATTCGATTATCCGTTCCGACATGCCGCATTCGACGGTGAACATTAAGATCGATCGCGACGGCGGTGTGGTCGCTTACACTGGCGCGTCGGAAATTGGGCAGGGATCGGATACGATGACGGCACAGATCGCTGCGGAAGTGCTGGGCTGCTCGCTGGGTCGAGTGAGAGTGATCGCCGCCGACACGGATCTGACTCCGATCGACATCGGATCGTATTCCAGCCGTGTGACATTCATGGCAGGGAACGCGACGCTGCGCGCGGCGGAAGATGTGAAGAAGAGAATCGCCGCGGCAGCGGCTAAGAAGATGAACTGCGCAGCGGAAGAAATCGTTTTCCGCGAGGACCGGCTCTTCAAGAAGGGAAGCGTGCTGCCGGGTGCGAAGAAGGATCCAGCCGAAGAGGCGGAAGTGACGCAGACGGGCGCCTCCGTCAGCGGACGCGTGGTGGGCCAGATCCTGCGCGGCTCGTTGCAGCAGAACCGCAAAGAGGAAGGTCCGAAGGAATGGATGACGTTCGAGGAAGCTGTGGTCGCGGCGATTGACTTCCACGGCGCGCTGACTGGAACCGGTTCCTACGCGCCTCCGCCCGAGGCTCGCGGAGGCAAACACAAAGGTGGCGGCGTTGGGCCATCGCCTGCATATTCATACTCTGCGCAGGTGGCCGAAGTCAGCGTGGACGAAGACACCGGCGAAGTGACCGTTCACAAAGTGTGGGCGGCGCACGATTGTGGACGCGCGCTGAATCCCGTGAGTGTAGAGGGGCAGATTATCGGTTCAGTATGGATGGGAATGGGCCAGGCGCTCACCGAAGAAATGGTTTGGAAAGATGGCATGCTGATGAATGCCGGAATGCTGGAATACCGCAGTCCATCCTCGATCGAGTCGCCGGAAGTGGAGCCCATCATCGTGCAAAGCATCGATCCTGAAGGCCCGTTTGGTGCCAAGGAGTGTAGCGAGGGATCACTGGCGGCGACGATTCCGGCAATTTCGAATGCGATTTACGACGCTGTCGGCGTGCGCTTGCACGAATCTCCATTCACGCCGGAACGTGTGCTGGCAGCGCTGCGTGCGAAAAGGAAAGACAAAGCTTTGAACCTGACCGAGGGTGTGGATCCAACCGCGCCTACGCACTTTCGCGAGCATGGTGGGTCACTCTGCTTCAAGGGAAAAGGACCGGAGCGGCATGCGCTCGATCCGGCACGCCGCGAAGCACCAGCGTCGGCGGGAGGTGCCGATTGAGCCTGCCGCAATTCAGACTGCTCCGGCCGCGCGCAGTCGATGAGGCGGTGGTCGGCCTCGCGAACCACGCGGGCAATATTCGCGTCCTGGCCGGCGGTACCGATCTGATTCCGTCGATGCGTCAGAGACTCTTTGAGCCAGAGTATGTGCTTGATCTCCGTGGCATCGCCGCGTTGCGCGGAATTCGGCCGCAGCCCGGTGGCGCAGTTGAGATCGGCGCACTCACCACTCTCAGCACGATTGAGAAATCGCCATATCTGCGCCAGCGCTTTCCCGTGCTCACTGAGGCAGCCGTGACCGTCGCGTCGCCGGTTCTGCGCAATATGGGAACGCTTGGCGGCAATATCTGCCTCGATACTCGCTGTCTTTGGTACAACCAGTCGTTAACCTGGCGCAAGGGGTGCGGGTTCTGCATTAAGAAGGACGGCGATCTCTGCCACGTCGCTCCGGGAGGAACGAAATGTTGGGCAGCATTTTCCGGGGACACGCCGCCGGCTTTGCTCTGCCTGAATGTGGAAATTGAAATCGCAGGTCCAAATGGTGCGCGTCGCGTTGCGTTGCGGGATTTTTACACTGGCGACGGAGAGAACTACCGCAAGCTGCTGCCGAACGAACTGGTCACGCGTGTGTTCCTGCCTGCGGAATCGGCGGATTATCGCGGCATCTATCGCAAGCTGCGGGTCCGCGGATCCATCGACTATCCTCTGGCGGGGGTTGCGGTTGTGATGAAGCAGTCGAACGGTCATGTGTCTGATGCGCGCATTGCAATGACCGCGGTCAATCCCGCGCCGTTACTGGTGCAGGGCGCCGGGGAAATGCTGATCGGGAAGACTATGGACGAAGCTCTGGCAGAAGCCGTCGGTGACATCGCGGCACGCAGCGCCAAGCCTTTGACAACGTCGGCGCTCACACCAGAATACCGGCGTGAGATGATCCGGGTCTTCACCAAACGCGCGGTGCTGGCCGCCGCGAGCAATTGAGTTCAAGTTCATTGAGTTCAAGTTCAATGATCACCGACTGCCACATCCACATCCAGCCGATCGAGATGTTCAAGCCGCATGCGCTGGAGCTGATGAAGAAGAAGCGGGCGAATTTCGAGCAGATTGTCGAGTTCTGCCGCTCGCCCATTGCATTTCTCAAGTATCTCGACGCCTGCGGCGTTGATCGCGCCGTACTCATCAACTACGTGGCGCCCGAAGTGATCGGCTTCACCAACGGCGTCAATCAATTCATTGCGGACTATGTCAAAGAGGATCCGAAGCGGTTGCTCTCCTGCGGCAGCCTGCATCCACGGCACACGCCTAACGTTCTGGCTGATATGGAGCAGATTCTGCGGCTGGGAATCCGCATGATCAAGATCCATCCCCCGCACCAGCTTCTGTTTCCCAACGACTATCTGAACGGCGTCAAGGAACTGGAGATCATTTATCGCGCGGCCGAGGCCAACGGCGTGCCTGTAATGTTTCATACAGGCACGTCAGTCTTTCCCGGGGCGCGCAACAAGTACGGCGATCCTATGTACGTGGACGATGTCGCCGTTGATTTTCCTAAACTAAAGATCCTGCTGGCTCACGGTGGCCGTCCTCTCTGGATGCAGACCGCGTTCTTCTTAATCCGCCGACATCCCAACGTCTATCTCGACATCAGTGGCATCCCACCCACGACTCTGCTCAAATATTTTCCTCGCCTTGAGGAGATTGCCCATAAGACCCTGTTCGGCACGGACTGGCCGGGGCCGGGTGTGCCGGACGTTAAGAAGAATCTTGATGAATTCCTCGCGCTTCCGCTGGAAAAAAGGCTCCAGCAGCAGATTCTTAGCAAGACGGCACTCAGCATTTGGCCTGCCTAAGAACTCCTGTAACGCGTCATGTGCTTCTGCTGGCCTTCTTACCTTTTCATGGAGGTGCGGTTCCCGAACGGGTAGTTCATATACGGAAGTTACTCGGGCCATCTGGAATGTCTGCGCTTTTTCGGGTATAAAAGGAAGTTGCACCCCGCGCACGCCCCGCGCGGTTCCCGCAACGGTAACCAATCTTATTAAGCGAGAGACTATGTCCAGCGTGACCAGCACTCCTGCCGGAAAAGGCCTGGAAGGCATTGTTGCCACTAACTCCAGCATTTGTTATATCGATGGCGATCGCGGCGTTCTTGCGTATCGCGGCATTGACGTTCACGAACTGGCCGAGCATTCCACCTTTGAAGAAACCTGCTACCTGCTGTGGTTTGGCCGGTTGCCCAATCGCGGGGAACTGAAAGATCTCCAGGAACGTCTTGCCAAGGAACGTAACCTTGACCCGGCGATCATCGCCCTTCTGCGCAGCGCACCCAAGAGCGCTCTCCCTATGGATGTACTGCGCACCGCGGTTTCAGCCCTGGCCTTTTACGATGCGGACGAGAAGAACAACGATCACGATGCCAACGTTCGCAAGGCCATCCGGTTGACTTCGCAGATCGCGATGATCGTTGCCGCCTATGACCGGACTCGCAAAGGCAAGCCGGTCGTCGAGCCGGACCGGTCGCTCTCCCACGCCGCCAATTTCCTGCTCCAACTGAATGGGACGAAGCCTTCTGCCACAGCCGAGCGGGCCCTCGACATCGCTTTAGTCCTGCACGCCGACCACGAACTCAATGCGTCCACATTTGCGGCCCGGGTGACGGCGGCGACCTTGTCAGACATGCACTCCGCCATCACCTCGGCTATCGGTGCGCTGAAAGGACCGCTCCACGGCGGAGCGAATGAAGCCGTTTTTCGCATCCTGCAATCGATTGACGGCAAGAAAGCCGACCCCGTCGCCTGTGTTCGCGACTTGCTGGCGCAGAAGAAAAAAATTCCAGGATTCGGCCATCGCGTGTACCACACTGAAGATCCGCGCGCGACCCATCTGCGCGTGATGTCGCGAGATCTGGGCCGTTCTAGTGGCCAGCCGCAGTGGTACGAGATGTCGGAAGCGATCGAGAAGTTCGTCAAGGCGGAAAAGAAGCTCAACGCCAATGTGGATTTCTACTCCGCTTCAACCTACCACGTTCTCGGCATCGATGAAGATCTATTTACCCCCGTATTCGCCGTTTCCCGGATCAGCGGCTGGGCTGCGCACGTTATCGAACAACTCGACGACAACCGCCTGATTCGCCCCCGCGCGGAATATATCGGGCCGGACTATCCCAACCATTACGTACCGATGGGAAAACGGTAGGCCAGCGGTCCAACCACCCACGACGCGACTCCTCAGCTAGAATAAAAGAGTGAGTGTCATGCTCCGGATTTACCTCGACAATAACGCCACCACGCCAGTGCTGCCGGAAGTGCTCGAAGCCATGCGCCCATATTTTAGCGAGCACTTTGGCAACGCCTCGTCCATCCACCATCACGGGCAGGAGACCCGTGCTGCGGTCGAGCGCGCGCGGGATTCAGTGGCATCGTTACTAGGCTGCCGGCCCGGCGAGGTTGTCTTCACCAGCGGTGGAACCGAGGGTGACAATCTTACGATCGCGGGACTGACCAGCGCAGGCGATCACGTCATTACTTCGACCATCGAGCACCATGCCGTGATGCTTAGCTGCAAGCATCTTGAGGAAAACTGCGATGTGACTTATGTTCCCGTGGATGGCCGCGGCTTGGTGGATCCCGACGACGTGCGCCACGCCTTGCGGCCTAACACAAGACTAATTTCGATCATGATGGCCAACAACGAAACCGGAGTGCTGCAACCTGTCGAAGAAATCGGCAAGATTGCCGCGGACGCTGAAATTTACTTCCATACGGACGCGGTCCAGGCCGCGGGTAAGGTCCCAGTTGATGTGGACCACATCGGCTGCGACGCGCTTTCGATTTCAGGCCACAAGATGCACGCGCCGCAGGGCGTCGGTGCGCTCTATGTGCGCAAGGGCACCCGCCTTCAGCCGCTGTTTTACGGCGGCCGCCATGAACGCTCGCGCCGCGCCGGAACCGAGAACGTTCCCGGAATCGTCGCACTGGGCAAGGCCGCAGAGTTGGCGAGGCAAGGCTTCGAGCGCGGCGACAGCAAGAAAATGTCCGCATTGCGCGACCGCCTGCAACAGGGAATTCTCGCGCAGGTGGAAGACGCGGCGGTGAACGGCGCTGGCGCTCCGCGCGTGCCCAACACGTCGAACATTCATTTCGATCATATCGAGGGTGAGTCGATGGTCATCTCCCTCGACCTCAAGGGTCTGGCAGTTTCTACAGGCGCTGCATGTTCTTCGGGAGCGATTGAACCGTCCCACGTGCTTACAGCCATGGGCCTGCGATCTGATCAGGCCCGCGCCAGCATCCGCTTCAGCCTGGGCAAGCAAAATACGGCGGAAGATATCGACGTCGCTCTTGCGTTGGTGCCGGAAACCGTGGCGCGGTTGCGCGAGTTGTCGCCGGCGTATAGAAAGCAAACTGTGAGCTTTTGGCATGACGAATCCTAAGACCATCGCCGTAGCCATGTCGGGCGGAGTCGATTCCTCCGCGGTTGCGGCCATGCTGCGTGCCGAGGGACACAACGTCATCGGCCTGACCATGCAACTCTGGAACCAGCGCCGCCTCGCCGGACACGAGGGCATGCCCGAGCAGGTAACCGGACGCTGCTGCTCCCTCGACGACGTTTACGACGCCCGCCGCGTGGCCGAACACATCGGCATTCCGTATTACGTGGTGAATCACGAAGAGCGCTTCGAGCGCGACGTGGTGCGCCCGTTCGTTGCGGAATATCTCTCGGGACGTACGCCCGTCCCTTGCAGCCTCTGCAATAACCACCTGAAGTTTGATCAGCTACTGGTCGTCGCGCAGCAGATCGGCGCCGATTACGTTGCGACCGGCCATTACGCCCGCGTCGAGTATGACGACGCACGACGACGCTGGCTGCTCAAGCGTCCCGCCGATCGCAGCAAGGACCAGACTTATTTCCTCTTCGGCCTCACGCAGGAACAGCTAAGCCGCACGCTCTTTCCGTTGGGCGGGATGACCAAGCCCGAGGTCCGCGAACTTGCTCGCAAGCAGGGCCTGGCTCTCGCCGAGAAGCCAGACTCGCAGGAAATCTGTTTCGTCCCCGGGGGCGACTACAAGCACTTCATCGACGCCTACCTCGCCGAGAGTGGCGAGGCCCTGCCTGACACATCGGGTGAACTGGTGACCGCTAGCGGGGAAGTGATTGGCGAGCACAGTGGCATTCACAACTTCACTGTCGGCCAGCGCAAGGGACTCGGAGTCGCCACCGGATCACCTCTCTACGTGATTCAGATTAACGGCGCCGACAAGCGGGTGATCGTCGGCGGTGATGAGCATCTCTATTCGAGCACGCTTCGCGCCCGCCGCGTAAACCTCATCTCCGTGGACGATCTGCGCGAACCCATGCGCGTGTCGGTGAAGATTCGCCACCGCCATGAACCCGCGCCCGCCGCACTTGAGAAGGCAGGTGACGACGTGGTTCTCGTCACTTTCGATCAACCCCAACGCGCCATCACTCCAGGCCAGGCCGCCGTTTTCTACGACGACGACATCGTTGTCGGCGGCGCCTGGATTTCATAGCTCGATCTCGTAGCCTGGATTCCGTAGCTTGGATTTCGTAAAGATTCACGCGCGACTGGGCCATACCTCAGATACAACCAGCGCCACCGCGATGCCCACCGACACTTCCACAAAGCGATGCGAAGCCACGATCCACGCCGGACGCGTGTGCGCGATTAATAGAATGATGCTCAGTGTAATTGCCGTAAATCGGTAAGCGCCGCGAAACCGGAGAAGAGCGCAGAGGATGCCGCACAAGAAAACTGCCACCGCGTACACCAGTGCGCTGGAGGAAAAGAATGTGGCGATCACGGCTCCCATCACCGCGCCCAACGCAGTTCCTGCAAACCGTTGCCACGCCAGGGTTCTCGGATCGATGGTCGACTCAATGATCACGATCGCGGAAATTGGCGCCCAATAAAACTCCGGCAGCTTCAGAAGGCGGGCCAGCAGCAGAGACACAACCGCAGCCAAGGTGGTTCGTGCCGCGTCCAGAAGCGCATCGAACGTCAGCTTGTAGGGTTTTGCCATGGTCAGGAGGAGCCCAGGCGTACTCGCCCGTGGTGATTATCCTCCCGTGATGCAGAAAGGCGAAATGTCCGTGGCGCCCTGCGCCGGGAAATCCTCGGAAACCCTGATCACTCCCGAGGATTTCCCCGCGACAGTCACTTCTTTCGCGGCGGCGGCGGCTGTTGCTTTTGCTGGATCCGCTGCTGCTGCTGCTCGTGTTTTTGCTGCAGTTGCTGGGTCTGCTGCTGGTGCCGTTGCTCTGTCTGCTGCATTCTGGCTTGGTTGGCGTTCTGTTGCTGCAGTCGTTGATGTTCCTGCTCCTGCTTCTGCTGCAGGTTCTGACGTTCCTGTTCCTGTTTGGCGTACATCTTGTCCTGCTGCTGCTGGTACTTCTTGTCGCGGTTGGGGTCCCCAGTGTTGGGCGCAGCGGGGCGCTGAAACGCCGGAAGCTCTTTGGGATGGACTGCTGGGCGGGGCACATTGTTTTCGCCCCGGGATGGATTGCCGCCACGATTCGCAGGAGGGTTGTAAGGCGCTCCGGCTTCGCGCGCTGGCGCGCCGCCGCGAAATTCTCCTGGCCGGGCAGTTGCGGCGATGGATGGCCGGCCGTGATTGGCGGAGGCATGCAAGTCTCGGTTGCCGCGGGCAGCCTGCTCATGCTGAATTTGCGGACCTGCCGGCGGGATATGCCGTTCCCGCGCCGCCATTTCATCTTCCGGCCGCGGACGCGCTTCAATGCCTCCGGCACCACCGTTGAAGCTGATGTGATTCTCGGTGTAGCGGTTGACTACGGTTTCGTTGTAGACGTTATGGATGTTGACCACGTTAATGTTGGTCACCGAACGGTTATAGAAGAAGTGATCGTGGTCCCAGCGTCCGCCTTCGAAGCCGGAACCGAAATATCCGAATCCGTAATTGATTCCGCCGTAGAAGCCGACATGCGGCCCCCACCAGCCTTCATGGAAAAGAAACACACCATCGCTCCAACCCCACCACGGTGGAGTCCAGAGGAAACCGACTTCCGGGGCAAGCACCCAGGTGCCCGGCACCCAGTAGTAGTCGTCGCCGTCGGCGTCCCAGGCCCAATAGCCAGGAGTCCAGATATAGCCGTCGTCGGGGCAAACCGGCTGCTCGTAGACGGGAAGGGCGGGCGGCCCGAACGCGACGGTGATCCTGATTTGAGACAGCGCTGTCGTTGACGCGGCCAGGACGACAAATGTGAACAGCACACTGCGAAGAGAGGAGAAAATACGCATATGTTCCTCTTGCCCGGTCGTCCTACGCTTGCCCGGTATCGCTCAACCGCTGCAGGCTGCGTGGACCTGACGGCAGAATTTCCGGAAGAACCGACTGAACGTCTTCCACGACCGTTGAAATAGTAGCACTTTCTTCAGAGTTTTCTTTTGCAGATGAACACACGACTTAGATCCCCGTAGGCGGGGGCGATCTGCTTCCTGCTCTATTTGCGCTTGTTGGCGGAAAGCAAATCTAGGAAGGGCGCGCCGGATGCCTTCAACTTCTGCTCCAACTGCGCGGTGCAATCGCAGTTCCCGCACGCCCACGGCTCGGTACCATTTTCGTCGCGGCACTTGCGCCGGTCGTGGGCATCCTGAACTTTTGTGAGATCGAAGTATTCTTCCCAGTAAGGCCGTTCTTCCTGCAACGGAGTAGGGCAGTAGCAGACTTCCACCCAGCGGACGGTCTGGTCGGCGCAGACCCGAGCTTCGCTCATGTTGCGAAGATATTCGCCTTCGGCAACCGACCCTTGCCCGATGGTTTCGTTCTCAATGGCTTGCAGCACATCGCCTTCGCGACCGGGCTTAACGCGGGCTCGAACTAAGTAACGCATGAAACAGTTGCCAGTACCGAGTACCTAGTTAAACCAAAAATCGCCTCTGCTGGGCAGTAGGTTCTGCATACCAGATACTGAGTGTTCAAATGAACATCTCATCCTGCGGGACCGGCCGCCGCGCTTCGCGGCTGCCGCCATTCTTGCGGCCCCGGTTACCGAGCAGGAACTCAATGCCGGCCGTCACGCCCTGAATCAGGCCGGCGAATTGGCGCACCGGCGAGACCACGGTGTTGTGCACCATGTCGGAAGTCTCTTCCACCCGGTCAAGCGTGCGGCTGAGCAATTCGTCCCCGCGGATAATTTGCAGGCGCGCCCGATCCACCACGTCATTCACCGTGGCATCCATGCGTTCCACCTGCGTACGCACCGAGTGTGTCGTCTCCGCCAGATTGTCAGCAATCACCGTCAGCTTGGGGCGGAGCTCGACCAGCATCGCCTGCGCCGTCTCCAGCGTAGGCAGAGCCTTGGTCTTGACTTCGACGGCCAGCGCATCCATGCGGGCGCTGCTCCTTCGCACGGCCAGATACATAGCCGCAAGAATGCCCGCCTGCAGCACTACCGCGGCTCCAGTGATGGCGATGAACAGCGTAGTCATTTCCATAGAGAGCGCTCCAGTTGCCGAAACTGCCGACTCCTAGGAGTTTTACAGGTTCTTGGGAGCTCCGGTCTCCGTTGTAGCCTCTTGATAGGCCTGCCGTCCAGCCTCGTAGGCCGCTCGGAACTGGTCCTTCTGCTGATTCACGACGTCGCGGCCTCGATCCACCCACTCCGAAGCCTGGTCGCGAGCCACGCGCGCTCGGTTGCGCATGTAATCGCGTCCTTCTTCGGCTCGAGCCCGCAGGGCTTCCCGCGTCTCATTGCCCGAGCGTGGCGCGTATAGCACTCCCACCACCGCACCTAAACCCAACCCGGCCAGGAACCACACAAAACTATTGCCTTCACGATCTGACATAGCACAACCTCCCGGCGATAAGTGCCGACAATCGGATGTTAGCACCCGTATGAGGGAAATACAATTACGGGAAACCCGGAAGCCCCCACCGAAAAAGACTCAGGAATACCGCTTCGAATGCGGGGCGAAGGAAAAGTACTACTTCTGCTTAGGCGGAGCCGCCGGGGTGGGCGCCGGAGTAGCCGGCTGCGTCTTGACGGGCGCCGATTTCTCACCCTGCAAAACAGACTTTGGCCCGCCCTGCTTGATGGCGCTGATGGAGAGCGTGATCGACGTCAACATGAAGAGCACGGCCGAAATCGTGGTCGCTTTGGAAAGCGCCGTGGCCGCGCCGCGCGGGCCAAACGCCGCCTGGCTGCCCTGTCCTCCAAAAGCCGCCGAGATGTCCCCAGCCTTGCCGCTTTGCAGCAGAACCACGATGATCAGGAACAGGCAAACCATCACATGGACAATGGTGACAAGGATAATCATGGATTCAAAAGTCCTAAATTCTTCAGAATGAGTGCATTTGGTGCGGAAGGCGGGATTTGAACCCGCACGCCTTTCGGCGCCACCCCCTCAAGATGGTGTGTCTGCCAGTTCCACCACTTCCGCACGGATGTGAAACGACACCACAGGAGCGGCTTTAATTATAGCAGAGTGAAACCGGCTCAACCGCGCCGCCGCATCATCACGGATTTAGCGATCCTAATCACCCGATGGCTGCAGCATCTCCTCCTGGGGCATATCCGGGAACGGTGGCTCAGGCGCAACCGTTCTAGGCTCGTCTTGCGCCCTCGCAGCCGGAATCATGCCCGGCGAGAACTGTTCCGCTTCGGTTGAGCCAGCCAGCGCCATGGTCGACGCCATGCCCCCGCTGATCACTTGCTGCACCTGATCGAAGTAACCCGTGCCGACGAAGCGCTGATGCTTCGTCGCCTGGTACCCATGCTCGCGCTCGCTGGTGAATTCCTTTTCCTGCAATGCTGAATAAGCGGCCATTCCTGTTTCCTTGTAGTGCCGCGCCAATTCGAACATGCTCAGGTTCAGGGCATGGAAACCGGCCAGAGTTACAAATTGAAACTTGTATCCCATGCGGGCCAGTTCCGGCTGGAAGCGCGCGATGGTTTCATCATCGAGCTTCTTGCGCCAATTGAAACTGGGCGAGCAGTTGTAGGCCAGCATCTTTTCCGGATACTTCGCGTGAATTGCCTCGGCGAACTGGCGTGCCTCTTCGAGATCGGGATGCGAAGTCTCGCACCAGATCAAATCCGCATACGGCGCATAAGCCAGCCCGCGCGCGATGGCCGATTGGATCCCGCCGCGGATGCGGAAGAAGCCTTCCGCCGTGCGTTCGCCGGTGCAGAACTTACGATCCCGCGGATCGATGTCGCTGGTCAGCAGATGAGCGCTGTCGGCGTCGGTTCGCGCCATCACCAGCGTGGGTACGCCCATCACGTCAGCGGCCAGCCTCGCCGCCACTAGTTTCTGCACTGCTTCGTTAGTCGGAACCAGGACCTTGCCGCCCAGGTGTCCACACTTTTTCGCCGACGAAAGCTGATCCTCAAAGTGCACACAGGCCGCGCCCGCCTCGATCATTCCCTTCATCAGTTCGAATGCATTCAGTGTGCCGCCGAACCCGGCTTCCGCGTCGGCCACCAACGGCGCGAACCAGGTTTGTCCGGGGGCGGCTTTTCCCTCCGCATGATGCACTTGATCGGCCCGCTGCAGCGCGCTGTTGATGCGGCGGCAAAGGTTGGGAACGCTGTCCGCCGGATACAAGCTCTGGTCGGGATACATCTGTCCGGCGTTGTTGGCGTCGGCCGCCACCTGCCATCCACTCACATAGATGGCCTTCAGCCCTGCCTGCACCTGTTGCACCGCCTGGTTGCCCGTCACCGCTCCGAGCGCGTTGACGTAGGACTCAGTCTGCAACAACTCCCACAGCCGCTCCGCCCCCAAACGCGCCAGTGTGTGCTCAATGGCAACCGAGCCGCGCAGCCGCAGCACATCCTCCGCCGTATATGGACGCTCAATTCCTCTCCACCGCGGGCTGTTGGCCCAGTCATAGTTCAGACAATCTTGAGCCAGAGCGTACTGCGCGGTCTTCTCTTCTGAGTTCATTAACTGGGAGGGGAAGTTTGGTTGGGCTGAGTTCGTTCCGTTTGGCTTGGTGGACATCGAGGTCTTCTCCTGAGGTTATATGATATGTGTTCAATATAGCGAACATATATTCACTATATTGGCGAAGCGTAGGTCAGGTTTCCTGTCCAGTCAATGGCGTTGTTCAATATTACGAACATGTATTCAATTTATTGACCGAATTTGGTACCATAACGATTGGGTATGCCGGCTTCATCCGAGTCTCCTTCCGCCGCCGTTGAGCGCGCTCTGGCCATGCTGGAGGCTGTCGCCCAGGAGTCCGAAGGCCTTAGCAACGCTGAAATCAGCCGCAAGCTCAATATTCCAAAGAGTTCAGCCAGCTACATCCTGAGGACCCTGGAAGCCCGGGGCTACGTGACTCGCGATGCGGAATCGGGAAAGTATCGCGTGGGACTGAAGATCCTGAGCCTGAGCCGGGGAGCCTTGGGCGGACTGGATGTCCGCGGAGTGGCTTTACCCATCATGCGCCATCTCACCCACCAGACTGGCCTCACCTGCCATCTGGCCGTGCTGGATGGACCAGAAGCCGTCTACATTGAGAAGGTTGAGCCGGAGGGCTTCATCCGGATGGATACCTGGGTTGGACGCCGCATGCGGGTGCACGCCACTAGCGTGGGCAAGGCGATTGTCGCCTACATTCCACAGGAGCAACTGGAGCAGATTCTGCGCAAGAGCGGTATGGAGAAGCGCACGCCAAAGACCATCACCACCCAGCCGCGCTTGTTCAAAGAACTTGAAAAGGTGCGCACGCAAGGCTACGCCGTCGACGATGAAGAGAACAACCTGGGTGCGCGTTGCGTCGGTGCCCCGATTTTCGACGAGCGTGGCTCCATCGAGGCCAGCCTCGGCCTGAGCGGCACCACGCAGCAGGTGAGCGCACACACCATGCCACGCATTCTCGAAGCGCTCAAGGACGCGGCCCGGCATATTTCCATGGGCATGGGATACCGTGCCCCGCAGCGTCGTGCCAGCGGCGCCTAACCCATTCTGGGATTTTGCTCTTCGATCTAGGCGGATTCCCTGAACCCCTCCGCCGTTGCTGTCCTTGGGCCAACGGGCAGCCGCGGCAGTGGTACCAAAGCGATTCCTCGGTCGCGGTCGTGAACCAGCGTCCAAACTTGGGCGCACTGGTCACACAGCCAGTACCGCTCCACCTGCCGCGGCTGGAGCCGCGCATGAGCCGAGGGTGGGGCTCTTAGCTCCCTAGGCGTGGCGGCGCACTCCGCCTCAACCAGAAACAGTTTGCCCTGGCCCAATCGAAGAAAAGGTCTTCCGCATTGCGAATTCGCACAGTGGCTGAGCATGATACCCCCGGACGGCCCTTCGAAGCTCAGACTAGCGATGCACGCACTCGGTCCCTGAGATTTGCAAGAGCGGCCAGATTCCGAAGCGTATGCATGTGAGATGCCACGCGACGCGGGAGACTCCGAGCCCAATTGCCCGAAACCAGCGCTTTGTCTGAGTGTGATCCCGTTCCTCCTGCCGAACCATCGGCACGCTGCCGACCTTTCGTCTTCGCGTGCCTTGCCCCACGCGACGTACCTCGCTACCATCTCAACAAATGGCAAAGCACGTCCTGCTGTGTCCTCCGGCTTATTTTGACGTTGTCGATCAGAAGAACCCGTACATGTCGAAGGACTCCCGGGTGGATCGCGCTCAGGCCCAGCGACAATGGCAGGCCCTATGTTCGGCCCTCGAGGAAGCCGGATGCAAGGTGGAAACCATCGCTCCCACCCCGGGCCTCGAAGACATGGTCTTCGCAGCCAACCAGGTCTTCGTGGGTTTTCACGAAGCAGTCGGCAAGTTCATCGTTCCCAGCCGCATGGCGCACGCTTCACGGCAGCGTGAGGTGCGTTTCTATGTGGACTGGTTCCGTCAGCGCGGTTACAAGATCATCGACGCCGATCTCGGCAGCGACCATCTCGAAGGCAATGGTGATCTGCTTTGGCATCCGGACTGGTCCCGCATCTATGCCGGCTACGGTTTTCGCTCGACCCAGGCGGGTGTGGAAAAGCTTCGCGGGGCCATGTCCAAATTGGGAGTCCCGGTGGTCCCGCTCCGTCTAGTCGATCCCTACTGCTACCATCTCGATACTTGCTTCTGTCCGCTGAACAGCGACGCTGTGCTCATCTATGCCGGCGCCTTTGCTCCTGAATCTCTGGTTACCCTGCGTAGATTCTGGAAACGCGTTCACGAACTCACCGCCGATGAAGCGCACAAATTCATGGGCAACGGCATCGCGATCAACAGACGCTACCTCACTCCATACGTCACACCACACCTTGAAGCGATTCTCCGTCAGGAAGGTCTTGCGCCCGTCATCGTCGATACATCAGAGTTCGAAAAGTCCGGCGGCAGCCTGTTCTGCATGAAAGCGTTTCTGCCTTAGGGCCTGGCGTCGATCTCACTTCTTCTTTTGTTGCGAGGCTTCTTGCGCGGCGGCGAACTGTGCCTGAAGCCGGTCCAGGGTCGGCTGTAGCTGTCTTGGGTCGCGAATGCAATTCAAGAACAAGAGTCGGGCATCTTCTTGAATGGGAACTCCGCCGAAATTGTGCCAGTCGACTGGAAGGGGCGGCCCGCCAGGAGCGCCGGGGGCGGGAATCAGGTCCGGAAGGCGAAAACCGTACATACTTCCGCCCGCCAGGGTTTCGTGAGGATACTGCATTAGCCACAGGCAGTTGTGGCCATCTTCAATCATGCCCGCCGAAACTACGGCCCACTGCCCGGCGTCAGCCGCTGCCGGTTCCTGGCAGTTCCAAAATTGCGCTTCGGGAACATACACCTCGGGCTCAGAGAAACCGTACTCATCCAGCAGCACGTGTTTCACTCCGCGCTGCTGCACGATTCGCTCGACTTCAGGCAGCGCCTGGTTCCAATCGAGATTCGAATCATTGACCAGTGCGTAGCCCCGCCGGCCCATACTCAATGAGTTAAGAAGGGGAAAGTAAAAAGGGTAGGCGCGAACCGCGACGAACACCAGCGCCAGGGCGAGAGCAATTGTGATCCAGCGAGCGCCCTGTGCCATGCGCCAGCCGGACCGCTGTAGCGACCTGAGCATTCGCGGCAACGGCGTCAGCATAAGAACCAACAGCGCCAACGGTACGGAGAAGTGCCGGATGCTGAGATCGAGGCGGCTCAGAATGCACGCAGCGGTAAAAACGATAAAGAACATCCACAGCGCGCGCCAGTGCAATTCCATTCGTTCGGGGACAACGGTGAATTCTCTTTTCAGACGCTGCTTTCCGGATACAAAGATCGTGAGCGCCAAAACCAGCAGTGCGAGAAACGCCAGTGGCGATTTCAGAAGAAATACGACCGGAAAATAAAACCACACTCCGTGCGGATAAGAATGACCCAGCACGTAAGTCGGACGGCTCGACTGGATGGCAAACCCGAACAGTCCTCTCAAGTACGTCCACAGCGGCATCAGCAGACGGCGCAACAGCGGCGACGCGGGAAAATGCGGCAGCAGACTAAACGAATCCGTCGGCTGGTTCCAGGAGAGGACCATATAAACTACGTACACCACAACCGCGGCCAGCGTCGTGCCTTTGACCAGACACCAAAAGCGTTTGCGCCGCCAGGCTCGCCGCTCGGCTTTGTCGGCCGGTAAATTCGCACCCGGGCGCAATCGCAGGCTCAAGATGAAAGCGAGAAAACAAAAGAACAAAAGCCCGGAGGAGAACTTCGACAAGAGCGCCCCGGCAAAGGCGAATCCGAACTTGACCACAGCCGCGCGGCTGGGGTTGCGCCACATCCCGGCGAACGCCCACAACGTGAGCACGCAAAACAGAGTGACCACAATGTCGGTCAGGACCAGCGGACCGAACACCAGGAACGCGGGCATGGTGGCATACGCCAGCAGGCACAGCAGGCCTCCCCAGGTGTCACCCAATTTCGTGCCATAGGTAAACAGGACCCAGCCCAACAGCAGTGTGATCAGCAACATTGGCACCCGCGCCCAGAGCATGGTCTTGTAGGGATCGTTCCACTGCGCGATCACTGCATGCCCAAAGACCCACTCGGCGAGATACTCGCGAAAAATTCCGGCGCTGACCGACCACGACAAATCGGAGTAGTCGGTGTGGGCCCCGCGCAACACCAGCGGTATCGCCGCCAGAACTTTCGCCAGAGGCGGATGTTCCTCATTCATCCGGTAATCGAGCTTCTGGAGATAACTGAGGCCGGCCCCCACGTGCGCCACTTCATCTACCGTCACCGATTCATGCCGCGCCGCTCCACCGGCCAACACAGCCATCATGAGAAGCAGTAGGACAGCTACACCTGTGGTATTACGTCGTGCGCGTTGTTCGTCGTTCATGAGTTTGAATTCTTTCCTGGGGGCTTGCCTCCTGCGGCCGGGGGGTGGAAGCAAGCCTTCGCATCAGCGCATCATGTGCACCATCGCACCCAGAACCGCCACCACCACTCCCACCACCGTTAGCCCGATCCCCAAGTACCAGAAGATGCGCTTGCCCGAGAGCAGCGTGATTGAAGTAATCACTAAACCAATCTCCAGAAACACTTCTGCCAGGTCGTAGCGGTCGGCGCGGGCTCTTTCTATGCTGACTTCCCGCTCTAACTCGCGCGCTTTCTCTTGAATGTCGTCTTTCTCCTTCTTATAACGCTCGGCTTCCTGAGCATACTTTTCGCGGACTTCGGCCGATGCGCCGGAGTTATTGCTGGCCACGAACAAATCGTCCTCATGCTCGCGAATATTCTTGGCCTGGTAGTACGACCATTGATCGGAAGACAACGCCTGCAACACAACCTCTTCGGTGTGCGCCCGGTGCCCCAGCAGCGACACCACGGCTACCAGCACCGCCAGCACGGCCATGGTCAACGAAACGGCTGCCAGAGAACGATCCTCTCGGGCTTTCTCCGCATTCTCCCGCAACTCCTGAGCTTCATCGGCACTCATGGATCCTCCTCGGGGCAGTTGCCAGTTGCCAGTCACTTATGGGTCGGTATTTAGTTTCTCATTAAAAGCGAGTTAGGGCTTTGAAGTTCGCGCAGATCCGAACTGACACTGACCGCAAGCGGGTCTGTTTTCGCGCGTAATTGCAGCGACCAGTCTATCGGATCGAGCAGAATCTCTGCATGGAGGCCGAGTCTGCGGCCCAAACGCCGGCAGCCTGGAGCGGGAGCTTAACTTTCTGTCGCAGCCTCGTTCTGCTTGCACTGGTGCTGCGCGAATTGCAGTTTGAGGTTCTCCACAGCTCCGCCCACACGTTTCACCACTTCGAGAGGGACCCTAAACTCGTGATCGCACGAGCTGCAGATCGCAATGGCTGGAGTAGTCCCGAGCCACTTCAGTACGCGCAGGTGGGGCTTAGGCATGGAACACTTAATGCAGATTACCGCATAGTCTCTTCAATCTCAGAAATCCAGTCCGGACGCTTCAACACTTCCCGCGGTTTGGGGCCATCGGCCGCGCCCACGATGCCGTCCTGCTCCATCAGATCAATCAGGTGGGCCGCGCGTCCGTAGCCAACGCGCAGCCGCCGTTGCAGCAGGGAAGTGGAGGCTTTGCCGAACTCGACCACCAGTTTCACGGCATCCGGATAGAGAGGATCGTCTTCGCTCCCGCTGTCTTCGG
The DNA here is from genome assembly GCA_035566655.1 of Candidatus Dormiibacterota bacterium. Lineage (GTDB taxonomy): Bacteria > Acidobacteriota > Terriglobia > Terriglobales > Acidobacteriaceae > Sulfotelmatobacter. Next base: position 37,546 of record DATMQT010000081.1, read on the forward strand.
ACCCATCAACGCCGCCAGCGGCGCTGGTTCCAGCCTCGCGCTCGTCTCGCGGAGCTTCGAGGAATTGCTGCTGATATTCCGCCGAGCCTTGGGCTTTCCAGAATTCAACCACCGCCGCGATTTCTTTCTCCGTGACCAGCGGTGCATGCAGACGATGTACGCGCGCCGATCCTGAAGGCAGGTAGAGCATGTCGCCCTTGCCCAGTAGAGCCTCCGCGCCGTTGGCATCTAGAATGGTTCGCGAATCCACCTTGGTCGCCACGCGGAAAGAAATCCGCGCCGGGAAGTTTGCCTTGATCAATCCGGTAATCACGTCGACCGACGGACGCTGCGTTGCCAGCACCAGGTGAATGCCCACTGCGCGCGCCATCTGCGCCAGGCGCGTGATCGACTCTTCGACGTTCGAGGAATCGAGCATCATCAAATCAGCCAGTTCGTCGATGATGATCACGATGTAAGGAATCGGCTTGTCATCGGTATCCTCTTCAAACAGGCTTGGGGTGCCGCCGTTATCAAAGAGCCGGTTGTACTGGTCGATGTTACGCACACCCTTCGCGGCGAGCAGTTTCAGTCGCCGCTCCATCTCACGCACGGCGTTGCGCAGCGCGTTCGCCGCTAGCTTCGGCTCGGTGATGATCGGCGTATACAGATGCGGAACGCCTTCGTAGTTGCCTAGTTCGAGCCGCTTCGGATCCACCAGAATCAGACGCACCTGATCGGGCGTGGCCTTGTACAGAATCGACATGATGAAAGCGTTGATGGCCACGCTCTTGCCCGAACCTGTGGACCCAGCAATCAGCAAGTGCGGCATGCCATTCAGGTCGGCGGTGACGATCCGTCCGTTGATGTCCTTGCCCATTGCCATCGTCAGCTTGGACTTCGAGCCCATGAATTCCTGCGACTCGATGTTTTCACGCAGCCAGATGATCTCCCGCTCTCGGTTCGGAACTTGAATGCCCACTGTTGACTTGCCGGCCATGCGCTCGATCAGAATGCTCTCAGCCTTAAGTGCTAAACAGAGATCGTCTGTGAGGTTGGTGATGCGGCTGTACTTGATGCCGGCGTCGGGCTTGAACTCGAACGTCGTGACCACGGGGCCGGGATTAATCTGCGTGATCTGGCCGTGGACGTCGAACTCGGCATACTTTTCGGTGAGCACCTGCGCCAGCAGCTTCAGTTCGTCGGCATCCACCGACTGCTGCTCGTCAGGACGCTGCAGCAGGCTGCTGGACGGCAGTTTGTACCCGCCCGCGATCCGCGGCATCGTCGTCTTCGGCCTGTGATCGATGTCGGCACGCTGGGTCACTTCCGGATCGGCGGTTTCAACTGCGGCGAAAGACTCAGGCAGAATCCCGCCGGTGGCCGCCGGAGCATCTTCTGGGCGGTCCGGTTCCAGCATGCGTTCGATGCCGGTGCGTCGCGGTTCTGAAGCTGCCCGCGCCTGCACTGCCGGCTGAGACTCAGATTGCCGCGACGGGATCAACTGCGTCTTCACCACTGGCTTCGAGATCCGCCGCTTGTCCAGTTCCTTCTGTTGCTGCCGCTTCGCCCGTTCCTCCTGCCAGTCCTGGTAGCGATTCCACAATGCTGTGACGAATGCAAACCGGGTAGGAGCCCAGAGTTGGATTGCTGAGAACGAGAACGCGGTCGAGAGATAGAGAGCGACCGCCAGGACGCTGGCGCAGACGATGTAGGCGCCAGCCAGGTTCAGGTAGTGGATGAGCCCATCGCCCACAACCCGTCCCAGCAAACCTTCAATCGGCATCACACGCAACCAGCGCAGATTGCCCGGCAGCAGCGCCAGCAGCGCGGGGACGAAGACTACCAGCCAGATTCCGCCCAGACTCTTGGCCACCGGAGATTGAATCTTGCGCGAAGCAAACCAGCGGATTCCGAGCATGGCGGGAAAGATCGGCAGCAGAAACGCGCCGATCCCGAAAAATTGCAGCGCCAGATCAGAGATGAGCGCTCCGACCACGCCAATCCAGTTGCGGGCGACGTGGGTTCCGGTCAGTACTGAGGCGCTATTCAGCGAAGGATCGAGCGGCGAATACGAAGCCAGCGCGAGGAAGAGGAGGAGCGCAGAGACGCACAACAGGAATCCGATCAGCTCATTCAGCCGCCGGTTGCCCGTGGGAACAAAGATGCTTGCAAGAAAACGCATGTGGGCCGTTTCACACGAGCACGAGTCCCGTGGCGCAAATCGGCCAGAGCCTCATTATTATGCCAAGAACGGGACTCGGCGGCAATGGCGGAATTTACTCGGGAGTGTAAAGTTGGCTTCCGACCGAAACGCCGCTACTGCAGATGCCACATGTACGCCAGGGCGATGACGACGATGCCAAACACGATGCGGTACACGATGAAGACCCGCAAACTATTGGACTGCAAGTAGCGAATCAGCCATGCGATCGTGGCGTAACCGACAATCGCGGACACGACAATTCCAACCAGGAACGGCGCATGCATCCCGGCAGGGAGGCCTTCCTTGCGTAGTTCGTGAGCCTTGAGCAGCGCTGCGCCCGCGATAATCGGAGTGGAGAGCAAAAAGCTAAAGCGAACCGCCGCTTCCCGTGTCATGTTGCGGAACAAACCCGCGGTAATGGTTGAGCCGGATCGTGAAACTCCCGGCATCAGCGCAAACGCCTGCGCCACGCCCACTACGAGTGCATCGACGAAAGAAATCCGCGTCAGGGGCTTCTCCCGTTTGCCGACCTTTTCTCCCAGCCACATGAGGAGCGCAACGACGATCAACGCGGCCGCAATCAGGACAATATGTTCGCGAAAATAATCTTCTGCGGAATGCTCGAGCAGTTTGCCCGCAATCGCTCCCGGAATCGTCGCCACAGTCAGAAACCACAAAAGCATGCGTTCATCTTTGCGCTCCTGGAGTGTGAGGTTCTCGTCCGAGCCTCCGGTTTCGGAGAAGCGGACGATCTTTCCTCCCAGCGCCGCGCGGACAATCTGAAACCAGGTGCGGCGGAAGTAGACGAGCACCGAAAGCAAAGTTCCGAAGTGCAGCGCCACGTCGAACGTGAGCTCATGGGCCGGAGAAAGTTCGTTCCAGCCGAGCAGCCGCCGCACAATGATGAGGTGTCCTGAACTTGAGACCGGGATAAATTCCGCCAGCCCCTGGATGATTGCAAGAACTACAGCTTGATAGATGGGCAAAGTTAGTCCGTCGCGTTTCCGTAGGTTGGGATTCCCTGTTGAATGTAGAAGATCAGCCGCTGTGTGCGCAAGGCCCACTCGCTCTGCCCATATTGGCTGACGACCTTTTGCGCCAGAGCCAAGGCGCGGTTTTTGGATTCAGCGGATTTCTTCTGATTCGGCTCCGTCCGGTAAATCTCGATCAGCGCCGAGCGTCGCGAGGCCGCGTTGTACAAGGCTTCCGGCGCGGCCGGAGACTGAGGATGCTCTTTGGCATAGTTCTCATAAAGGTCGGCTTCTTTGTCCGGACACTTCGACAATCCTTCCCAGTCGCCGCAAAGCTTGTTTTCGATCAGGCGGAAAGAAGCCAGGTCAGCCCACTTCGTCCCTGGATATTTCTTGATCACCAGCTTCATCCACTCTTCGTCCATCTGCCCGCGCAAATACGACTCGCGCGCATGGGCTGAGGGCCGCGACATCACATCGCTCCGCTCCATCTGCCAGCGGATATCGGCCGCGCGATAGAGCCCCTCAGCAGCCAGAGGCGAAGTGGGCATCAGATCATACACGCGGTAATAAAGCCGCATGGCATCCTGCGCTGCGTCGCGCCGGCCGCGGCTCCGGCTAGCCTGTTCTTCGGAGTCTGCCGCTTCGCCAAAGATGATCTGGTCGCCGTCTTGCGTTGTTGCGGTTACCAGCGCTTTGGTGGGAACCCAGCCCGTGATGGCCTTGCCTTCGGCTTCTTCATCGGTAGCGCCTTCTTCACGACTCGGCACGCGCAGAATTGCTTCCACATGAACCCATGCGCCACTGGTCTCGATGATAACCAGCTCGTGCCCGCGTCCGGCCTCGCCCAACCGGGCTGCGTCCGCGTTGGGAGAGACGCGGATGGTTTCTTCGTGCACTAGCGTTCCGCGCTGCGCAGCAGCGAAGGCGAAGGTGGAAGAGAGAAGGATGCTTGCGGCAATCGTGAGTGCAGCATTGATTGGGAATCGCAGTTTCATATCATTCGAGGGGCTAAGAGTATGTTAGCCCAGAACCCGGTTTTGGGCAGAGGTTATGGTGCATTGCATGAAATTACATTGACCTGCCTTCACGCTGGAGAGTAGCGTTGCAACCTAACCCGTTGCAATGACACCCTTATCCATATTCGGTTTGTTCGCGGTGACGGCGATGCTCGTCTCCTACGCTCTCGAAGAGCGCAGCCAGTGGTTCATCCTGACCTTTGCCGGAGCTTGCGCGCTCGGTTCAGTCTACGGCTTTCTCCAGGGAGCCTGGCCGTTTGGATTGGTCGAGGCCGTGTGGTCGGTGGTCGCGATACGGCGCTGGGCGCTGGCAAGACGCGCCAAGTAGGCGGGAGTCGCCTTCGAATCGCAACCTACCTGCCGCGAAATTCTTCCAACATCTTGGGATCAATATTGCCACCGCTGATGATGGCGACGTTGAGTTTCGTGCGCGGGAGTTGGTCGCGGCGGAACAGGAAGCCAGCCACGGACACGGCTCCGCTGGGCTCGGCAACGGTCTTTGGATTTGCCGCCAGCAATCGAACCGCTTCGCGAATCTCATCTTCGCTTACGGTCACGATGTCGTCAACGTAGCGGCGGATATGCTCGAAGTTGATTGGTCCAATGCTCTGCGTGCGCAGGCCGTCGGCGATGGTCCGCGAAACGTCATCGGCGGGGAACTGAACGATCTTTCCCGCGCGCAAGCTGGCCTGCGCATCGCCCGCCAGCTCCGGCTCCACGCCAATTACCTTAACCGCAGGCTTGCTCAGCTTAATCGCGGTGGCTACGCCGCTGATCATCCCGCCGCCGCCCACCGGCGCGAACACCGCTTCCACGTCCGGCAGATCTTCGAGAGTCTCCAATCCTATCGTGCCTTGACCGGCGATGATCTGCTCGTCGTTAAACGGAGGGACGATCACATACCCATATTGCGCTGCAAGTTCTTCGGCCTTGAGCTGGCGCTCGGCGCTCCCCGGGCCGACGAGGACGATCTCCGCGCCCAGGGCCGCTGTGGCCTCGCGCTTAATCGCCGGAGCGTTACCCGGCATGACAATGACGGCCTTCACACCCAGTGCCCGCGCCGCGTAAGCCACGCCCTGGGCGTGGTTGCCGCTGGAGTAGGTAATGACTCCGCGTTTGCGGTCGGTTTCCGAGAGGGACGAAATCTTGTTGTAGGCTCCGCGCAGCTTGAACGCACCGATGGGTTGCTGATTTTCCGGCTTGAGGAAGAGGCGGCGGGCGGCTGATTCCGGATGATGGAATTCGATCAGCGGCGTATGGACGGTAATGTCGTTGAGTCGGGCTTGAGCCGCGCGAATATCGTTGAGCGTTACCATCACCGGCGGGGGCGTTAAATCTCCAGTATCACCGGCATAATCAACGGCCGCTTCTGCGTCTGCTTGGAAATATATCGTTTCAAATCGGCGCGGATCTTTTCCTTGATCACCCCGTAGTCCGCCTTTTCTTCTTCACTGGAATGAGCCAAGGTGTCTTCAACGATGCGCCGCGCTCCGTCCATCAAACCGTCGTCGCCGGGGTTGAAGCCGCGGGTAACGATCTCGGGAGCAGTTTCCACTCGTCCCGTAAGCTTGTTGATGGCAATGATAGGCAGCACGATGCCGTCTTCGCTCAAATGTCGCCGGTCTTTAATAATCAAATCCTCAACCACATCGGTGCGAGATCCGGAATCGATGCAGACCCGGCCCACGTTAACGCGTCCGGCCTTGCGGGCGTTGTGCTCGTCGATCTCAAGAACGTCGCCGCTCTCGATTAGGATTACCTTCCCCACCGAGCTGTGCATGGCCCCGGCCATCTCGGCGTGCAGCTTGAGCTGACGGTACTCGCCGTGGATGGGAATGAAGTACTTCGGCCGCACCAGATTGATGATCAGTTTCAATTCTTCCTGGCTGGCATGCCCGCTGACGTGGATCGGAGGCGTGGTACCGTCTTCGTAAATCACGTACGCCTCGCGGCGGAAGAGGTGATCGATCATGCGGTAAATCGTTTTCTCATTCCCCGGGATGATGCGAGACGAGAGCACGACCGTGTCACCCTTTTCGATCTTGGCGTGCTTATGATTATCGACTGCTGCTCGCGACAGCGCAGACATAGGCTCGCCCTGCGTTCCGCTGATCATGACGCAGACTTTTTCCGGGGGGAAGTTCTTCATCTCCCCGGGATTGATCACGGTGCCTTCCGGAATCTCCAGATACCCGAGATCCTCGGCGATTTCGGCTGAGTTGTTCATCGAGCGGCCGATGAAGGCCACCTTGCGCCCATGATGGTGCGCCAGTTCAACTGCCAGTCGTATGCGGTGAATCGAAGAGGAAAAACATGAAATAAAAAGTCGCCGCTGCGTGTGCGCGAACACTTCGTCAAACTTCCGCCGCACCGCGCGCTCACTGGGCGTGTATCCTTTACGCTCAACGTTGGTGGAATCTTGAAACAGTGCCAGCACGCCCTGTCTGCCGTACTCAGCGAAGGAGTGCAGATCGAACAAATGGTTGTCCGTGGGCGTGGGATCAACCTTGAAGTCGCCGGTATGAATGATCACACCAAGCGGAGTGTGAATTGCGAGAGCAACGCAGTCTACCAGGCTGTGCGTCACACGAATCGGATGAATGGTGAACGCGCCCGCCTTGAAGCGCTCCCCGGCTTGCATCTCGCGAAGGTCGGCGCCATCAAGCAATCCATGCTCGTCAAGCTTGTCTTCCACGTAAGCTAGCGTGAACTCCGTGCCCCACACGGGTACGTTGAGTTCAGAAAGAATCCAGGGCAGCGCCCCGATGTGATCTTCGTGCCCATGAGTGAGGATAATGCCGCGAACCCGCGAGCGGTTCTCGATGAGGTAGGAAATGTCGGGAACCACGATGTCAACCCCGAGCAACTCCGCTTCGGGGAACATCAGGCCTGCATCAATCACGATAATGTCATCACCCCAGCGGACCGCCATGCAGTTCATACCGAACTCGCCGAGGCCGCCCAGGGGAATAATCTGCAGTTTTCCAGTTGGCATTTAGGTACTGATGATGCTAGCACAGAGAGCCGCGGGCAGTGATCAGTGGCCAGTGGTCAGCGGTGAGTGAGCAAGGACTGAACGTCTTCCCGCTGGCCTTTCGAAGTAGTCTGAGCTAACGTTGAGAGAATGACCGATGTCGTATCAAAGTCCTGGCTGCGCACGCGTGTCGAGAAGACGCTGATTAAGGGATTGACCCGTGCCTATTCCACGGTGCAGGTCGATCCCGCGAAATTTCTGTTGCAGTTGCGCACCGCTTACCGGCTGCCCATCAGCGGCTATCACGGAGTCTATTCGTTGGAGGTGGGCGAACTCGATCGAGTGGCCGATGACTTGATTCGCAGCGGCAGGAAGCTCGCGGCAGTCGAAGGTGCGGGCTTCGGTTTGGGCGGGCTGATTACGATCTTACCGGATCTTGGCATCCTCTCGGCGATCACCATGCGCACCATCCAGAAGCTAAGCCTGGTATACGGTTTTCAATTCAACACGGACAGTGAAGTTGCTGAATTGTGGATCGCAGCCGCCAGCGCCGCCGGAGTCGACATCAGCCGCGAACTAGTGGAGAAAGAGGTGGTCAACAAGTTCGTCCCGCGCGTGGTTCAGCGCATCGCCGCGCGCGCCAGCACTGAGGTGGTGGAGAAATGGGCGGGACGGGTGATCCCTCTGGTCAGCTCGGCGCTTGGCGCAGGACTGAACTACTGGTTTGTGCGCGCCTGGGGCGAGCGTGCCAAGGCCCATTTCCGCCAGCGGCATTTGCAGCTTCGCCAGCAAATGCAGCCGCCAGTTTTATCGCCACCGGCACAAGAGATTCTGCCTCCAGCGCGTCACTGATCCTCCTCTGTGGTAAAAAAAGAGAGAATGATCACGTTTACCTGCTCTGCCATCCTCTTTGATCTTGACGGCGTTCTCGTCGATTCCACCCGCTCCGTCGAACGGCAATGGCGCATCTGGGCCCGCGAGCAGAGAATCGACGGCGACAAAGTCATGGCGGTCGCCCACGGTGTACGAACGATCGAAGTGATTCGAGCAGTTGCTCCGCATCTTGATGCCGAAGCGGAAGTACGAAAATTGGAGAGCCGCGAAGCCAACGATCACGCCGGTGTGACCACTATGCCGGGCGCGTTTGAGCTTGTGCGATCCGTCCCCGACGGACATTGGGGCGTGGTTACATCGGGCACCCGTCTTCTCGCGACCGAGCGCCTGCATCTTTTCGGGATTCCGATTCCCGAAGTGATGGTCACCGCCGATGATGTCGCGCATGGAAAACCGCATCCGGCGCCGTATTTGAAGGGCGCAGACTTGCTCGGCATGAATCCGGCCGAGTGTCTGGTAATCGAAGATGCCCCCGCCGGAATTCAGTCCGCTCATGCCGCCGGGATGAAAGTGATTGCGCTAGCCAGCACTTATCCCGCGTCGTCATTGAGCGAGGCGGATGTCGTGATACCGAAGCTTGATCAGATTCAGGTCGCTGTCGATGGTGCAAGGAGGCTGGCAGTCAACGTCGGTTAGATACTCAGCACCTTAGTCATTCCGAACGCGGACTGAGCCGCGCGAAGCGCGGCGAGACAAGAGAGGAATCTGCTGTTGGGTGCGCGTCGTCGAATCACCGCAGCCACTCCTCCAACTCAATCCCCCGGTCCGTTTTCTCGTCGCGGTATTTCACGATCACCGGGGTATATAAAGAGATGCCCGACTCCGCTGCCGCTCCTTTCTTCACCGCGCGTGATCCCGGCACAACTACGGCTCCTTCGGGAACTTCGAGCACCGATTCTGTGGTCGCGCGATAGACCTCGTTGCGCACCAAGTCATAGAGGGGAGTCGATCTTGTCAAAATCGTTCCCGCGCCCAGCACGGCCCGCGCGCGCACTAGGGTGCCTTCGTAAACTCCGCAGTTGCCTCCGACCAGCACGTCATCTTCAATGATCACGGGGGCAGCATTGACCGGCTCGAGCACGCCGCCGATCTGCGCCGCGGCGCTGAGGTGAACTCGCTTCCCAACCTGCGCGCATGATCCCACCAGCGCGTGGGAATCGACCATGGTGCCTTCGTCCACATAGGCGCCCACGTTGATAAACATCGGTGGCATGCAGATCACAGACGGCGCAACGTACGCGCCTAGACGCACCGACGATCCGCCTGGAACGATGCGCACGCGGTCGGCAACGGAGAATTTCCGGGCCGGGAATGTGCCCTTATCCACAAAAGTGAGCGCTCCGTCGCCAGACTCAACCAATTCGCCCAGCCGGAACCCCAGCAGAATCCCGTGTTTCACCCAGGTATTCACCGTCCAGCGGCCATCGATTTTTTCGGCGGCGCGGATCTTCCCTTGCGTGAGTGCGTCACGGAATTCGAGGAACACGGGGCGAGCGTCCGGATTGTGCTCGACCTCGCCCAAGGCAGCCAGACGCTCGATAGAAGTTTTCAGGGATTGCATGAGTGGAAAGTATACGGGATTCTACGTTGTGCTTCGACGAACATCACTACCAATCCTTGGGCGTCACACGGGGGATGCTCGTTGCGTGCCTATGTTGCAATGGGCAACTTAAACCTGAGGTCCTTTCCTTTCCTGCGGTTCAACCTAACGCGGACTTGCAGCGGGTTGAAGCCGTAAGCGACGAAGCGAAGGTAATAAACCTGTTGCCCGGGCGTCGGTGGAAGAGACCACTTTCCATCGCTATCGGTGGTTGTGGTTCGAAGTACAGTTTTCCAGTCAGAGGAAACTTCGAGAACCTGGACCCTGGGCGTAGCCGAGTCGGCGGGGTCAACAACGGTGCCTGTTAACGTTTTTGCAATTTGAATCTTTCCGATTTCGACCGTTTCGACTCCGGAAAATGCGCTGGAGAAAATCGCCACGGAGAGGACGAACAATGCGAAGCTCTTCATGCTTCATTTCCAGTCGAAGCTTACACGCACTTGCACTCGCTGCGAATGAGCACGCCGGTCATGCCATGCGCCGCATCGCGACCTAAGGCAAGCGTCGCGAACGGTCCGTGCCAGCGCGCGTGGTTGGCGTCGTGTCCTGCGGGACGGCCTCTGCCCTGGTTGCATTGTCCACACGATCCTCGGTGTAGGACGATCTTATGAGGCCCCGCCGCCCAGTTTTCGTAAATGTAGAACTCTGCCGCATTGGGAGCGGGCGCTGCCGGCCTTGCGATCAACCCTGCGTCCATCACAATTTTCTGCAACTTCGAGCGCGTGTCGCGGCGCATGGGCAACAGCGGCAGGCGATAAATCTCTTCGATTTTACCAATCATCGCCAGCACCGCCTTCACCGGCAGGGGGCTTGACTCGATGAAGTTTGCCTGCATCAAGGGCAAATATTTGCGATGGATGCTGCGTGCGGAGGTCCAGTCATTGGCGAGCGCAGCCCGCGTCATGGCCGCCATTTCGTGCGGAATCTCATTCGATGCCACCGAGACAATCCCCACGCCACCCAGCGCGATTACAGGCAAGGTAACAGCGTCGTCTCCGGAGAAAATGAGAAATGTCTCGGGCACCGAGTTGATGGCCTCAGCGATCTGTGTCATATTGCCGCTGGCTTCCTTGACGCCCACAATGTTCGGAATCTCCGCCAGCCGCGCCAGCGTCGCCGGTTCCAGGTTTGCTCCCGTGCGCCCCGGCACGTTGTAAAGAACGATTGGCTTGTCACCGACAGCCTCCGCGATCGCCTTGAAGTGCCGGTATTGGCCCTCTTGCGTCGGCCTGTTGTAGTACGGAGACGCGGTGAGAATGGCATCCACTCCGGGGCGAGCCGCAACTTCTTTGGCTTTTTCCACGGCGTCGTGCGTGGAGTTCGAAGTCGCGCCCGCCATGATGGGGACGCGTCCGGCGACCACCTCGATCGTCGTGTCGATCACGTGCAGCCATTCATCGTGCGTGAGTGTCGGCGTTTCGCCCGTGGTTCCGCAGGGAACGAGGAAATCTATCCCGGACTCCACCTGCCACGCCACCAGGTTGCGCAGGGCAGCGTCGTCAATAGAACCATCCTGATGGAACGGAGTGACGAGAGCGGTACCGCAGCCACGGAGTAGCATGGTAATAAGATAGCGCGAATCAGGAAGAAGGAAAACTGTGGATAACCCGGAAGAAGGGGTGCGCATCTCGCTCGAGTGAAAACGGCGTCGGAGGTTGGGCCCGTGCCGTTCAGGGCGTTCGCCCGGAGTATACTTGGCCGCGAAAAGGGTTACCTTCCGTGGCGAGTCGACAGATCACGGAAAGGATGGAGCCGCGTCGATGGATCAGTTGGTTGATGGACTTTCCCGCGACCTAGCCGAGGCCGGATGGCGCGGTCTTGGCATGCAATCGCACGGCGGAATCGACTTTGAGCTGGTTGGGTCCCGGAGATTCTTCTTCACTAAGTGGAGGGTGTTGGTCAGGCGACTAGAACACTTTGATCGACCGAGTGCTGAGGCCATTTCAAGGGATTTCGAGACGCTGTCCTCGAAGTCCAAGAGTTGGTGGTGGGGCAGTTGCTTTTTGCTCTGCATCGTTGCCGATCGTGTTGAATCCGACCTGGAGCGGGCGATCCGGTCCGACGGCTTCGGCGTCTTCGGCCTTCTCCGGTTGAAAGGTGGCGGAGGCCGGATATTAATTGCGGATCTCGAAAGGAAACAAGTTTATGGCGAGGTCCCGGTTTTGCCTGTCGATGTCCACCGGTTCACGAAGCGGGCGAAGAAGATATTGGAGAAGATTTCCGCAGCGGGTGTGGGTCTCGGGACTTCTATAACTCCCGCCACACGTCCTTGAAGTCGTAGAAGCCCTTCTTGCCGGCAAGCCACTCGGCCGCGCGCACCGCGCCATCGGCGAAGCCCTGGCGGGACTTGGCGTCGTGACAGAGGTAAATCCTGTCGGCGGGGGATTCCAGCACGACCTCGTGCATGCCGACGACCTCGCCTTCGCGAAAGGAAGTGATTTCGAGATCCTCACTCTTATCGCTCGATTCACGGATCACGCGCTGGATGGCGATGGCGGTCCCCGACGGCGCATCCTTCTTTTGAACGTGGTGACGCTCGAATATCTGACCGGAGTAATCGTGGCGCAAAGCTGCAGCCGCCGCGCGCGCAACGTCGAGAAACAGATTCACGCCGACAGAAAAGTTTGCCGCGTAAACGAATCCCGTTCCGCGGCTCTCAACTATCTTCCGGATGCGATCTACTTCTCCATGCCAACCGGTGGTGCCTACGACCATGTTCTTACCCGCCGCGACACAGGCCTCGATGTGGCCGACTACGCAGGAAGGCGCAGTGAAATCAATCACGACATCAACGTCGTGCAGTTTCTCGGCAACAAGTGCCGCGCCGTCGGCGTTTTCAGCGGTCCCGACGACACGAACGTCATGGCTCCGCTGGCGCGCCACGTCGGCAACCAGCGATCCGGTCTTTCCGCGGCCGAGAATAAGGAGTCTCATTACGCGTATACTTCCGGGTCCAAGTCGGCAAAAAAAGTGCTGTGCAGCCGCTGGATCACTTCCGGCACTTCATCTTCCTCGATAACAAACGTCAGATTGATCTCCGACGCCCCCTGCGAAATCATGCGAATCTTCTTGTCTTTCAGTTCGCCAAATACTAGCGCGGCCACACCCGGTTTGTCGCGCAGGCTCTCGCCCACCAGGCACACAATGGCCTTGCGCCCTTCATACTTTACATCGGCCAGCTTGGCCAGATCGGCCGCCAGCGCGGGAATGGCGTAGTTTGAATCGACGGTCAAGGAAACGCTGACCTCAGAAGTCGAGACCACGTCAACCGCGACCTTGTGCCGGTCAAAGGCCTCAAAAATTGCGCGCAGAAAGCCGTGAGCCAGCAGCATGCGCGGCGCAGCCACGTCCACAATGGTGATGCGCTTCTTCACCGCAATCGCTTTGAAAATATTCTTCCCCTGCGGCGCGCGGGTTGTAATCTTAGTCCCTTCACAGGACGGATTTCGCGAATTCAATACATACACCGGAATATTCTTCTGGATTGCCGGCAGCACCGTCGCCGGATGCAGCACCTTGGCGCCAAAATAGGCCAGTTCCGCCGCTTCGTCGAAGCTGATCACCTTGATCCGCCGCGCGTCCGCACAAATGCGCGGGTCAGTCGTCAAAATCCCGTCCACGTCGGTCCAGATCTCAATGCGCTCGGCACCGAGGGCAGCCCCGAAAATTGCGGCGGAAAAATCGGACCCGCCCCGTCCAATGGTCGTGGTCACGCCGGCCCGGTTTGCCCCAATGAAGCCGCCCATCACCGGAACCTGGCCGGCATCCAGCAGCGGCTTCACTTTCGATTGCAGACGTTCGTTGGTTTCCACCGTCTGCGGAACCGCTTCCATGTAGCTGCTATCGGTGACCAGAACTTCGCGCGAGTCGACGTGTGCGCCCCTTAGTCCATGGGCAGAGAAAGCCGCCGCGACAATCTTGCTGGAAAGCATCTCTCCGAACGCAGCCACGTGATCGGTGGTCCTCGGCGTCAACTCGCCCACTGCCGAAATTCCGCGCAACAATTCGTCGAGCCCCTCGAAGTCGCCTCCCAGTTCCGAATGAAAGTCGGTAAACAACGCTGTGCCCAGCAGTTCGCTGGCCGTATTGTAATGCCGCTCCTGAAGTGACCGGCAAAGTTTGAGCGCGGCCTTGCGATCCCCCGCTCCCGCAGCGCGTGCCATGGTCAGCAGCGTGTCGGTGACCTTGGCCATCGCGCTGACTACTACCACCGGCCTCTGCGGCAGCCGGTCTTTGACGATTGCGGCCACGCGCTCGATGGCCCGCGCATCTTCCACCGAAGTGCCGCCGAATTTCATTACGATCATCGGCGTGACTCGCTTGCAGGATTTAGCAACTGCGGAATATGCCGGTGCCGATCACAGAAGCACGGCTCGGATTGCATTCTAGGAAGTAGCAAGGTAACCCTTGGCCTTCAGCAGCTCCGCATTCAGCACCGCCGCGCCGGCGGCTCCGCGGATAGTGTTATGCGAAAGCACGGTGAACTTCCAATCCAGAACGCCACAGGGCCGCAGCCGCCCCACGGCCGTGGTCATGCCCGCTCCCATGTCAATATCAAACCGCGGCTGCGGACGATCATGCGCTTCCAGATACACCACCGGACGCTCCGGCGCGCTCGGCAGCTTCAACTCCTGCGGCTCGGCGCGGTAATCGTTCCACGCGGCGATGATCTCTTCCCGCGTGGCCTTGGTTTTCAACCGCACTGAAACCGATTCCGTGTGTCCGTCCTCGACCGCAACCCGGTTGCACTGCGCGCTCATGGCGAACACTGCGGGAATGATCCCGGCTCCGTTCAGTTGTCCGAGGAGTTTGTGCGTTTCCTCTTCCATCTTTTCTTCTTCATTGCGGATGAAGGGAATCACATTGCCCAGGATGTCGAGCGAAGCCACGCCGGGATAACCCGCGCCGCTGACCGCCTGCATAGTCACCGCTATCACAGTTTCCAGGCCGAAATGCCGGTGCAACGGGGCCAACGCCAGCACCAGCCCGATGGCCGAGCAGTTGGGGTTGGTCACCACATAGCCGCCGGATTTCTTCCGCCACGCCTGCCCATCAATCAGTTTGATGTGCCCGGCATTCACCTCGGGGATCACCAGCGGCACATCCGCCTGCATGCGCAGCGCACTGGAATTCGTAACCACGGCACAGCCCGCCTCGGCAAAGCGCGGCTCCATTTCGGCGGCAATCGAGGCATCGAGCGCCGCAAAAATAATCTTGGGCGCTCCCTCCGGCGTTGCCGGAGACACTTTCATCGCGGCCACGTTAGCCGGAATCGGCGTCTTCAGCCGCCAGCGCGCAGCCTCGGAATAAATCTTGCCCTCAGAACGGTCAGAAGCAGCCAGCCACGCCACCTCGAACCACGGATGACGCTCCAGCATCTGGATAAACCTCTGCCCAACCACGCCGGTAGCGCCCAGTATCCCAATAGGAAGTTTATTGCTCATAAGAAGGTCTTTCGATTCTACAACAGCCCTTATTTAGAAAAGGTACCGGAGCAGGCTCCAGACCTGCACAAAAACAGCAAACTGCCGTAACCACAGCCACTTCCGCCCGTGCCTCAAAAGCCAGCGGTCTTCATTTACACCTCACTGTAGTCCCCCAACTTTCCTGCCGATAGACGAAACTGGAGGATCGCCATGCCCGAACTGCGTCAGAATTTCTTCACCAAGGAATGGGTCATTATCGCCACCGAGCGCGCCAAGCGCCCCGAGGAGCTGGCCATTCACCGGCCAGCGCAAGCCGTGCCTTCTTTTGTCGAGACCTGCCCGTTTTGCCCGGGCAATGAGAGCAAGACTCCGCCCGAAGTTATGCGATTTCCCGTGAATACTGCAGAACCGTGGGCAGTACGAGTCATCCCCAATAAGTTCGCCGCACTCGACAGTGCAGCCCAGCCCAACCGTAGCCTGCAGGACGTGTGGCGGCGCATCGATGGCTTCGGTTTTCACGAAGTCATCATCGACGGTCCCGACCACTCCGGCTGTATGGCACTGTTGCCGGATGAACAGGTGGCCAACATTCTGCGCGTCTACAAAGAACGCTACACACGCCTCAGCATGGACCGACGCATCAATCACGTCACCATTTTCAAGAACCACGGCGCCGACGCCGGCGCCAGCCTGCAACATCCGCATTCCCAGCTCATCGCCACGCCGGTGATCCCCAGCCAGGTTCGGCACCGCCTACATGAGGCCCTCAGCTACTACGACGACGACGGGAAATGCATGTTCTGTCACATGGTGGAACGGGAAATTGAGGAGCAGACGCGGGTCGTTCAAAAGAGCGAGCACTTCGTAGCCATGGAGGTATTCGCCTCCGCCACGCCGTTCGCTACCCACATCCTCCCCCTGCGCCACATGGCCAGCTTCGGCGACATCTCAGCCTCCGAGATCGCGGACCTCGCCCGTGTCTTACGCAGCCTGCTGGCCAAAATTTATGTCGGGCTGGGGAATCCCGACCTGAATTTCACCGTTCGCAGCGGCCCTTCCGACTATGCCAGCGCCAGGCACTTCCATTGGTACGTAAGCGTGATTCCGCGCCTCACGCGGGTCGCCGGATTTGAACTAGGCTCGGGGATGTTCATCAACACCGTGCTGCCCGAGGCGGCTGCCGAATTCCTGCGAAACGTCAACGCGGAAAAAGCTGCGGGAGCAGGAGCCGCAGCCGGGTAAGCAGAGGAAAACGCAGCGCCAGATGGGCGAGGGAACCGCAAGAAAGCTGAGACCCGAGACCCAAGACCCAAGACCCAAGACCCAAGACCTACCTCACTTCGGCTGCCCAACCTGGCTGCCCAGCACGTATTCGTTGAGCGGTCCGAATTTTCTCTTCTCCGCATACAGCCGCCAGCGCCGGAACACGATCCGCAAACTCGCCATCACAGGAATCGAAAGGAAGATGCCAAGAATGCCCGCCACCTCGCCGCCCGCCATCACTCCAAAAATTGCCGCCAGAGGATGCAGTTCCATGCTGTGTCCCATGATCCGTGGCGAGGACACGTAATCCTGGACCAGTCGCCAGATGCCGAGTAAGACGATTAGCCACAGCCAGTGTGGAAAACTCGTCAACAGGGCTGCACCTACGATAATTACGGCAGCCGCCAGCGGCCCTACCACCGGAATAAATTCCAGCATGCCCCCCACCGTCCCCAGCACCAGCGCATTCTGCACGCCCATCAAGGCCAGAACCGCCGAATACGCCACAAACGTCAAAAGCGCCAGTGTGAGTTGCGCCCGGATGAAATGGGCCAGCATCTGGTTCAGGTCGCTGAGCACGCCTTGCAGCAACTCGCGCTGAGGCCGGGAATGGACCATGTCCAGCAGGACTTCGCTGAAGGCGCGGCCATCTTTCAGAAAGAAAATCGACAATAACGGGACAATCACCAGCAGCCACGCCTGCTTTGCTACTTCCGCCACGTGCAGCCCCACGTTCTGCGCCAGTTTTGCGATTTCGTCGCCGTGGCTCGCAAGGTAGTCGCGAAGCAGATCTACCGCTCTGCCGTTCCAGCCATGTTGCTGTCCAAGCTGTTCCGCGATCTGCCCGGAACTTAGCTGAGCCAGGTCAGGCAGCGATTTCACCAGGCGCCCCCCTTCCCGCCCGATCCGCGGCCCCATCGACACGAAAAACACCACCACCAGCCCCAGCAACAACAGGTAAATTACTGCGATGGCTCGGCCCCGCCCATGCAGAAGCTTTTCCAGTTGTGAAACAAGGGGGCTCATCAGGTAGGCAAAGAAAATGGCAAACAGGAAGGCGATCAGCGTCTGGCGCGCGACATAAAGAAAGCCCAACCCCAGCGCGAACAGCAGCACCGTAATCAGGACCCGCGCCGTTCGTGCATCCGCCAGCGGCAAAATCGCTACTCCGTTAACTCCCCATCGGATCGTTCCCAGCGACCGTGTTCTCGCTAGTCCCGCACTACTTCTGTATTATCGTCTGCAATCAGCACCCGCATCAGCTTGAACTGATCTTTTTCATCCACCCAAAGAGCCCAGGCGAAGGCTTCGCCCTTCAGGTTCAACCGTAGCAGTTCGCGCTCCGTTCCACGGATCGTGACCTTCTCTCGTCCCACAAGTTCCATCCGAACCCGCACGGATGTTCTATCTTGCGGCACCAGCACGCCGAATTCCACTGGCCCCTGCTGGCACTTCAGGGCGCCGCTCTCGGTGTGACAGTCGGTTGCCAGGTAACGCCATACCAACACCTCGCGGTGTGTAAAAAAATTGTTGTCCAGAATCGCCGAAGTGTTCGGCATCAGAAACGGCTGCTCCGCCGCTTTGGACGACGCCGAGGTCGTGATCTTTTCCAGCAGGAATTCGTTATTCGGCGTTACCACCAGAGATCCGCTGCCGTCGCTCCAGGTATAAGAAACCAGCTCCCCACTGCCGGTCATCTTCAACTCAGACTTCTGGCCCGCCGAAGATGGAGCGCTGGTTTCCTGCAAATGCGACTTGACCGTGCTGATGCCTTCGTCCGTCTGAACGCTGAACGTCTCGGTCACCACCCGCTGGCCTTTGACAAAAACTCCAAACGCGCCGGAATCGACCACTGCGCTGGCCAACGGCTTGTCTTTCTTGTCGCCGGCATTCAACACCGCCGCCCACCCCAGAACCACCACCGCTACAAATCGCGTCCGCGCCATCAGAGTCACTGCTTTTCTCCTCGCCTTCAACCGCTTAACCCAGGCCCAAAGCTTGCACCAGCTCTGCCACAATCTTTTCGACGGTCTTCCCGCCGGTCTGCTGCCGGAGAGACGCCTTCATGTAATGCGGTCGCCGGGCCTCGTAAAGCTTCCGAAAGCTTTCCACGTTGCCCAGCAATGGACGCTCAATGCCTTGCTGCTCCGCCTGCTGCTGGCAACGCCGCCACAATTCCTCCGGGCCCGCGTCCAGGAACACCGTTGGGATGCCCGCAGCCTCGATCAGCCGCGCATTCCGCTTCTGTACAAAAGCGCCGCCTCCAAGGGATACAATTCTCTCCGTCCCGGCACGCAACTCGCTCAGCAATTCCTTCAATGCCGCATGTTCCGCCCGGCGGAACCCTGATTCTCCGGACTCGCGGAAGATTTCCGGCACCTTCCGCTGTTCCCGCCGCTCAATTCGCTCGTCGAGATCCTCAAACGTCCAGCCCAGCCGCTCCCCCAAGGCGGGGCCCACACTGCTCTTGCCGGCTCCCATAAACCCGATCAAGACCACGGCACGCGCTTTAGTCCGCCGTTCGCTTGCCCCAACCTTACGGCCACGCACACCAGCCCCAGTCGTTCTGGCTGGGCCCTGAGCAGACCGTCTGCGCCGATCCGGTTTTCGCTTCGTTTTCTTTATTGTTTTTCGGAGCGTTTTCTGAGGTGAATTTTACCACTGAACGTCCGCAGCACTACTGTAGAGGACACTGCTACCCGGCCCATGGTACCTGCGAAGGCACGGCCCTTGTCCACCGCAAACCAGGTATGGTTTTTCGGTTGTAAAGGAATATCGTCGTGCACTTCTCCCCGTACGGAGCGGGCGCTCACGTCGGCGGAGGTCCAGTCCGGGATAGTGGCTTCAATGTCGCCGCTGTGGCTGGTCAGCCGGTATTCGCCGCTGTTGCCGAAGTCGCCAATGTAGCTGATTCTTCCGCTCGTCGAAACCACCTGCACCAGCGGGCCATTCACGCCCCTCATGGTAACGTCGCCGCTCAACGAATCCACTTCAACGTGCCCGTTCTGGATGTTATCCAGATTCACGGCCCCATTCATGGTCTTCACATGCACATGCGCATTCGAAATATCGCGGACATCAACTGCCGCTCCTGCGCCTTCCAGGCTGACGTCGCCATGCAGTTTCTCGGCCCGCAGCGAACCCGTGCTCGAATGCAGAGTAATGCTGGCATCGGCGGGAACCAGTACTTCATAATCCACCCGCCCCGATTCGGAGTCGGCCCCCGCCAGCAGATGCGATTGAATATCCACGCGGTTTCCGTTCTGGCTGTTATCCACTTCAACCTTGTCGGAATGCAAAATTGCGTTCACCGTGACCGTATTGTTCAATGACGGCTTCACCGAAATCGAACCATACGGATTCATCACCGACACGCCCGCCCTCGGCCCCACCGCGAAGTGGTATTCCTTCCGGCTCTCGGCCACCAGAGTGCCCGCCACGATCAAGCCAATCACCGCGAGTTTTGCCGCGCGCTTGCTCACCATATGCGACTCCCCCAAGCACTGCTAAAAAAATCCCAACCATTATGGCCCAAAATTATGGCCCAACACTACGGCAAAGACCGGTCCATCGCCATCTCAAATAACATGGATTTCTGCTGGTACGCATCCATCAGCGACCGCCGCGCTTCCTGGTCATTCGGACTCTCATCCACCACTCCCTGCGCATCCCGGATGGATTCATTCACCTGCCGCAGGTTCTCCCGGTATTGCGTCATCATCGCGGGAGCGTTGTCGGCAACCTCCTGGATTAAGTCGGCGTCGTCCATGTCGGAAGCATTCGCCAGCGGCACAGCCACGTGCGGCTGCTGGGCGACCTGCGGGGGCTGCGACTCACGCCGCACGTAAATTCCCACAGCCAGCAACAACATCGCCGCCGCCGGCACCAGCCATCGCGCCGCGCCCCATCGGGTTGCGAACGACGCCACCACCGGCTGCTTCGCCTGCGGACGAATCAGCCCCTCCCGCCGCAACGCGATTTCGATGGAATTCCAGACTCGCGGACTCGGTTCGTCCGCCGCCTGCAGTTCACCCGCCGCGGTGACGATCAGATTCAATTCCTGCACCAGCGCTGAGCACGCTGGACACGCCCTCAGGTGGGCGCGCTGTTCCACACCGCTGCCGTCTTCTACTTCCGCCAAGCTCTGCTGCAGCTCAACGCAATCCATAAACCTCTCCCCAAGTTTTCCGCAGTTCAAAAATCCTACCGCAGTCTTGCGCCCCTGCCTAAGTTGATGTTGCTTCTTGAATTAAAGCTGCCTACCCCACCCGAGATTTCCCGGCCTTTTCGGCTCTATTCATCTTGAGCAGGTCACGCAATTTCATGCGCGCCTTGTGCAACTGCGACTTGCTGTTGCCGATCGAGCATCCCGCGATTTTCGCGATCTCATTATGCTCGTAACCTTCCACGTCGTGCAGTACAAATATCGTCCGGTAGCCCGGGGGCAGGTCGTTCACCGCCCGCTGCAACTGCATCCGGTCAATCGAGCCGGCCAACGCCACATCGTCCGCCCCGAAATCCCGCTTCGGGGAGTCTTCGTCCGCTCCTTGCGTGGTCTCCTCTAGCGAAACCACCGGAAGGCTTTTCTTCCTTAAGTGCATGAGCACCACGTTGACCGAAAGCCGATGCAACCACGTCGAAAACGCCGACTCCCCGCGAAACGTCGCAATCTTGCGATAAAGCTGCAGGAACGCTTCCTGCGCCAGATCCTCGGCTTCCGCCGTGTTCGCCGTCATCCGCAAACACAGCGAATACACGCGCCGCTTGTGCTTGTCATAGAGCGCCTGGAACGCTTCCGCGTCCCCTAGCTTGGCCCGTTCGATGAGTTCGGCCTCGCTAGATTCGGTGCCCTGTTGCTGTCGTGGCTCGGTCAAGTCGCCTTTTCCCGGCCGCACTCTCTGGGATGCGGCATAAGTAGTTTGTGTTGTATCGTTTGCGCGGCCTTAGCGTGACGGAAGTACCCGCCGCACTTCCACAATATCAGAGTATTTCTACCGATCTCGGGATGCAGGAGCCTCCGGCTAATTCCTGATCCACGCCACGCCGGAAAGCCTTTCCCGTCGCAGCCCTGGATGGCTCCACACACCCTAGACTTCAAACCCCAACCCAGCCGAACAGTAGCAACCTCCGCAAATTGGTAGTTTCCCAGGTTCACCCTGGGTTCCTCTGTAACCTCTGTGTTAAAGCTCTTCGGGCCTAAGCCGCACCCTTGGCCGTGGTAATGGTCTCCAGCCCATGCCCATGCGGCCCCAATTCCCTCCGGCGCAACAGGAATGCGAACGTGAAGCCCAGGAACCCCAAGATCGAAAAGATCCACATCCCTGGGTTGTAGCCGCTGGGATTGCTAGCCCCGGCGTGGCTGTGGTCGTTGGCCCACCCTACCATCAGGTTAAAGCCCGCCAGCCCGATGTTCTGGATCATGGTCATCAGCCCGTAAGCCGTCCCCAGTTTCGACTGCTCCACCAGGTACGCGACAGACGGCCACATCACCGCCGGAATCAGCGAGAAAGCGATCCCCATCATAGCCATCGTCAGCAGCAAGATCGGCGGCAGGTGGTGGGCAACGAACCCGAAATGTCCATCTGCCGACGAGGGTAGGTACACCGTCACATAGCTTACTGAATGAATGTAGGCCATCATCAGATATACGGGGATCAACAGCAGCGAACCCAGCATCATCAGCAGGGCCCGTTTGCCCAGCCTGTCGACGAACAAGCCGAAAAGAGGCGTTCCGAACATAGTGAACAGCGTCAGCATCCCCACCAGATCGCCGCCCGCCTCACGGGTGACGTGGTGCGCATCCATGAAGAACTGGTAGGCAAAGGTCTCAAACGGAAAGATGGCCGAATAAAACGTAATGCACAGTGCCACGATATACCAATACGACAGCCCGAATGCCTTGACATCTTTGAAAACAACCTTGTCGGTGGCCCCGGCCGATCCGACTTGATATTTCTTCTCGGCGTAGACCTCGAGTATCCAGTAAACGACTGCGCCCACGATGCACAGCGCGCCAAATCCAACCGAAATCAGCAGCGGATTCCGCCAGTAATTGTAAGCAAACCCTGCCCACGACGGCGATTGCTGCGCCAGCAGCGATCCGAATCTCGAGATCATCAGGTTGATCCCGAAGGCAAAGCTCAGTTCTTTTCCCCGGAACCACTTGGCCACCGCGGTGGTCACGGCCACGATCAGCGATTCGGCACCCAGGCCGAAAACCAGCCTTCCGGTGGCCATCACGCCCAAGGTTCCCGACAGGCTCGTAAACAAGGCCCCAACAAAACATAACGTCCCAAAGATGAATATCGCCTTGCGCGTCCCGATGCGGTCCACGACGTATCCACCGATCACCACCATGAAGACGTTGGGAATGCTGTAGATCGCCTGTAGCAGCCCGATATTCGACTCGGAGTACCCTAGTTGCTTGGCCAGCAGGTCCGCAATGGGTGCTATGCAGTCGTACACGTAGTAATTCCCGAACATGGTCAGGCTGATGAAGATCAGCACCAGCCACCGGAACGGCCGGCTCGGTTCAGGACGCACAGTTTCCGTCATCCACGCTCTCTATCTTCAAGCAGATTGAACTCCCAAGGATTGCGAAGCAGGAAGACTAGCAGATTTGGAGGAGTAATTGGCACTGAACAGGTTCGCCTGGCGAGGCTTCACCTCAGTACTTCAGGATCGCCGCAAATGACTTAGGATCGAGCGACGCCCCGCCCACCAGTGCCCCATCGATCTCCTCTTGCGCCATCAACTCGGCGGCATTATCCGGTTTTACTGACCCTCCGTAGAGGATGCGAAGCTGGGCGGCGAACTCCTCGCCAAATACCTCGGCAGCTTCCCGCCGGATCACGGCGTGCGCGTCGGCGGCAATTTCAGGAGTTGCCGTCTTACCGGTTCCAATGGCCCACACCGGCTCATAGGCAACCACCAGCTTCGCCGCTTTCTTGGCCGAGATGGCATGAAACGCACGAACGCACTGGCGGCGAAGCACGTCGTCGCAAAGCCCGGCCTCGCGTTCTTCCAGAACTTCCCCCACGCAGCAGATCGGCATCAGTCCCGCTTCCAGCGCCGTCTTCAGCCGCAGGTTCACCGTGTCGTCGGTTTCGCCAAAGTACTGCCGCCGCTCCGAGTGCCCCACGATCACATGAGTCACGCCCAGGCTCAGCAACATGCCAGCCGAAATCTCGCCGGTATAAGCGCCGTCGGCTTTCCAATGAACATTTTGCACGCCGATTGCAACATTCGAACCTTGCGCCGCTTCAATCGCAGCAGCCGCACTAGTGTAGGGCGGACACACCACAATTTCATCGCGAGTGTGCCCCGCGACCAACGGCAAAAACTCGCGAAAGAAGTCCCGGGTCTGGTCCGGGGTCTTGTTCATCTTCCAGTTGGCGGCCATCAGCTTGGTGCGCGGCATGAGTTCCTTTCAGCAGGAAGTGTTCTTGCCCACTACTTTTTATCCGTGAGAGCTTCCACTCCCGGCAGCTTCTTTCCTTCCAGAAATTCCAGAGAAGCCCCGCCGCCGGTGGAGATATGCGTGATCTTGTCGGCAACTTCGGCGGCATGCACCGCGGCAACCGTGTCGCCACCGCCCACAATCGAAATCGCACCGACGTTCTCCGCCACGGCATGGGCAATCTTGAAGGTCCCGCGCGAGAATCCCGGAACCTCAAACACGCCCATCGGCCCGTTCCACACAATAGTCCGCGCCCGCGAGATCTCCTCCGAGAACAGTTCGATGGTCTTCGGACCGATGTCGAGCGCCATGCGGTCGGCCGGAATGGATTGTCCTTCGCCGATCTGTTGCACCACCGCGTTGATCTCCGGCTTCAGGGCCACCACATGATCAATGGGCAGCAAGAACTTCACATTTCGCTTCTTCGCTTCCTCCAGCAGCTGCCGCGCCAGGTCCACTTTGTCGGCCTCAAGCAGCGACTTGCCGATCTCCTGCCCCTGAGCCTTCAGGAAGGTGTAGGCCATACCGCCGCCGATGATGAGCGAATCAACCTTCGTCATCAGATTGCGGATCACGCCAATCTTGTCGCTGACCTTGGCCCCTCCCAGGATCGCCACAAACGGCGGCTCCGGATGCTCCAGCGCCTTGCCCAGATATTTCAACTCCTTCTCCATCAGCAGGCCGGCGGCCGATTTCGACACGAACTTCGTAATGCCCACGGTCGAAGCGTGCGCCCGATGCGCCGTTCCGAACGCATCGTTGACGTAGAAATCCGCCAGACTTCCCAACTGCCTGGCGAACTTCTCATCGTTCGCTTCTTCTTCGGCGTGAAAGCGAAGATTCTCCAGCAGCAGGGTCTGACCTTTCTCCAGTTGCGTGGCCACTTCCTCCGCCTCCGGCCCCACGCAGTCGGGACAGAAGCCCACGTTCTCGCCGCGCGCCAGTTCCTTGTCGAGCACCATGCGCAACCGCTCTGCCACCGGCTTCAAGCTCATCTTCAGATTGGGCTTGCCCTTGGGCCGCCCCAGATGCGACGCCAGAATCAGCCTGGCTCCATGACGCAGCGCGTACTCGATGGAAGGCAGGGTTTCGCGGATGCGCGTGTCGTCCATCACGCGGCCGTCTTCGAGGGGAACGTTGAAGTCGACACGCATGAAGATACGGTTGCCGTTGAGAGGGAGATCACGGATCGACAACTTGGACATTGGCTGGTTTGATCCTTCTTAGAGTTATGAAAGTAGCACCGCCGTTCCTTCGACTTCGCTCAGGACAGGCCCGGCAGTTGTCGTGCGGGCAGCCTGCCCTGAGCGAAGCCGGAGGGGCCCGCCCGCACTCTCGACAGCCCGGCAAGAAGTCGGCGCTCTCGAAACTTACAGACCCTTATCGCCGATGTAATGAATCAAATCCCGCACTCGGCAGGAGTATCCCCATTCATTGTCATACCATGAGATCACCTTGACGCAATTCCCGGCCACCACCAGAGTCATGGGCGCGTCGACAATCGAAGAGCGCGAATCGCCCTTGAAGTCCGACGAAACAAGCTCCTCTTCTTCATACCCCAGGTAACCCTTCAGTGGCCCGCTCTCGGAGGCTTTCTTCAGCGCGGCGTTCACTTCTTCCTTGGTCGTCTTCTTTTCCACCCACGCCACCAGGTCGACCACGGAAACGTTTGGCGTTGGCACGCGCATGGCAAATCCGTCGAGTTTTCCCGCGAGATCGGGAATCACCAGCTTGAGAGCCTTCGCCGCGCCGGTCGAGGTCGGAATCATGTTGATCGCCGCCGCCCGCGCCCGCCGCAGGTCTTTGTGCGGGAAGTCGAGGATGACCTGATCGTTGGTATAGGAATGAATCGTGGTCATCGTCCCGCTGACAATCTTGAACGTGTCATTGATTACCTTGGCGATTGGTGCGAGGCAGTTCGTAGTGCAGGACGCGTTTGAAATGATGTGATGCTTGGCGCCATCGTACTTCTCGTGGTTGACGCCCAGCACCAGCGTGATGTCCTCGTTCTTCGCCGGAGCGGAGATGATGACTTTCTTCACCGAGCCGCGCATGTGCTTTTTGGCGTCGTTCGCGTCAGTGAAGTGTCCGGTCGATTCGATCACCACCTGAGCGCCCACTGAATCCCAGGGCAGCGCGCCCGGATCTCTCTCCCTAAATACCTTTATTGTTTTGTTATCGATTTGAATGCCGTCGGCGGTCGCGGCGATCCGGTTGGGCAGGTTGCCGAGAATGGAATCGTATTTCAGCAGGTGTGCCAGCGTCTTGGGGTCGGTGAGATCGTTGACTGCCACGAACTCCAGATTGGGATCGTTGAGCGAGGTCCGCAGCACGTTGCGGCCGATGCGTCCGAACCCGTTAATGCCAACTTTGATTGCCATGGTTTCTCCGTTCTTACTTCTTATGAATGCGACATCAGAAAATGCTCTGAGCCGATATACAGACAGATGATGTTAGCAGGACAGGGAAGCGGCGTAAATGATCGCCACCCCGATTTGGATGCTCCGGTTCCAATCGCGGAACTTCGTGTCACGGAACACGGTGCTTCCGGTCGTTCACAGCCAGGCTACGGAAAGCTTATTTCCAGGAACACATCGGCCTTACTCCAAGGCGAGGTCAACCGCGCCAATAAGTACTTCCGGTTGATGGTCTGCCGCGCGTGCGCCTGTTCTTCCGGCGGCAGGATGCGCGCCACCGCCGCAACTTCAGGCCCAGTCACCCTCCCGCGGATGGTGCAGGGAGCAACCGTCACCTGCGGATTATTCCGAACGCGCTTCGTCTTACCCATGTCACTGCGGGTCATCACGTAAACTTTGTCGTCATCTTCTCCAAACCATACCGGCGTTGCGACCTTCGCGCCGTTCTTGCGGAAGGTGGCAAGAGAGATGTATTTCTGGCCGCGGATTGCTGATGGGATTGGCTCAGACATGCTTGTATTGTAACGGCCCGTTTCGGAACTTGGCTGTCGCGCGCGGTTCGTCTCCGATTGCTCCCGCCCTTGCTTCTGTGTTAAAAGCCTTGCATGCGTAAATGGATGCGCGACCGCTTGACGCGCCGCAAAAAAACGCCCGCACAGCCCTCCGACCAACCCGCTCCTCCGCCCTTGCAGCCGGCCTACTTCGACGCGGAGCAGGCGCCCAGCGCGCCGCCTGGCACCGAGACTAAGGAAGCGGAAACCTCAGCTCCACCTCCGGAAATAGTGGAACCGCGACCAGTTCGCAGGGCGCGTTCGGCCCCTCAAGAGCAGCCGTCCCAGGAACAAGCACCGGAAGATCAGCCCTCCGAAGTACAGCCCGAAACCTCGTCTTCTCCAGCCCGGTCTGCCTCGACCGGCCGCGGGCGCCGTCGTCGCGGTGGGCGTGGACGCGGTGGCCGCGGACGCGAGCAGGCGGTTGCTCAAGCTTTTGCCCCGGCCGCCGTGAAAGGATCAATCCCCGTTCTGCCGGTCGAGCCGGCCGATGAAGAGTTTGCCGATGCTGGCGAGGCCGAGGGGCAACCCCCTGCCCCGGCACTTGCGGCCGTGCCGAAGGCTCCCGCAGTTCCTGCGGCGCCGCAACGTCCGCCGAAAGGCGTGGTGGTGCTGGCGATCGGGCTGCCGGGCTCTGGTAAGAGTTCGTGGTTCAAGCGCCACAACGTGGTGCCGCTGTCGAGCGACATGGTCCGCTCGCTGCTTTTTGACGACGTCCGCGAGCAGCGTTTTCAGGACCTGGTGTTTTCCAACTTGCGTTCCATGCTGAAAGCGCGGCTGATCGCCAAGCGTCCCATGAATTATGTGGACGCCACTAACCTGACTCCGCAGGAGCGTCAGCACTGGATCAAGCTGGCCAAGGATTACCAATACGAAGTGCACGCGGTCTTCTTTGACGTTCCGCTCGACGTCTGCCTCGAACGCCACCAGCGCCGCGACCGTGTCGTTCCTGAAGATGTAATGCGCCGCATGGCGGCCAAGCTGAAGGCGCCCGCGTTTGAAGAAGGCTTCGCCAAGATCACGGTGGTACGGGTAAAGAAGAAAGAGCCCGGGGAAGCAAGCTAGCATACGCTTATCATCCCGATCGAAGCGAGGGATCTTGGTGTTTGCCCGCGGCGGCAGCACCGATAGCGCAGGCAGGAACCAAGATCCCTCGCTTCGCGCGGGATGACAATCCTTAAAGGTTGAGGACTTGTCGCGATTCTAACCCTTCAGATACGGAAGCATCTCCTTGAACGCCGGCGACGACGAAGATCGCATCAGTTCGTAGATCATCATCTCAGTGGATGAAATCACAGCCCCCGCCGCGCGCATTCTTTCCAGGCCGATTTTCCAATTCCATTCGGTTCGCGAGCTGACAGCATCCGAAGCAACATGTACCAGATAGCCTTCGCGCAGCGCCGCCAGCGCCGTCTGCGACACGCAGATGTGGCTCTCCATCCCGCATAGCAGCAGGGTATTTCGGTTGCCCGGCAGCCGCTTGAGCAGTGTGCAAAAAGCGTCGCTCCCGAAACATGAGAATCGATCTTTGTCGATGGCCTCGGTTTCCGGCAGAAGGGTAGCGACCTCCGGCACAGTTGCGCCCAGTCCCTTTGCGTATTGAGTGCTCGCGATCGCGGGAATCTTGAGCACACGCGCCGTGCGGATCAGGAGCTGCGCGTTCCGCACCAGCTGTTCCTTGTGAAAAATCGGCGGCAGAAGTTTTTCCTGAATATCCACCACGATCAGTGCGCACTGGTCCGCTTCTAACGGACGGCGCGCAATTTCCGTGTATTCGGTTGAGACTGCAGAAACGTTCTCGAAAATAGTAACCATGGGAACTCCCCGCGGCATATCGGCTCTATAGAGTTTAGCGCGAACGGGCTGACGGACTGCAAAGGATTCGCAGAGGATTGACCGGCTCCGTCTCTCGTTGGATAATGGAGAAGTTGCCCCCTCGTTCAACGGCTAGGACACCTGCCTCTGGAGCAGGCTATCGGGGTTCGAATCCCTGGGGGGCAGCCAGATTTTTGAGTTACGTTCCAGCGCGCGCTTTCCCGGTTTGTTTCATTTCGTTTGGTTGCGTCCCAGTTTTCAATCGATGGAGGTTCATATGAAGTCATCCCGTCTCGGACGTATGGCTGTTTTCGGCTCTCTTCTCCTGCTCGGCACTTTTGCTTTGGCCATGGGCGGTTACCACCTGCTCAAAAAATATCCGTTCGGCGCCGCTGAGGGCGGCACTCGAGAATATTTTGACTACATTACCGTCGACTCTTCTGCCCGCCGCGTCTACTTGTCGCACGGCACGGAGATCAAGGTCATCGACGCCGATAACGGCATCGTTGTCGGCAACATCACCGACTTGAAACAGGACCACGGCGTCGCCGTCGCCGAAGAGTTCGGTCGTGGGTTTATCACCGACGGGGGCGCAGGCAAGGTGGTCATTTTCGATCTCAAGACGCTTAAGGTGACTGGCGATGTCAAAGCTGACCAGGACGCGGACTCGATTGTCTACGATCCGGTGTCCAAGCGCGTCTTTGCCATGAATGGGGATCCCCACAGCTCGACAGTGATCGATGCCAAGAGTGGGACGGTAGTGAAGACCATCGACCTGGGCGGAGGTCCGGAGTTTGCCGTAGCCGACGGCAAGGGAACCGTCTATGTGAATATCGAGGACAAGAGCGAGGTAGTCGCCATTGATTCAGGCACGCTCGCAATCAAATCGCGCTGGCCCGTGGCTCCTGCCGGAGGGCCCACGGCTCTGGCGATCGACCAGCAACACCGCCGGCTGTTCAGTGCCGGCCGCGAACCGCAGAAGCTCGTAGTGATGGATGCCGACAACGGCAAGGTCATCCAATCGTTTGCCATCTCGGCGGGCGTGGACGCCTGCGCCTATGACCCGGCAACGGGCATGGTTTTCGCCTCGACTCGTGAGGGGATGATCCACGTCTTCCATGAAGACTCGCCCGACAAGTTCAGCGAGGTCGAGACTGTCAAGACTGAGTTCGGGGCCAAGACGATGGGTCTTGATACCAAGACGCACAATCTCTTTGTGGACACAGCGGATTTCGGTCCCGCCCCGGCGCCAACCGCCGACCATCCGAACCCGCGACGGGCACCGATTCCGGGTACATTCCACGTTTTGGTTTATGGCCAGTGAGGATTGAGGTTACTTCTTTTCTGGAGCCGGGGCCGGACGCGCCGGTGGGGCGGGAGTGACGGCGCTCTCCAGCCAGGCCGTATACCAGAGATTCAATAGCATCTGCGATCCCGCAGCAAGGCGATGCGTGGTGAAGTCAAACGCCTCGGGCGAACCCTTCTCGCGGAAGCCGCCCGCCTTTTCCAGCGCGTAGACTTTTTCCACCAGGCCGTTGGATTGCTTCAAGTAAGCGACATAGCCCGCGAAGGGATCCTCTACGCGCTCGGGAGCGTGCACGAATCCGGCAAAATGTTTCGCCGTAATATTCGCGGCGACATAGGCGGTTTCGAACTGCGCGTGGATGTCATGCTGCGTCGTGTAGCCGTTCGGATTCGGCCCCACCCAACCGTTGTACTGGATGGTCGTGTGAAGCGGCTGCGACGCATCCGCCACGTAGTGGCCCATCCAGCCTGCATAAAAGATAATCGCATGCTCCACCGCGGCCGTCGGCTGATGCGAAGCCTTCAATTGCCGGTATTCTCGGAACGCTGCCTTCAGCCGCCCATAGATTTCCATCGTGATGTAAGGCTGAAGTCCGACGCGTTCGGGAAGGTAATCGTCCGGATGGTCGGTGGTGGCGGCGCGCTTCTCGTAAAGCTTCCGGTAAAACTCATAGCGTCCGCGCGGTAGCGGATCGAGCCAGGAGACGCGCTCGAGATCAATGTAGTGGTCCGGCTCCTGCGCGTTCTTAAGCGCAAACTCCGCCGGATTGCGCCAGCGGTCCGGCTCCGGCCCAAGGTAAGCGATCTCCACGACGGCACGCCGCAAGAACTTCGGCATGTCGGCAGGAATCTTCTGAGCAGCAACGCGGTTGATGTAGACGTGTCCCTCGTTACCCCAGGCGAACGCAGCCTCGGCCTGAAAAAGGATGAGGGCGATCAGCAGGCAACTGATCAGCCCTCGTGAGAAATTGATCTTGTCCATTTGATCTGCGAACACTTCCAACGGTCTTCCTCGCAACAAGCCGCGACGACCTCCTAGAACGTCAGATGCAATGACATCGAGATCAGTCGCGGGCTGCCGATCGTGTGCTGAACAACGCCCAACTGGCCGCAGGCCTGGCCACAGGTTGCCGGATTCGCGAAGCTCGGCGGGTTGGAGAAGTTTGGGTTGAAAAACACATTATTGTTGGGCGTGTCGAAGCTGGGAGTGTTGGTTAGGTTAAAGACGTCAAAAGTGTAGGTGAGATCGTATCGTTCGCGGAACTTCGTCTCCTTAACCAGCGAGATATCGGCGCGCTTCTGGAACGCCTGGCGAAAAATATTCCGGCCACCGGTTCCGAAATTCGTTTCGACGGAATCGTCAGCCGGTACGCCCATCGTCCCGGCCGGAATGAGCGGGATGGTGAAAGCGGCCGGGTTGATCGCCGGGGCGTTCGGATTGACGCCGCCGGCACCGGTAATCGCCTTGGCGGGCGTAAAGCCGGGAGCCAGCGGCACGATGGGATTGGTGATGAAATCATTGCCGCTGTAGTAGATACTGGCGATTGCGCCCGAGAAGTCGATGATGCTAAACGGTTGACCGCTCTGCAGCACAGTTATCCCGCGAAAGCCCCAACCGCTGCCCAGCTTTCTTACAAAGTTGCTTCCGTGGGATAGGCTCGGCAATTGATAAACATAGTTGAACGTGAATACGTGCGTGCGATCGTAATCGGACGATGCGTAACCCGATCTGGGTGCCAGGGCGTTGTTGCCGTTGTAAAACAGCCCCAACCCGCTTTGTTCATCAAGGGAGTGGGACCAAGTATACGACGCCCCAACCTGTAGGCCGTGACTCATGCGCTTGGTGGCGCTGAGTTGCAGGGCGTGGTATGTGGATATGCCGATCGCGCGGTAAGAAACCGAACTGGGGCTATACCCGATGAAGGGCACGCGAAGGTCCACGTTCCCGTTGTCGAAGGTGAAGATAGGTTCGCCGCCTGAAGGGTTGGGATTCCAGCCGTAAGAGGACGTCTGCCCGTTCACCGGATTGGTCGCCGTTGCAATTTCCGGCTGGTTCAGCGGGATGGGCAAAACCTCGTGCAGGCCCCGGTTGCCCACGTAACCGGCGGTCAACACCACAGTGTTAAACGGCTGATATTGGAAGTCCAGGGTCCAGTTTTCTGTGTAGGGGAGTCTATTCCTTGGATCATAACCCCCAAACGTGACTGGGGCAGCACTGCCGATCAGCGCGGCCTGGTTGGGGAGGCAAGTAATAAAGTTTGCCGGCGTGCATCCGGTTACAGTCGGCGGCGTGAGCCCGAAGGGGTTCGAAAGCGTGGCGCCCGGTGGCGCTCCGATCTTCTGCACTAACGGCGGTTCTTGAGTGACGCCAAAAGGACCGCTGATGTCCTGGCCTGCGCCTGGCGAAAGCTCGGAGAAGAACTCGCCGCGATCGAAGTAGAAGCCGAATCCAGTGCGAACCACGAAGTTGTTTTTCGGGCTCCAGGCGAGGCCGATGCGCGGCGCAAATCCATATTGATTCGCGCGCAAGGTGGAATTACTGGTGCCCGGGGTTCGAAACGGACTATTTCCCGCGATTACCAGTCCAGAGTTGAGAATTGTGTCGCTTGCCAAGTCGTACTGGTACTTGCTGGAGTCAAAATTGAAAAGATTCCCGTTCTTCTCGACGAGGGGTCCATCGTAATCGAAGCGCAAACCAGCGGTGACCACAAGGCTTTTGGACACCCGCATCTTGTCCTGGGCATAGGCGCCCACTTGCTTGGCACGGTAGTAGCGGTTCGAGGCTCCGTCCAGCAGGAACGAGCGGCTGGTATTCAACTGCCCCTCAAGAAAAGTCGCGAAGCTATCGATGTTGACGGTGGCAACTTCATTGGCGTGGTTAATGATGTTGAGTTGCGTGTAATCCAGGTTTGCGCCAAAAGAAAATGTGTGCCTGCCCCAAGCCCTGTTCAGGTTGCTCGACCCCTCGAACTGGTTCTGGAATACACCCTGATCGGTGAACCCTCCATTCGGGCCGATGTTCAGATTGTGGCTGCCGCCGTTGAATCCGTGCGGATCGAATATGAAGATGGCAGGGAAGCGGGTGCCACCGAAGAGGTTAATTCCAGCATTGGCAGGAGTAAGAGCTTGGGTGTTAGTGCCATAAGCGCTTTGCCGGGTGAAGCCGATCTTCTGCTCCCATGTGGTTGTTGCACCCAGGTTCATGTTGTTGGCCAGGGAGAACACTTGGCTACCGGATGCCAGCGCCTGAGGGAAGCCGGCCACATCCGAATTCGCGAAGGGGCTGCTGTTTGGGTCGCGCTGGAAGTAATACTTTCCAGAAAGCACGTCGTGATTGTTGACGTTGTAGTCGAGGTTGGTATTGAACTGGTCGGCCCGGAAAAGAGGTAGGCCTTGCAGGTAAACATCGGCGCCACCGGCTTGCAAACTGGCGATGTTGACCGCGGAGTTGGTGGACGCGGCGTTCGGAATCAGATATTGGCCATTCGGAAGTTTGAAGTTCAGCAGGGCTTTGGCAGCGGGATCAATTTGGGTGAAGGTAAGGCAGTTAGTATTGGGAGGAGGGCAGTAGTCGGTCTGGGCTACCGCTTCCAGAGCTGCGTCGCTTGTGCGATCGACCGCTGAGGTCAAATCAGGCGGGACGGTCAGATTCTGCGAGATACCAAGCCCTAGATCCGTGGTGCGCGTGTATTGATAGGACAAGAAGAAGAACATCTTATTGTGGATCACCGGTCCACCAAGGGTGCCCCCGATCACATTGCGATGCACTTGCGGGACTTTGTCCTGGGGCGGAATCGCCGGGTCATTCTTATAAAAGACGGGCGCAGCGTTCAGCCAGTCCGTCGCGTGATACCAGTAGACCTGCCCATGCAAACTGTTGGTGCCGGACTTGGTGCGCACATCGATATGAGCGCCGCTCGTCGCGCCTTGGGAAACGTCATAGAGGGATGTATTCACCTGTAGCTCTTGAATGGTCTCGGGTGGAGGAGTGGGCAGACCCTGACCAATAGCGTCATAGACAGATGTGTTTGTCTGAATTTGCCCGCCGCTACGAAAGTTCTCTCCGGTGTTCAGGACGACACGGTTTGCGCTGAGATTGCTCGACGACTTGCCACTGAACAAATTGTTGGCACTGACTTCATTGATGTTGAAGCTGTTGCTGGTGTCGCGCTGGCCGTTGGCCCAGATGCTCTGGTTTCCCAACCCCGAGTTGGTGTCGTTGCCGCTGATAAAGTCGGCGCTGACGCCCGGGCTCAGAATGGCGAGCTGCGTAAAGCTTCCAGTCGCCAAAGGGACCTCTTCAATCGTCTGCGCGTCGAGGATGTAGCCATTCGTCGTGTCAACCTGATTAAGTAGCGGCGAGGCGCTCACCTGCACTGTCTCGCTGACCTTTCCGGGCTTCAGCCGTACGGCGACGGTAGTCGTGCGCGTGGCATGCACAATAATCTCCGAATGCCGATCCGTCTCGAATCCTTCCTTGGTGAACGTGACGACATACGTCCCGGCGGGTAGTTCCTCGATCTTGTAATCGCCGTCAGCATGGGAGGTTGTAATCCTAACCAGACCAGTCGCTGGATTCGTGAGCTTCACCGCTACGCCCGCTACTACAGCACCGCTGCTGTCGGTAACAGTTCCTTCAACGGAACCTAGCAACTGCTGGCCAAAGGCGAGTTGCGTCAAACCGGCAAGAATCAAGACTGCAAGACTGGTAAGCGTCGTAACGGATAGGGCGGACAACCGACGACGAGTGGTCACGGGGGCTCTCCTTTTGGATGACCCGCCCTTATAACAAACGTCGCTGTCCCGGTTCAAGGAGAGACAGCCAATAGATAGTAAAATTTAGGTTAATTTCTTTTCAGATTCGCGGCCAATGAAGTGTGACCGGCAGACATTTAACTCCCCACAAACCGGGCATACAGGCTGCGCGCGATCCCCGTATCGGTCGTCCCTTTGATGATGGCGCGGCCATCGCGAAACAGGGTCATCTCATAGGGCTCGCGCCAGAACTTCAACACGAATTCGTTGTGCCTGACGATGCCATGGCCTTCCAGCCTCTGCTGCATCTCGGCAAAATCAATCGGCCGGGCGCACTCGTGAATCTGTACCGAATTTCGTCCGCACATCGTGATATGCGGACGCCCCTCACCCGCCAGATGCACGAAATCCCGCTCTCCGCAGGCCCGGCAGCCCACACGTGGCTTGCTCGCGTCAATCTCTGCCTGCTCGTTGGTCCACACGTCGTAGGACCATAGCGTTTTACGTAACTGCTCGGCCGCCGTGCCACCGACAAGCAACTTCACCGCCTCGCTCGCCGCGATCGATGCCACCAGATTCACCGCCGTGTTCAATATCCCCGAGGTCTCACAAGTCTCCACCAGGCCGCGTGGAGTGTCGGGAAAAATGCACGCCAGACACGCTGTTTTGCCCGCCACCACGTTCAACGTCACACCGTAACTGCCCACCGCCGCTGCGTAAATCCACGGCAGGGAATTCTTCACGGCGTAATCGTTGACCAGATACCGAGTCTCAAAATTGTCTGTGCCATCGAGGGTTACATTCATTCCTTCAAGCAACGCATTAATATTCGTTGGAACCAGATCTTCCACTCGCGCCTCGACGACAATCTCCGAATTGAACGCCGCAATCTTGCGCGCCGCCGCTACGGCTTTAGGCAAGGATTCAGCCGCATCGCTCTCCTCAAACAGCGATTGCCGCTGGAGGTTGCTGACCTCCACGTAATCACGATCGATAATCCGCACCGTGCCCACGCCGGCACGCGACAGCAAAGAGGCGAGCGCCGACCCGGTCGCTCCGCACCCTATAATCGCGACTCGCCCCGCGGCCAGGCGTCGCTGGCCCTCCGCTCCGATTCCGCGGAACAGAATTTGCCGCGAGTAACGTTCTTCGAACTTTTCTTCTCTCTCCACTCTCTCCAATAACCCACCTTTTCTTTCTCGAAGCCCTGCCTCAAGGAGGTCACCAGCTTTCACCGGCAAAACCTTTATTATAAGTGTCTGGACTGTTGCAGCCGCCAGTTGTGCAGACAACACCGGCTGGCCGCGCTTCATCGAACCTACTTCGTCGAGCGACGGCAACGGGCCCAAGGACACTCTTTGCTGAGACCGTACGCGTCAATCGTCATCTTGAGTATGGCCTGGCTCGACCCCGCCGCCCGTGCTGGGTCGGCTGCCTCCGCGTCGACGCGCTTGCCGCAGGAAACGCAGACTACGCAATCCTCCTCGGGCCTGGGGTCCATGTCGGCATACGCCGGACGCACCGTTCAGTCCATCGAACTCCCGGGAGCGCCGGATCGCGACCACCTGCTGCAAATGCTCCCGCAGAAGGCAGGACAGCCGCTGGATCGCGAGCAGGTTCGTGACAGCATTCGCGTCCTATTCTCCACTGGCCGTTTTGCTGACATTCAGGCCGAAGTTACACCATCCGCGCCGGGTGTGCTGCTCACCTTTACGACATCGCTCAATTTCTTTGTGGGAGGCGTCGACGTGGAAGGCGCTCCCAGCCATCCCAGTTACAACCAGATCATCAATGCGTCGAAATTCCAGCTCGGCGAACTTCATACCCTCGACAAACTGGATCGCGCCCTCCAGAACATCCGCCAGCTTATGCAGGAGAACGGCTATTATCGGGCACGGGTCACCGCCGAAAGCACTTCCAACGCCGCCACGCAGCAGGTCAGCATTCTCTTCCATATCACGCCCGGTGAGCAGGCTCACATCGGCGAGGTCAGCGTCACCGGCCATTCCACCTTTTCTCCAGGCCAGGTTCAGGACATCGCCGGCATGCACTCTGCCGATAGCGTCACCGCGGCCCGAGTCACCAACTCGCTCCAGCGCCTGCGCAAGACGTTTCAGAAGCAGCAGCGCGTCCTGGCTCAGGTTTCCATCGCCGAACAGAAATACCGCCCTGAAGCCAATGCCGTGGACTATACCTATTTGATCGAGCCCGGACCCATAGTCGTCGTCTACACCCAGGGTTTTCACATCGGCCGCGGCGTCTTGAAGAAGCAAGTCCCCATCTACGAGGAAAACGCCCTCGACGACGACCTGCTAAACGAAGGCAAGCGCAACCTCCTCGACTATCTCCAGAGCCGCGGCCACTTCGACGCTACCGTCGAGGTCAAGAAGGAAAACAGCCCGGATACAATTCGTGTGATCTTCAGCATCGATGCTGGTCCCGTGCACAAACTCGAACTCATCGAAATTAAGGGGAACAAATATTTCTCCACGCAAGAGCTTCGCCAGCACCTTCAGATTCAATCCGCCAGCACGTTTTCTCCCGGTCGTTACAGCGGTGGCTTGCTCAAGAATGACGTTGCTAATCTCCAAGCACTATATGTTTCCAACGGATTCCGCGAGGTCAAGATTCAGACCAAGGTGGACGACAACTATCACGGCTCCGACAACCACCTCGCGGTCCACATCCAGATTGAGGAAGGCCGGCAGACTCTTAACGGCTCAGTCCACATACTCGGCAATCAGAAGATTGACACCAGGGCGTTTACTGAACTCAAAGCTACCGAAGGCCAGCCCTACTCCGAACAGAACCTGGCCGATGATCGCGAGTCCATTCTCAATTATTATTTCAATCACGGCTTTTCCAACGCCAATCTTGAAATTACTACCAAACCTTCGCCCGGCCAGCCGGAACGCGAAGACGTCACCTATACCATTCAGGAGGGAGAGCAGTTCTTCGTCAACCAGGTCATGGTGGCAGGACTCGACCACACTCGCGATTACGTGGTACAACGCGAAGTTCAAGTAGTGGCGGGCGAGCCGCTGAGCCAGCTAGACCTCCTGGATACGCAGAGCAAGCTCTACGACCTCGGCATCTTCAGCCAGGTAGATACTGCGGTGCAGAATCCCGAGGGCTCCGATCCCCAGAGAAATGTGCTGGTTCAGGTGCAGGAAGCCAAGCGTTACACCTTTACCTATGATCTGGGCTTGGAATTCGAAACCGGCCTGCCTGCCGGGACCAGTTCTCCCACGGGTTCGACTGGCGTAAGTCCGCGTGTCGGATTCGACATCACCCGCCTGAACGTGGGTGGGCGCAATCAGACTTTGATCTTCCAGTCCCATGTAGGCCGGCTGCAACAGCGCGGCCTCGTCAGTTACGAAATCCCCAAGCTCTTCAACAACGACCGCTTCAAACTTTTCTACACCGCCTTTTACGACAAGAGTCTCGATGTCGCCACCTTCACCTCGCAACGCCTCGAAGGCAAGATCGATCTCCGCCAGCAACTCGGCAAGCTGCAAGCGAATCACTCCACATCCATCACCTACCGTTTCGATTACCGGCGAGTCGCAGCCAGCAATTTAGCGAGCACATTTTCGCCCGCTGAACTTAGTTTGTTTTCCCTGCCTGCCCACGTGGGCGGCCCCGGATTTACCTTCATTCGCGACCAACGTGATAACCCTCTTGAAAGCACGAAAGGCCAGTACTTCACCCTCGACGGTTTTGCCGCTTCCAGTTATTTCGGTTCGCAGGCCGATTACGGCCGCGTCCTCGCCCAGGATTCCACCTACTACGCCTTCGGGCGTCCCAATCACAAGTTCGTCTTTGCTCGCTCCACTACCCTTGGGCTGGAGCAGGTTTATCACGGCACACACGTCCTGCCGCCTGGAGCCTGTCAGATCATCAACTTAATCACGACTTGCCCAAATGAAACCGTCATCCCGCTCCCTGAAGTCTTTTTTGCAGGCGGCGGAAACTCCCATCGCGGTTTTGGGTTAAATCAAGCGGGCCCTCGCGATCCTGATTCTGGCTTTCCTGTCGGCGGCTCCTCGCTGTTCATGAATAGTGAAGAACTGCGCTTCCCACAGGTCAGCCTGCCTTATCTGGGAGAAGGTTTCGGCTTCGCTATCTTTCACGATATGGGCAATGTCTTTACCGCCGGTCACGATATGCTTAAGGGCCTCATGCGCTGGCACCAGCCTAATCCGGCGCAGTGTTTGCCAACCAACCCAGGCCCGATCGTGCAGGCGTGCGAGACATACTTCAACAATACAGGTTACGACTACACTTCTCACGCGGTGGGGCTTGGTTTGCGTTACAAGACACCCATCGGTCCTTTACGCTTCGATTTCGGGTACAATCTGAATCCAACCAGTTATTTTCAAGGTGTTATGTTTTCCCCTACTACGGGCCAGGCGACCACCTTTGAAACCCAGCGTATGCGCCACTTCAATCTATTTTTCAGCATAGGTCAGCCATTTTGATGAGCCTTCAAAGCAAGAGAGCGATTGCCACATTGGCGCTTATAGTGTCGGCTCTTCTCCTTGTCTCTGCCCGTGCCGCCGCCGACGTAATCGACCGTATCATCGCCACGGTCAACGGGCATGTCATCCTCCAAAGCGACTGGGACGAAGCGCTGTGCTACGAAGCTCTCCTCACCAACCGCACTCTTGCCCAGATTACCGACGACGACCGCCGTGCCGTGCTCGACCACCTCATCGACCAGGAACTTCTCCGCGAGCAGATGACTTCGGCCGACTTCACCCACGCCACTGACGCCGAGGTCTCGGCCAAGGTCGCCGAAGCCCGCAAAGGATATCCCCAAGCCGCATCCGCCGACGCCTGGCAATCGCTCCTCGCCCAATTCCATCTCAGCGAAAAGGATCTTCTGAACCACATCCGGCAACAGATCGACGTGATGCGCCTGGTTGACGCCCGCCTTCGCCCCGCCGTCGAGATCGACTCCAAGTCTGTCGAGGCCTACTACCGTAACCAGTTCGTCCCGAAACTGAAAAAGGCCGGAGCCTCCGAAGTTCCGCTCGCGGAGGTTTCCGTCAAGATTCGCGAGCTGCTTACCGAACAGAAAGTCAGCGAGTTGCTCGTCTCGTGGTTGCAGACTCTACGCTCCGAAGGACAGGTGCATATCCCCGGCGTCACGCCCGCTGCCAAGGACCCGGGAGTCCAATCGCAGTGACCGAACCTCCCCCCAAGCCTAAGCGCCGCCGCTGGTGGAAATATCTGCTCTTTCTCGCCGCTGCGGCCAGCGTTACCGTTCTCGCGCTGCTCATCTACGTCAACACAGACTCATTCCAGTCGCTGGTACGCCGGCGCCTGATCGCGGAAGTCGAACGCGTCACCGGCGGCCGCGTCGAAATCGGCAGCATCCACACCACCCCGTTTCGCTTGCAGGTCGACGTGCGCAATATCACCGTCCACGGCCGCGAGTCTGCTACCGACGTCCCCCTCGCCCACGTAGACCGCATCGTCGCCCGCCTGAAGTTCAACTTTCTTCTCCGTTCCGAACTCGCCTTCAGAGAGATCATCCTGGAGCAACCGGTCGTGCACGTGGCCTTCTATCCGAACGGCACCACGAATTTTCCCCCAAGAAAACCCGCAGCCGTGAGCGGCAAGTCACCGGTCGAGCAAATTTTTGCTCTATCCATCAACCATTTCGAAATCCGCCACGGCCAGCTCTTGTGGAACGACCAAACCATCCCTCTGGATTTCCTTACGCGCGACACTTCGCTGCAAATGGACTATTCCTTCCTCCACGGCCGCTACGATGGACGCGTTCTGCTCGGCCTGGTTGACACCAAGCTCATGGATTGCCGGCCCTTTGCATGGATGACCGCTGTTGAATTCAGTCTCACATCCAAATCCGCCGTGATTCCATCGATCAAATGGAATTCTGGCCACTCTCACTTCTCCGCCAATGGCCAGATCACAGACTTACGCCGTCCGCATCTTCAGGCTTCCTACGAGGCCCAGGTGGACCTGGCGGAAGTCGCATCCATTGCCCGCCGCCATGATTTGAGAGGTGGCGACCTCGAACTCAAGGGAAGCGGCGACTGGTCACTCGACCAGTTCAACAGCAACGGCCTGCTCACGCTCCGCGATCTGGCCTGGCAGACCGATCAGCTTTCCTTTTCCAAAGCTTCCCTCAGTACCGGCTACTCGGTCACCGATGAGCAACTGAAGTTCTCTAAAATCCAAGGCAAGATTTTCAGTGGAAGCTTTACTGGCGATGCCGAACTGAATCAATGGCTCGCGCCGGCGCAGCACCTTTCGCCGGGCGCCAGAAAAACATTGGATACCGCCATCATTTCTGCCGCTCCACCCTTGAACCGGTCTCGTCAAAAGCCTGCCAGATCAAAGCCTCCAGCAGTCCAGGACGCTGTCATCCTTCTTCATTTGCGCGACCTTTCTGCCGAAGACATCGCCCTCGCGCTCAATGCCCCCGCTCATCCGGTCATGAGTCTGCATCCCGCAGCATTCGCCTCCGGCACTCTCGAAACTCGCTGGAAGGGAAGTCCTCGCGATGCGGACGTTCAGTTCGCCGTCGATCTCACTCCGCCCGCTCATCCAGTCCCTCCACAGCGACCACTTAGCGGCCGTGTCAACGGTGTCTACCATGTAGCCAGTGATTCTCTGGATCTGCCACAGTTCACTCTGACCACGCCCACGTCCCACATCCAGGCTTCCGGCACGCTGTCGGCCTCATCCGCAGTCCGCCTCCTAATTACCACCTCAAGTCTTGCCGACTGGCTACCCTTTATCTCCGTCGTCCGCGGACCCGCGTTGTTTCCCGTCAAGCTGAACGGAAGCGCCACTTTCAATGGGAGCATGAACGGTTCGATCTCCTCACCTCAACTTTCAGGCACGCTGCAAGTCGACGACTTCGACATCAATGCGCCCGCCACCGCCAAGACGCATGAATTCCAAAGTCACTGGGATTCTCTCTCCACCACGCTTCAGCTATCCTTCGGCGGCATCGCGCTTCGCAGCGCAACTTTGCGCCGTGACGAAACTTCCGCCGAATTCGACGCCTCTGCAACTCTGCAGCACGGCCACATTACCGCCGACAGCATCTTCACTCTCCGCGCCAACCTCCACAACACCGACCTCACCGCCCTCCAAGCTCTCGCCGGATACAACTACCCCATCTCCGGCAAGGCCGATGTCTTCGTGCAAGCCACCGGCACCATCTCTGACCCGCATGGGGATGGGCAGATCCATCTCACCAACGCCTCTGCCTACGGTGAACCCATTCAGCAATTCGATTCCAACTTCCACCTCGCCCAGGGCGAAATTGCTTTCGACAAACTGCATCTTATGTACGACGATTCTGTCGTCACGGGCAGCGCCGCCTACAACCCGTCAACTCGCGCCTTTCATCTTGACCTCACGGGTAATAATTTCGACCTTGCCCAAGTGCCGCAGATCCAGTCCAATCGTCTCTCAGTGGAAGGACGCGCCGACTTTGTTCTTAAAGGATCCGGCACTCCCGACCTGCCTTCCATCAATGCGGATGTCCACGTCCGCAACCTCACTCTCGATCATGAACTCGCCGGCGACCTCGACCTGCAAGCCGTCACTCAGGGAGGCGAGCTTCATCTCTCCGGCAATTCCCAATTCCAGAAAGGCTCGCTGCGAATCAGCGGCGGCGTGCAATTGCGCGATGATTATCCCGCCAAACTATCTTTTCAGATGGACCAACTCGATCTCGACGCCCTCTGGCGCTCTTATCTCCGAGGCCAACTCACGGGACACTCTTCCATCGCCGGCTCTGTCGACCTGCACGGTCCGCTGCGCCAGCCGGAGCAGTGGGTCCTCGACGGCACCGTGACCTCACTTTTCCTCGACGTTGAAAATGTGAAAGTCCACAACCAGGATCCCATTCGCTTCTCCCTCGCCAATCGCTCGGCCAACATTCAGCAACTCCACGTTGTGGGGGAGGGAACTGACTTCACCGCGCATGGCTCCATACAGCTCTCCGGCGACCGCGCCCTCGATCTCACCGCCGATGGCCATCTCGACCTTAAACTGCTCTCCAGCTTCGATCCCGACTTTGCCTCGTCCGGCCTCGTCACTATGGATGTGACCGTAGGCGGCACTTTGGCCAGACCGTTTCCTCACGGCCACCTCCAGGTGACCGGAGCTTCGCTTTCTTACGCCGGACTGCCCAGTGGCTTGAGCGAACTGAACGGCTCACTTTTCTTCACTCGCGATCGCATCCTAATTGAAACCCTCACCGCGCGAACCGGCGGCGGAACGCTCGACCTCAAGGGCGACGCCACCTACTTTAACCAGCAGCTGAACTTTAATCTCACCGCCACGGGAAAGGATGTGCGCCTGCGCTATCCTCCCGGCGTCAGCTCCACCGCAGACGCCGAATTGCATTGGATTGGCACCCGCGCCAACTCAACCGTGTCCGGCGACATCCGCATTACCAAGATGGCGGTAACCCCCGGCTTCGACTTCAGCGCTTATCTCCAGCGCAGCGGCCAGTTTTCCACTGTGACCGCCGCCAATTCTCCGCTCAATAATGTCAAACTCGATATCCACGTCGTGACCGCGCCTGAACTCCAGATGCGCACCGCAATCGCGCGCCTCTCAGGCGACGCCGACCTCCGCCTTCGCGGTTCCGTGGCCCGTCCCGCCGTGCTTGGCCGGGTGGATATTCTCGAAGGTCAGGCCACCTTCCACGGCACCCGCTTCACGCTTGAGCGTGGCGATATCACTTTCGCTAATCCCGTTGCCATCGAGCCGCAACTTAATCTTCAGGCGACTACTCACGTCCGCAACTACGATCTGAACATCACCCTGACCGGAACACCCAACCGCGGCCTCAACCTCAACTACCGTTCCGAACCTCCTCTGCCCAAGTCCGACATCATCGCGTTACTCGCTCTCGGCCGCACCAATGAAGAATCCGCCCAACTCCAGGAACAGTCTGGCCAAAGCGTCTTTTCCGACCAGGCCAGTGCGCTCATCCTCAACCAGGCCCTCAATGACACCGCCAGCAGCCGCTTCCAGCGCTTGTTCGGCGCCAGCAACATCAAAATCGATCCTCAAGGACTGACCACCGAAACCAATCCTACCGCTCGCGGTCCACAGGTCACCATCGAGCAGCAGTTCGCCAACAACATATCGCTCACCTACTCCACCAACGTTTCGCAAAGTTCTCAGCAGATCATCCAGGGAGAGTACTATTTCAATCGCAACGTTTCCGTCGTCGGCACCCGAGACCAGAACGGTGTGGTCAGCTTCGACCTCCGCATCCGCCGCCGTAAGAAATGAAAGCAGTGGCCAGCGATCCGTGGCCGGCGATAGCACACGATCGCTTTTGTTACTGACCACTGACCACTGAACACTGGCCACTACACATGCCCGACCCAACCATCGCC
This sequence comes from Candidatus Dormiibacterota bacterium, assembly GCA_035566655.1. GTDB lineage: Bacteria > Acidobacteriota > Terriglobia > Terriglobales > Acidobacteriaceae > Sulfotelmatobacter. The sequence goes on from DATMQT010000081.1 coordinate 81,584, forward strand.
CGCGAAGTCATGGTCACCTCTCAACTCCGTGCCCGCGGCATTTCAGACGCGCGCATCCTCGATGCGATGCTCCGCGTCCCGCGACATGAATTTGTTCCCGAGACCGATCGAAACCGGGCTTACGAGGATAACCCGCTCCCTATCGGCGACGGCCAAACCATCTCTCAGCCCTACGTTGTGGCGCTCATGCTGGAGTCGCTCCAACTCACCGCGGCCGACAAGGTTCTCGAAGTGGGCACAGGTTCCGGCTACGTCACCGCTCTGCTCGCGGAATTAGCCGCTCAGGTGTTCTCCGTCGAGCGCCACTCAGCCCTGGCGAGCAGTGCCCGCGAAGCGCTCGCTGCGTGCGGCTACTCCAACATCCGGGTCTTTACCGGAGACGGCACGCTTGGCCTTCCCGCCGCCGCCCCCTTCGACGCCATCCTCGTCTCCGCCGCCGCTCCCCATCTGCCTGCCGCCCTGCTGACCCAACTCCGCGACCTCGGTCGCATGATCATTCCAATCGGAACGGAGAACACCCAACACCTCCACTTCATCCGCTTGGTCAATGGCCTACCCGTGATTTCGGTTCGTGAACTCGTTCGCTTTGTTCCTCTGGTCTCCGATCACGAGTGAATCCTCGCGAAGGAGGCTAGAGAGATTCAGGCCCTCGCGTGGAGTTCGGAAACCCTCCGGTCTTATGGGACGGTTGAAACGAGTGCGGGGGCGGAACCCTCGTGCAGAGTCTGAGGGGCGAACTGCCGAGCGGAATCTTGCGCATTTTGCAGGACGCCGCCCGGAAATATTCCGAGATAGAGAGTCGCAGCCAAACACACTGCCAACGCCAGGCCGAGCGCAAGCGGAACCGGAGTCACCGGAACTTCCCGTCGCGATTCGCGCATGTACATCATCACGATGATGCGGAGGTAGTAGTACGCCCCAATGCCGCTATTGAGGACGCCAATGATCGTCAGCCAGATCAAGTTGGCCTGGACGGCCGCGCTGAAAACGTAGAACTTCGCAAAAAAGCCGCCGGTCATCGGGATGCCGATCAGCGACAGCAGGGAGACGGTGAGAGTCGCCGCCAGCAGCGGAGAACTGCGGCCCAAGCCTTCGTAGTCCTCAAGCGTCACGTAGCGCTCACCCGCGTTGGCGAAGTGGCTTACCACTGCGAACGCCCCCAGGTTCATGGCGGCATAAGCTGCGGTGTAGAACATGGCCGCCGAAGTCCCGAGCTGAGGTGAAGCTGCGAAAGCAACCAGGATGTAGCCGGCATGGGCAATCGAGGAATACGCCAGCAACCGTTTCACATTGTTCTGGACCAACGCCCCCATGTTGCCCAACGTCATGGAAAGCGCTGCCGCAACCCAAATCAGCCGCAGCATTCCCGGCACATGAATGACGAACACGACCCGCAACAAAACCGCGAAAGCCGCTGCCTTGGGTGCTGTGGACATGAAGCCGACGATGGGCGCCGGGGCTCCTTCATAAACGTCCGGGGTCCAAACATGAAACGGCGCCGCCGCCACCTTGAAGCCCAGGCCCACGAACATGAATGCCACTGCCGCGGACGCGAGCAGCGGGAGCGGGCCTGCCTGAAGCGTCTTGCTGATCAGATCAATGTTCGTCGAGCCAGTCGCCCCAAACATCAACGCCACTCCATATAAGAAAAATGCCGTGGCAAAGGATCCCAGCAGAAAATATTTCAATGAGGATTCAGCGCTGGACGCTTCGTGCCGCCGGAACCCCGCCAGCACGTAGGAAGAAATGGACGAAATCTCGAGCGCAATGAAAATCAGGACCAGCTCGATCGCCGACGACATTAGCGCCATGCCGACCACACCGAAAAGAATCAGAGCGTAGTATTCCCCAGCCCGGATCCGCTGCACCGTCATGTATTCATACGAACTCAGGATGACGACAGCAGCAATCGCAATCACTAGAACATGAAAGAAGACGCTGAATCCGTCCACTTGCACCATGTTCCAGAAAGCCAGTCCCGGCGCCTGTGCCATGAACCAGGTCGCCCCAAGTCCAGCCAGCGTCCCCACCAGCGCGATCAGCCCGAGAACTTTCTGACCAGTCTCCTCGTCGAGCAGAGGTTCCAGCACCATCACAGTCATTCCGAAGATGGAAAGAATAATCTCCGGCAGGATGCGCACGTAATCGGCGCTCTGCGGCAGCGTGGGTGAGTAAGTGCCGGCAGAGTAAAGAGCGGCGGGAGTCAGGATCACGGTCCCACCACCTTGCTCACCACCTGGGCAAACGGCGCGAGCGCGGCATGAACCGCCGGATCAATCGCGCCCAGCCACAGAATCGGAGCCACGCCCATTACCAGCGCCGCGGCAGCACACGGCCAGATCGCCATCTTTTCGGATCCGATAAGGTCACCCATAGAATTGTTTACCGGGTGCGTGACCTTGCCATAAAAAACTCGCTGATACATCCAGAGAAGATAAACGGCACTCCAAATGATTCCCGTGGCCCCGAGTATTCCGTAAACCGCTTTGTCCTGGAATGCGCCGCTCAGCACCAGAAATTCACCAATGAATCCGTTCATTAGGGGCAGACCCACCGACGCCAATACGATCACCAAATACGACGCAGCATACACCGGCATGGGCAAGGCCAGTCCGCCGAACTCGCTGATCTCATAAGTGTGCCGGCGGTCGTGCAGAACCCCCGCCAGCATGAATAAGCCGCCCGTCGAGATTCCGTGGGCCAGCATGACGAACATCGCGCCATTCAATCCAGCCTGCGTGAAACTAAAAATTCCCAGCACCACGAATCCAAGGTGGCTGACGGACGAATACGCGATCAGCTTCTTCATGTTGGGCTGCACCATCGCCACCAGCGCGCCATAGATGATGCCGATCAAGGCCAGCGTCATCACCCACCATGCGTTCTGCCGCGATTGTTCGGGAAACAGGCCCAGGTTAAACCGCAGCAGTCCGTAGGTGCCCATCTTCAGCAGAACCCCGGCCAGCAGCACCGATCCCGCCGTCGGCGCTTCCACGTGAGCATCGGGCAACCATGTATGGAAAGGGAACAGAGGAACCTTGACCGCAAACGCGAGAAAGAAGCCGAGGAACAACCACTGTGCGGCCGCCGCGAAACCCGGCACTGCGCCGCTCGCGATCTTGTCGCGAATCACAACAAAATCAAAGCTGCCGGTGTTCGCATACAGCCACAAAATCGCCGCCAGCATGAACACCGACCCGATCATGGTGTACATGAAGAACTTCACCGCGGCATACACTTTGCGCTCGTGGCCGAAAATCCCAATCAGCAGCGCCATCGGGATCAGCGTCGCTTCCCAGAAGAAATAAAAGAGGAACAAATCGAGCGAAGTGAAGACGCCAATCAACGCCGTCTCCAGAATCAGCAGCAGTATAAAGAATTCCTTCACCCGCTCGTGAATTGACTTCCAGGAAATCAGCACGCAAAGCGGCGTGAGAAACGTGGTGAGCACCACCAGCCACATCGAGATGCCATCAACGCCCATGTGGTAGTGAATGTTGGGAGTGGAAACCCACTGCTTGTTGATCTGATATTGAAAACCCGCCTGCGCCCGATGGAAATAAACCGGCAAATGCAAAGACAGAACAAACGTCAGCAACGAGACAACCAGCGCGAAAACGCGAATGTCGCGGTCACGCCGGGGCAAGAGCATCAGCAGCAACGCGCCCGCCAGCGGCACGAACGTCACCAGCGTAAGAATGATGGGGCTGAGACTCTCAGTGCTCATCGTCCCACCGCCATCCAGATCATGAAGGCAATCACCACCGCCGACCCGGCCGCAATCCATCCCGCATACGAGCGAATGTTGCCGGACTGCATCTGGCGTACCTCGTCGGAAGCATGCCGCGCGCCATCGGCCGAGTCGTTCACCGCCGCATCGATAATCTTCCTGTCCACTCCCTGCCACAGGATTCGAGTCGAACCATCAACCAGCGGCTTGACGAACACAGCTGCATATATTTCATCAACGTAGTATTTGTGCACGAGGGTCTGATAAAAGCTCCCCAGCGAGTTGGCGATTTTCTGCGGCAGGTCAGGGCGCTGGTAGTAGAGCAGATAAGCGAGCCACCATCCCAACGCAGCGACTGTCACTGACACAATCATCAACAACCATTCTGTGACGCGGCTCGCCGCTTCGGCCGTCACTTCTCCCGCGCCAAAGACTGGCGCAAGAAAACGTTCGAAATGGTTGCCCCAGCCTACGAACCCGCCAACCAACGAGAGCACCGCCAGAATCATCAGCGGCACGAGCATAACCATCGGGCTCTCATGCGGTTCGCCATGTCCATGAGAGTCGTGGCCGTCTGACCCGTGTCGGTGCGCGTCAACCTGAGCTCCACGGTAGTCGCCAAAGAACGTCATGTACAGCAGGCGGAACATATAGAACGACGTAATGAACGCCGTAACGACGCCGATTCCCCAGTAGACCGGGCTAACCTGATAAGCCTTCCACAAAATCTCGTCCTTGCTCCAAAAGCCTGCCAGGGGCGGGATTCCCGCGATCGCCAGCGTCGCAATACTCATCGTGAGGAACGTCCACGGAATATAGGACTTCAGCCCGCCCATCTTGCGCATGTCCTGTTCGCCGCCGACCGCGTGAATCACCGAGCCAGCGCCAAGAAACAGCAGGCCCTTGAAAAACGCATGGGTCATCAAGTGGAAGATGCCCGCCGAAAACGCGCCCACCCCACAAGCCATGAACATGTATCCGAGCTGCGAGATCGTGGAGTAGGCCAGGACTTTCTTGATGTCGGTCTGCGCAATGCCAATGGTCGCGGCGAAGAACGCAGTCAGCGTGCCAATAATCGCCACCACCATCAGAGCCGTCGGCGCGCGTTCGAAAATCACGTGCGAGCGGGCAACCATGTAGACCCCCGCCGTCACCATGGTCGCAGCATGAATCAACGCGGAAACCGGCGTAGGGCCTTCCATTGCATCGGGAAGCCAGACATACAGCGGAATTTGCGCCGACTTACCGCAAGCACCCACCATCAGCAGAATGCTAATCGCTGTCAGCAGTCCGGCTTCCCCGGTCTCTGAAGCGAGAGGAGAAACGCCCTGAAAGACCTGCTCAAAATCCAGCGACCCAAAGTGTTTGATCAGCAAAAACAGTGCGATCAGAAATCCAAAGTCTCCAATGCGGTTGACAATGAATGCTTTCTTGCCAGCCGATGCCGCCGAATCTTTCGTGAACCAGAATCCGATCAGCAGATATGACGCCAGCCCCACGCCCTCCCAGCCAATAAACATCAGCAGATAGTTGTTGGCCAGCACCAGCGTCAGCATGAAAAACATGAATAGATTCAGATAACTGAAGAAGCGGGAGTAGCTGGGATCGTCCCACATGTAGCCGACAGAATAGATGTGGATCAGAAAACCCACTCCGGTCACCACCAGCAACATGACGAGCGACAATTGATCGAGATAGAACGCGAAGTCCGCGCTAAAGCCGGTGATGCGAATCCAGTGCGCGAAGAACTCAGTGTGAGGCAGGTCGAGTACGCCGGCCCAACGCGGATCTCTTGTGAACATCACCGCCAACCAGACCTTTACTGCCCATATGAAAGCAGCGCCGCTGAAGAAAAGCGCAATGGTCGTCACCGCGCGGCGCGAGGACTTCTTTCCCAGGACGCCATTGATCGCCGCTCCTGCCAGCGGCAGCAGCGGGAACAGCCAGAGATTGAGGTTCGCCGTCATAACTTGAGCAGGTTCACCTGGTCCACATTCAACGTTTCGCGCGTGCGATAAACCGCGATGATTATTGCCAGCCCCACGGCCGCTTCCGCCGCCGCCACCACCATCACAAAGAAAACGAATACCTGTCCCGCCAACGCATGCCAGTGCGCGGCGAACGCCACAAACGAAAGATTCACGCCGTTCAGCATCAGCTCAATCGACATGAAAATAGTTATGATGTTGCGCTTGACCAGAAATCCAACCACGCCACAAGCAAACAGAAACCCGCTGAGCAGCAGGTAACAAGAAAGAGGCACCATCACTCCACCTTCCCCGCCGCAGCTTCCGGCTTGCTGGCTAGGACCACGGCCCCCATGATGGCAATCAGAATCAACACAGAAGTGACTTCAAAAGGCAGCAGGAAATCATGAAAGAGAAGCTGAGCGATATCGTTGGGAGGCCCCGGCAACGCGCCAATCGCCACCGACTCGGTCCTCGAGTGCCGCAACACAACCCACGCCATGAGCACGCTGCCAGTCAACATCCCCGGAACGCCGAGCAGAACCGCGACCTGGCTTCCGTTCGTGTGCTCCTCTTCGCCGGCGTTCAGCAACATGATGACAAAGACGAACAGCACCATAATTGCGCCAGCATAAACAATGACCTGCACGGCGGCCACGAACTCCGCACCCAGCAGCAGATATTCGCCGGCCAGCGCAGCCATCACCGCGATCAGCGACAGCGCGCTGTTAATGGGATGCCGTTGCACCAGCAGGTTGACCGCCCCGCCCACGCAAACCGCACCGAACGCCAGAAATAAGATGAGATGAAAATTCATAACAAGTACCGAGTACCCAGCACCCAGCATTGACCAAGCGCCCGGATTTACTGGGCACTGGATACTCGGTACTGAGTACTGCTTTTCACCAGGCGACTGCAATCGCCGTTGCCACCAGATTCGCAATCGCCAGGGGCAGCAAAAACTTCCAACCAAACGACATCAGTTGGTCGTAACGGAAGCGCGGCAACGTCCCGCGCACCCAGATATAAAGAAAGAGAAAGCAGAAAATCTTCGCCCCAAACCAGAATAGCGGCAGCACCGAACGCAACAACGGAGGTCCAAACACCGGCCCGTGCCATCCCCCGAAAAACAGCAGTGTCGCCAGACACGCCACCGTAATCATGTTGGCGTACTCGGCCATGAAGAACATGGCAAACTTCATGGCACTGTACTCGGTGTGGTATCCCGCCACCAGCTCGGTTTCAGCTTCGGGCAGATCAAACGGAATGCGATTCGTTTCCGCATACGCCGCCATCAGATAAATGAAGAAGCCAACGAATTGCCCGGTAAAAATATTCCATCGCGGGATGAAGCCCAGAAAGTTCCCGCCCTGCGCATCCACAATTGCGCGCAGACTGAAACTTCCAGACCGGATCAGCACTCCGACCAGCGAAAGTCCGAGCGCAATCTCATAGCTGACCATCTGAGCGCTGGCGCGCAGTCCACCCAGCAAAGAATACTTATTGTTCGAAGACCAGCCCGCCAGCGCAACCCCATATACTCCCAGCGAAGTAACGCCCAGAATCATCAGCAACCCGATGTTTAAGTCGGCAATTTGCAGAGGAATGCTCGCGCCGAAAATCGTGATCGAGTTGCCGAACGGGATCACCGAGATCGAAGTCAGGGCAAAGATCAGAGCCATCATCGGCGCCGCCAGAAACAATGGTTTGTAGACGTGGGGCGGCGTGAGATCTTCCTTGAACAAAAACTTCAGCCCGTCAGCTGCCGGCTGCAATAGGCCGAACGGCCCGACCCGCGAGGGTCCCCAGCGATTCTGCATGTGGCCCACGACTTTGCGCTCCAGCCACACCGTGTAGGCAACCGCAGTCAGCAGCACGATGAGCACGACCACCGACTTGATCACCGACACGAGTATGAATGCGACGACCGACAATGCCTGGGCTTCCTCTCCAAGAAACTGATCCGCAAGAAATGGCTAGTCCGCTGCAACCTCGGCGGTCTTGACCTCGTGACTCTCAATCACCGACTTCAACGCGCGCGAATAATGTCCCAGCGTTCCAGAAGTAAAGAGATTATCGTCCGCGGGCGAAATCGATTCTGGCTTGTGCGCCGCCCCAGGCCCGCAGTTGGCGAACGACGTATGCTGACTGTTGCCCGCCAGCAGATTCATGCGGGAAACGTCATAACCCGGAACCAGCCGCTGAATCTCATCCAGAATTGCCGTGGGATCGAACGGGCTCAGTTTCGGCTCCAGTCCGTGCGCCTCCAGCCACACGGCATGACGGTCGGCCTCGCCCGACTGCGCTCCCCGCGACTGCCCCATGTCGGCATGCGTTCCGCCGCCGAAAGGTACGAGTTTGCGCACGTCAAAACCCATGGCGTCCGCGATGCGCACAATCATTTCGAAATCAGCTTTCGTGCCCGTGACTTCGCCCGCCTTCTTCACCAACTGCAGGTCGCCGCAAGTGTTAGTGAACGTGCCAGACTTTTCGTAAGCATTCGCCGCGGGCAGCACCACGTCGGCCATCACCGCAGTCTCAGTCAGGAACATGTCCTGCACTACGACAAAGCTCTTCGAGAACGCGAACGGATCGATGTTCAACCGGCCTACCGGATTTGACCCGACCACGCAGAGCGCCTTCAACTCGCCGGCTTTTCCGGCGGCCACCATGCCTTGCACATCAAGGCCCGCAGCCGCCGGTACTCCTCCCCACTCCCGATGGAACTGGCTGTTTCCAGCCGTGGGGTGATATCCCGGGAGCAAATCTGGATACAACCCCATGTCCGCAGCTCCGCGAGAATTCGCGTAGTCCGCCAGACAGATAAACTTGGCCCCCGAGATTCCCGAACCGAATTTCACAAGGCTGGCCAAGTCATCTCCCCGGAATTCAGAGCCAAAGACGATGATCAGATTCTGTTCGCCCCGCAGTTTGTCGCGCAGCGCGAACCATGCATCGCTGTTGACAGATGAAGTGATGAGCGCATCCGCTGTCGCGTCGCTCGCCAAGAACGCCGCAACCTGCCCTTCGGCTGCGGCAGGAATCTGCATGAAGCTCGAAGCCTGCCGTCGCAATTTGATCGGCCGTGAATTAATCACGTAGAGCCGCGCCCGGTGCAGCCGCACGTTGTTGCGTATCTGCCAGGCCAGTAGCGGGTGTTGCTCGCTCGGGTCATTGCCGATGAGCAGAATGGCCGGCGCAGTGAAGACGTCGGCCATGCTAGCCGTCGCATCAGTCTTCCCGCGAAGCGCAGCCGCCAGAGCAGGGAAGTCCGCAGTGCGATGATGGTCTACATTGTTCGTCTTCAGGACCACCCGCGCGAACTTAGAGAGCAGATATGCCTCTTCGTTGGTGGTACGCGTCGAGCCAATCACCCCGATCGCCGCTCCTCCATCCTTGTCGCGCACTTCCGCGAACTTTTTCCCGATCAAAGCAAACGCTTCTTCCCACGTCGCCGGAGTCAGCTTGCCGTCCTTGCGAATCAACGGCCGCGTCAACCGCTCTTCATGATTCGCAAAGTCGAAAGCGTAACGCCCCTTGACGCAGAGAAAGTCTCCATTCGTTCCGCTCTTGTCGCGGCTGTCGCCGCGCACAATCTCCATGCCAGTGTCGGAGCGCCGCACCCCCAGCGTGGTCTTGCAGCCGTCGCCGCAGTGCGTGCAGATCGTGCCCACATGTTTCATCTCCCATGGTCGCGTCTTGTAGCGATACGCTCCAGACGTCAGCGCGCCCACGGGACAGATGTCAATGCACATCCCACACTCTTCGCACTCCAGATGATCTTCTTTATTCGGAGCGATAATCGAACTCACGCCGCGGTTCTGCACTCCGAGAGCCCACACGTCCATGCCCTCGCCGCACACGCGCACGCAGCGGTAGCAGAGGATGCAACGCGGACGATCGAAGAAAACCACTGGCGACCACTGCTGCTCGTCCTTATGGTTCTTCGCCTCCATGAACTTCGACTCGGCGGCGCCATAGCTGAACGTCATGTCCTGCAGTTCGCATTCACCGCCCGCATCGCACACCGGACAATCCAAAGGATGGTTCCCGAGCAGCATCTCGAGCATCGACTTGCGCGCCTGCTTGATCTCGCCGCTGTCCGAAGTAACGATCATGCCTTCGCTGATCACGGTGGTACACGCGGTCTGCAACTTCGGCATTTTCTCGATCTTCACCAGGCACATGCGGCAAGCGCCCTGCAGCGACAGGTTGGGGTAATAGCAAAACGAAGGCACCTCGATGCCCACTGTCTTGCACGCCTCAATCAGCAGCGTCCCCGCGGGAGCCGTGACCTTCTTGCCGTCAACTGTAAGATTTACGTCAGCCATAAGAATTTAGCGATTTTGCAATTGTGTGATCGGGCGATTGCAAGAAACTCAACTTCAGAAAACTCTAAAGTTTTTCAATCGCAAAATTACCCGATTCGCCCAATGACTCAATCTTCCCGCTACGCCATCACTTCTTCTGCCACACCCGCTTTTTCATACGGACACGGCCTGCCTTCCAGATGATCTTCAAACTCCTTGCGGAACTTCTTCACGAATGCAATCGTCGGCATCGCCGCCGCATCGCCCAGCGGACAAAACGTCCGTCCCAGCATGTTCTCCGACAAATACTGCATGTTGTCGATATCTTTCTTGACCCCGCCGCGGGAATGAAAACGGGTTAAAGTCTTCTTCAGCCAGTCCGTTCCTTCGCGGCAGGGAATGCACCATCCGCAACTTTCATGCTGGTAGAACTTCATCGTACGCAGCGCGAACTTCACGATACACTGTGCATCGTCCAGCACCACCACGCCGCCCGAACCCAGCATCGACCCCGCCTTCGCCACCGAGTCGAA
>DATMQT010000082.1:0-3985 GCA_035566655.1 Candidatus Dormiibacterota bacterium
ATGCTGAAGTACTCTCGTACCGACGAATCGCAGGCCGACGCAGTCGGCGCCATGATCCTGTACAAGGCTGGGTACAACCCACAGGCCATGGCAAACTTTTTTAAGACCCTGGAATCACAGGGCGGCAAAGCGCCGCCGCAATGGCTCAGCGATCACCCGAATCCCGGCAATCGCGAGCAGGCCATTGAAAAAGAAGTCAGGAATTGGCCGCCGGTAAATTATGCCGGCGACACCGCCGCTTTCCGGAAAGTCCGCCAGCACGCCGTGGAAGTAAAGGCTTACAGCGCTCAGGAGATCGCACAGGGAGCAAAGTCTGGTCAGTGGGCTGCACTGAACAAGAAGAGCGGGGCTGCTTTTAACCCAACCTTGGCGAATGCGCCAAGCGCCAGCCCATCGGCACCTACCCCCGGCCCTTCCCACAATGCGCCTGCGGTCTCGCTGCCAGCGGACACTCTCAGAAAGAGCGGGACTGGCTAGTCACCGTCCCGCAGCGTGATGGCTCTGTCATCTTCATGGTCTTTGTGGCGCCTCAGTCTCATTTCGAGCGCTTTCAGGCAACTTACGAGGAGATGCTGAAAAGTGTGCAGTTCTGATGCCTATTGCCAGTCCTTCGCAATCGCGCGATAAGTGGACTTAAGGAGTTTCGCGTGGCCTTACCGGTGCTCATGGTTCTGGCGCAACCACAAGATGTGCAGCGGCTGCCCGACTCAGTTTCGCTTCCACGAATCGCGGTGGCGAGAAGAAGAATTCAAAAACCAGGAGAAGGGCTATGAAAAAAACATCATGCGAGTCAATGAATAACCTGGCTGTGGACCGTCGCAGATTTCTCAGCACGGCTCTCGGTGCCTGCTCGATTAGTCCTCCGCTTGGTCTCTTGTCTATGCAGCTGGCCGCAAGCACGAGCGGGTCTTTGACAAAAGAGCGGCGTGACAGCATGACGCCGTCGCAGATCATTGACGAATTGAAGAAGGGGAATGAGCGATTTCGTACAGGGAAGATGGCTCCCCGGGATTATTTAGCCGAGAAACGCTCAAGTGCTGCCGGTCAGTATCCGGCGGCGGTAATCCTCGGTTGCGTCGATTCACGAGTACCTGCGGAAATCATTTTCGACGCCGGGATCGGCGATACGTTTAATGGGCGCGTAGCCGGCAACGTCGTCAACGATGACCTGCTAGGCAGCATGGAGTTTGCATGCGCTGTTTCGGGAGCAAAGCTGGTCTTGGTCCTGGGGCACACGGCTTGTGGCGCGATAAAGGGCGCGATCGACGACGTGATATTAGGCAATCTCACGGGATTGCTGGCGAGGATCAAGCCGGCCATTCCAGAAACCAAGTTTGAAGGAGAAAAGTCCAGCAAGAATTCGGCCTTCGTCGACGCTGTGGCCCGAACTAATGTCAAAGTGGCACTCCAAGACATCCGGCGGCGAAGCCCTGTATTGGCGGATCTGGAAAAGAAGGGATCGATCCAGATCACCGGCGCAATGTACGACCTGGCTACCGGTGTGGTCGACTTCGTCAGTTAGCGGATTTAGCGAAGACACGAGGGGTGGTGGGGGCAAAAACGCGCACCGCACAACGTTAAGACAACCGATGCAGGGCAAACTAACAGCTGCTTGAAATTCACCTCGACCTTCCGCCGCCCGAAATTGGTCTAGGGTCAGGTGCGGAGAGACCGAGGGCGTTTGCCCGTGACATTCGGAGCGTCGTCCGCGCCCAATGAAAAATCCATCTTCCGACGTAATAGGCCAGAGCGCCCCCCAGAATTGCAGGGGTCAGTGCGAGTAAGAATAGACCGATGAATACCCAACAGACCAAAAGTTCCCGCGCAGCATAGGAATACGGGCTGAGCGCCAGAAGTATGCCAACCGGCACGAACAAGACCAGGGACATGATGGCTTTCGAATAGCTTATTGTATTTGCCACGCGCCACCTCGTTTGTATCCTCCGGCAAGGGACCGCGCTGTATATCAAGTCTCCCCGATTGCGGCGGGAGTTCGAGCCAGCCAAGCAATGAACAACTTATAGCCCACCGAAAGAACGATCGCGCCAACGAACAAGCCGATAAGGCCCATCGCTACGAATCCTCCAATCGCACCGAGAAATACGACCGCGATGGGAACTGCGACGCCTCGGCCTAATAGAAGTGGCTTTATGACGTTGTCGATCAGGGCGACGATGAGGCACCAAACCATAAAAATTACGGCTTTCGTGATGCTTGAGGTCGCGAACACGTAAATCACGGCGGGAATAAGGACCAGTGTCCCCACCTGTAGCAGTGCGGCAACTAGAAACACGACGGCCCACAAGCCAGCACCCGGCAATCCTGCTACAAGAAAACCAAGAGCCGCGAGAACCGATTGGATCAGAGCCACGCCGAGAATTCCTATCGTGACGCTGCGGACGGTGGAGCCGACGAGTTCCTGAAACTCCGGCCCTTTGTCGCCAAATATACGGTTGGCTAAGGACTGCGCAGCACCGGCAGCACCCCGCGAGTTAGCGAGAAGGGCTCCCGCAACTATGATGGAGAGAGTGAATTGCAGAACGGTGAGGCCTATTCCCGCAGAAGCCGAGAGCAGGCCAGGGACGATTGCCTTGATTTGAGGAGCGAAACTCCTTAGCGCGGCGGTAATGTTCGTTGAAGCCAGGCTCCATGCACTTTTCAAGGGAACGCCAACGATAGGCCAGGTTTCGACGCCAGCGGGGGGCGGTTGAATAATTGGGGTTCCGTCTTTGAGGTGGGCTGCGAGGGTCTGGATGCCCCCAATCAGTGTTCCTGCGAGCATGGCCACAGGAACAATCAACAAAGCTAATAGTAGAAGGGTGACAAGGACGGCAGCGAGCACGCCACGGCCGCCGAGTACAAGCTGTAACTGTCGATAGCGCGGGTAAACGGCGATCGCGACGATGATGCCCCACACAATCAAGGGAAGGAAGGGGCGCAAGATTAGGAAACAAGCGGCGGCTAGTAGAATGACCAGCCCGATGTGGATGGACGCTTCAACGGCGCGATTCACATAGTCTTTGTGGTCCACGGTTTTTTCCGTCGTCAGGTGGATGTGCTCTTCTCCCCTACTCCAGAAGTTGGAAGCTTCGGGCCGGTTCCCATACTGGCAAGAAAGACAGTTGGGCGATTCCGCTGCGTCATTACTCGCCCTGGTTGACTGGGTGGAACCTCCTGGTGATCCGTTGATTGTTCCAGGCACCCTTGCTCTCGGCACAGTGTTTTCGAATCGCGCAACTGTCTAAATCAATCGCGGCCAGCGGCCCGTCGGACTGCGAAATGGACTGGCGAAAAGTTCCTCATCTTGATTGCTGGGGCGGAGCGTAAAACGATGCGGTACCGGTGACAGGTGGCTACTGCTTGAATACCAACTTAGGTCCGCTTACTCGCTTCCCTTTGAGGTCGACTATCACTTCGACGCGGTCGGCGATCTTTACCAAGGGGATGCCCTTGTTCATGCCGTAATCCTTGCGGTCGAAGGCCATCGTTCCTTTAATCTCGCCTGAGCCCGTCCCCTTGCCGGAAAGCGTGAACGTGAGCTTCTCGGGCTTGGTCACTCCGCGTATCGTGAAGTCTCCGACGTAATCAAGTGTGTCGGGGCCGGTCTGTACAATCTTCGTCGAGTGGAATGTGATCAACGGATCGTGCTCGGCGTCGAAAAAGTCCTTGCCTTTCAATTTGCCGTCCTTCATGCCGCTTCCGGTGTTCACACTGGCTGCCTGAATCTTGATGTCAAGAACGCCTGTCTCCACGTCCGGAGAGGTCATGGTTGCTGTGGCGTCCCACTTATCGAACGTTCCGTCTATCGCCACAGACGCCTTCACGTGGAACTTAATCGAGCTGTCTTCCTTCATAATCTTGATGACAGGAACCCCATCAGGAGCCTGTGCTCGGCTCACGGACGGGAGCACGGCGGACGCTAAGAAGCATAGGACAGCTAATCGCATAAAATTCCTGACATGGCGACAAGACTTCACTCGTCTGG
>DATMQT010000083.1:0-29159 GCA_035566655.1 Candidatus Dormiibacterota bacterium
CGGCTCGATCGTGGTTCAGGAAACCGCGCAGTACGAAGCGTGGATGAACGGCGGTTCCCCAGGCCCCCTCTCGGCAACCGGCGAGAAAGTTTTTTCCGAACTCGGCTGCGCCACCTGCCACCGCAATGACGCACAAGGCCGCGGCCCCAATCTGCAGGGAGTCTTCGGCAAGCCCGTTCAACTCGAAGATGGCCGCACGGTCACGGCGGACGAGAATTATCTTCGCGAGTGCATCCTCGACCCGGGCGCCAAGCGGGTGAAGGGATTTCAGCCGATCATGCCAACATTTCAGGGACTGGTCAGCGAAGAGCAGGTAAATGCCCTGGTCGCCTACATCAAGTCGATTTCGGCGGCCAAGCCGGGTGAGGCCGGGAAAGCCAGCGCCAGCATGGCCGCACCCCGAGTTCACGAAAACGCCGAGCCGAATGGAAGTAAGGTGCAATGAGTATGCCGACCCCGATGCCTCAACCCGATGGACGCGAGAACTACTTGAACAAGCACTACGGCGTGTGGTCCTGGCTCCTCACCACCGACCACAAACGCATTGCCCTTCTCTATCTCATCTCCATCACGTTCTTCTTCTTCATCGGCGGCTTCTTCGCGCTGCTTATCCGCCTCGAGTTGCTCACTCCCGCAGGCGACCTGGTCCAGGCCGATACCTACAACAAGCTTTTCTCCATGCATGGCATTGTCATGATTTTCTTCTTTCTGGTTCCTTCCATTCCTGCCGTGCTCGGAAACTTCCTCGTGCCTTTGATGATCGGAGCCAAGGATCTCGCCTTCCCCCGCATCAACCTGCTGAGCTGGTATCTCTACATCATCGGCGGCGCGATGATGGTGCACTGCATGCTGACCGGCGGAGTCGATACCGGTTGGACGTTCTACGCCCCGTTCAGCACCAACTTTAGCAACACCAAGGTCGTCGAAGCCGGACTCGCAGTCTTCGTCGCCGGGTTCTCTTCCATCCTCACCGGGCTGAACTTCGTCGTCACCATCCATCGCATGCGTGCCCCCGGCATGACCTGGTCACGCCTGCCCCTGTTCATCTGGGCGCACTATGCAACCAGCATCATTCAACTTCTGGGGACGCCGGTCCTCGCCATCACTCTCACGCTGGTCGTTGCCGAACGTGCCCTGCACCTCGGTATCTTCGATCCCAAACTCGGCGGCGATCCGATCCTCTTCCAGCATCTGTTCTGGTTCTATTCCCATCCCGCCGTCTACATCATGATTCTCCCGGCGATGGGGGTCGTCACCGAGATCATTGCCTGCTTCTCGCGCAAACGCATCTTCGGGTACAGCTTCGTCGCCTTCTCATCCATAGCGATCGCCGTCTTCGGCTTCCTGGTCTGGGCTCACCACATGTTTGTCGCCGGAACGTCAGTCTATGCGGCGCTGGTATTTTCCCTGTTGAGCTACGCCGTAGCCGTGCCTTCGGCCATCAAAGTCTTCAACTGGACGGCCACTCTCTACAAAGGCTCCATCCACTACGATGCGCCCATGCTCTACGCCTTCGGTTTCCTCGGACTCTTCACCATAGGCGGCCTCACCGGACTATTCCTCGCCGCTCTCGGCATCGACGTCCACGTCACCGACACTTACTTCGTCGTGGCCCACTTCCACTACATCATGGTCGGAGGCGCGGTCATGGGCTATCTCGGCGGAATGCATTTCTGGTGGCCAAAGATTTCCGGCAAGTTGTATCCCGAGGGCTGGGCACGCCTGGCGGCGCTGATCGTTTTCATCGGCTTCAACCTCACCTTCTTCCCGCAATTCCTGCTCGGCTATATGGGCATGCCGCGCCGCTATTACGATTACAGCCACATGCCCGAATTCCAGGTGCTCAACGTTCTCTCGACCGCCGGCGCCACGGTCCTAGGAGTCGGATATCTGCTGCCCATGGTTTATTTCCTCTGGTCCATGCGCTACGGCAAACCCGCGCCGGACAATCCGTGGAACGCCGCAGGACTCGAATGGAAGACCGCTTCCCCACCACCGACTTTCAACTTCGAAGAAGAACCCGTCGTCACTTGGGAAGCCTATAACTACGAAGAATTGGACGCGCCCCACAGCGAGGAGGTCCCCGTTGCCCGATAGCACGGTCGCCCTTCATCACGAAGAACAGCGCCCTGAACTCTTGCATCACTTCGCCGAGCCGCAACAGCAGCGCGATGCCTCGAGCCTCGGCATGTGGGTCTTCCTCGCCACTGAAATAATGTTTTTCGGCGGCCTGTTCCTGGCATACCTGGTTTACCGCCTGAAATACTTCGGCGACTTCGGCGCCGCCAGCAAGACCCTAGCTGTCGGCCTCGGCGCCACCAACACCGCCGTACTGATTTGCAGCAGCTTAACCGTGGTCCTCGCAGTCTGGGCCGCGCAAACCGCCCGTCGCACGCTGCTCATCGGCAGCCTCGTTCTCACGATCGTGCTCGGTCTAGTCTTCCTCGGCATCAAAGGCATCGAGTACAAAGACAAATTCGACGAGCATCACGTCCCCGGCGCTTCTTTCAGTTTCGAAAAAGTACCCGTCCCTGGGCATCCCAATCAATACGCCGACCCGCACCACGCGCAGCTTTTCTTCTCCCTCTACTTCGTCATGACCGGCCTGCACGCGCTGCACATGATCATCGGCCTCGGCATTTTTCTCTGGCTCCTGACCATGGCCTGGAAGGGACGCTTCACTCCCGACTACAACACTCCAGTCGAGATCGGCGGCCTCTACTGGCACTTCGTCGACATCATCTGGATTTACCTGTTCCCGTTGCTCTACCTGATCGACCGGCACCCCTGAGGCCTGCATGTCTGGAAATTCCAAATCGTCGCCACTACCAACTTACTTCGCAGTATTCTTCGCGCTGCTCGCCGGCACCGCTCTCACCGTGTACGCTTCCACGCTGGACTTGGGCAAATTCAACGCCGCAGTAGCCCTCACCATCGCCAGCATCAAAGCCACTCTGGTCGCCCTCTTCTTCATGCACATCAAAGGCGCCAGCGAAAAACTAACCAAGCTGGTCGTGGTCGCAGCATTATTCTTCCTGCTCCTGTTGCTGGGACTGACCATGACCGACTACGCAACGCGGATGTGGAGTTAGGCTCATCTGCGGTATACTCGCGCCGACCACCTATAAACTGCATTCCTACGAGGTGACCCATGGCGTTCTGCAATGCTTGTGGCGCAAATATCGTTCCCGGAACAAGGTTCTGCAACAAATGCGGCGCCGCAATCCTCACTTCAACGCTGCCTCCAGCGGCAGCTTCGCCTGCACCTCCAGCGTCCTCCACTCCTCCAATTTCCACCGTTGCAGTTCCCACCCCCCCACCTCCTTCGGGTGGCGGAGCCCTGAAGGCCATTCTGATCGTGGTAGGAGTAATCGTGCTCGTCGGCATTCTTGGCTTGGCGTCGCTCGGCATCTTTGCCTGGCGGGTCGCGCGCCACACCCGCGTTCGCCAGAACGGTAACGATGTGAAGGTGGAAACCCCGTTCGGCACGGTCCAGACCACAAATGATCCGCAAGCCGCGGCCCACGATCTCGGAGTCGATCTCTACCCCGGAGCGCAAGTCTTGAAAGAAGGCGCAACCTCCGCGATCTTCGGCGCTGTTCATACCGCGTCGCTGAACTTCGAAACCAGCGATTCGGTGGACAAAGTCTGCGGCTTCTACAAGCCCAAGTTTCCCAACGCGATGGTCATGACCACGCAGGCCGATCAGTGCACCATTGTCTCCAACGATCAGAAGAACATGATCACCATTACCGTCAAAGGCGAAACTGATAAGACCCGGATCGTGATCACCAATGTAACTAAGTCGGGCGCGGCAAATTCGTCCTCGAATTGAAATTTGAGCGGGACCGACCGCATGTCGAACGAATTCGTCGAACTCGCCCAAGCCTCAAAATCCGCGCAGGTAGACGCCACCGGACTAGCGGAAGCTCTGCGGTCAGAGGTTCGTGGTGAAGTTCGCTTCGACCGCGGCACCCGCGCCCTTTACGCCACCGACGGCTCCAACTACCGCCAGGTCCCCATCGGCGTGGTGCTGCCCCGCGATGCCGACGATGTTCTGGCCACAGTCGCGCTCTGCCGCCAGTTCGCTGCGCCGTTGCTTTGCCGCGGCGGTGGCACCTCTCTTGCTGGACAATGCTGCAACGTCGCCGTCATCCTCGATTTTTCCAAGTACATGTCGAGGATTCTCGAAATCGATCCCACCCGCCGCACCGCCCGCGTACAGCCCGGAGTCGTGCTCGACCATCTCCGCGCCGCTGCCGAAAAACACCGACTCACCTTCGCTCCCGATCCGGCCACTCACGGCCGCTGCACCCTCGGTGGCATGATCGGCAACAACTCCTGCGGCGTGCATTCGGTCATGGCCGGCAAAACCGACGACAACATCGAAGCGCTGGAAATCCTCACCTACGACGGCGTGCGCATGAAGGTTGGCGCCACATCAAGCGATGAAATCGAACACATTCTCCAACAAGGCGGACGCCCCGCCGAAATCTACACCAAACTGCAAACCATAGCCGCCACCTACGGCGACCTAGTCCGTCAGCGCTACCCCAAAATCCCGCGCCGCGTCTCCGGCTACAACCTGAACCACCTCCTGCCCGAAAACGGCTTCCACGTGGCCCGCGCCCTGGTCGGCTCCGAAGGCACCTGCGTCACCATTCTCGAAGCAACCTGCCGCCTGGTAAAGAGCCCGCCCGAGCGTGTGCTGCTGGTCGTCGCCTATCCCGACATTTGTCAATGCGCCGACCACGTTCCCGAAATCATGGAGCACAAACCCATCGGCCTCGAAGGCTTCGACGATCTTCTCGTAGGCTGCACGCGGACAAAGGGCATCAACTCCGAAGGCCTAGCGCTGCTGCCCGAGGGCGGCGGACGGCTGATGGTCGAGTTCGGCGCAGAAACCGCGCGGAAAGCCGAATCTCAAGCGCGCGCCCTGATGCGCGCGCTGAGCCGCGGCACCCATCCTCCCCAAATGCGTCTCTATGCCGACAAGCGGCAAACTAAATCCGTTTGGGACGTTCGCGAGTCCGCTCTGGGCGTCACTTCGCATGTGCCCGGGGAACCGCTCTACTGGGAAGGTTGGGAAGACTCCGCGGTCGCTCCAGAAAAGCTTGGCGATTACCTCCGCGATCTTCGCAAGCTGATGATCGCGCATGCCTACAAAGGCTCGTTCTACGGCCACTTCGGCCATGCCTGCGTTCACACTCGCATCAATTTCGACCTGCAATCAAAAGACGGCATCGCCCGGTTCCGCAAGTTCATGGAAGAGGCCGCCGACCTCGTCGTCGGCTACGGTGGCTCCCTCTCCGGCGAGCACGGCGACGGCCAGGCCCGAGGCGAATTGCTTCCAAAAATGTTCGGTCCCGAACTCGTCCAGGCCTTCCGCGAGTTCAAAGCAACCTGGGATCCCGAATGGAAAATGAATCCAGGCAAGCTGATCGAACCCTACAAGCTAGACGAGAACCTCCGCCTCGGCGCCGACTACTCTCCCTGGGAACCGAAAACCAATTTCAAATTCCTCGCCGACCATGGCAGCCTGGCCCAGGCCACGTTGCGCTGCGTGGGCGTAGGCAAGTGCCGCCACGACGAAGGTGGAGTGATGTGCCCCAGCTACCGCGCCACCCGCGAAGAAGAACACTCCACCCGCGGCCGAGCCCACCTGCTCTGGGAGATGACCCAAGGCCAAGGCGGTAAAGGTGGGCTCATCCGCGACGGCTGGCGCAGCGAAGAAGTAAAACAGTCGCTCGACCTCTGCCTCGCCTGCAAGGGATGCAAAACCGAATGCCCGGTCGGAGTCGACGTAGCCACCTACAAAGCCGAGTTTCTTTCTCACTATTACGAAGGCCGCGTCCGCCCGCGCAGCGCTTATGCGTTCGGCAACATCGACCTGTGGGCGCGCGCAGCGTCGCACACGCCGGGCCTGGTCAATCTCACCACGCAACTCCCGTTTCTGCGCGACCTCTCAAAGCTAGTCGCCGGAATCCCCCAGCAGCGCGCCATCCCAGCTTTCGCCCCAGAAACTTTCAAGACGTGGTTTGAACGTCGACGATCTGCCAAAAGGGCAAGGCATGCTGACAATAAGCTCGGGAAGGGCACGGCTTCAGCCGTGCCGTACAACGCCGAAAACACGCGGGCTTCAGCCCCTGAGGCTCCGCCCGTCCTCCTCTGGCCCGACACTTTCAACAACCATTTCCACCCCAACACTGCCAAAGCCGCTGTCGAAGTCCTCGAAGCCGCAGGCTTCCAAGTCATAGTCCCAAGAGCCAACCTTTGCTGCGGACGCCCGCTTTACGACCACGGCATGCTCGACCGCGCCCAATCTCTCCTCCTCCAGATCCTCGACGAACTCTCCCCAGAAATCGAAGCCGGAATCCCTATCGTAGGCCTCGAGCCCAGTTGCGTAGCCGTCTTCCGCGACGAACTCCTCAACCTATTTCCCCACGACGCACGCGCCCAAGCCCTGTCCCGCCAGACCTTCCTGCTCAGCGAATTCCTCGAAACCAGCGCCAAAGATTTCCCGCTGCCCCAGCTCAATCGCAAAGCGCTCCTCCACGGACACTGCCACCACAAATCCCTGATGAAGATGACTGCCGAAGAGTCCGTCCTGCGCCGTCTCGGCGTCGACTTCCAAAGCCCCGCTCCCGGCTGCTGCGGCATGGCTGGCTCTTTCGGGTTTGAGCCCGACAAGTACGATCTCTCTATCGCCATCGGCGAACTCGAGCTCCTACCCGCCGTCCGTCAAGCCCCACCCGACTGGCTGATCATCGCCGACGGCTTCAGTTGCCGCGAGCAAATAGCCCAATCTACGCCCCGCCACGCCCTGCACCTGGCCGAGGTCATGCAAATGGCGATCAGGGGTGTCGCTGCCGTGGACTCCCTTCCCTACCCCGAGTCCGCCCGCACACGCCGGCACGAGGCAGAAGTCCTCCAGTCCATGAAGCGAGCCGGCCTAGGCTTAGCGGCCCTGGCAGCGGGCGGAGCACTATTATGGGAATTCTCAAAAAGGCATTGATTCTAAATGGTTTAACTATGTTTTATAGCTGAATGCTAAACCCCACCCCTCGCCATGTTCCCCTCCTTCTGGGACAATAGAACTCTCGCTCGGGAATCCTGGAGCCTCTGTCGCAAAGTCATGGATCACGAAACCACCATCACCGCGCCAGCCCTAGGCAAAGTCCCCGCCGAGGCCCTGCCAACTCTGGTAGCCACCAAGCCCCCGGACGCTCCCCTCTGCGGCTCGGTCCTGGTCCTGATCCAATTCGACGTTTGCGAGGAGATTCGCCTAGACCAGCTCCGCCAAATCCTCGGAGCCCGCACCGCCGATACCAGTTTCAAACACGTCGCCCCCGGCTACGTCCGCTTCCAGCGCCCCCCAGTCGAAGAAGTTCTGGAACCCCTGATCCTCGAAAGCGGCGAACGCCTCCAGGGTGACATCAAGTATTTCGACTACGGCGTAGTCAGCGTGATCTTCGAACTCCCTTTTTCCGGCGACTGGGACAACCTGGTCCAACTCTCCAGCCGCTGGGTCTGGGACACGAACTTCGAGAGCCTGGCCGCCCGCATCGTCAAGCAAAAACTTGAGCGCGCCGCCCCCGCGCTGGTCAAGCCGTACGCCACCGAGTGGCTGAAGGAAGACTATTTCATCTTCCACCTGCGCGAGATTGCCGGCTCACCCGCCGCGACGGACCTGCTTGCTGCTCAAGGCACATGCATCTCCCAGGTCGTGCGCGGCGAAACCCAGCCGCTGTCCGACGGCGAACGCCAGGAAATCCTTCAATCCCGAATTTCCTACTACCCGAACGACCTAGCCGTAATCGGATGGAACGCCGCCTTCATCTACGACAGCGCCGTCGGCGCCGAGACCGCCATCCAACTCCTCCAATACGCCAACTCGCAGTTGCTCGAATTCCGTCACTACGACGAACTGCTCACCAAACAGTTGGAAGACGTCTACAAATTCCTCGACCGCGGCCGCGGCCTCTGGTCCCGCTGGCGCACCGCCCGCGCCGCCTCAAAACTCCACACCGTCCTGATCGACGTAGGCGAACTCACCGAGCGCGCCGACAACGCCATCAAATTCTTAAGCGACATGTTCTCCGCTCGCCTCTACAAGCTCGCCGCCCAGAAAGTCGGCGTCCCCGACTACAAAGACCTGGTCCAGCAAAAACTGCAAACCGCCGAAGATCTCTACCGCTTCATGGTCGATGAATTCAACCAAAGCCGCGCCTTCGTCCTCGAACTAATGGTAGTAATCATCCTCATCATCGAACTGGTCTACTTCTTCCGCGGCAAACCCATTTAAGGATTTCAAATCCCAGTCGCGAAGCGACGGCATTCATTCGCCCCGCACATGAGTGCGGGGTGGAAGTAGAATGACGGAGCGAGTCCCGAAGGGACGGCACATGCGAGGCCTGAAAGACAAACGCATCCTGATCACCGGAGGCGCCAGCGGCATCGGCGCAGCCACCGCCGCACGCTTTTTAGAAGAAGGCTCCCAAGTCTGCATCCTCGACCGCGACGCCCAAGCCTGCGAAGCCATCCGTCACCAACTGCCGGCAATCTCCGAAGCCATCATCGCCGACGTCACCGACCTGATGCAGGTGGAAGCCGCGTTCGCCGAAGCCGTCCGCGCCATGGGCGCAGTCGATGTCCTCATCAACAACGCCGGCATCAGCATCCGCCACAACTTCCTAGACATCACTCCCGAAGAGTGGGACAAAGTCATCGCCGTAAATCTCACCGGAGTCTTCTACGTAGCGCAAACCGCCGCCCGCCACATGCTGGAACGTCTCTCGGTCGAACCAGGCAGCGGAGTCATTCTGCAAACCGCCTCCACCAACGGCATCGTCGGACAACCTTACTACGCAGACTACAACGCCACGAAGGCCGGTGTAATCGAACTAACTAAGACCATGGCCCTCGAACTAGCGCCCAAAATCCGCGTCTGCGCCGTAGCCCCAGGATACGTCCTCACCCCCATGCAGCGCGCCGAATACACCGACGCTATGTTGGAAGAGGTGAACAAAAAAATTCCCCTCCGTCGCCACGCCAAGCCCGAAGAGATCGCAGCCCTGTTCGCGTATCTAGCGTCGGATGACGCCGCCTATGCCACGGGCCAAGTGTTCACGATGGACGGAGGAGAAACCACAGGCGGCTTGGCCAGCCGCTGATTTCAGCCGCGAAGCGGCGTCAGAGTGCAGCCCCGGCGCAAGCCGTTGTTACGGAGGTGGGTAGGAACAAGCCCCGAAGAGGCGAAAGGGTAATTCGCACACTCTCTAGCCCCAAAGCCCCCGGTCAAGGAAGAGTTTTATCTCCGCACCAATCTCCCCGCCAGCCGCGCCAGCCGCACCCCCCGATAAAGCGGAAACAGAATCTTAGGCAGCCGCACAGCCTCCCACTCCCCCGGCCCAGGAGTAAAAGTCAGCCGCGTCAAAAACCGCCACCGGTCCACCCTGCGCTCCCGCACTCTCATCATGAGACGAAAATAAGATACTTGCTCAACAGAATAAGAAACTCCAGCAGCCAGCATCGCAGCGATCTCGTCAGCAATAGCCCGCGCAGCGGAGTCTTCAAGAACCGCCGTTTCAAGAGCCCCCGGGATCGGCACCGCCAAAAGCCGGTTCGCCAGCAGCAAAGTGACGCGCAGAATCCGCTCAATGCCAAATTCCCGGGCACGAGCCTGCACCAAATCCCAATTCAGATTCTCCCGCTTCAAAACCTGTGCAATGTCGCACAGCCATATCAGCCGTCCCCACACATGTTTCGCGGCATGAACCGAAAGCACCAGCAACAGATCTCCGGCAGAAGGCGTTCGAACCGCACGGCCCGCAAGCGTAACCTTCACGGCGCGCCCAAACATTCCCTCCATATCGAATTCAACCGCATAGAAACGCGGCTCGAGCGCCCACTGCAGTTCGAGCAGGTTGGGTCCAGCAGGACTGTCGAACGTCCACTCATATCCTGACCGAAGGTAGTCTTCCAGCGCTTCTTCCGGCACCGCCAGCCGCGTTGTGTACCCCAGATCGCGAAGTGCACTCTTAATCCGTACCACTTCCTGCCGACGGACGAATAAATCCATGTCGCCCGCCTGCCGCAAAGCCAAATCCCCGTAATAAGCCTCCGACAAGACGACGCCCTTGTAAGGAATCACCTCAACGCCAAGCCCATCAAGGCAGTCCAGAATACGGATCAATTCGCGCGCCAGAAAAAGCGATTTGTGGATGTTCCTCTCGTGACGCCGACCCAGCGAAGCCAGCACCGCCGCAGGAACGAGAGCGCCCACCCGCGAGAGATTCTGATACAGCAGCGACGACGTCCCGTGTTCATCCGCAAGTCGAAGCACAGGTTCCCAGTCCACCGATCGATCGAGTGTGGATTTTTCGAGCAATGCCCGAATGCGGCCGACATCGCTCACAGTCGGATCAGCCCGACTGCCGGCCAGCAGCACGTCCCACGCGCGTGCAACTGAAGCGGGGTGCGCGCCCTGCCCACCAGACGAAACGCTTTCACTGATCGGATTCACGGAAGTCGAGCCATCTTAACAGGGGGCAGTTTACAGGGACGCCAAGAGCGTTCGCCACGAACTCTCCCCTTCGTGTACCTCTAGTGCCCTTGGTGGTTAATGAATTTAGGATCTTTCCAGCGCCGGTGACCTAAGCGCAGCCACAGGTTACTTCCGTCACCTTCATCCGCTGTTTATTAGTCCTGACTCCAGCCTTAGGTCTGTCAAACTAATACGTTGAGCAAGCAGCAAGTCCCCGGCGGATTGAAGGCAGAGGCAGATGGAAATACTAACCCCGAAGGCGACCCGACGGAGCACGCGCCTGCGCGTCGAGATTCCCGTCACCGTCACCAGCCTCGACCGCAAGCATCCCCTCGCCGCAAAGTGCATGGCCCTGGTTGTGAGCCCGCAGGGCTGCGGTTTCCGCACCGAGAAAGCTTTGCCTCTGGAAACCCCGGTATTGCTGAGTGATCTGCCCGGCGGCGGAAGCGCTTCGGCCCGCGTGGCCAATTGCCAGCCCCTCGGCAATGACGGGAAACGCTTCCTGATTGGGGTGTCGCTCTACAACCACGGAAACGTCTGGGGAATTGCCAATCCGCCCGAGGATTGGAATTGCGCCCCAACGGCCAGCGCCCCCTCCGCGGATGCTTCACCCAACACCAAGACGACGACCAAGAGCAAGAACGCCTGGCCCTACAATCTGTTCTCCGGCCAGGGCGAGGCCCATCCCGGCCGTAAATAGTGGCCAGTGATCAGTGGCCAGTGGCCAGCGGCCAGCGATCAGAGCCCCAGGGTGAGTTCTCACGAAAAAATCCGCCCCTTGGCGTGTGCCCGGTTTACTAGCCACTGACCACTGGCCACTGCCTCTCGTTCTTTCGTAACCTCGTCCCCAAAGTGGCTCAGTGCCATACTTTAGCCACCATGTCCCAGACGCAAGCAGCTGTCGCGCCGGCCTCATCTTCACACGGCCCATCTTCACAAGGATCGACCGGACAAGGATCGACCGGGCAAGGCTCAACCGGCCAGGGACGCCCATTTCGCGTGAAATTGCGCGGATCCATCCTCACCCTCATGCGCCTGCCCAACCGGCGCGAGGTGCGAGGCAAACTGCACCAGCTTTCCACCACCGGCGGCCTGATGCACGTCGAGAAGCCCCTCGACGAAAAGCTCAAAGTCGAATTGATCTTTCACCTCGGCAAGATCACCATCCGCGAAAAGGCAGAAATGATGTTCCCCATGTGGGCGACCCAGGGCTGGCTTCAGCCCTTCCGCTTCATCGAATTGCCCGAGGCCAGCCGGGAAGATTTGCAAAAAAGTCTGCTCCAGTTCATTCAGGATCCACAACCGCCGTCTTCCTAAAGTTACGACGAGTCGTCTCCAGGCACTCCTGCTTGCTCCCGCTTGTACCGCGCTTCCTTCACCACGCTTTCTACAAAAAAAAGACAAAGGCCGCCCGCGTGGGCGGCCTCTGCCGGAGTGATCTCGACCCGCGCACCTGAATCCTACTTCTTCAGCGCAATCACCCCGAACGTCCCAGCCAGGTTGTTGCTGGGCCCCGCCGTGAAGAAAAGCTGGTTGATTCCGCCATTGCTCGACGTCCCGCCGCCAAACAGTATTCCCCAAAGCTGGTCGATCTGGATTGCTTTGCCATTGCTGTCGTTGACCGTACCAACAAACTGGCCGGTGCTGAGATTGAAGCCGTTAATCTCCCCGGTTTTGTTAAGGTTGTTCGAGACCAGCAGAGTGTTGCTCAACGGCCCAAACCCGCTCGGTGCCACCGCCAAACCCCAGGGCTGGTTCAGCCGCCCGCTCTGCGTCAGGCGCTTTACGAATGTGCCACTTTCGCTGAAAATGTCAATGTATCCCCCCGACCCGCCAGTGGAACTGGCAAACGCCACATAGACCTGGCCGTTGATGTCCTGGATGCCAAAGGGCGCGAAGCCTGCGGGGAGAGTGGTGTCGGTGAACGAAGTCACCAGGTTGAAGTTCCCGTCATACACGTCCACCTTGTTGTTGGCGCTGTCCGCGGCAAACAGAAAATTTCCGGAAGTCTTGCTGGTGATCGCCAATCCGGTGTATACCGCGCCCGAACTTGACTTGTCCACCGCGATGATCGACTGATTGGGATTCGACTGCGGCGCCCACCCACTGATGGTCCCATCCAGCGTGGCAAACAGAAAGACCGATGCCCAGCCCTGCACCGGGAAGTCCTGCGATCCGTTGAAAACAATTCCGGTCGGTGACCCCGGCCCCTGGCCGGTCTCCGATGGAGTCAGTACTTCGAAGCCCTGCTTCACTCCGTTGCCATCATATAGTGTCGACCAGCCCGAGGCTTCGTCACTGATCCAGAATGGTCCGCCGGGACCGTAAGTCAGTCCCCAGGCATTCGCCAGCAAAGGGTCCGTGTGCTTCGCGGCGCCCACCTGATTGGAAACCAAGTTTGTGAGTTGATACTGCGCCAGGGCCGCGTTGGAAACAAACATCAACGCAATACCGAGGCAGGCGGTGAAAACTATCTTGCGACGCTGCATAGAATTCTCCTTTTTCCGTGAGGTCAGAGGCAGGGCTGTGTCCGTCGCCAAGTGTGATGCAGGCTTGAACCGCGATTTCTCTGACTGCTCTGTCCGAATCCTAGGATCCCGCGCGCTCTCGATTGTCATCGCAGTGTCATGAGTTTGTACAATTCCTGTCGGGACGCGCCGCATGGAACGATGCGCGCAGAGCGTGAGTCTGACGGAACCCTGCTGTCAGCAAAGGAATGTTATAAGCTGGCTCTTACAACCGTGGCGGCAACAGGCAGACGCGCAATGTCATCTCGCAACCTCATCTTCTGGGAAGTCGACACTCAGGCCGACTTCATGCTGCCCGGCGGCAAGCTCTACGTCCCCGGCGCCGAAAAATTGCTCCCCAACATTCGCCGCCTTACCGACGCCGCCCGCCAGGGCCGCGTCTTCCTGGTCTCGCATGGTTGTTACCACACGAAAGATGATCCCGAATTCAAAACCTTCCCCCCGCACTGCATCAAAGGCACGCCAGGCTCCGTCTACGTTCCCGAGGCGCTGACGGAAAAAGTCATCACCGTCCCAAACGAGCCCACGGCATCCCTGCCGCCAAATCTTTCAAAATATCAGCAGATTCATCTCGAAAAACAAACGCTGGACATCTTCGAAAGCAGGCACGCTGCGGAACTACTGAAGCAGTTGGGGGATGACGCCGAATTCGTCGTCTTCGGCGTAGTTACAGAATACTGTGTCCGTTTCGCAGCCAAAGGATTGCTCGAACGCGGCCGCCAAGTCTCCGTAGTCAAGGACGCAATCGAAACCCTAAAAGCCGAAGACGGAGAACGCACCATAGCCGAACTGAAAAATCTAGGCGCAAAATTCATCACCGCAGACCAAGCCCTGGCGCTGCTCGACGGCCCCCGGGAGTGACGCCGGCGGCGCCTCGATAGACGATGTTCTTTCCGGTTCAGGCGATCGGCGGCAGGCCAATTTTGGTGAGCAGTTGCTTGAATGCCGGATCGCCATGAAGGCTGATGAAATCCTGGTCGTCGATAAGAGTCAGCACGACCTCGTCGTGCGACTGGATGCAGCTGGTCAGATACCGGATCGCTTCGCGCTTGTTGCCGAGCCGTGCCTCGGTCTGCGCCACAAAGTAAGGTGACAACTTCCGCAGTTCGTACAGTTTCTTCTGTTCTACAAGTTGCGCTTCGAGCAACCCGTGTTCGCCACCCTGGACAAAGCCATTCGCCGCTGCTTCAGCCACCAATGATTGCGCCCCGTCGTGGGTCAGCAGAGCGTCTTTCTTCAACTCCACAATGTAGTTGGGATAATCTCCAGTCTCGAAATAAGCGAATCTCAAGTAAAGATGAGGCGAAATGAAATCTGGTTCGGCGGCCTCAAGTTGTTTCAACAATTGCAGAGCTTGCTCATGATGTCCCGCACCCCACAGCAATTCTGCCTTGTCGGCGAGGATGGACGACGAGTCCGGGGCCAATTGGCGCGCTAGGTCAATCTCGGCCAGAGCTTCATCGCGGCGCCCCAGGGCATACAAAAACGTCGCGTACCAATGGTGGGCCTTGACGTTACTGGGATCGAGTTCGACAGCTCGGCGGAATTCCTTTTCCGAGTCTGCCGCGTCCCACATTCCCCAAAAAGTCACAAACCCTAGCGAGGCGTGCGCCTCCGAAGACTGGGGATCCAACTCAACCGCTTTCTTCGCAGCCGCAAACGCTTTGAAATAAGCTTCATTCCCCGGCATTGCCGAGAACTCCCGCAGCAGGTTGTAGCAGTCCGCCAGCCCCACGTACGCGTCAGAAAAGTTTGGATCATGGGCAATGGCTTGAGTGAAGGCTTCCAACGCCTGATTCAGACTCTCTGGAGTGCGCTTGTTCCAGTAAAAGCGGCCCTTGAGGTAAAAATCTTCGGCCTCGCGATTGGCGGCTTGATGAAGAGTTCGCGCGCTGGGGGGACTGGATTTCGCGCTCGCTTTGCCGTCGCGATGGCCGGGACGAAAAATCCACACCGCAAAAAGCAACACTAACACTGGAAAGACAAAAACCGCCTTCCGCCACGGAGAGGGCTTGGTCAGCGGCTCAGGTGCAGTTACTTTTCTTTCCGGCGAATCGGTCTGCCTCGGTTCTTCTTTCCTCGACTCTGGCCTAGGTTCTTGCGGAACCGGATCCACTCGTTGGATGGGTCCGATCCACCGGTAGCCGCGGCGCTCGATCGTCTCAATAAAGATTGGGTTGTCGGCCGAGTCCCGTAAAGCATCGCGGAGGCGCATGACGGCGCTGCTGATCCCTTGCTCAAAATCCACAAAGATGTCTGAGGGCCAAAGTGCCTGACGGAACTCCTCGCGCGTGATCACTTCCCCGGGACGGGTGAGCAACAGCGTCAGCGCGCGAAAGGGTAGATCTTGAAGACGGACCCTGACGCCGTTCCGGCGGAGTTCGCCCGCGCGCAGGTCGGCCTCGAACACACCGAAGCGAACGAGAGCTGGAGGCGAGGTGGCAGAGCCCATAAGAACGTCCCACAGGGAGTTTGTAGCTTAGCACCCGACCGAAGGGCGAGACATGGCACGCGTGGGCCAGTGCCAGGCCGCTTCGTGCCAGGCAACAAGTGCTCGTAAATGACTGCACACCAATGCCTTATCTCGCCATACACCCACCAGCTACCCAGTATCTCCAGACCATTGACCGAAACCGCTTTCCCGGCGACAGTCGCCGCAGCGTAAAGGCGCATTCCCCTAGAAAACGGCCTGCACGCAACTCACTCTCAGGAGACAAACCAATGAAGTCGAATTATCGTCAAGGTAAATACTCGAGCATGACGGCGAAGCTGCTGATCATGTTCGCGGCTGTCGTTATGCTCGCCGGGTCGGCCACTCCAGCGCCGGCGCAAACTCCCACCACGCTGCACGCCTTCCCACTGGTTACGACTGATGCCTGCGAGCCCGAAGACAACATCGTACAGGGCCGCGACGGCAATATGTACGGGATTGGGGTGAGCTGTGGGACCGCCTCCGGCGCTGTGTATAAGATTTCGACGACCGGAACGGAAAGCGTCGTTTTCAACTTTCCATCGACTTGGAGTAGCTGCTACTCGGGGCTGACGATTGGCAGCGACGGAAATTTCTACGGAACCTGCTTCACGACTCCTACCGGCAACGGCAGCATTTTCCAGTTGACCCCAGCCGG
Organism: Candidatus Dormiibacterota bacterium; assembly: GCA_035566655.1. Taxonomy (GTDB): domain Bacteria; phylum Acidobacteriota; class Terriglobia; order Terriglobales; family Acidobacteriaceae; genus Sulfotelmatobacter. The sequence goes on from DATMQT010000083.1 coordinate 16,203, forward strand.
AGTGTTTACCGATAAGCATGACTTCACTAACACGAACGGCGACACCGAGCCCGTATACGGGCCGATCCAGGCAACGGATGGCAACTTCTATGGCGTTACTGGAGATTATCCGTTTACCTGCGGGAATGTTTACAAGCTGACCTCCGCGGGAGTGTACACGAATCTGCACACTTTTTCGGGCAATGACTGCGGCCCCGCTTCGAGTTTGTTCCAGGCCAGCGATGGCAATCTCTATGGCACGCTTTACGCCTGCGCGATCAACAGCGGGATCGGAAATGGGTGCGTGTACGCGATCAGCACCGCAGGCGTTTTCAAGGAAATTTTCGCCTTCTCGTCCTCAACCGGGGAACAACCATGTACGGGTGTGATTCAGGCCAAGAATGGGTATCTGTACGGAGCCACACAGAGCGGAGCGGCGAATAACTTCGGAAGTATCTACAAGCTGACCGCCGCCGGAGTCTTCACCGATTTGCACGATTTCAACAACTCAACTGATGCGTCCTGCGGCGACAATATCGGCAGGACGACGGTGAATCTGACGCAAGTGACAGACGGAGCCTTCTATGGGGTTAACGGAATTAACGGGAATAGCGGCGAAGGCAGCATCTACAAACTGACTTCAACCAACGTGTTCACGGACTTCCTGTTCCCAAACCCTCCGGTTGACGGTGGCTCGCCCTTGGCCACGCTGCTTCAGAATACAAACGGGACGCTGTATGGAACAACTCCCTCGGGCGGCCCCACTTCTTGCAACCCCTGCCAAGGCGTCTTCTTCAGCGTGGCAACGGGCGATGCGGCGTTTGTGAATCTGGAGCCGACGCAGAGGACAGGCCTTGTCGGTTCAGGCGTGGGCATGTTTGGACAAGGCTTTAGCAGTTCCTCGGTGGTGAAGTTCGGCGGCGTGGCTTCCATCTCGGTCACGCTCTCGGGCACCACGTATTTAACGGCGAAGGTTCCCGTTGGCGCAAAAACGGGAGCGGTCACAGTAACCACGGGCTCGACCACACTGACCAGTCCGCAGACGTTCAAAGTGAAGCCGAAGATCACCAGCTTTTCGCCGTCGAGCGGCACAATCGGAACGCTGGTGACGATCAACGGCTCAGGGTTGATTCAATCCACCTCGGTGAAATTTGGCACGGTGAAAGCGACGACGTTCACCGTGGTTTCAGACTCCGAGGTAACGGCCGACGTACCTTCGGGACTCTCCCCAGGAACGGTGACGATCTCCATCACCACCCCGGGCGGTACGGCCAACAGCCCGACAAAGTTTACCGTGAACTAGCGTTGCCTATGGATCACCGCAGCCGGTCTCCTGGCTGATGGTGCCGGGGCGCGATCAGGGGCTCGCGCTCCGGGTTCTCTATCTTTTGTTGCTATCCCAAGCCGGGGCCCCATCCTTAACGTCGCGTTCCTTGCGACGTTCGGGTGGGGACTTTGACTTCCTGTCCGCATGTCTCGTCGCGGCTCCCGCCGGGCGCGCGTTCGGCCAGCGTACTGCCTTCTTCCACAATCTCGTCCGCCGCGTGCGTTCCCATCTTCTTTTTTACGCTGAGCACACGGTCCCCCGTACGGAACATTCCACAACGGACTCTCGTATTCGTTGGCATGGACAACCTTGCCTCGCATCCCAACCCGCCAATCGCCCTGCTGGCCGCCGCCGTCTGCTTCCTGCTCTCTCCTTTCCCATCGGCTGCAGCACAGAACGCCGCCAATGACAAACCAAGCCCTCCCATGTCCGCTCAAGAATGGCGCGAAGATCTGAAATTCATGGCCGCGCAGATGCGCCTGAAACACAAGTCCCTGTTTCACACCATGACCGAGTCAGAATTCACCCAAGAGCTGGCAAAGTTGGACTCCGACATCCCGAATCTGAATGAGGACCAGGTCTACGTTCGCCTCCTGCAACTCACGACGCTGATCCAGGATGGGCACTCCGGCTTCGATACTCGCCCCATTCCATCGCCGGATCTGAAGGATCATATTCCCGTTCGCTTCGTACGCTATCCGGACGGAATTTACGTGCGCGCCGCCGCCCTGGAGTATGCCGATAGCGTAGGCGGCAAGGTGCTCAAAGTCGGCCGCGCCGATTGGCAGCAGGCCATTCGCGCCGTCGACTCGTTGCAATCGCACGACCCTGGCAACAACGGCGAACAGCTTGCCTGGAGCGCCAGGACCTTGCTGAACTGCCCGCGTCTGTTGTACGGGTTGGGATTAACCGAATCGCGCGATGCAGCCCAATTCCTGATTGAGAAAAACGGGCAAACGCGCACCTTTGCTATGAAAGCATCGGTCCCCATTGGGGACTGGTACCTGAACTCGCTCCCGCAAGGCTGGGTCGACGCTCGGCCGGCATCCGCTCCTGTACCGCTTTCTCGGCAGCATGAAGACAAGCACTATTGGTTCGACTATTTGCCCGAGCATCATGCGGTCTATTTTCAGTTCAACCTGGTTATCAATGATGAAGGCGAAACCCTCGCCGATTTCGCGCCCCGTCTGGCTGCGGCGCTTGAACAGGCCGGTGTCGAGCGGCTCGTCATTGACCTGCGCAACAACACCGGCGGCAACAACACGCTGCTGCGGCCGCTGTTGGTCGCCCTGTTCCGCTCGAAAGTGAACCGACGCGGTGGAATTTATGCGATCACCGGGCCCGCCACTTTCTCGGCGGCCCAGAATTTTGTAAATCGATTGGGAAATTACGCCGAGGTCATCTACCTCGGCGAACCGACGGCCGAGAACGTCAACTTCTACGGCGACGCTGCCGGCGTCACTCTTCCCCATAGTCACCTGCAAATGGGCGTCTCGCACTTGTGGTGGCAGGACGAAGATCCGCGCGACCAGCGCACCGCTACATTTCCTGACATCGCCCTGGAAACGACTTTTGCGAACTACGTGGCGGGCCAGGATCCAGTACTTCAATATGCCTTAACCTCCCCGCCGCCCCAGTCAATTGAGGAAGCCCTCGCCGCCAGTCTCTCAAAAGGAATCGACGGCCTGATGGCGAGTTACAAAGCCTACGTCAACGACCCGACCCACAAGTTTCAGCCGGACCCTGAGCCACAACTGAACGCCCTGGGCTACAAACTGCTCTCCAGCCGGCGCGTTGCAGACGCAATCACAATATTCGAAGTGAACGTGCGTACCCACACAAACTCATGGAACGCCTACGACAGCCTTGGCGAAGCCTATGCGATCGCGCTCGACAAAGATCATGCCCTCAAGGCCTATCGCAGATCGCTTGAACTCAACCCCGAAAATGCTGGTGCGCAGCGGATGATCGAGCGCATCGAAAGCGCAAAGTGATATTGGACAGGTAATCCGGGAATCCGGGGTGCACTCCGGGGACGTTCCTCGTTTTTTCAGAGCATCGTAGACGCTATCGGCTAATTCAGTTTAGCCCGCGATTGACTCAATCGCCCGCACCGCATCAGCCCCAATTTCCAGCTGTCGGCTGGCCAAGTCCTGCTTCATGTGTTCCGCGTTGGATGTCCCGGTCAACGGCAGCATCCCCACCGCCCGCGCAAAGGCAAACACAACCTGCGCCGAAGTCACACCCGCGCGCGCCGCAAGCCCAGTGACTACAGGATGCCTCAGCACCTCCACATTCGCCGTAAGCAAAGAGAATCCCTGATAATCAATCCCGCGCTCACTGCAAAACAATCGCACTTCGCGGTCCCACCCCAATCGCGCATAGCACCGGTTCTGCACAAACGAAGGCAGCGACGAATGGACCTCCACCATCTCCTCCAAATGCCGCAGCGAAACATTGCTCACTCCCAGCAACCGCGTGCGCCCCGCATCGCGCTCTTTCACCATCGCCTCCCAAACCTCAGCGTCGGCATCAGTCCACCCGTAACCCGACGCCGGCCCGTGCAGCACAAAGCTGTCAACGTAATCCGTCCCCAGATGTTCCAGCGAACCAGCCAGCGATTGCGCCACCTGCACCGCAAGCCTCGCCGCCGGATCATACGGCAGCCGCTGGTCCTGCCCCGCCCGGAAAGTAAACTTCGTCTGTAGAAAAAGATCGTCGCGCGTCACCACCCCAGCGCGATAGACCGCCGCCAAACCCTCCCCGACTCCAGCCTCAAAATAATGCCGCCGCTGGTTGGCCGTATCAATCCCCCGAAACCCCACGCGCAGCGCCAGTTCAACCAGCCCCGGAGTCCGCCCTTCCTTCCAAGCAGTTCCATAAAGAAAATCCGGAATCGCAGCCGCAGTCATGCCGCTATTCTCCCACGAGCGCCCCCTCGATATTGTGTTAGCGTAATAGCAATCCGGGCCCGTAGCTCAGCGGTTAGAGCCGCGGACTCATAATCCGTTGGTCCCAGGTTCGAATCCTGGCGGGCCCACCAACTCTTCCCACGTTCTAGTTTGATTTTTGTTCCGGCGCCGCCTCTGATGACCCTCACATTACCTCCGGTTTGCGGAGATTCGCGGGCGATGGGACAATGGCTGTATGCATAAATCCTCTACGTTTGCGATGAACATATTAGCGGCCGCGCTGTTGCTGGGGAATGCCCTGGCGCAGCAGACTCCGGCCGCGACGACTCCAGCGACTACACAGGCTCCAGCTTCCTCAGCTCCGGCTGCTTCAGCCAAGGCTCAGACTCCGGCGGCTAAGAAGGCTGGCACGGCGACTGCGGCCAAGACTGCCGCTCCTTTAACTCTTAAAACGCAGAAAGAAAAGTTCAGCTACGCCGTTGGGATGAAGATGGGGCAAAACTTCAAGAAGCAGTCGGTTCCGGTCGACCCGAACATTATGGCGCGCGCCATCAAAGACACTCTGGCCGGCGGCAAGACCCTGCTGACGGACGAGGAAGCGCAAGCCGTGATCATGGCAGTGCAGAAAGACATGCAAGCCAAGATGCAGGAGAAGGCGAAGGAAGCAGCCGACGCGAACAAGAAAGAAGGAGAAGCTTTTCTGGCCGGCAACAAGGGCAAAGAGGGCGTAGTCGCACTGCCCAGCGGCTTGCAATACAAGATTCTGAAAGCGGGCACCGGACCGAAACCCACGACAACCGACTCCGTGATCTGCAACTACAGCGGCAAGCTGCTGGACGGCAAGGAATTCGATAGTTCGTACAAGCGCGGCCAGCCCGCGACCTTTCCCGTTACCGGCGTCATCAAAGGCTGGACTGAGGCGCTTCAGCTTATGCCGGTCGGCTCGAAGTGGCAACTCTTCATTCCGTCCGATCTCGCCTACGGAGACCGCGGCGCCGGCGCCGACATCGGCCCCGGTGCGACCCTGGTGTTTGAAGTCGAGCTGATGTCCATTGAAGATAAGAGCAAGGACAAGGCTCCGGCGGCGGACGAGAAGAAGTAGTACTCGGGCTTCGGGCTTCGGCTGCCCCATGTTTTTGCCGGAGCCGAAGCCCGCTTGCCGAAGCCCTCGTCTCCCGATTAACCACTTTGGGGCAGTCCCTCGTCGAATCGTTGACAGGCCTTGTGAGCGAGAGTAGCGTGGCCTCAGTTCGCGATAAGAAACTTTGACCGGTTCAGGAGGGAGAACCATGTTGTGCAGATTTTTCTGCGCAGCGGTGATTGTGTGTCTGGCGGTGAGTTCCGCCGCCGCCCAGGATCCCACCAAGGCGGAGCCCAAGCATTACAAACTGCATTTTGAGAATGATCATGTGGTGGTGATCGACATCCACTACGGCCCTCACGAGAAGTCGGAACTGCACGACCATCCCGGCGGCGTGGTCGTCAATCTGACCGGAGGGCACCTCAAGTTTACGGACTCGAACGGTAAGATCACCGAAGTTTACGCCAAGGCCGGCGAATCACGCTGGTTCGCTCCGGTTAAGCACAGGGTGGAAAATCTTGGGGATGAAACTTATAACGCGGTTTACATCGCGGTCAAGAAGACGGCGATGGCCGCCACCGATCCCAAACGAGATTCTCCGGTAAGCTCCGAGCAGATTGCGAAGATCCTCGCTGACTACGCTCAGGCGACATCGAAACCCTGACCCGGCTTTCGGGCTTCGGATTTCGGGATTCGGATTTGGGCGAAAGCTTAGGCTGAAGCCCGACAGCCGGTAATGGTACCGTTTGAATCCGCGGCAGGATAGTGGTGCCCGCTGCCGTGATCTCGGGAGGCAGGCATGAAAGCGTCTATTTTTTATCGAATCGCTGCTGTTCTTCTGCTGCTTTTTGACGCCGGACACACATCTGGTTTTCCCTGGTCCGATCCCGCGTGGGGAGTGGATCTTGGCTCCATGCAGTCCACCCACTTTCACATTATGGGTTTTAGCCGGACTTATTGGGATTTTTATGTTGGGTTCGGACTCTTTGTCAGCGTGTTTTTTCTACTCGCGGTGGTATTAGCATGGCAGCTGGGCGGCCTTCCGCCGGAGTCTTTGGCGCGTATGCGCGGCACGGCGTGGGCGTTCGCCCTTTGCTTTGCCGCCATCACGGTTTTGAGCTGGAAATACTTTTTTATCATTCCCATCATTTTCTCAGCCGTGACTACACTATGTTTGACCGCGGCGGCATGGCTTTCAGGGAAGCAGGGTTCCAGGCCTCCGTTGCGGACGTAAGGTGAGAGGATTCAAACTGTATCACTACGCGACAGCCGAAGCCCTTATCCCGTCGCCCCTGTAGTACTCTTGAATGTAGACAAACTCCTGAGCGAAGGAAGCGTATGGCGCACACTGTGTTCTGCGTGAAATTGAAGAGAGAAATGCCTGGGCTGGACGAGCCGCCCTTCGACAACGATCTGGGCCGCAAGGTCTACGACAACGTTTCCCAGGAAGCCTGGCGCATGTGGACCGAGCACTGCAAGATGCTGCTCAACGAATACCGCCTGAACCCCGCCCGCCGCGAAGATCAGGAAGTTATCGTCAAGCAGATGGACCAGTTTTTCTTTGGGGAAGGGTCGGCGGTTCCTAAGGAGTATGTGCCCCCTACGAAATAACGGCGACCACGGGGGCTGAAGCCCTGCTCTTACTTTGACGCTTTACGCGGCGCTGGAAGCGCCGCTCTTCCACGGTATTCCCGGCTTCCGAAACAAAAGATAAACGGGTCAAGAGCCCGAGGGATTTAGGTCTGAGGAATCGCACGCTTCGCAAAGTACGCGAAACGCGGGACACCAGGCGACATTCTCGCGAAAAGACGGCGGTTGGTTACGGGGGCGAACCTCAGGGGCTAAAGCCTACATCATTCGGAATCGTAACGGCACGGCTGAAGCCGGGCCCTTCCCGAACCCTGTACTTACGCGGCGCTGGAAGCGAAGCGAGGGATTTTGGTTTTGGCCTGCGCAAAGAGGGTCGACGCCGCACGCCGAAACCAAGATCCCTCGCGTTGCTCGGGATGACAACTTAGGGTGGACATTTCGGAGTAGGAGACAGGTCGTTAACGATCAACGGATCAACGATCCGAGTCTTCAACGATCAAGGTCCTCGAGGCGCTTCAAGATGCGCTGGGTTAGGCGGCTCATTGAGGTTGGACGCTGGTCTTGGTTGGGATGGGCCGTTGAAGACGGGGCCAGGTGATGGGAGAGCAGCGGCCAGGCTTCCATGTAGCGCTCATACTTGTGGCCTTTCAGATGAGGTGTCACCGCGATGGTGCGCTTTCCGGCCAGGGCCCTGACGGGGAAGATGTACCAGGTGTCGGCGGGGAGCACGTAGATGGCGTAGAAGTCGATTTCTTTGGCGGTGTAGGGGCGGCGGCCGTAGGCGTAGAGCTGGCATAAGTAACAAGTGCCCAGCCACATATCGGTGGATTTGACCTGAACGCGAAGGAATCGGCCGTGCCTTTCGAGACCGACGTCGTAGCGGCGCGATTCGCCCCAGGGTTTTGCAACGTTGAAGCCGCGGCCTGCGGCGACGGTCATGAACAACAACTCGGTCCACTCGCCACGCTGGTTGTAATCCTCAAAAAACCTTTTGCCCCGATGTGCCATAAGCTCTCCCAAAACACAAAAGGCGCGGCCCGTGGCCACGCCTTGTTTTGTCGATTTCTCGACTCTATAAGTATAGTATATCACGCCGCTATAGGTACAACCGCCAAATTTGCAGATTTATATTTACTTTACTTGCCTTCACATAGAGAAAATCGTTTACTACTTAGCTATTGACAGGAATTGGCTATGGTTTTTCATAGGTTCAGGTTAGAGGTCAGAATCCCGAGGGATTGAGGCTCGTGGAATCCCATGTTTCGCAAAGGAGGCGAAACAGGGGGCACCCGGCCTACGAATGCTCCGTCTTTCCATCCAGGAGGTTCAGCGCATGAGGAATCAGATCGAGCACAGCTTCCAATGATTCCACGGCGCCGGTGGGACTGCCGGGGAGATTGAGAATCAAAGTCTTTTCGCGTACGCCACAGACTCCGCGGCTCAGGGCGGCGAACTTAGTTTTCTTTGCGCCTTCGAGGCGCATGCGTTCCCCCACGCCATCGATTAGACGATCGCAGATGGCCTCGGTCGCTTCGGGCGTCACATCGCGCGGCGCAATTCCGGTTCCGCCGGTGGTTACGATGAAGTGGACTTCCAGAGCGAAGTGGACCAGGGCGTTCTGAATCTGCATGGAATCGTCTTGCACGATTTGCGTGGCGACGACGCGAAAGCCATGCTTCTTCAGGATCTCGGCAACGGCTGGGCCTGAGAGATCTTTGCGTTCGCCGCGCGCGCAGGAATCGCTGACGGTGATTACCGCGGCGGTGAGGGTTGCAGGTACCGCTGATTCAGGAGGTCCGTCAGTTATCGAGGAGGACATCTTCTTCCTCTTCCGAGCGTCCGCTGCGCGTGCCGCCGCTCGCGGCGCCGGCACTGGCAGCGCTGTCTTCTTCAGTTCCTGCGGCAGATTCGCCGCCGCCGTCGCGCTGCGATTCGTCGAGCAGGCGCAGGCCCTCCATCAGCAGGCCCTGGGTGTTGAGCTTGGTGGTTTCCTGATCGGTCTTGCCCTCGAAGTTGAGTTCGAAGTTTCCGCCGGTCCAGCGCAGGACTTTGAAGACGGCCTCATCGCCGGTCAATGATCCGTAAGTGGCATGTTTGACCTGGCCCTCGGCGAAGAAGACTTCGCACTTGTCGCCCGCGTTGTTGAGCATGAGCTGGCAGCTTTTGCGTCCCATCTCGAGCGACTGCATCAGGTCAATGACGTTCATCTGCGCGAGGTTGCCGCGAACCACGCCGTCGGAAGGGGCGGTCTTCGCCATCTTCTCGAGCGCGATGCGGTCGACGGTGCGCTTGATGCGGCGGGTGGCTTCCTTCAGGAAAAAAGGCTTGGCGATGTAGTCGTCAGCGGCATCCTGCGGGGAGAGGCGTTCGTCAATGTCGGTCCGGCTCGCCAGCAGGATGGCAGAGAAATTCGCGGTGGCCGGACGGCTTTTCAGCTTCTCGACCAGTTGTTTGCCGTCCATGCCGGGCATGCGGTAATCGCAAACCACCAGCTCCGGAGGATCGTCGACGGCTTTCAGCAGGGCGTCCGCCGCGTCGCCGGCGGCGACCACGCGCGCGAATGGAGCCAGCGCGTGCTGAAGCATTCCCAGCACCATTGGGTTGTCGTCCACGAGAAGGAGTTTGACGTCGTTGGCCATGGGATTTACTTGGTGCGGCGGTAGTCTCCGCTCTTGCCGCCGGACTTGCGCTGCAACACGATTTCGCGAATCTCGATGCCTCGATCCATCCCTTTCAGCATGTCATAAATTGTCAGGGCAGAAATTCCTGCTGCCACCAGCGCTTCCATTTCGACACCGGTTTCGGCGGTGGTGACTGCTTTGGTGGTGATGGCGACGCCATTCTCGCATAGGCGCATCTCGACATCAACGTGGGAGAGCGGTACGGGGTGGCACATGGGGATCAGCTCGGAGGTGCGCTTGGCGGCCATGATTCCGGCGATGCGGGCTACTTCCAGCGGATCGCCCTTGAGATTGTTGGGGAGCGCTTGCAGGACTTCCGGTTTGATGCTGACGAAGGCGCTGGCTTCGGCTTCGCGGCGGGTGGCGGCTTTGCCGGAGACATCGACCATACGGGCGCGGCCGGCGTCGTCGTAGTGGGAGAGTTTCTTCGTCATGCGGAACCTCTATCTTACATGGTTGAAGCAGTGGTCAGTGGCCAGTGGGCAGTGGTCAGTTAAAGTAGATACTTTGTGCTGTCGGCGAAAGTGCGCTTTCAAAGCGGGGGCGGGCGCACTCTGTTTAGTGGGGCATGATTGCTACCCACTCGCCTGCGAGGATGTGCTCGCGGTCTGGGGGGATGACGATGTAGCAATTCGCGCGGGAGCGGGCGCCTACGTCGCCGGAACCCTGCCAGGGTACGAGTTCCGCCTGCGACGCTTCATATTTTCCTGAAAGAATTGCGGGGAGGAACCGGGTCAGGCCGGTCTTGATGTGGATTTCTGATTTCAGGCGGGCGTGCAGGAAGGTTAGCGGGTGCGGGGGCATTCCTGCCAGGGCTTCGAGCATTGGTCTGGCGAACAGTTCGAAGGTGACCATGGTGGAGACTGGATTGCCAGGGAGGCCGAAGAAATATTTCGAGGCTGGGGCTGAGGCGGAAGCCCCTTCGCGGGCAGGGGAGCCCGCGCCACAACGGCCGAATACTACGGGGCGGCCGGGTTGGATTTTTGCTCCGGTGAAGAAGAATTCGGCTTGCAGGCCGGCTAGGACTTGCTCGACTAAATCGTAGCGTCCCATGGAGACGCCGCCGGTCATGATCAGGAGGTCGGACTGCAAACCTTCTTCGATCAGTTGACGCAGGCGGCAGGGTTCGTCGGGGGCGATGGGCAGGAGCACGGGCTCGCCGCCGGCTTGCTGGATCTGCACTGCGAGGGAATAGGTGTTGGAGTTGCGGATCTGCGTGGGACCGGGTGCGGCGGCGACTTCGACGATCTCGTCGCCGGTAGTCAGCACGGCTACGCGCGGACGAATGAAGACTTGCAGGCGCGACTTGCCGACTGAGGCTGCTAATGCGATGTCTGCTTCGTTGAGTCGCGTGCCTTTGTTGAGTAGGAGGCTGCCTCGTTTGGCTTCAGCTGCTTTGGGGACGATATTTTCTCCGGGGGCGACGCCTCTTGTGATCTCGACGGAATCGGCTTGCTGGGATGTGTATTCGACCATCACTACTGCGTCTGCGCCTGGCGGGGCGGGGGCTCCGGTCATGATGGAGAATGTTTCCCCTTGATTCAGGTTTGACGGGAGTTGCAATGGGCCGGCTTTGATCTCTCCGATTACTTTCAGCTTGGCGGGAAGTTTTGCAAGATCGGCGGTGCGGACGGCATAGCCGTCGCGGGTGGAGCGTGGGAAGGGAGGGATGTCGCGATCGGCTGCGATGGGTTCCGCCAAGACGCGGCCGGCGGCGTTTAGAAGGTCTAGTGTTTCTTCCGCGCCCGGAGCGACATGCGCTGCGTGATGCTCAACGACGCTGCGGGTTTCTTCAAAGGTCAGGACGAGGGTTTGAGTTGGCGCAGGCATGCAGAGATGATAGATCAAGCGCTGCCCCATGGCGTCCCACCGGGAAACTACAGTGAACAGCTTGTGGTGCAAGCGTTCGTTGTGCCCACCCTTCGGCTTAGCTCAAGTCAGGCTTCGTCGAAAATCGCCACTAGTGGGGCACCTCTTCCGCTTTGCCGACAATCCGTTAGGGCCGTGAGTTGACAAAGTCACTATATATGTATATACATCTTGATATGCGAACTGAGACTCCTGAACCGCGGGCGGAAGCACTTTTTGCCCTTCCCTGCGCGTGTCAGAACCTGCGTCGTGCCACTCGCGTCGTAACGCGGATCTACGACCAGGAACTGGCGAAGGCGGGAATCGAGATCACGCCATTCGGCCTGCTGACGGCATTGGATTTGACAGGAGAAGCGAATCAAAAGCGCTTGAGCGCAGGCTTTGCGATGGACAGCACGACCCTGACCCGGACGCTGCGGCCGATGCTAAAGCAGGGTTGGATTCGCGCCAGGCGTGGAAAGGACAAGCGGGAGCGTCTGTTCAGTCTTACCCGGGCTGGCCGGAGGCAACTGGCGACCGCTCAGCCCTTCTGGGAGGCCGCACAACGGAGGCTGCGAAAGGAGCTGGGGGAAGCCGGCTGGACAAGCATGAAGCGGGCAGTCTCACAAACAACCGGGGCGGCGCTGGCGGCATAAAAAAATTTGCGACGAGATAGATGCATATACATCTATCTCGGGAGAGGACAGACAGAAAGAAAGGAGCCCCATTATGAAAACCGTCTTCTACACCGTCGCTGCATTCCTGCTGGTCTCAGCGGTTACCATGCTCTACAAAACGACCGCTGCGGCAGACAGCCATGTCAACTCTGTTACCGTTTCTCATCGCCCAGAACTCGAGTACCTGAAGGCCGTAAACAGCGTGGCGCCGCCACAGGATCCTCAGCTGCTTTTCCTGCTCATGGCCGAATATGCGAACGCGAACCGGCAAGGCGAGGGCGCGGAGTTTTTCACCGCGCGGCTGAAGGAATTCGAGCCGCACCTAGCGGACAGCCAAAAAGCACTGTATCTGAGCGCCATCGGCTTGTTGCGGGCACAGCACGCTTCCTCAGTATCCCTGATACACCGCGTGGGCTACGTGAAAGAAACCATCGGGATGCTCGATCAGGCCAAGCAGCTTTCCGGGGGGAAGATTTTCGTTGTGAACTGGATTGCCGGAATCGTCCGCGCTGAACTTCCCGGCGTTTTTCATCAGAAAAAGGCGGCCGAAGCCGAGCTGGCCTGGTGCCTGGAAAATATCGACAAAGCGCCTCATGTTGGTTGGCTGCGTGAGGTCTACTATCATCTCGGAAAGCTGGCCCTTGCGGACGGAGACCAGGCAAAGGCCCAAGACTATCTTCGGCGCAGCGGCTACAAAGACTTCGAGCGCCCGATTACCCTGACCACTTCTTTTTCGGAGGACGCCGCAACCGGCAACGCTTTCGTTCCCCGCCGGATCAGTGAGATCGTGCCGGGGCGTGTCTACGCGCTCTCCGGTTTCGAGTTCACGGAATACTATTTCGTGGTCTCCGACGATCGCCGC
>DATMQT010000084.1:0-6872 GCA_035566655.1 Candidatus Dormiibacterota bacterium
TTCGGATACACCACCAGACATCGCCGCATGCCCTCGCCTTCGCTCTCCGTGCGCAGATCCGCCTCATCCCGCAACGCCAAATGCACAATGCGCCGTTCCCGCGAAGACATCGGCGCAAACTTGTAGGGCGCCCCAGTCTTCCGAACTTTCTCCGCCGCCACGCTGGCCGCCATGCGCAACTCCTCAATCCGCATGGCCCGGTGATTCATGCAGTCAAACGAAATTTTCTCGTGCTCGTTGCCGGGGAGCCGCAGCATCTCGATGGCCAGCAACTCAATCGAGCGCAGCAACTCCGCGCCGCGCTCCAGCATGAGCGCCGAGTCCGGCCCGGCAAACTCCACCAGGATCTCCGGACGCTCCCAGTCGCGCTCTTCCGGCAACGGAGGATCCACCGTAATTCGATATTTCAGACGCAGGCCGGCATTCGCCACCACGCCCCGCAGAAATTCGTTGATCTTGTTCGCAGCGGCAATTTTGTCAGGAATAGGCATAGAAAATCAGCTCTCAGCTTTCAGTCGCCAGCTCTCAGCGAGAATTGAACCAGCTAAAAGCTAATGGCTAACAGCTAACGGCTTACTTATCTTTCTTTCGCGCCCGCTTCTCCATCATCTCCCGCATCTCGCGTCCCAAAGGCGTGCGGTTCATGATGACTTGCTGCACGATTCCAATCACATTTCCCACCGACCAGTACAGGCACAGTCCCGCAGCCAGGTTCCAGCTGATGAACCCGAGCATCACCGGCATGAACAGGTTCATCATCTTCTGCTGCGCCGGATCCATGCCTGCCTGCGGCGTCATGCGCTGCATGAATAGCATACTGATGATCACCGCGATCGGCAGGATGTGATATGGGTCGGCAGAGGAAAGATCCGGAATCCAGGCCCAGTGCGCGAGCCGCAAATCCAGCGCCACGCCCAGCATGCGGTAGTACGCAAACAGGAAGGGCATCTGGATGATCAGCGGCAAACACCCTCCCGCCGGATTCACACCTTCCTTCTTATAGAGCGCGGCGATCTCCTCGTTCATCGCCTGCTTCCGCGGATCCCGCATGCTGTATTTCTTATACTTCTCCTGGATCGACTTGATCTGCGGCGCCACCCGTTGCATCTTCAACATCGACTTCATCTGCGCGATGCGCAGCGGCAACAGCGCCAGGTTGATGATCAGGGTCTGGACCACGATGGCCCAGCCCCAGTTCGCCACGATGTGGTTGTAGGTCCACTTCAGCCACAGAAAGAGCGGGCGCGCAATCAGTCCCAGCCAGCCGAAATCCACCAGCTTCCGCAAATCGGGTTCTGCCCCTGCCGGCAGCCCGGCCACCGGAACCTTCTCCAGCACATCGAGCGCCTTCGGCCCAACGTAGATCCGCTCCTCGGTCGCTCCTCCCAGCCGCCCCACCGCCACACCCACCAATTCGTTCGGATGTTTCGCGTCTGCCGGATTATCGAGCGCGCCGCGCAATGTCACCATCGCCGCACTCGCCGGATCCTCCGGCAGGAACACCGCCGCAAAATATTGATCGCTCGCCGCGGCCCAATTGAAGGGTCCGCGAATGGTCCCTCCGCCCGCCACTTTCTTCAATGCCAAGCGCTCGACATCGTTGCCATTCTGGTACTCCACCCGGGCTGCCGCATAAGCGGCCGGCGTGTTCTCGTCTCCGAAGCCCGCCGGCCACACCGGAAAGGCCGTGGCCTCGCTGCCTTTCTGTACCACCGAGGTCTCCACCTTCACCACGTAGCTGTGATCAAAGTGGAATGTCTTCCGCACCGCCGTGTCGGCATCCGAGTATTCGAAGGAAATATCCGCGGGCGCGGTCAGTCCGCCGCCCGCATCAGGATTTTGCAGATACAGCGCGGAGTTCAGCTTGTTGCGCAGCCCCTCGTCGTAGGCCCACAACCCCAACGGATACCCATATTTCGCCGCCGCATTCGCATTCACCAACTCGAGCGGCTGACCTTTATCATCCTGGAATTTTTTCAGCACCCACGACTTCACCTGGCCGCCGCGATTCGTGAACCGGATCCGGTACAGATCGTTCTCAACCATGGTCTCCGTTTCCGCTGAAGCCTGCTTCGTTCCCGCCGAAGCGGGCGCGGGCGGAGGAACAGACGGCGATGCCGTCGTCGGAGCCGGAGCCACGGGCGCATTCTGTGCTTGCTGAGCAGGCTCGGGAGTCTTCGGCCCGTATTTCTTCAGCAAAGGCTGGGACGCAAGAATAATAAGAAACGTAAGCGCAAAGACTAGGAGAAGTCGGCGCTCCGTTCCGGGTTCTTGCTGTGGACCTTGAAAGTCTGCCAATGCCTTACCTTCTGAAATTTCGTGTTGGCTTCACTTGCAACACTCACGTCTAAGCTTTGAAAGGCACCGCCGTCTTCTTAGCGCTCTTCGCCATCCCTTAGCGCCCTTCGCGGTTTAGGATTTGTCCTTTTTCCCCGCGACCTCTGCGGTCCTTCTCTGCGCTGCGTTCTCTGCGTTTTAAGACTGTCTTGCATTCTGCACAATCGCGATGGCGGCTCCCAACCACTGACAAATGCCCGAGCTTCTCTTCGCGTCCTTCGCGATTCCTTTGCGCCCTTCGCGGTTTAAGATTTTGTCGTTTTTCTCCGCGACCTCTGCGGCCCTTCTCTGCGTTCTCTGCGTTTTAAGACTGTCTTGCATTCGGCCCAATCTCGCGATGGCGGCTCCCAACCACTGACAAATGCCTGAGGTTCTCTTTGCGTCCTTCGCGATTCCTTTGCGCCCTTCGCGGTTTAAGATTTTGACCCGCAGCTCTCAAGGCCGCCCAAACTTCCCAAGCGTCTCCCGGCGCATGACCGGATCGTATCCACCCTTCACAAAAGGATGGCACCGCAAAATCCTCATCATCGCCATCCACCCACCACGCACCGCGCCATAGCGCTCCACGGCCTCCATGGCGTACTCCGAACAAGTCGGCACGTAACGGCAACTCGGCGGAAGCATAGGAGAGAGCGCCCACTTATACCCACGCAACAGCAGCAACACGGATTTGCGTGCAATCTGCATACTCAATCGAACAAGCCTCCACTACGTCGCCCGCGGCTCGTCCGCCATCCTCTGGCGAATCACTTCGAATGCCCGGCTGACCTCCGCGAGCAGCACTGAGAATTCCACGGTCCGCACTGACTTCTTCGGATTGATCACGACATCCACGCCGGGCCCGGGCGATCTCCGACTCAAGCGAACCGCTTCGCGCAATCGGCGCTTCATGCGGTTCCGGTCGACTGCCCCTCCCAGCGCGCGGCCAACCGTGAAGCCCACTCGCATTCCTTCGCCTTCGGCCCGCCGCAAGTAGAACACCGTAATGTTCGCTGAAAAATGGCGCCGCCCCTGCTTGTAGACGCGCTCGAAATCCGCATGCCGCAACAGTCGCCCGCTGCGTGGATTCTTCTTCCCGCTCTGCCCCTGCAGATCCGGCGCTCCCTCCGGAGCAAGCGCGCTCACGGCTCGCTCACAATCCGTCTGCAGATGCTGTGCAAATCGCTCAGGATGACGACCCTATGGGATCCCCGGACACGCCCCGGAGAGAAATCGAAGTCTTACTCGCGGAAGCCGGGCTTCACCGAGACCCGCTTGCGACCCTTCGCGCGCCGGCGCGACAACACCGCGGCTCCGCTCTTAGTCTTCATGCGCGTTCGGAATCCGTGCTTCTTCGAGCGCTTACGCCGGTTAGGTTGGAAAGTGCGCTTGGGCATGAAAAATGGCTGCTCCTGATTCGATCAATGGCCTTTAGGCAAACTATGAGTATAAATGACCTTCCTAGAACCCGGCAAACCGGCATAGCAGCCGATCGCAATTCCTCACACAGAATTCCGCGCTGCCACACGCACAAAATTTTCTTGCTCGCATCACCAATTCATGCTTGATCTTTTTCTCTCAACCTGTGGAGCCCACACTCGCTTCCGGGTACCGCGCACCAACACGGCAAAATTTTTGCGCGCCGGGAATTTCCGCCACCATCCTCCTCACGCATTTCCGCATTCCGCCGAACTGAGCGCCAATTCTGGCTTTCCCGCAACTC
Source organism: Candidatus Dormiibacterota bacterium (assembly GCA_035566655.1). Classification (GTDB taxonomy): domain Bacteria; phylum Acidobacteriota; class Terriglobia; order Terriglobales; family Acidobacteriaceae; genus Sulfotelmatobacter. Next base: position 4,040 of record DATMQT010000084.1, read on the forward strand.
GCTCACGTGCGATAATTCTATGCACCACTCACGTTGCAGTTATACATTCGCTACTTGACAACACAAAAAGTTCGCGCTCGAATCCTGTCTGCGCGAAAAAATTTCTTCGCGAAGTTTTCCACGCGGCAAAATATTTTGTGCTAGTATGCCGCCTGTTCTACTTACTGAGATTTCTTCGTCCAGGCACCCGCTCCCAGCAAACGGGAGGCGCTCTGCACTAATTAAGAGAGTCGAGAATTTTTAACAGTCGGGCCCGTACCAGCCGCCGGCCCCGAGATGAGCCTTTATGTCCGTTCCAAGTACAACGCTTGCCCCCAATCCTTGGATTCGCATCCTCGACGCCCTCGAGAAGAAGATCAACCGGCACTCCTACGACACCTGGCTGAAGCCCACCCGCTATAGCCATGCGACCGGTGGCGTACTCTTCGTGCGCGTTCCCACCGTCGAGTTCCGCCACGTAGGCGACAAGTATGCCGACCTGATTCAGGAAGCCATCGATAATCTCGGCCTCGAGTATGCCGACGTCAAGTTCGTCACACCCGAAGACGACCCGGCCTCCACTCCACTCCGCCATGATGGCGGCCTTTCCGTGATCGCGACCTCCGCTCCCACTTCGGGTGGTTCCGCGGCCGCAGCCGCCCAGGCCCGTTTCGATTGGGACGGCGCCGCGCAACTGAATCCGCGCTACACCTTCGACGCCTTCGTCATCGGCAGCGGTAACCAGTTTGCCCACGCCGCTTGCCAGGCCGTAGCGGAGCGGCCTTCCAAGGCCTACAACCCGCTCTTCCTCTACGGTGGCGTCGGAATGGGCAAAACCCACCTGATGCAGGCTATTGGGCACGAAATTAAGAAACGCCTCCCGCAAGCTGCCATCTGCTACGTCTCCAGCGAGAAGTTCACCAACGAGATGATCAACTCGCTGCGCTACGACAAGATGACCAGTTTCCGCGACAAGTTCCGCAACGTTGACGTCCTGCTGGTCGACGACATCCAGTTCCTCGCTCAGAAAGAACGCACCCAGGAAGAGTTCTTCCACACTTTCAACGCGTTGCATGAATCGATGAAGCAGATCGTCATCGCCAGCGACCGCCCGCCCAAAGAGCTGGCCGAAGTGGAAGATCGCCTGCGCAGCCGTTTCGAATGGGGTCTGATCGCCGACATCCAACCCCCCGACCTCGAGACCAAGGTTGCCATCCTGCAGAAAAAAGCCGAGCAGGAAAAGGTCACCCTGCCCACCGACGTCGCCCTTTACGTCGCCTCGAACATCCGTTCCAACGTCCGCGAACTGGAAGGCGCGCTCATTCGCCTGGTCGCCCATTCTTCGCTGATCGGCGCCGAAATCACTCTCCCCTACGCCCAGCAGGTGCTCAAGAACTTCATCGACTCGCAGGCCCGCAAGGTCACGATCGAATCCATTCAGAAGGCCACCGCTGAGCAGTTCGGGCTGCGCCTGGTCGAGATCAAGGCCAAGAATAATTCCCGCGCCATCGTCTACCCCCGTCAGATCGCCATGTATCTGGCTAAGCATCTGACCGAAGCGTCGCTGCCCGAGATCGGACGGCAGTTCGGCGGTAAGCACCACACCACCGTGCTGCACTCCGTCGATAAAATCGACGAGGCTCGCAAGAACGATAAGGATTTGAACAGGCTCATCAATAAGCTGACCGAGCAGCTAGGCGGTTAATGCGCGGCCTCTGCGCAGTTTTCCACCAAACCGGAGCGTCTTCCTTCCAGTTCTCTGTGGAGCAGGTGTGGAAGCTGTGTAAGAACAGTTCGAAGCGGAAAGTCGGTCTCCACTCCTCCACCGCCTCCGCCGCTCGCGGGACCTATTTTGGACATGAACGGTGTATCGGCAAACGGGGGGCAGCAGGCCAGTTGGATCGGTTTTCCACTTTTCCGAGCTACCTGCTGTTACTGCTGGTTTTATAGGTTTTTAATTTGATATAAAAAAGCAATAGAAGTAGCGCCGCCCTACGGGAGATTCGGCTATGCCGGTTGAAGTGGCCACTGCGACTGGAACTGGGATTATGGAGATCACGGTCAGCAAGTTTGAACTTCTGCGCGAGCTGACGGCCACGCAGGGAGTTGTCGAACGCAAGACTACGATCCCGATCCTCTCCAACTATCTCTTCGAAGCTTCTGGCGACAAGTTGTCGCTCACCGCTACCGACCTCGACTTGAGCTTGCGCACCGCCTGCAACGCCAAGGTCAAGAAGGAAGGCTCCTGTACCATCCCCGCGCGCAAACTATACGACTACGTAAAGCTTCTGCCCGACGCAGAGATCACCATCAAGCTGCTCGACAACCACTGGGTCAGCATCCGCTGCGGACGCTCCAACACCAAGATGGTTGGAATGGCAAAGTCGAATTTCCCCAGCCTCCCCGTCTTTCCGACTGCCGGAGTAGTCAAGATCCCTGCCCAGGTTCTGCGCGAGATGATTGCCAAGACCGGCTTCGCCATCGCGAACGAAGAATCCCGTTACACCCTGAACGGCGCCCTCATGGTCCTCAAGCCTGAGTCCATCACCATGGTCGCGACCGATGGTCATCGCCTCGCTCACATCGAGCGCAACGGAGAAAAATTCGAGGGCGTCTCCGGCGAAATGAAAACCCTCATCCCGAAGAAGTGCATGGACGAGCTGAAGCTATTGGTCGATTCCACCAATGATGTCGAAACCATCGACTTCGCCAAAGACGAATCCACGCTCTTCTTCCGCATCGGCCCGCGCCTGCTGACCTCGCGCCAGCTCACCGGTCAATTTCCCAACTTCGAAGCCGTCCTTCCCAAAGACAACAACAAGCACGTCAGCCTGAACGGCGACGACTTCAGCGC
>DATMQT010000085.1:0-36307 GCA_035566655.1 Candidatus Dormiibacterota bacterium
CATAAAGCTCAGCGGTGTTCGCCATGTATGACCCGCAGTAAGTATCCAGCAGCGCCACCATCAGCGAATCTTCCAGCTTGCCGCCCGGAGCCAGCGTAAATCCGTCCCGTCCTCGAATCACAAATGGAGCCTGCGACATCGCCTCCATCCCGCCCGCCAGCACAATCTTCGCCTCATCGACCATAATCATCTGCGCCGCCGAGACAATCGACTGCATCCCCGACCCGCACAGCCGGTTCACCGTCAGCGCCGGAGTCTCAATCGGCAGCCCCGTCCGCAACCCTACATGCCGCGCCCCATACAGAGCGTCACCCGAAGTCTGCTGCGCGTTGCCAAACACGATATGATCAAATTCCTTCGGATCGACCCCAGCCCGTTCCATCGCCCCCTTGGCGGCAACCGCGCCCAACTCCTGCGCCGTAAAATCCTTCAGCTTGCCACAATAGCGCCCAAAGGGCGTCCGCGCGCCACTCACAATCGCAATATCTCCCGGCTTTAACATGATTTCCTTACAGACCCGCTCTCAGAGCGGAATAAAAGTGAGAGTCAAACTGGTTAGTTTAACAGCGCAGAAGGAGATTTGACCACCGAGGCAGCAGTTAGTCCCGAGCCGCAAGTCGCGAGTTCGAACGAAAAATCAGAACGCGAGTGCCCTTGGACGATTGAAGTCCATGACAAGCCTAAGAAATCGGCGATTGTTGGGAGTGTTATTACGGAACTCATGACTCGCTCGGGACCCGCGGCTCGGGACTCGGAACTACGCTACAGCCCCCGCAGCCAGCGCAGCGCCCAACGCCACAACTTTCCCCGGGCCCTGCACTAGTGAAGTAGCCAGCGCATGTTCAGCGCGGTTGATCACTTCCGTCACAATGTCCACCGGATCATAGCTGTCTTTCACGACCGCCTCGGCCAGCCCAGCCGAAAATTCCATTGCGTGGCCTTTGTCGGCGCCATCTTTCGCCGGCAGGCGCACCCCAGCGATGATCTTCCGCAATTTCTCAATCGCCATCATCGCTTCTTTCTCCGCCGTCTCGCCCAGAATGATGGCGATCGTTGTAGTGTCGTAGCGGAACGCCAGATCATTCGTCCGGATGTTCGCCGCAAACTGTTGCCCAATCTTTTCCATCGCGCCTTCCACCGGAGCCTCGCCATACTCTTTGATCAGCGCGGCGCTCCGCCCAAATTGGAGCAGCAACACGGAAAGTGGCGCGGCATTCTGCACCGCGCGCTTACTTTCCGCCAACAGCAAATCAAGATAAGAACCCCGCTTGAGCAGTCCCGACTTCTCCTCCGTCACCGAAAGATTCTTCACCAGCCGCCGCAGCCCGGCGTTATTCAGCGCGATCACCATCTGATCGGCCAGCGTCTTTAGCACCACCGCATCAGTGTGGGGCCACGTCCGCGGCTTGTTGTGCAGCAGCGCCAGCACGCCCACCGAATCCTCGCCATTGCTCAGCGGAAACGCCAGCACCGCCGTCGTTCCCAACTCCGCCACAGCCTTGCGCACTCCGTGCAACTCCGGACCCTTCTGCGCGTCCGCAATAATAATGGGCTCGCCGTGTACACCAGCCAGAGAGATTTCCTGCAGCGCGATCATCACTTCCTTAATCGCTGCGGAACCGCCAGCCTTCACTCCCCGGCCGCAAAACTCTTGCACCGCCGTCGGCGCCGAACCGGGCGTCCGCATCAACGCAATGCACCGCGATACTTCCCAGTGCCCGCCAATTTCGTTGACCGCAGTCGTCAGCACCGCAGGCGCCGTCCCCTGGTGATAAAGCTTGCGCGTGATCTCGGCCACGCGGGTCACGTTTCGCATCTCCGCCGCCGGATCCGCCGCCGGCGCTGCCGCAGCCCCGTTTCCCGCCGGTCCCGCAACCGCTGCCACGACCGGCAGCGGCGCCGCTCCAGCATAGCTCGGTGTCATCCCCGCCGCCAGATACAGCCTCTGCAAGTCTTCGTTGCGTTCCTCTTCCTTCGGAAAAAGCTCCTGGATCCTCTGCAACCTCTCCACAGCTTTGTTCCGCATCCCATACTGCACCAGGATTTCCGCCTGCAACATCAGGTCCTGCAACGTGGAAGCTCCCAGCGTCGCTTCATGCTCAATCGCCTTCTCCGCCGCGCTCGGCCCTGCCGTCGAGAATCGCGCCGCAATCGCCTTAAACTTTCCTTCGTCAATCTTGCCCTTCAACCGCTCCAGCCGCTTCCCATGGCCAGACTCATACGGATCCACTTCCGCCGCCCGGTCCAGACACTCCGCCGCCTTGGCGAAGTCCCCCGTATCGCAATACACATCGAAGAGTTTCAGCAAAGTCTGGCAGTAGTCGCCCTCGCGGTTCGCCCCGTTGAACAACTCGCCCATGAACTCCAGCATCCCCGGCGAAGCCCGCCGCGCCGCCGTAATATCCTGCATCGCCGCCAAAAACTGCCGCCGCTCGCCGCGCTTCGCGTGCACCTGTCCCAATTTGCGCGCCAGCGCCACCGCGGCATCATCCTGCTCCGCATCCACCAATTGCCCAATCAGCCCGGTCACCTGCGGCATCCAGTTGGCGTTCTGTTCAAACAGTTGCCAGACCAACGGCTCGGCTTCCGCGTAGCGCCCCGCCGCCAGCAAAGCTTCCGCATAGATTTCCCGGAGCTGCACCGAATTCTTCCCGGCATTCACCTGCGGTTCCAGAATAAATATCGCAGCTCCCACCTGACCCTGCCCCAGCAGGCTCTTCCCGTAGGCCAGCGTTATTTCCTCATCTGAAGAGTCTTCCTGGTAAGCGCGCTCATACCACTGCGCCGGATCGCCGCCTCCCGCCGCCGCCAGCTGCGCCACCCGCTTGAATGCATTCGCCGCAGCCGGGCTGTCCCCCAGTTCAGACGACAGTTCCGCCACCCGCAGAAAATTTGCCTGGATCGGCTCCAGCGCCACCACGCGCCCCAGCACTTCAAGCGAGCCCTTCTTGTTCTCCAGCTTCGCCAGATCGCTCAACGCAGATTCATACGTCCCCACCGCCAGTTTCTTATTCGATCCTTCCAGCAACTGCCCAAAGCGGAATTTCTGCTCCCACGTCGGATTGCCATGCCGCGCCAGCTTCTTATAGGTCAGGCTCGCCCGCGTCGCGTCTCCCCCATCCACCTGCCGCTCAAACAGCTCCCCCAGCAGCCGCACCGCATCCACAGTCCGGTTCTGCGACAAACACAAATCCGCCGCCACTTGCCGCACCGTGTCGTTTTCTGGATCGTCGCGCAAGGCCAGCAGATATTCTTCCAGCGCTTCGGGAGCCTTCCCCTTTTGCAGAAGTTTCTCCGCGCGCTCGATGCGCTTGACTATCTCGGCTCGTTCGAGACGCTTTGTGATCTCAGGCATGGGTCGTTTCTGGGCAGACTACCGCTCCCACGATTCTAGGAGCCCATCCCACCCCCAGCAATCCGTAAGGCCCACATGCCGAGTACTAAAGTCACCGGAACCCCAGTGGTCAGTGGTCAGTGATCAGTGGCCAGAAGATTCGGGTTGGTAGACTGGCCACTGACCACTGGCCACTTGCTTCTTCATTTGATATCGTGCCCCATGCCTCAAGCCCCCGCTGCCCAGGAGATCCACGAACAAGGCCTCCACCACCAACTCACCGCCGGACAAATGACCATGGTCGGCGTCGGCGGCTCCATCGGCACCGGCCTCCTCCTCGGCTCCGCCGCCGCCCTGGAAATGGCCGGCCCCAGCATAATTCTCAGCTACCTCGTCGCCGCTTTCCTCGCCTACACCGTTGCCATGGCTCTCGGTGAACTAGCCAGCATGCACCCCGCCGCCGGATCATTCGGCCTCTACGGCGAACTCTACCTCAATCAATACTTGGGATTTCTTTGCCGCGCCGCCTACTGGGCCTCCATCGCCTTCTCCATCGGAGCCGAGCTCACCGCCTCCGCCGCTTACATGACCTACTGGTTCCCCACCGTCCCAGGAGAGATTTGGGTCATCGTCTTCTCAGCTCTGCTTCTTCTGGTCAATCTGCGCAGCGTGGCCTCCTACGGACGCTTCGAATTTTGGTTTTCCATGATCAAGCTAGCCACCATCGTCGCCTTCATCGTCGCCGGCGCAGCACTCCTCTTCAGCGGACGCGTCGCCCTGCAATACACCTCCCAGGGCGGATTCTTTCCCAAGGGCCCAGTCGCCCCAATGCTGGCCGTGTTCTGGGCCATCTACGCTTTCGGCGGCATCGAGATGCTGGCCGTCACCACCGGCGAATCCCGTTCCTCCAAGGACATTCTCCGCGCCGTCCGCCTAACTTTCTTCCTGCTGGCCGGCCTCTACCTCGGCGCCATCACCGTCCTGGCCGGCGTCATGCCCTGGAACCACACCGGAGTCGCCGAGAGTCCATTCGTAAGCGTGCTCCGGCTGGCCAAAGTTCCGGCCGCCGCCTACTTCATGAATTTCGTAGTTCTAACCGCCGCACTCTCCGGAGCCAACGCCAAACTCTACGTCGCCTCCCGCCTGCTTTTTTCCATGGGACGTTCCGGATGGGCCCCTAAGAGCATGGGCAGACTGAACGCCTCCGGCTCGCCCACCCTGGCCGTGCTGGTCTCTTCCTACGGGATCGTAACCGCACTCATCATCGAAAACTGGGCCGGAAAGCAAGCGTTCGTCTACATCATGGGAGCCGCCTTCTCCGGCTTGTTCAGTTGCTGGGTCATATCTCTGGCCGCACACATAAGCTTCCGCCGCCGCCTCACTCGCGAGCAGATCGCCGCCCTGCCCCTTCGCTCTCCTCTGGGAATGTGGGGTTCGATCCTGGGCTTCATCCTCGCCTCGGTCTTCATAATCCAGACTCTCCGCTCCTCCCGCATAAACCAACTAGGCGGCCTGGTCTTCTTCGCAGGACTAACCGCAGCCTACCTCCTGCTGAAACGCCGCCGCCAAAATGAACATCGCCCCCATACAGAAACAAGCACCCGCTAAAGATTTACCCTGTGTGACCGAGCCTGCCCTGAGCGAAGCCGAAGGGTGTCCCCCGTGGTTAAAGGTTTTGGGCCCTTTCCCATTACCAACGTAAGCCCAATCCCCGCTTTTCAGCAGCCACCACCCAACCCGCTCCACTAGCCTCGATACAGAGCGCCCCCACGCGCCGAATCATGATCCTCTCTACCCTGCTGCTGCGTTCCTCGAACCCAGGCGCCTTCGCCCTCTGGTGCATCCTCGGACTCTGCCTCGGACTCTACCTATTCTTCCAGGGCTTCCGCCTGCTGCAACGCCGCCAACTCATCCTCAACACGCCAGTTTCCAAAATTCGCAGCGCCTCCATGGGACTGGTCGAACTCAGCGGCCTCGCCGTCGGCCCCTACACCGTGGCCGCGCCAGTCACGTCGCGCCCCTGCTACTGGTACCGCACTTTCGTCTGGGAATGGAAGCAGTCCGGCAAGAACAAGAGCTGGGTCAAGGTGGCCGCCGAGTGCATGCACGTCCCATTCTTTCTCGATGACAACACCGGCAAAATCATGGTTGATCCCCGCGGCGCCGATCTCGACCTGCATCAAGACTTCCAGCAAGAATTCTGCGATGGGTTCTTCACCACGAAACAAGAAGTACCCCCGAACGTCCGCAGCTTCCTCTCGCGCCACGGCATAAACACAACCAACAAAATCAAAGTCGAAGAGTTCTGCATCAAGCCCAAGAACGCGCTCTTCATGCTCGGCACAGTCGACGAAAATCCCGGCCTCGAACTCACCCCGCAACCAATTCAGGATGATGAAACCGCCGCCTTCATCGTCGGCAATGCGTTTTCGTTCTCCCTGAACCCTGAGAGAGCGCGAGCCGCCCTGTCGCCGGTGACAGGAGACAGAAATCTCTTCAGCGGCGTCCTGACGAGCGGCCTTCAGCACGATCCCGCCTACGATGAGATCTACAATAAAGCCCTGTCCACGACATCGACCCGCGTAATCCGCCTCTCGCCAGAAACTGGCCCAAGCAAAGCAGCCGATATGACCCAGCAGCAAAAAATCTCCGCCGCGCTAATGAGAGCGGGCGTCACCAATCTCGGCGCCTGGGCCGCCGCCGGAGCAACCACCCCAGGCGTTGCAGCCACTCAGAATCCTAACGACTCATCAGGTAACAACGCGCCGAACAACACCACTCAGGCCTCCTCGCCCAATGACTTCGATCCAAACCCGCCCGTCGTCCTGATGAAAGGCAAGAACAACCCAACTTTCCTGATCTCCTGGCGCAGCCAGCGCGACCTGGCCCGCTCCCTCGGCTGGAAATGCGCCGCAATGATCTGGGGAGGCCCCGCCCTTGCCCTCCTCAGCCTCTACGCACTACTAACCCTCACGCACCTGCTCTAAATCGTTTGTCACCTCACGCACTGTTGTCATCCCGAGCTACGAAGGATTGTCATCCCGAGCTACGCGAGGGATCTTGGTTTCTGCCACACCACCAACGCCCACCCGCACCATTCTCCTAACCGCCACACCCCAGCCCCCGCCATCCGCTCTAGTACAATGACCCCGTGAGTAACGCCGTTCGCATCGGAATCCTCGGGGACTTCAATCCTGAATTCCGTTCCCACCCCGCCACCACCGACTCAATCCAGCACGCCGCCCGTAAACTTAATTTGCAAGTCGAATCCGAATGGATTTCCACCCCGCAGCTAACCGCCCCCGGCGCCGAAAAACGTCTCGAGACCTTCGACGGCCTCTGGGCCTCCCCTGGCAGTCCCTACAAAAGCTTTGACGGCATGCTAAAAGGCATCGAGTTCGCCCGTCGCCGCGACTGGCCTTTTCTAGGCACCTGTGGCGGCTTCCAGTATGCCCTCATCGAATTCGCCCGCAACGTTCTCGGCATCGCCGACGCCGATAGCGCAGAAAACAATTCCGGTTCCAAGAACATCGTCATCTATCCCGTAGCCTGCGCCGTCTCCGGCCGCAAAGGCGACGCTCCCAAGCTCTCCGGCAAGGTCCCGGAGATTCGCCTCCGCCCCGGCTCCTACCTGCAATCGTTCTACGGCAAAGACAAGGAACTAGTGACCGAAGAATTTTTCTGCAATTTCGAAGTCAATCCCGAATACGAATGGGCTGCCATGGAGGCAGGCTTCCCCATAGTCGCGCGCGGCGCGCAAGGAGAAATCCGCGCAATCGAATCCCCCACCAATCGCTTCTTCATCGCCACCCTGTTCCAGCCCCAACTCTCCTCCACGGAAAAGAAACCGCATCCCGTAGTCCTGGCCTTCGTCCAGGCCGCCGCCGACTGGGAACGCAAAAAACTAGACGATAGCGTCCTCGAATAGCAAGGGCCCTTGCCCTACCCCGTGTTCCCCCGTGCACGGAGCCTGCCCTGAGCGAGGTCGAAGGGTGGTAAAGATTTTGTCTCGCAGTTACCAAAGTCCCTGCCCCGGCCCAACTCCCGTCGCCTCACCAAGCGCATCTAGAGCGGCCAGTCCCCGCTGGCTACACTCTTTCCAACGCATATGCCCATGCATTGGATCAACTCGTTCCGCGTGTTGTTCATCACGCTCGTCAGCTACATCCCACTCATCGCCACCGTCGTAACCTGCTTCTTCAGCTTGATCCTCGCCCGTGCCACACTTCGCTATGTGGAGGCCACCGACAAAGGCCTGAACCTCGCCCGCGAAGAATTTGAGCGCGAATGGACGCCCGATCTGCACATCAAACTCGAGCGCGTATCCAGCACCGAAGCTAGGGTCGTCGTCACCAACCTGGCCAGGAGTTCCGTCCTCCTGCAACTGCTGCAGTTGCGGAAAATCTCCCACGCCGTCCCCTTCGAGCGCTGCCGCCTTAACGATCCCCTGGTAGGCGGCATGACCTGGACCGAGGAGATGGGCAAACGCATCCTCGCCTGCACCGGAAAAGAATTTGAAGGTCCGATCGCGGCATCCATGACTTTCTACGCCGCGGGACGAATGTTCCGCACCGACTGGTTTCGCTCCCACATTCAGGTTCGCGACGGCCGCATTCTCGCTCTCGAACCAAGCACCATGCCTGCCCGCCGCGTTCGTGTAATCGAACGCAAAGGCCCCGAACGCCGCCGCGAGTTCGTACAAGACGTAGCCGCCGACGCCGCCCCCAACAAACCTGACCAAAAGCCAGACGACCAGTTCTTCGTAACCGGCGCCTGACGTTGAATGCGGAGAGGATCGCCGGAACCTTCGCTGGCGTCGCGGTGTCAGTCCCTGCTACAAAGCAGTATGAAGGATTTCCTTCGAGCTTTGGGAGCCTTTGTCTTTCTGGCGGTCTTGTTGCTTGCGGGAGCGACGTGGTATTCCACGGCACGCGGATATACCCGCTGGTATTTACGGGTCAATGGACAGGTGGTCGTTAACGGAGAGAAGACGACCGGATACATGCACGCGGACACCCAGCGAACCCTGCTGATGTTGACAAGGACGGATGACTTACGGCCGGAGACCTACCTTGTCTCTTTGGGACCGGAGAAAACAGTGTTCGATTGCGGAGACTGGCATCCCATTCGTTTCCTGCCTTTTCCAGTCGGTGACGTGAATCCACCATGTTCGGTCTTCACTGTGGACCCAGCGAAGGTGCACGATCCGCCGATCGCTGCAACTCTGGCGCGAGGCCCACACCTCGTTGAGTTCTCTACACTATCTGGCAAAAAGGTCACAGGACACTTGTAAGGCGAGTTTCACACGCCTTGCGCTTTCCAAATCCAATGACCCGGTAACCCTTACCAAAGATCGCCGATCCCCCTAAAGCCCCCAGCCGAACCGCCGATCTCCCTTCATATGGTGAACTCAATCAGCAGCGCACACACTAGCCAAGCCAGCGAAGCCGCCAAACCAGCGGCCGCCCCCAAACCTCAGCCCCAACAGAAAACCAGTCCTAAGGACACCGTCAAGCTGCAAAGCACCGGCGACGCCAATCACGGCGGCGACAGCAAATAACACCACTCGCCTTAACGCTTCGGGTTGAAACAAAAAAATGGAGCGACGGGCAATTCGCCCGTCCTCCATTTTTGTTTGTTGCAATCCCCGGGTTTCTAACCGCCCTCGGCGACGTTAATCCCGGGCACGAATCCGATTCGCGTGGGACGAGCGCCAGCGTTGCGGTCGCGGTAGTCCGTGCAGTACAGCACATCAAGGCGCACCGGACGCACCACGGCACCGAAGGTACAGAACACGGCATTGCGACCCGTGGCTCCGTACTGCATGTGCACGAACTGGCAACCCGCGCAGAGTCCACGCGGTCGCCGCACTCGCAGGCGACGCAAAGCGCTCGCGATTCCCCGCACAATTGCCAGCCCAATCAGGTAGACCACTGTCAAAGCCATCGCCTTCCTCCTTTCCTTTGCCCGGGTCCGCGGTCCGCAATCCCGAATTGAGTCTTATTCCATGGTGCTGACGGAGTCTTCGTCCTCTTCGTCCTCATCATCCACAGCCGAGCCTGCGCCAACCTTGAAACCGGCACGCTTGCGGGCCGGATCCACGTTGATCAGCAGAGCCATCTTCTCGAGTTCCCAACGGTAGGGCACGTTGCGGTTCTCGTAGTCGGTGCACTCCGCCACCTTGAAAGATACGGCGCGCAGACGGCTGAAGGTGCAGAAGATAGCCTCCTCACTTTCACGAAATCCCTTCTGGATGTGCGCGGAGCGGCAGGTGCGGCAAAGCGACTCGCCCTCAACCAGCGTTCCGTTCTTGATCTTCAATGCGATGCTCATAAATCTTTCTAACCGGCAGCAAGCCGGAGCGTGCGCCATTTGCCGCGAAGCCGCGTCTCCAGGAAACGTTAGTTCTCGGAGGCGCGCTCGATGGCAGTGACGGCGCGTTGGCACAGACGGTCGTCTGCCTATGCAGTTAAATTGTCAATGCCTTGCGGGAAGGGCGTCGAGGACTAACTGACGCGTCCGGATGACGCCCTAAAGCAACGCAGGCCTATCGTCAGCCGTCGTTGCCCGCTTAGCGATTTGTAGTTGTAGTCCGCCAAATCGGGCGTCCTTTCGTAAGAAGATGTTTGAAGATGCCATAACTCGAAGCTTCGTGCAAGAGGAAAGTAATAAATCTCTAGAAGATTTTCCGGGAACAAGAGCTCACTAATCCCCGACCTTCACTCCCCGTGTCCATCGTCCCCAATGATCGCCGTTAGCTTCCTTCGCCGCGATGTCGATCTTATAGCGGCCGTTTCGCAAGGCGAGCGTCTTTGCGAAACTCGTGGCGTCCTTAGAACTTGCTTCCGACTCGCTGGAGGCGCCGATCTCCAGGGTACCTTCAAATATCTCGGCCACACGCCCAGTAAGGGTCGTCACGCGCCCAAATATATTCACCCCTGCTCGCCGCGTACCGTCTTTCTCGACAAACGTAAGGTCACTCTTTTGGAAGCTGATCGTAATGGGAACAAGCGAGGTGACATCGGTCGCCTTCACCTTACTAGTGCTGACTTCGAAGGGAAGCGTCTTCCAAGGCAGGTCAACGGTCGCTTTCTCTTCGAGATCCTTGAACTTGATCTTTGGGGGGTTGAGGAGTCCGCCCCTCGACCGGATGCCCGGACCTTCCGGGTCAAAGTGCGGTTCGTACTTCTCCATCGCGGGGGTGATTCTCATCTTGAACTCGCCGCACCTGCATGCATCCACGAATTCCAAATCGATGTCTTGACCAAGCCCTTCAATGTAGCGATAGTGCCACACTTCAAGAGGAAGGGATAAAGCATCACCACCCTCCGACCTTTCACCCTGCGCTCTGCCTGAAGGATAATGGACTCCTGCGGGTGCCCCAAATAAGATGTAGGTCCGTCCGCGATCGCTCTTCCATCCAGGAGCGGTAGTACCGAAATGTTCGTTGGCATAGACGATCCGGCGGTAGTGCTCGTCTTTGAACGGGTTATCAAAGCTGTCGGGTGTGGGATTGCGACGATCCCAAAAGGCTTCGATAAAGTTGTCGCGCTCTTCGTCGTTCTGGAGCAGTTTGAAAGCGGCGCGCTCCTGGTCGGTAATGATCCAGACGACGTCTTGTTCCAGCCACGCTTTGTATGGCGGAACGCCTCCGTCAAGTTTCAGCGCGCCCCCAGATCTCTTCGTTTTGGTACCACCGGCTTGCCCTTGCGCTCGGCAAAGCGTGGGGAAGGATAGGAGAACCGCGAACACGATCAGAAAGCCGCGCCGTCGATCCAGGGACATCGGGCACTCCATCGATTTCCAACCAAATGCTAGGATGCGCGGCAGAGCAGTGGAGTTACCAGCCCGTTACCCCGCCTTCACAAACCGCAGCGACGCCGAATTCATGCAATACCGCAGATGGGTCGGCGCCGGACCATCGTCGAAAACATGGCCCAGGTGCGCATCGCATTCCCTGCAAGCCACCGCCGTCCGCTCCATGCCAAGCGTGCTGTCGCTGATTTCCCGAACATTCTCCGTGGCGATCGGTGCCCAGAAGCTGGGCCAGCCCGTCCCGGAATCAAACTTCGTCTCCGAATCGAACAGCGCGTTGTCACAGCAGATGCAGCGATAAATTCCCTTGTCGTGCAGGTTCCAGTATTTCCCGCTGTAGGCGAACTCCGTATCCGCGTGCCGCGTGACCTCAAACACGCCCGCCGGAAGCTGCTTCCGCCATTCCTCCTCCGACTTCACAACTTTCGCAATCTTCACTTTCGCCAGCCGCTTGCCGGCATCGGAGAACTGCACAATCGTCACCTCGCCCGGCTCCGACTTCGCCGCAGCCGCGATCGTGTACGGCTTTCGCCACGACCACAACAGCGCACCACCCAGCGCCGCGCCCGCCCCCGCCAAAAAAACCCGCCGCGAAACGTTGCCCTCGTTTTTGCGATCAAACTCGAACATGACTCCTCCGAAACCAGTTCTCAGTTCTCAGAAAAAACCTATCGCACGCGACTGAGAACTGAGAACCGAGAACTGAGAACTGTTACTTTCCCGTATACATCTCCGGAAATTCCTTCCGCAAATTCGCCACCTTCGGCGCATCGTTATAAACAATGTAGGGATGGTTCGGATGCAGCGTGGCAAAGTTCTGGTGATAACCCTCCGCCGGATAAAACGCCTGCAGCGCCACCACCTGCGTCACAATCTTGTGCCCATAAACCTTGGCCGCATCAAGCTGCGCAATGTAAGCCTCGGCAATCCGCTTCTGCTCATCGTTGCCATAAAAGATCACCGACCGGTACTGCGTGCCTGAATCCGGCCCTTGCCGGTTCAGTTCCGTAGGATCGAGCGCCACAGAGAAGAACACCCGCAGTAACTCTCCATAAGTTACCTGCGACGGATCGTAAACAATTTCCACCGACTCCGCATGTCCGGTCGTGCCGCTGCTAACCATCTCATAGTCGGGATTCTTCACCGTCCCGCCCGAATATCCCGAGGTCGCCGTGACAACGCCCTTCACATGCTGAAACACCGCCTGGATTCCCCAAAAACATCCGCCCGCGACAACGGCAGTCCGCTTCCCCGCAACCGTAGCCTTTGCTTCATCCACGGCAGGCGCAGGCACCGCGCCACTCGCCCCACTTCCAGCCTGGCAGGCCAGCGTCCCCGCCAGCACAGTTAACACCATCGCAAACATCCGCACCGAAACTCTGGACATAATCCCTCCGAACCTATCGGTTAACCCAATCACCGCCATTCCCACTATTAGAGTTACGAGTCTAAAGGAAGTTTCGGATGCATTTGTCACAAACTATTGTGTGGGCGGACGTGCAGGCTCGCGTGGAGCGGACACTCCTGTCCGCTGCTTTTGACTTTGACTTTGATCTTGGCTCTCCTCAATCGCTGGAAGCCGCAGACCTCTGCGCCGCACTCTCAAACAGCCGCGCCGTAATCGCCCCAAAGATAAACCCGCCGACATGCGCCAGGTAAGCCACTCCGCCGGTCTGCGCATGCGCCACCTGGCCCGCACTGAAAAGCTGGATGAGAAACCAGAACCCAATCAGCAGCGCAGCCGGAATAAACGTGATCTTCACAAAGATAAAGATCACCAGGATCGACTTAATCCGGTCGCCCGGATACGTAACCAGAAACCCGCCCATCACCGCCGCAATCGCCCCGCTAGCCCCCAGGTTCGGCACGGTCGAATGCGGGCTGGCTGCAACCTGGGCGAGCATGGCCACCAGCCCGCCCACCAGATAGAAAACCAGATACCGCCCGCGCCCCATCGCATCTTCCATCTCCGGGCCAAAAGCCCACAAGAAAATCATGTTCCCGATGATGTGCGACCAGCTGGCGTGCATGAACATCGCCGTAAGAATCGTGACCAAGTGATGCCCCGAAGTAATCTCGGCAGGAATCGCCGACCACCGCGTCACAAATGCCTCGCCACCCATCAGCTCCAGCACGAACACAAACGCATTCACCAGAATGATGAGGATGGTAACAACGGGAACCCGCACGGGCCGCCGCGTCGCATCGCTTAACGGAATCAGTCCTCCCATTTCCTCTTCCTCCAGCCTTCCGCCAGACATAAACCCAGTTCACAGTTCCCAGAGAATGGCCCTCGAACCAAAACTGAGAACTGAGGACCAGAAACTGAGAACTGAGAACTGAGAACTGCTTTACTAAGCCGCCAGCGAAGATATCTCGCCCGCTCCCTTGCGCACCGCGAGCGACATCCCCACCCGCGCCACGCCGCTGAAGATCAGGCTCACACCCACCAGCGTCCCAATCGCCCACGCCGAACTCGACGGCCATTGCAGGTAGATCATCAGCCCCAGCAGCAGCGTAATGATCCCATCCACAAGCATCCAGCTAGATCCATGGATCGGACGCATCTTCACATACAGCACAATGTCCAGAATGCCTTCAATCAGAAACAGCGAAGCCACCAGCAAGGTCAGCGAAGCCACGCCGGCCGCAGGATGCAGGATCAGATACACGCCAAAGCCCACATAAGCGATCCCGACCAAAATCTTCCACACCATGCTCCCCGCGCCATGCGCCCGAAACCCCAGCATCAGGTGGACGACGCCCGCCAAAACAATCAGCCAAGCCACAAGCGCATTCACCGCCACCGCAGCATAAAATGGCGAACCCACCGCCACCATGCCAAACACAATCAGCAAAACGCCCCACAAAATCGAAACCGTCGAAGCCTGCCGCACCATCTCAACCGGAGTGTTCTGTGCCATGGAAAGCCTCCTTAAAAGACGGCATAAGCCTACCGCAAAAGCGTCACGAATTGAAGTCCAACCTAGCCACGAACTAGGAGGCTAGGATGCCGTGTAGAGCGGGCGCCCCCGCCCGCTGCCCTTGACTTTGATTTTGAGCTCATCCCCACCACCGACTCCGCATTCGTCGCGATCGGGAAGGGCACGACTTCAGTCGTGCCGCAACCCGCCCAGCAAAGAACCCGGCTTCAGCCGCTGTTTATAATGCGATTGTCATGTTCCCCCGTGTCTTGCTCCGCTGGCTGCGCCAATTACGCCCCTTGTTTCGGTGGAAATATGCGAGCTTTGCAGTTGCCGTCTTCTGGGGCCTAGCAGCCTCGATGGTAGGTGTAAGCGAGGCTCCGTTGCGCTTCGCGTTTGGATATGCTTTTTTTATTATTGGCGGAATTTGGGCAATCGGCAATTGGGTAACGTCAGATTGGCTGCGTAAGCAGAAAGGAGTTTTACGCACCAGAGCTATACAAAGAAGTCCAGGTCGGCACAAGGCCGAGAAGACGAAATTGCTTGTCGTTGGCTATTCGGTGACCTTGTTTTTAATACTTGTGACCACTGGATTTATCGCTTGGACCCGAGCGACGCAACTGCAAGTGCGGGCGGGCGCTCTCAAGAAGGAACGTGAGGACGTGTTCGATCATATGAGCGTCGTGCCGGTTGATTTACCAGTAGCTCCCAACGGGGAGCAGCAAGTGTTGATTTCGATTACTAACAACGGTCATGCGCAGATGGATAACCATACCGTCCAATGCGTGGTTAGCAGTTTACTGAGTATGAATAATGTGCGCTTCGATAGTG
This sequence comes from Candidatus Dormiibacterota bacterium, assembly GCA_035566655.1. Lineage (GTDB taxonomy): Bacteria > Acidobacteriota > Terriglobia > Terriglobales > Acidobacteriaceae > Sulfotelmatobacter. Next base: position 14,905 of record DATMQT010000085.1, read on the forward strand.
GTACGAACGCGACGACGCAGGAATTCGCCAAGGGATTGTTAGGGAGTGGGCGCGGGGAAACAGTATCATGCAGCACACTCGTAGCCTTCGCGGGGCACTCCTTAGCCTGCGTTGGCCTTGACGTTGGCGTGGATTTTTCCGTCACAGATCAACCAACAGAAAAGATGCACAAGTGGTTTCGGTATTCTTACTACTACAGACGCCAAACACCGTGGGTACAGGAGTCATTTCAAGATCGAAATTGGAAAGCCTGCGCGGCGCTCCCGGATGTGACTGAGAGTGAGAGGAACGTACCGTTGTATGCAGTAGTCAACATTACTCCCAAACTCAACAACGAAGCCTTGCCGGAGCCACTGAATGAAAAGCGACCGCTCAGACTCAATTTTTCGTACACCAACGTCGGCAACGAGAGAGCCAGGAATTATAGGATGTTCTCGCATTGGTGGATAGTCCCTGGTAGTCCCGATCTGGATAGCGTACAGCGAAAAGTCTGGAAGGACTTCTCTAACTGGATGCGACAAACCGACAAACAACACGCCTCTGGTGACGAATTGGAATTTGGCCCGTCATACTGGTCAACGAGTGAAGACCCGAAATTATTAACCCCCAAGCAAATAGCAAGCATTAAAGCAGGCACTAGCCGCGTTGTTCTAACAGTAGCGATTCCTTTTGAAGATAGCCGCGGTTTTCATACGCAGGAATCTTGCATGTATATTCAACCTCCGGCAGACCCTCAGTCGCCGTGGCATCAGTGCGGAGCCCACAATTCGGAAGTAGAGAATCAAGACACAACTAAGCGGCGGTGATCTCGTTATCTTCGACGTTGTCAGAGCGAATGTGTTTAGCATCCTGCGTCGCGAAACCCTCCCTCGATTCCCCTGCCGTCCAAAAATGCAAACGGCCCCGGAATCCCCGAGGCCGTCGCGAGACCGATAAATCGGCACCCCGTCAAGGTCACACTCATTCTCCAGACAAAACCGCCATAAATCAAGTTACTTTCAAGGAGAGCCGCACCCTGTCCGCGAACTTACTTGCAACCGGCGGTAAAATAGCCAAAGTGAGGTTCCTATGCCGCAAATGACGCCGCAAGTCTCCGAAGTTCTCGAGAAAGCGCTGGCCCTCTCAACCCAGGACCGCGGCCTGATCATCGACCGCCTAATCGAAAGCCTCGACAGCGAACCGGCCGAAGAAGGTGTCGAGGCCGCGTGGTCGGAGGAAATCAAGCGTCGCGTCGAAGAAATTCAATCCGGCAAAGTCGAGATGATTCCCGGCGAGGAAGTCGACCGTCGGCTTGCTCGATTATCAAATGGCAAGAAGTAAGCCCGTTTTTGCGAGACGCAGAAGGTACCCTCCCCCACCCCACTCTTGTCGGTGACATCCAACCATCCCCGCTCGGTGGAAAACTCCTGTCAAGCAATATTTCTATCCCCTTCCCCCTGAACCCTATACAGCTAATCCTCCACAGCCTAACCACAACGTCCCTGATATAATGGTGATTGTCGTGATTAGCAATAAGAAAAACACGCAGCCCGACTCCAAAGGCCTTTTCATCCGCGCCACTAACTCCTTATTCCGCAATATTTTAGCCGCAAGTCATTGGTTCCAAAGATTTTACCCGGCCAGCCTCATACCCGGTTCCTGCAATCCTTACAAAGCAAAGAACTTAACTCAAAGGTATCTCAATATTTTTTTCTCCGAGGTTTGAACCGTATGCCGTGCCACCCGAACGTCAAAATCTGTACCCACATCAAGGTCACCGGACACTCTTGCGGCTCTCCCGCTCTCGGCGGCGAGCGCTTCTGCTATTTCCACCAGCGCATGATCCGCGGCGTCCCTACGCCGCCCAAACAGCGCGTCCATCCCATGGCCCTCATCGAAAACGAGGAAGGCATCCAGGTCGCGCTCATGGAAACCATCAACGCCATCGTGCGCAACACCATCGACCTGAAACGCGCCACCCTCATCCTCCGCGCTCTCGCCATCGCCACCCACAACGCTCGCCGCGTCCGCTTCGACCGCCAGGAAACCGAAATGGTCCGCGCCATCCCCGACTATCCGCCCCCGCAGGCAATCAAGCCGGAGAGACCGGCCCCGATCCTGGAAGCAGCGGCCCTATCAGTCAGTCCTTCCCAGTGGCAGAAAGCAAAAGAAAAAGAAAAGCAACCGAGGGAGTATGCGCCGGCAGAGCCACAGGTCCCCCGCAAGCCGCCAGCCGGAGTAACGGCTGCCGCGCCAGCGCAAGCAGTAAATGCGCGCCCCCAACGGGAGTGAGCAGAAGACTGGCGAGCAAAGTCAAAGACAGCGAAGCGTACCCGCTCCACACGGTCCTGAGCTAATGGCTAATTGCTAATGGCTAAGAGCTAGCACCTCTTTCCTCTTGACATTCGCCTTCCCTTCGCCAACAATACCTCCATGGCGATCACACGCAGGCAGCGCGAAGTCTATGACTTCATCTCCCGCTTCGTGGCGGAGCATGGCTACTCTCCGTCGTTTGAAGAGATTGGCAACGGGTTGGACCTGAACTCGCTGGCCACGGTGCACAAGCACATCACCAACCTCGAGAAGAAGGGACTGCTCACCCGCGACTACAACCGCAGCCGCTCCATCGACCTGCTGCCCCCCAAGGGACGCCTCAAGCAGGCCATGAGCGTCAACACCGGCCTCGTCCTGCCGCTGCTAGGCCGCATTGCCGCCGGCATGCCGATCGAGGCCGTGCAGAACAACGAGACCATCTCGCTAGCCGACTTCGTGCGCTCAAAAGAAGTGTTCGTCCTCGAGGTCCGCGGCGATTCCATGCAGGATGAAGCCATCCTCGACGGCGACTACGTGATGGTCGAGAAGCTGAAGACAGCGCACAACGGCGACATCGTGGTAGCGCTGGTGAATAAGGATGACGCCACGCTGAAGCGCTTCTACCGCGAAGGCGACAACATCCGCCTTCAGCCCTCGAACGTCACCATGAAGCCGATCATCGTGCCCGCGGCGTCAGTAGAAGTGCAGGGCCGGGTGATCGGCGTGCTGCGGAAGTATTAGCCATGAAATACCAGCCCGCAGTTCGATTCATTGCCGGGATCTGTCTCTGCCTGGGTCTTACTGCTTTGGGAGACGCGCAGAACCCTGCGGCGCAGGCTGCGCCCGCCAAGGAGAAGGTTGTGACGAGTCACGCCAGTGGAACGTTTGAAGTGAAGCTAACGCCCCATGCCGCCGAGGACGGCGACACGGGCCTTGCCAGAATGTCGATCGACAAGCAGTTTCACGGCGATCTGGAAGGCACCAGCAAAGGATTCATGCTCGCCTCGTCAGCTACCGTCGTGAAGGGTTCCGGAGGCTACGTTGCGATGGAGCGCGTCACGGGAACACTGAAGGGCCGCACGGGCACCTTCGTCCTGCAACACAGCGGCACCATGACCCGAGGCACGCCGACACTGAGCGTCACGGTGGTGCCAGACTCCGGCACTGGCCAGCTGGAAGGAATCGCCGGAACGCTGACCATCAAGATCGACCAGGGGAAACACTCCTACGAGTTCGAATACACCCTGCCGCACACGACGTGAAGAGATTGACGCCGCTCGATCAGTATAAGTGAAAGTCAACCTCGACGGCGATTTCCACCTCCACCGGTTCACCGTTCTTCCTGGCGGGATCGAACCGCCAACCTGAGACTGCCTCCACAGCCTTCTGATCGAGCCCCGCTCCCAAGGGTCGTACGATTCGAATATCCCGGGCCCGACCCGTTTTGTCGACGATCAGCGAAAACGCCGCGGTGCCTTGGTATTTTGCGCGGCGCGCCCCCTCTGAAAATTGTGGATCCGCTTGGGAAACGACTCTGGGGAGAGTAACGCCATTACCGACATGTAAAGCCGCTACCTGCGACGGTGGCACTTGGGTTCGAGTTTGCTCCGGCTCTGAGGTTCCGCCCGATACAGGCGCGACTCCAGGAATGGCCGCGAACTCCTGCGAGAAGTGGCATGCGGAGTATTGCTTGCCACCTTCGCCGATCACTCCTGCCCGGACGCAGGGCTTCCAATAGTCCGGCACCAGATCGGCGAAATTGTCTCGGGAGTTGAGGAATACGTTGGAAAGTACTTTGTCAGCTGCTGCGCTGGTTGCGGACCCGAGATCAAGCTCGATACGCAGGGATCTGTCAGTCTTCTCATCCTTGACGAGCTTTCCGACTTGATCGTGCAATTCTTGGAAATCACCCCCAACCCATCCAAGATGAACGCGCCTCGCGTCGATCCACAAACGATCGCCGGAAACCTTCAAACTTTCCACCCGCACAATACCGGCGACCGTCCAGTCATCCGGAGCGGTTGGATTGAGGATGTGGCCGCTGGAGTCGTACGTCAGATGATCGCCGGAATAAAAACCGCGCAAGATGAGGGTCTTCCCTTTGTACTCGTCGTTGAGATGCCGTTCGAGATCGCTCCCGCCAGAAGCGGCTGCCGGCCACAGTGCGCATACTACTCCCGCAGTTGCGACCAACACCAAGTACCGCAATGAATCACGGCTCAACATAGCTTGGAATTGTACACAGAACGGTTAGGTTGGGAGCATCTTGCAGGAATTAGATAGCAGCGGATGGTTTCCAGTCAACGAAAACGCCCGGGATCACTCCCGGGCGTTGTAGTCGCTAAATGCTAATTGCTAACTGCCTTACACAATGTGCCGGTCAAGCGCCTGCGCGATGGCTTCCTTGGGACGGTAGCCGACTATCTGCTCCACCACCTGGCCGCCCTTGAAGACCAGGAGCGTGGGGATGCCGGTAACTTTGTAGCGCATGGGAGTGGAGCTGTTGGCGTCGACATCCATCTTACCGATCTTGATCTTGCCTTGATAGTCCTTGGCCAGTTCCTCGACGATGGGGGCAATAGCGCGGCAGGGGCCGCACCAGGTTGCCCAGAAGTCCACCAGCACCGGCTTGTCCGATTTCAAAACATCCGCATCGAAGTTTGCATCGGTCACTTCGACAATTCCATTGCCCGCCATGTTATTTCTCCTCGTTGTAACGTCGCGTTGTCGGCGAACGCTCCCATGTCTTGGAAACAACGAGCGGTCTTGCCGGGGCCCGGACGATCTTGTATGAATACGACCTAAAAAATGCCTGGCCCTCTCGGGCCCACTTTCTTATCGTACCACCTGCCTTTGGATGCTTGGGAGCGGGCGAAGGTCGCAAAAACGACCACTGGTCACTGGGCAGGCTCTTCGACGGCTCCGAGCGACTTCAGATAGCTGACCAGCTGCCAGCGCTGCGGTTCCGGCAGCTTGGACCAGACGGGCATGCCGCGGCGGACCACACCGTTGGTGAGAATCCAGAACAGCGTGCCGGGGGTGGACTGTTGCACCGGGCGCGCGCGCAGGCTCGGGGCCTTCCGGGTACCCTCCGCGTCTTCGCCGTGACATTCGGCACAGTGCTGTTCGAAGAGCTTTCGGCCTACGGGCACCGCATCGGGATCGCTTTCCAGCGGGTTGCGGCGCGCCGCCGCCTTCTTCGGAGCCTTCGCCAGCTCGGCGTAGACGGAGCTGTCATTCTTTGCCGGCGCGGATCTTTCATTCTGGGCTGGGGCGAGGGGCACGGCGAATACGAAGGTCACCGCCGCTGAAATCAGCAGGCTGCTCGTTGTCCAACTTATCTCTTTCATGGCTTGCGGCCTCCGAAGAGGCGGCCGACGGTTGCTCCGAAGCCGGAGAACTCGCGCGAGACCCCCCAACGCAGCAGAAAGCGATGGCTGTTGTCGTTTAATCCGAAGCCGGGGGAGAGGCGCAGGGTCCAGTCCGAGGGCAGGTTCCAGGCCACGACCGGCGCCAGGTAGTGAGACGTGTCGTGCAGACCGAAGCTGTGGCGGTCGCCGAGGCCGCCGTACATTTCAACTCCGGCGATGAAATTCTCGCGGCAGAAACTGCAGCGCTGGACTGAGGCTTTCAGGGCCAGCGGGCGGCTGGCGCCGAGGGCATAGCCGAACTCCCAGGGATTGCCTCCCGTCATGTTCTTGGCTGCGAGGGTATTCTCCGCGATGTTCCAGCCCCTGAAGGTTTTCGAAAGCAGCAGCTTGGTCTCCAGTTCGTGATTGTGCTCCTTGCGGGTCAGAGCGTTGGGGACGGCGTAGTCGGATTCGCCGTCGTGGCCTTCGACTTCTTTGAGTATCTTATCGGCGCCGCTGATTTGCTCGTACTCGACGTACAGTACGGGATTGATGAAATGCTCCCGTTGCAGCAGGCGAATGCGGTTCTCCAGGCGGAAGCCAGTGAAGAGGGTGCTGTCGTTGAAGGTGGTCTGGCCGGAGAGATAGAGTTCAGTGGTCCACCAGGCGGTGGCGCCGTATTCGAACTCGACCCAGAAAGAGTGAAAGTCGTTGCCGCCGCGCTGCGTCCCGAAGGTTGAGAAGTACTCCACCTCAAGGCTGCCGGGTTCTTCGAGATAGTGGTCGTAGGCGACGATGTAGGGACTCTCCTGCGCCTGCGCGGGGGAGGCGTAGACGGCCAGGGCAAGGGCCAAAAAGCAGAGGGATCGAATGCCCGAAAGCAGCTCATTGTTCAAGGAGAGGTTCATGACAAGGAAGCCCTAGTTGCAACCGAGTCGCATCTGAGGTACATTTATGATCTTGCGGGACGGCTCTCGCAACCGTCAAGGCCCGGCGCAAGATTCCGTCGCAGCGCGGTTGCGACCAGTTGCGACAGTTTTCACTGCGAGTCAAGGAGCGGTTGTAATGCCACTGCCCCAAACCGAAATACCAGGCCGGCTGCAGGCCCATTTCGCCGACCGCGGAATCCGCATGACCCAGCAGCGCAAGGCCATTTTGCGGGTGATGGAGACGGCTTCGAAGCACTTGGACGCGGCGCAGCTCTTGCGCAAGGCACAGAAGCTCGATGCCACGGTCGATCGCAGCACCGTGTACCGCACCCTGCAACTGCTGAAGCGGCACGGGCTGATTGACGAACTCGACCTGATGCACATCCACGGCGAGGGGCACTACTACGAGCGCAAGCTGAACCGGGACCACATCCACATGGCCTGCCTGCGTTGCGGCAAGATCATGGAGTTCGTCAGCGATATTTTCGAGAAGCTAAAAGGCCAGGTGGAGAAAGACTGCCGCTTCAAGATCGTAGTGTCGCGCTTGGAAATTGGTGGATACTGCGCGGCGTGCTCGAAGTAGTGTGTGAGGTTCGGTGCCAATAAAAAAGCGCCTCGGACTTTGCAGTCCAAGACGCCTCGGCAGCCCTCCCCCAGAACTGCCAAACCACGAAATGGATAGTAGTGAACTACTCATTTTGTGTAAACGTCACTTTGGTAATCGGATTTTCCGCCCGCGTGGGCGAGTGCTGAATCGGGGAGGTTACTGCTGCTTGTGCCAGGTTTGGCCAGCATCGTTGGTGGTCCAGACTTCAGCGCTCGAGGTAGTCACAGAGCCGTTTTGCGGATCAGAGAACCGAATACTGATGACGTCGCCGGTGAGAATCGTGCCGCCTTCGGACGGGACTACGCGCGCCCAGAGATTGCCGCCATCCAAGGTGTGATACAGCGCGCCATTGGAACCTCCGGCCCAGACTTCGGCTGCGTTGGATGAAACAGAGAGGGCGCGGAAGATGGTGTTGGTGGGTGATGCTGGACCCCAATTGCTTGAATTCTTACTGGGCTGTGCGGCAGATCTCGGCTCCGACTTCGCCGCGGTCGTTACTTCGGCCGTCGCTCCGGCCTTCGAATCGTTCTGCGAATCACTCCCTGCTTCGGACTTGATTTCAGTCTTCGAACGCCGCAAGAGGTTGGCGCTCGCGGACACACCCACCGCGAGGTTCACGTCCTGCCATGTCTTGCCTCCATCGAGGGAACGCTGTAACGCTCCGCTGGAACTGATGGTCCAGCGCGGCATGACCAGGCTTTTCATGAGAGCGGGATCGGCGCGGAGTGAAGGTGCCATCGCCATCGAGGGGGACACTTGCGCTGTTGCGGGTTTCGCCTTGCCGACGTAGGAGTCGTAGGCCTGAGTCTGCTCTACCGGTTCATTCTGATGGACCTCGCCATGAATCTCGTTCTGCGCCGTGGTTTGTGGCGCCACTGTCGGAGCACCTCCAGACACTTCGACGGAGGTCGTGTTACCCAGTTGGGCAGGTTCGTCGACTGGATTCTGTTTTGCGGTCGCGGCGGGCACGGTGCTTTGCGGCACCGGGGCAAACGCAAGGCCTCGGCTCGGCGTGACGTCGCGGTGAATCGGGCCGCCGACCGCGCCAGCCGCAGTTCCGCCAACAGTGCTCGAAACTGCACCGTGAAACTGCTGTGATTGACGGAAGGCTGTGCTGGCGGTGGGTGCCGCTTTGTCCGCTGGCAGTGCGGCTTGGGCGCTGGCCAACGTTTTCTCCCGCGTCTCAGTTTGTTTCCCCATTTCCGCCCGCGGAAGTTGTGAAACCGATGTTTGCGATGGCTGCGAACTCTGCGCCAACTGGTCACGTGGCGTGACGCGCGTAGAGACCAGCATCTTCTCCTGACGCTGCCGGTATTGCAGAACTCCAACCGACGTGACCGCGAGGATTCCAGCAGCCACCACGCCCCAGTGAAGCACCGGCAGACTGAACCAGCTAGTTCGCTCAGGGCTGCCCGCTTTGCTGGCGGCCACGGCTTCGGTGGCCGGCAAGGCGAGCGCGACCACATCGCGGCAATCACCGCAGCGGGCAAGGTGCTCAACCACATAGTCCCGCTCGCGGCCGGCGAGAGACTGCTCGGCAAACGCGGTCAGCACATCCGCATCGGGATGCGACTCCGCTGTCAGCGGCTCTGGCCGCTGCAACCGGGCTCGCACGATTTTTGGGACGTCAAGCATTTCAGATCTTTGTTCCCCGCCCTTTAACTGAGAACGCTCCTGCCGGAGAATCTTGCGTCAGGCTGCGCCGAATATCCACCCGCAGATCGCGTACATCCACCTCGAGCGCCTCCTCAGCTTGTCGGCGGGCCATGCCTTGCTGAACCATGCCCCCGAGGATCTTCTTGCGCAACGACTTGGCCAGCTTATCCAGCTTGCGGCTGATGGTAGATTCGTGCACGCCCAGCATACGGGCGATCTCGGCCAGCGTGCGTCCATCGAGATAATACGCCGCCAGCACCAGGCGGTCTTCGCTTTCAAGCGACGCCAGGGCCACGTCAGTGGCAGATTCCAGGCGCGAATCGGCGGAGGGAATCGGCTCCGGCTCGGGCGCCGCAAACTGCGCGCCGTCTTCGCCTTCTTCCTCAAGGCTGACCAGGCGCTTGGTACGGCGGTAGCGATTCACGAATTCCTGCGCCAGCACCGTACGCAGCCAACCTTCGAGTGAGCCCCGGCCGGTGAAGGAGGCGAGCTTCGAAACGCGTTCCCCGTCGCGCGTGGTCGTTCCGTAAAGCTCGGCGTAGAGGCTGTCGGCGAGGTCGCGCGCGGCGGAATCCTCGCGCGCGATGCGCAACGCCGACAGATAAAGTTTCTCGCGGTAACGCGTCAGAAAAAGTTCCCAGGCGGAGTTGTTGCCCGCGGCGCAGGCCCTGGCGAGTGCGAGTTCCTCCACACGCAGGGTCAGCAGAAAAGCGCGCGCCTCGGCTTCCGTGTTCCCCGCAGGAAGATACTTCGTCGCCACGTCACACAGAATCGCCGCGAAAGATTCGCGGGCCATACCGATCTTTTCGCAGCCGCTCTTGGCATGCAGCTCCACCAGCAGAAGTGCGACGGCCGATTGCACTGCGGCGGAGATCGGTTTTGTGGCACGCATGTAGAAGAGAAGAGAGTACGACGAACTCTGCACCGATGCTACCAATTCATTAGACGCTTGCAATGTAAATTTTAGCCGCAAGCCCTGATTTCTTTTTCGTTCTTCCGGGGAGTCGAGATGGGCGGCGTGCCCCGTGGAGCTGACAACTACAGCCTCCTGGGACCGGGGCGCACCGCCCGCGACGGGGGGAGGAAGACTATGCGTCCGAGATTGGCTGGAACGGTAACGACTGTAACGGTAAGGACTGCGGCAGTAACGATTGTGGTATTGACGGTGTTGCTGGTGGTGGGCGGAATGATCGGCACGAACCTGCCGCCGGTTCAGGCCGGGGAGCAGCCTTCTGCCTCCGGCTACAAGGTGCTGGAGCCGATCCGGCACGGAAGTTTGACGGTGTTTCCCGTGGTCGCTTCAAAGTCTTTTGCGACCGGCGAGTTCCTCACGCTGGATGAAGGCTTGCGATCGGGCGAAGTAGTGGTGACGGAGTACGGGAACGTTCGCGGGCTGGTCCGGCGTCGTCCGACGCCGGCGGTGCAGCGCGAGAGCGGCGCCGAGGTGAACCGGTTGGTTCTGGTGAACAACTCGAAGCGTCCACTGCTGCTGCTGGCCGGTGAGATTGTTACCGGAGGCAAGCAGGACCGCGTGATCGGGAAAGACCGTATCGTCCCGGCGGAGAGTGATCCCGTGGACCTGAGCGTGTTCTGCGTGGAACCCGGGCGCTGGGTCGCCACCAGCCAGAACTTCGGATCATCGGGAGTCACGTACGGAAGCAGCGTCGGAGGCCCGGTGCACGGGGCGGTAGAGGGAACAATGATGGCCCAGCCCTCAGTGCGCGCCAAAGCCATGGGCGACAAAGATCAGAATCAGGTTTGGGCGGAAGTACGGAAGCAGCAACAGGCGATGACCACAGTCGAGGTCGCGGGAGCGGCTCCAATAGAAAGCACGCGGGAGATCCAAGCCACAACTTCCTACGCCCGCGTGATGGAGAACAAAGACGTGAAGCAGAAGGTGGATGAGATTGCCGCGCCCATCCAACACAACTACGAAAGCCTGATCAAGCAACTGCGCGATCGCAAAGCGGTCGGCGTGGTCGTGGCCGTGAACGGGCGGATCATTTGGTCGGATATTTTCGCCAGCACCGAGCTGCTGGAAAAATACTGGCCCAAGCTGGTGCGCTCCTATGCGTCTGAAGCGGTGGTGACGCGCGCCAAAGGCGGCGAGGCGAGCCTGGCGCAGGCAGAAGCATTTCTGGCGGACATGGAAGGTCGCAGGGAAACGATCGAGAGCGAGCCGGGAGTCTACCGTCACACGGAAGTGACCGGCGAAGGCTTCAAGGCATTCGCGCTAACGTCGCTGCTGCCAAAGACGGGCTTCGATGTGCACGTGGCAAAGATGGCAGAGTGAAAGAGCAGTGGTCAGTGGCTAGTGGTCAGAAAAACCCGTGGCTAGTGGTCTTACTGGCCACTGATCACTGACCACTGACCACTGTCGTTTGGTACCACGCTCGCCAGGCAACAGAGTCGTTGGGCAGATGTTGCTGTGTGATGTCACCGAGCGCCTGGAACGCCCATGCGCGAGTCTGGGCATCGAGCGTGTTATCGCCAGAATAGTTAATCAGTTGCGGCACGGCGATGAGCCGCTGGTCGTGGCTCAACATGCCGGATTCTGCGAGACTGCACGCAGCACGTTCGCGCACCATCGCGGACGGATCATTGTGCATAGCCTCCAGCAGGGGCGCGATGGTCGAAGTGGTTCCCACCAGGGCCAGGCCTTCGACCGCCCAGCGGCGTGAGTCTTCCTCGGAAGCCTTGCTGGAGTCTTTCCTCGAGAGCTGCAAGTGCGCGGTCAACACCTGGACCACGCGGCCAGTCTCAACTCCGCGGTTGCCCAGCAAGCCCAATCCCCACAGGGCCCAAATTTTTTGCGCGTGATCGCGGGAGTCGGCCTGCCGCACCAGCGCGTCTACGCTTGACGCGTTCTTGCTGAGTCCGTAAGCCGCGAGTTGCACTTCTATGGCGGAGGAACGCACGCCATAGTCGCTGGAATTGAGCGCAACCGTAGTGAGGTCTCCGAGCTTGGAATCCCAGTGGAGCTTGCCGCGCCAGCCATCGCTGCGCGCTCCAATCTGGGCAGCGATTTGGGGCGCGGCCTCGTCAGCGCGGGTCACCGCACGTTCCAGCAGGATCTCGGCCTGTTGTTGCGGCTTCTGGCGATCCAGTTCCCGGTCCACAGAATCGGCGGAAGCAGGAGCGGGTCTTTGTTGCGAGAACATGCCGGCAGCTTTTCCCCAGACGGCTGCGGCGCCTCCATCCGAGACCATCAGCGCCAGCACAATCCCAATCGTGATTGCCGCGAGTTGAGGCCAGGGCAGTCTTGAAGACTGCGGCGGCTCTTGCCGTACGTCTGGTTCCGGCGCGGTTGGTTGAGATACATCCATAAGCAAAGTTTAGAGACGGCCCGGAATAGGGTAAAGTTACTTCTGGCCCCGCCCATCCGAAGTTGGACAAATGAAGTTAGGTGCTGCGGTTCGATGCAAGATCGCAGCCACCTGTGGCGGAACGGTGTCATCGGAATACAACGCTGTGGACCTAGAAAATTCTGTGGAGGAAATTATGTCTACCAGGAGAAATCTCATGCGCCGGTGCTTGCGCGCATCGCTCACACTGCTGGTCGCTGCTGTAGCTCTCGCGGCGTCTGGTCCGGGATATAAGGTTGTGAACACGTACAAAGTTGGCGGTGACGGAGGCTGGGATTATCTGACGGCCGATGCGGCCGCTCGCCGTCTTTATATTTCGCGCGGAACCCACGTCATCGTCCTCGATCTCGATTCTGGCAAAACGGTGGGCGACATTGCCGACACGCCCGGAGTTCACGGCATCGCGCTCGCTCCGGAACTCGGGCGCGGATTTACCAGCAACGGCCGCGAAGGCACGGTCAGCATCTTCGATCTCAAAACACTGGCAACCAGCGGCAAAGTGAAGGTCGGAGATAATCCAGATGCGATTCTTTATGATCCGGCAACCAAGCGCGTGTTCACCTTCAATGGCCGCAGCAACGATTCAACCGCCATCGACGCCACCAACGGCACCGTGCTCGGCACGATCAAGCTGGACGGCAGGCCGGAATTCGCTGCCAGCGACGGCAAGGGCGGCGTATTCGTCAACATCGAAGATAAGAGCGAGTTGACTTCGATTGACGCGGCCAAGCTCGCGGTCAAGGCGACGTGGCCGCTGGCGCCTTGTACGGAACCCAGCGGGCTCTCCATCGACCGCAAGAATCGCCGCCTGTTCGCGGGCTGCGACAACAAAATGATGGCCGTGGTGAATGCGGATACCGGCAAGGTGCTGGCCACGCCCGCGATCGGCGACGGCGTCGACGCAACCGCGTTCGACGACGAAACCGGACTGGCTTTCGCTTCCTGCGGCGAAGGTGTGCTGACTGTGGTACGCGAGGAATCGCCGGACAAATTCAGCGTGGCCGAAAATGTCCCCACGCAGCAGGGCGCGCGTACGCTGGCGGTCGACTCGAAGACGCACAATGTGCTGGTGGTGACGGCGAAGTTTGGTCCACCGCCAGCTCCCACGGCAGATAATCCGCACCCACGCCGCACCATCTTGCCCGACAGCTTTGTGGTGCTGGTGGTGGGCAAGTAAAGATCTAGAAGCAACCACCACGGAAGCATAGAGTCACCGAGAGAGCCTACGATCCAGTTTCTTCTTCGTCTTTTGTTTTCTCCGTGTCTCAGTGCCTCCGCGGTGGATTAGCCTTTCGCCTCGGCCTCGAACGACCGTTCGGTTGTCAACTTTCTTTCTGCCGTGTATTATCTCTCCACTTTACTGGCCCGATTCTTCTGCTTCCACCCGGTCATCTAAATTGCTGCGGGCCAGTGAGCTTGGACAAATGGCGACTTCCGACGACAAGTTCTACCACGCGCGGGTCACCCAACGCGTCGACTTCGCTCCCGATCTGTGGATGTTCCGCATCCGGTCGGGCGAGCACTTCAACTTCCTGCCCGGGCAATACGCCACGCTGGGCGTGGAAGTGGAAGATGGCGGCAAGCGCATCGAGCGCCCGTATTCGATCGCGTCATCGCCCTCGGAAGATGAAGTGGAATTCTTCTTCGAGCTGGTGCCCGAGGGAGCGCTCACGCCGCGCCTTCACAAGCTGCAACCGGGCGACGAATTGCTCATGCGCAAAGCCCCCAAAGGCCGCTTCACGCTTGAGACCACAAACGGACGCAACAATCACTTACTCGTATCCACAGTGACCGGCGTCGCTCCGTTCGTCAGTTTCATCCGCACGCTCGCGAAAGACTGGAAGGAAGGCCGCTTCGATGGAGAACACAAGCTGTACTTGCTGAACGGCGCCAGCCGACCCTGGGAGTTCGGCTACAAAGAAGAATTGACCCGCTTCGCCGAGGAACTGCCCTGGTTCAAGTATGTTCCCACCGTGAGCCGTCCCTGGGACCACACCGACTGGCCGGGCGAGATCGGACGCGCCGACGACATCCTGCGCAAATACGCCGACTCGTGGGGACTCGACGCCAGCAACACGCACGCCTATCTCTGCGGGCATCCCGACATGATCGCCAACAGCAAAGCCATCCTGAAGCGCCGCGGCTTCCTCGATAAGACCGCGATCAAAGAAGAGATTTACTGGGTGCCGGCGAAGTAGTAGTGAGTCCCGAGTCCCGAGTATCAGTACTCGCGGCTCGTTACTCGCAACTCGGGACTGCTCTAGCTCTCCGCCGGCGCGAAGAAAACCAGCACCGCCAGTTCTTCCGCCACATCGTAGAACCGGTGCCCCTCTTCGGCTGCGACGAAGATCACACTGCCCGCCGAAACTTCCCGGTCTTCGAAGCCGGCTTTGAAACGGGCGCGCCCCCGGACCACGTAATAGACCTCGTCTTCGCGATGCGGCTTCTGGTGGTCCGTGCCTCCGGCAGGCAACACGTAGAACCCGGCGCTCATATTCGGCACGCGTAGGAACTCGCGGTACGGCCGGCCGCTCTGAGCGCGCTGCTCGGTGATCTCGGGAAGGGTGGCGAAAAAGGTTTTCACGCGAAGATGCCTCCGAAGATCAAGTCGGTAAACTGCGGAGCGAGGTTCTGTGCTTGCAGTTCACCCTCCGGCTTGTACCACTGATAAATCCAGTTGATCATCCCGAGCAGCGCAAACGCGGCGGCGCGCGGACTGACCCGACGGCTGGATTCCCTCTGAACTCGCTTCTGCACTTCTTTCTGCACTTCCGCCATCAGGTTCTCCAGGAAGTGGATGTAATCCTTCTTTCGCGAGTTGATGCGTTTGCGCAGCGCCGGCGGCAGCGGATGGTTCTCGTGCAGCATCACCGTAATCTCGCGGTCGCGCGCGCTGAGCACGACCTCGATATGCAGCCGGATCAGCGCCCGCAACCGCTCCTCGGGATCGGCAATCCCGCGCACCGGATTGAGCACGCGCTCCTCAGTGATCTCCATGGCATGGTTCATGATCTCGTACAGGATTTCGTCCTTGCTCTGAAAGTGATGATAGAGCCCGCCCTTGCTCAGCTTGAGCGCGGCGGCCACATCGTTCATCGAAGTAGCGTCATAGCCGCGCTGCTGGAACAAGCGTGCAGCGGTGCGCAGAATCTCCTGCCGGGAATCAACCACGGTCTCGCGGGCCATCGGCTGACATGGTAAACACTCGGAGGCCGGATTGCCAGCGGACCGCACCATCGCGATGGGCTTACTTATGCGAAAAATCTGGTAACATGGCGCTTCGGTGAGGTGCTCATGCCCCAATACGTGATCGAGCGGGAAATCCCGGGCGCAGGTAATTTATCGGATGCGGAGATAAAAGAAGTCGCGCGCGCGTCGGTAGCCGTGCTCAAAGCAATGGGACCGGAAATCAAGTGGCTGCACAGCTACGTCACCGGCGACAAAGTCTATTGTGTGTACCTGGCGCCCGACGAGGAAACCGTTCGCGAACATGCGCGCCGGGGAGGTTTTCCAGCTAATCGCGTCTCCGCAGTGCGGCGTCTGATCGATCCCACTACGGCGGGTTGATTCAGGCAGAGTCTCGCGTCCGGAGACCTGGCGCTGCCGCGCTGTTCAAGGCCTCCTCTACGGCCTGTTCGACCGGCATCTCCCAGCCTTCCATCCACGCCGCCAGACCCGCGGTACTGCCCAGCGTCCGGCGCGCAAATTCCAGGGCCTTCTCCAGCCTGGGTTGCTCGGCTGGCGTGAGCGGAGCGCCCAAGCGCTGGCGCAGCGCGGCGGCGGCTCCCGCCAGTCGCAGCCCCTGCTCGGCGTTTGATTGCGCCGCTGCACCTGCGGCGAGGCGTTCCAACACCCTCGCGATGCCGCGTTTGTGACCCAGTTCCTGAAACAGCTTGATGCTTTCGCCATACAGCCGGCGCGCTTCGGCGTTGTTACCCTGATCGCCGCATAGACTTGCCAAATCGGAAAGCGCGCTGGCCATACCCCAGCTGTCCCTCAGCTGGCGAAACGCCGCCAGACTCTGTTCGCAGAATGAGTGCGCGGCGGCAAAATCCGATTTTTCCCGGGCGACGTCGCCCAGGTAGTTCAGTGTCCAGGCAACTCCTGCGCCGTCTCCGGCCTTACGAAACATCGTCAAGCACTCCTCGTAAAGCGAGGAAGCGCGTGCATATTTGCCCTGCAACTTCGTCACGTTGGCGAGATTACTGAGGGCGCGGGCGATGTCAGCGGAATCGCCGAGGTCCTTCCATATTGCGACACAGCGCTCGAAGAGCAAGGAGGCATCGGACAGCTCGCCACGTTCGCGGGCGTTGACCGCCAACGCGTTCAGTGCCACGGCGACGCCGCGGTTATCGTTGAGTTCCAGACAGGTCTCGAGACTTTCTTCGAACAGTTGCCGGGCAGAGCTGTAGTCGCCCTGCTCGGCCGCCAGAACTGCGGCAGAGAAGAGCAGTCGCGCGCGGAGCTTCGGCCGCGCTGCGGCCCCTTCCAACGCCAGGAGCTTGGCGATGAAGTCCCGGCCCTCGGTAAGATACTCCCTCGTTTCCCAGAAACGAAACAGCGCGGCTCCGAGGCGAAGGCCCCAGTCGGCATCACGAGTTCTGATCAGATAATCGAGGGCCACGCGGAAGTTGTCGTGCTCGAGTTCAAAGCGGTCGAGCCATTCCGGATGAATAACGGCGTCTTCGGCGCCTTCTTCGGCAAGGACGAGGTAATAAGCGGCATGGGCCCTGCGGGTTTTTGTTTCATCGTCGCTCCCGGCCAGACGTTCGAGGGCGTACTCCCGGATCGTCGAAAGCATCACGAAGCGTGCGTCTGCATCGACCTGCTCCACCTGCCGAACCAGGCTCTTATCGACCATGGAAGCCATACCGTCGAGCACGTCGAGCCCCAGGTTGCCCTGGGTATCGCACACCGCCTCCACCGCTTCCAGCGTGCAGCCTCCGATAAACACGGAAAGCCTCCGGAACAGTGTCTGCTCCGAGGCATTGAGCAGGCCGTAACTCCAGTCCACGGTGCTGCGAAGAGTTTGTTGGCGCGCGGGCAGATCAAGCGCACCGCCGGTCAACAAGTTCAACCGGCTTTCAAGGCGTGCCAGCATGGCGGAGGGTGAAAGCAGCTTGATGCGCGCCGCCGCCAGTTCGATGGCCAGCGGCAGGCCGTCAAGGCGCGCACAGATGGCCGCTACCGGGGGTGCGTTTTCCTTCGTCAGGACGAAATCATGCCTCACCGCCCGCGCCCGCTCCACAAAAAGCGCCACCGCCGGAAGCCGTGAAAGCACTTCCAGGGGCGGCAAGAGCTTGAGGTCGGGCAGCGCCAGCGGCGGCACGGGAAACTCATGTTCGCCGTATACGTGCAGCGGTGCCTGGCTCGTGACCATAACCTTGAGTTTCGAGCCGATCGTCAGTATCTGCGCGATCACGGGTGCGGCGCCGACCAGGTGTTCGAAGTTATCGAGCAAAAGAAGCATGGGCTGGCTCAGCCCGCTGACGAACTCCTTCAGACTTTCCTGGGGCGGCTGATTACCCGTTAAGCTCACCCCCGCCGCTTGGGCAATGGCGAAAGCGATCAAACCAGCTTCGCCAACTGTCGACAGCGCGACGAAGCAAACACCGCCGGGAAACTGGCCGGCGATTTCGCCCCCCACCTGTAGCGCGAGTCGCGTCTTCCCGATGCCGCCCGGACCGGTGAGAGTCACGAGCCGCACGTCCTCGCGGCTTAGGAGCTGACGCAGAGCAGCAGCTTCCGGTTCGCGTCCAATGAATGCGGTGCGCTGTACCGGCAGGTTGATGGGGCGAGGCTCCGAATGGCGCACAGCAGCGTCGGCGAGCCGCTCGCGTACCGCGGCGAGGTCGCGAACTAAATCGCGGGTAGAGGCATAGCGCTGTTTCGGGTCCTTGGCCAGGCAACGCTCCACGATCCAAATGAAGGGAGCGGGAGCTTGCAGCATTCTCGAAGCGACCCGCTCCGGCTCATCCCTAAGGATCGCCGCCATGGTTTCCGCAGGCGTCTTTTTCCGGAACGCGGGAAGCCCTGTGACCATTTCGTAGAGCACCGACCCGAACGAAAACTGGTCGGAACGAAAATCGACTTCGACACCCTTCGCTTGTTCCGGCGACATATAACCGATAGTGCCCATTACTGTTCCGTACTCGCTGATCGAACTGCTGGTGGGACTGCTCGCAGGATCCGACCCCGGCGCACCGCCGGCACGCAGCTTCGCCAGTCCGAAATCCAGAACCTTGCACGTACCATCGCCGGTAACCATCAGGTTCTCCGGCTTCAAATCACGATGCACGATGCCAATTTCATGCGCTTTCGCCAGGGCATCCCCAATCTGTGCGGCGATAGTAACCGCTTTGCGAAATGGGATCGGTCCAGAGGCAAGCATCTCACGCACGGTGTCCCCATCCACAAGTTCCATGGCGATGTAGTGCGTGCCGTTCATCTGCCCCAACTCGTAAATCGTGACGATGTTTGGATGGTTGAGTGCGCACGCGGCGCGGGCTTCTTTTTCAAATCGCAATATGGCGTCCGGTTCAGAAACGCGATCCACCGAAAGGGTTTTGATTGCGACCTCACGGTCGAGCCGCGTGTCCTTGGCGCGGTAAACCTGACCCATGCCACCGGCGCCCAGCCGCTGAAGAACTTCGTAATTTCCAAATCGCGTCCCAGGCGACAAGGTGTTCGGCTCTGAAGCGGGAGTGAGTGGAGAGTTCATGACAGAGTTCATGACGATGCCGGGCGCAGCAGTCGGCCAAAGCTCTCGCCGCTGCGCCATTGCCATGTAATATCTTCAAACTTGGCCGCTGCGGAGAGTTCCACGACAGCTGCCCTAGCCGCTTATAATACTTGAGATTCCGAGGAATTCATGGATATTCGATCCTTGCAGCGCCCCTTAAAAGACCAGTACCGGCAAGACCCGGCGAGTTCCCGTATCACGTTGACCGCAACCGGCCGGCAGACCGACGCCCCGATTTCCTGCTCGGTGGACCTGGGGCGGGCGATCTACAATGCGCAAGCCCATAAGGGCGTTGGCGGGGCAGGTACCGGCGCCTGCTCCGGAGACCTGTTGTTGGGCGCTCTAGCCGCCTGCGCCCAGATCACTTGCCAGATGGTAGCCGCCTCCATGGGAATCCCTACCGAGGCCATCGATGTCACGGTCGAGGGTGATCTGGACCTGCAAGGCACGCTGGGAATCTCGAAGCAAGCGCCGGTCGGGTTTGAGAGCATCCGAGTCGTTTTCAACGTGCGCGCACCGGGGGCCACTCCGGAACAGCTAAGCGCGTTGCAGACGAAAACGGAACAGTATTGCGTAGTGATGCAGACATTGCAACATCCCGCGAAGATTGAGAACACGTGGGTCAAGCCGAGATAGTCAACGCCTTCCGTTGGATCGCGGGAAGGCGCGGTCATAAGGGGCCAATCCAGAGGGCCAATCCAGGAACCCGACTTCCTGCTTGACATCGTACCCGGGCAAAGGTAGCATTTCCAGATACCGACCGACCGGTCGGTTTGCACAAAGGAGCTTCCCCAGTGGCCACAATCTTCTACGAACACGACGCCAACCCCGACGCCCTGAAGGGCAAAACCATCGCCATCCTGGGCTACGGCAGCCAGGGACACGCCCAGGCCCAGAACCTGCGCGACAGCGGCTGCAAGGTCATTGTTGGCCTCGATGCGAACCGCCCCAGCGCTCAGCAGGCCCGCGCCGATGGCATGGTGGTGGTCGCGCCGGATGAGGCCGCCAAGCGCGCCGACTGGATCCACATGCTCACCCCCGATGAAACTCAGGCGGCGGTGTATGAGCAGGACGTCCAGCCCTATCTGCATCCCGGCAAGATTCTGGGTTTCTCGCACGGCTTCAGCATTCACTTCAAGACGATCGTCCCGCCCACTGATGTGGACGTGGTGATGATCGCTCCCAAAAGCCCCGGCCACCTGCTGCGGCGGGTTTACGCCGAAGGCCGCGGCGTGCCGTCGCTGATTGCGATTCAACAGGATTCCAGCCAGCGGGCGCACGAGTATGCCCTGGCTTACGCGCACGGCATCGGCTCGACTCGCGCCGGCGTACTTCAAACCACATTCAAGGAAGAAACCGAGAGCGATCTGTTCGGCGAGCAGGCCGTGCTGTGCGGAGGGCTGACGTCGCTGATCAAGAAGGGATTCGAGACCCTGGTCGAGGCCGGCTACGCGCCGGAGATTGCCTATTTCGAATGCCTGCACGAAATGAAGCTGATCGTCGACCTGATCTACGAAGGCGGCCTCAGCCGCATGCGCTATTCGATCTCGAACACGGCCGAGTATGGCGACCTGACCCGCGGCGAAAAAGTTGTCGGAGACGCCACCCGCGCCGCCATGAAGAAAACTCTGGCCGACATTCAGGACGGGACCTTCGCCCGCGAGTGGATCAAGGAAAACAAAGACGGCGGCTACAACTTCGCCTCCTTGCGAGAAAAAGAGCAGCAGCACCCCATCGAGATCGTGGGTGCGCAGTTGCGCGGCATGATGAGTTGGCTGCCCGGACGCGAAGCCAAAAAGCCGGCCGAAGCACCGAAGCCCAGTGAAGAAACAAAGATCAAGCAGGCGGTGAATGCTTAAGGGAGCCGATATCGTTTTGCGGTGCCTGCGTGCCGAAGGGGTGGACCTGGTGTTCGGCTACCCGGGCGGCGCGATCATGCCCTTGTACGACGCGCTTGAAGGCAGCGGCGTGCGGCATGTGCTCACGCGGCACGAGCAGGGCGCGGCGTTCGCAGCGGAAGGCTACGCCCGCGTCACCGGCAAAGTTGGCGTGGCCATGGCCACCAGCGGCCCGGGCGCCACCAACCTGGTCACCGGCATTGCCGACGCCAAGATGGATTCCGTCCCCCTGGTTTGCATCACGGGACAGGTGCGCAGCCCGCTGATCGGCACCGACGCGTTTCAAGAGACCGACGTTTTCGGCGTAACACTCTCGCTGACCAAGTGGAGCCGCCTGGTGCGCACCATCGAAGAAATCCCGGAAGTGATCGCCGAGGGCTTCTACTGGGCGCGCAGCGGGCGTCCGGGGCCGGTAGTGATCGACATCCCGTCTGACATACTGAAGGCCAAGAAAGAATTCTCCGGCCCGGTGAAGTTCACGCCGCACGCGCGTCCTGCCGATGCGAAAGCGGAAGGCGCATTCAGTGACACGATCGTGGCCTTGCTGCAACGGGCTGCCAGGCC
>DATMQT010000086.1:0-56970 GCA_035566655.1 Candidatus Dormiibacterota bacterium
GAATCTGGCAGCGGTTGCGGGCTCGGCGGCGGCGATGCTGATCTGGTATTTCGTGTTTGGCAAGCCTGACATCACTATGGCCTGCAATGGAATGCTGGCGGGGCTGGTAGCGATCACCGCGCCGTGCGCCTTTGTGTCTCCGACCTCGGCTGTGATGATCGGCGTGTTGGCTGGCTCTCTGGTGTGTGGCGGGGTTCTCTTCAACGAGCGCGTGCTCAAGATCGACGACCCCTGCGGCGCTATTTCGGTACACGGCTACTGCGGCTGGTTGGGGGCCGTCAGCGTGGGCATCTTTGCCGACGGCGCTTATGGCGCAGGATGGAACGGCGTGGGTGCGGCGGCGTATCTCGGCCATTCCGGTCAAGGCGTAACAGGTTTGCTGCATGGGGACACGCGGCAGTTCCTGTGCCAGCTTATGGGGGCGACTTTATATGCAGTCTGGGCGTTCGGCGCCACCTACGTTGTCTTCTGGTCGGTCAACAAGGTGAAAAGCATGCGAGTCGCGCCAGAGGTGGAAGAAGAAGGTCTCGACGTGCCGGAGTTTGGCATGCCGGGATATCCGGAAGACGCGGTGGTTCCGGCCCCGTACTGATCTTCGTTCCGCGTTCGATTCTGCGCTTCCGTTGCAGTCGGTGTTGCCCCGCCTCCTTTTCCGCCCGAGATTCCCCTCTCGGGTACCTCCAAGCTCTTTCTCCTTACTCACTCTGCGCAACCGATGCGCGCGCGGCGAAACGTTTCCGGTCTCTAATGAGAATCGCCGGAACGGCCGATAGATGAACCGGGAGAGTTCGCGAGCGGCTACTCCCAGCCTGAGACCTTACTCACACCAGCGCAGGGACGACTTCGATGAGCCAGAGTGACAGCGACATTGAGATCGTCAAAGAGTTCCTGGTAGAGAGCTACGAGAATCTGGACCGGCTGGACCGGGACCTGGTCGGGCTGGAGAAAAACCCGCACGATAAAGAGGCGCTGGCGGGCGTGTTTCGCACCATTCACACCATCAAGGGCACGTGCGGGTTCCTGGGCTTAAACAAACTGGAAAAGGTGGCGCACGTGGGCGAGAACCTGCTGACCCGTCTGCGCGACGGACAGCTTACGCTCAACCCGGAACTCACCACGGCGCTGCTGAGCATGGTGGACGCAGTTCGCCAGATGCTGAGCCAGATCGAGAAGACCGGCCAGGAAGGAGAGCGCGACGATTCTTTGCTGATTGCCACCCTGACCCGCCTGCAGCAGCTGCCCACCGCGCGGGTGAGTGTGGCTGCGGTGTCGCGGGAACGCGCGTCCGAGGTGGCCGACGCCCCGCCCAATATCGGCGACATTCTGATGGAGCGTGCCGGAGTCACGCCGGGGGAGATCCGGATCGCCACCCAGAAGCAGGAGGACGGCGACCCGCGCCGGCTGGGCGAGATTCTGGTGGAACAGGGTGCGGCCCAGCCCGCCGATGTGGTGGATGCCTTGCGCATCCAGCGGTCTTCCCGCGAGCAGGGGGCTGCTTCGGACAGCACCGTCCGGGTAAATGTTGGGTTGTTGGACAAGGTCATGAATCTGGTGGGCGAACTGGTGCTGGCGCGCAACCAGGTGCTGCAATTCGCCAACCGCATGAAAGACGCGGGCTTTCTGGCTGCCGCCCAGCGTCTGAACCTGATCACCACTGAACTTCAGGCGGGAGTGATGAAGACGCGGATGCAGCCCATCGGAAACATCTGGAGCCAGTTCCCACGTACGGTCCGGGATGTCGCGCTCGGCTGCGGCAAGGAAGTCACCATCGAGATGGAGGGCAAAGAGACGGAGCTGGATAAAACCATCATTGAGGCGATCAAGGACCCACTTACGCATCTGGTTCGCAATTCCGTCGACCATGGAATCGAACTTCCCGCAGACCGCGTGAAATGGGGAAAGGACCGCGCCGGACGCCTGACTCTGCGGGCGTTTCATGAGGGCGGGCAGGTCAACATCGAGATCAGTGACGATGGTGCGGGATTGAATGTCGAACGCATATACAAGAAGGCGGTCGAACGTGGACTCATCACCGCCGAACAGGCGGCGCGCATGACCGAAAGGGAAGTCTTCAACTTGATCTTCCTTCCCGGATTCTCCACCGCGGAAAAGGTGACCAACGTCTCTGGCCGTGGCGTGGGCATGGACGTGGTGAAGACCAACGTCGAAAGAATTGGTGGAACCGTGGACGTGCAATCGACTCTCGGCCAGGGCACGACGGTCCGCGTGAAGATTCCTTTGACCCTGGCCATCATCCCCGCGCTGATTGTGACCTGTAGCGGAGACCGTTACGCCATTCCCCAAGTGAGTCTGCTCGAACTGGTGCGACTCGGGGCCGATGAAGTGGGCAAAGGAATCGAGCTGGTGCATGGCGCGCCGGTCTATCGGCTGCGCGGGCGCCTGCTGCCCCTTGTCTACCTTGACCGCGAATTGAAACTCCCCGGGGATGCGTGCCCCGCGCTAGAAGGCGAGGTCAACATCGTGGTGCTGCAAGCCGACGAGCGCCAATTCGGGCTAGTGGTGGATCAGATCAACGACACGGAAGAAATCGTGGTGAAGCCGCTGCGCAAACAGCTGAAGGCGGTGAAGATCTTTGCCGGTTCGAGCATTATGGGGGACGGCCGGGTGGCGCTCATCCTGGACGTACTTGGGCTGGCGCAGTACGCGGGCGTGGTTACCGAAACCAGAAGTCGTGCCCTGACTGAAAAATCCGCCGGAGTCGCGGTAGTGGCCGGAGACAAACAAACTTTCCTGCTGTTCGCGGGCCCGGGTGATTCGCGCATGGCTATACCGCTGAGCATGCTGGCGCGTCTGGAGGAGTTTCCGGTGGCGCAAGTGGAAATGTCGGGTAGCCAGTGGGTGACGCAATACCGCGGCAATATCCTACCCTTGATTCGACTCAATGTCGTGCTGGAAGAGAGGCGCAACAAACTGCGAGTCCTGCAAGCCCCGCCCATGCTCGATTCCGGCCCGATTCAGGTGCTGGTGCTCAATCACGATGGCCACCGCTTTGGCCTGGTCGTGGAACGGATTCTGGACATCGTCGAAGACCGGGCGGATGTGAGATCGGCGGCGAACCGGGCGGCGGTGCTCTATTCCGTCGTGATTGGCGGGCGGGTTACGGAGTTGCTGGACATCCCGGCCATTCTTCGCAGGGCAGATTTGGGTGCGCCGCGGCCCGACCCAGCGACGAAGCCCAAGTCGTTGGAGGTTTAGAACCTAAGCCATGGCCCAAACTTCACAGTTTTGCACGTTCTATCTGGACAAGCTGCTGTTCGGCGTGGAATTGAAAGGCGTCCAGGAAGTGATCCGCACGCTGGAGATGACGAAGGTCCCGCTGGCGCCCCCAGTGGTCAGTGGCCTGATCAACCTGCGCGGCCAGATCGTGACCGCGGTCGATCTGCGGCGGCGGCTGGAACTGGAGCCCAGCCCGCCGGGCACGTTTGCCATGAACGTAGTGGTGCGTTCCGAGGATGGCGCGGTCAGCCTGTTAGTGGACGAGATCGGTGATGTGGTCGAGGTCGAGGAGACCAGCTTCGAGCCGCCACCGGAAACTCTGCGAGGGCCGGTGCGGAGCATCATCGTCGGAGTCCACAAACTGAACGACCGGCTCATGCATGTGCTGGACATCGAAAAAGCATGTCAGATGACGGATGCAAGGTAACGAAACTAGTTTTTCCTTCTGACTGAGATGCTGCGAGCCACGAGTCATTGCCCCTGACACTCGCATCCCCCCGCTGCTCGGAAACATTCTCCCGCTAAAGTTTGCCGCTCTATGTGCCGATGAAAGCTTTGCGGGCGAACGCTGTTCCTGGCAACCACCGGAGGGAAAGGGAAATGAGATTCACACTGGGGAAGCAGCTGGGACTGGGCTTTGCATGCGTCCTTACCCTCACGGTTCTAAGCGCGGTGCTCAACTATGTAAAAGCCGGAGCAATCAAAGCCGCGCAGGAACGAGCCATGGCGGTGCGCGTCCCCACGATCAAGGCCTGCGCGGAGTTGCAGAGAGACCTGAATCAGACCCAGAGCAAGGGCCGACAGGTCATCCTTGCGGGAAACCAATCAGCCCGATGGCAGGCCGCGAAGAAGACTTTCGATTTGAATTGGGATGACATTGGTAAGGACGTTGCCAGACTGGACGAAATGTCTCCTCAATGGACCCTGCAAGCCGACCGTGACCGCCTAACCGAAACCAAGCAGGAGCTTTCCAGTCTCCGGGAATTCCAGGAAGCGGCCATGAAGCACGCTGCCGGCAGCGAACGTGGCGCCATCGTTAAGGCGGGAAACGAATTCGCCGATACGGCTACGCCCGTCACCGAGGCCATCAAGAAGCCGCTTGGCGACATAACGGACTCTTTCGACAAGCTATTGCAGCAAAGCCGGGAGGACATGAATGCGGAAAATCGCTCGCTCAACCTGACGACGACGATCGTTACCCTGTTGGCCCTGGCCAACGGAATCTTTGTGGCAGTGTTCCTGAGCCGGAGAATCGCCGGCGCAACCCAGTCAGTTCTGAGCCAGGCAGAGGCCATTGCGGCGGGGGACTTGACCCTTGACGACCTGAAAGTCCGCAGTCAGGACGAACTGGGCGACCTGACGACAGCGATCAATAAGATGAGCAGCAGCCTGAAACGCATGATCCAGGCCATCACGGAGAATACGCTTCAGGTGGCCAGCGCCAGCGAAGAACTGAATGTCGCCAGCCAGCAGATCACCGCCAATTCCGAGGAGACCTCGGCCCAAGCTGATGTGGTTTCCAAAGCGGCACATGCGGTCAGCCAGAATCTGCAAACAGTAGCAACCGGCGCCGAAGAGATGGGCGCCAGCATTAAAGAAATTGCCAAGAACGCCACGGAAGCGGCCAAGGTCGCAACCTCCGCAGTCAAGGTGGCCGAAACAGCAACTACCACTGTGTCGAAACTGGGTGATTCTTCCCTGGAGATCGGCCAGGTAATTAAGGTCATCACGTCGATCGCGCAGCAGACCAACCTGTTGGCGCTGAACGCGACTATTGAAGCGGCCCGGGCGGGCGAGGCAGGCAAGGGCTTTGCGGTGGTGGCCAACGAAGTCAAGGAACTGGCGAAGGAAACTGCCAAAGCTACGGAAGACATTAGCCGGAAAATCGAAGCTATTCAGACCGACACCAAGGCAGCAGTGGAAGCGATTGCATCGATCAGCACGGTGATCAATCAGATCAACGATATATCCAGCACCATCGCATCGGCGGTGGAGCAGCAGAACGCCACTACCAACGAGATGTCGCGCAACGTGAGCGAAGCGGCGCGGGGCAGTGGCGAGATCACCAGCAATATTACCGGTGTGGCGGAAGCGGCGCAGGGTACGACGCGCGGTGCCACTGACACTCAGAATGCGTCCCGGCAACTGGTGGAGACGTGCACACAACTACGCCACCTGGTCGAACAATTCAAGATCAACGCCTTCGAGGCTCGTCACGGGCATGGCGCGGAAGAGGCTCAAACGCAGAGCCGAGCGGCCCGTGCCGGCTCCTAAGCTACTGGCATGATTTGTTATGACTCCAATTCGCATCCTGGTGGTGGATGATTCGGTGGTAATTCGGAAACTGCTTTCCGACGCCTTGTCGGGAGATCACGCGCTGGAAGTAGTTGGCGTGGCCAGCGACGGGCGAATCGCTCTTGCGAAAATTCCACACCTCAAGCCCGACCTGATCACGCTGGACATCGAAATGCCGGTGATGAACGGCTTGGAGACGCTCACGGCAGTCCGCAAGCTGTATCCCAAGCTGCCGGTGATTATGTTCAGCACGCTCACTGCGCGAGGGGCGGCGGCGACTCTCGACGCGCTTTCGCTGGGAGCGTCGGACTATGCCACTAAACCCAGCAATACCGGCAGCCCCGCAGCGGCGATGGAGCGCATACGCGCCGAGCTTATCCCCAAGATCAAGGTGCTGTGCGGCATCCTCGTTCCTTTGAAACTCCTGCCGTTGCCCGGATGTAGTCCGGCAGTGAAGCTTCGAGTGCGAAACAATCCACGCATTGAAATCGTGGCGATCGGCAGCTCAACCGGCGGACCGAATGCCCTGGCGGAAGTTTTGCCGCGGATTCCGAATGACTTTCCTGTCCCGATTGTCGTGGTGCAGCACATGCCGCCAATTTTTACAAGCCTGCTGGCCGAACGGCTGGCCAGCCGGTCCGCCATCCCCGTGGAGGAAGGCCGCGCGGGTGTGGCTCTCTCCCCCGGCCACGCCTGGATCGCTCCGGGGAATTTCCATATGAAGGTCGTGCGAGGCGTGAATTGGCGTTTGGACTTGAATCAGGATCCGCAAGAGAATTCCTGCCGGCCGGCGGTTGACGTGTTGTTTCGCTCGGTGGCGAAAGCCTGCGGCGGAAACGTACTCGGAGTGGTGATGACCGGTATGGGTTCGGACGGCGTGCTGGGGGCGCTGGCGATTCGGGACGCGGGTGGAGACGTGATCATCCAGGACGAGGCTTCCTCAGTGGTCTGGGGTATGCCTGGCCTGGTGCATGCCTCGGGGCTGGATGACGCCGCCTATCCGCTCGATCATTTGGCACCGGAAATCATCCGCCGCGTCCTACAGAGCCGTGGATCGCGCACTCACTTTCAGATGAAAACTTATGCAGCCCTGGAGCCTCCGGCAAAATGACAATCGCCCCCCAAAGAGCCGCTGCGCCGCTCGCTTCCGCCAAGAGCGCCGAAACCGTCGACCCCAGGTACCGGCACATCCGCGATCTGGTGTACAAGGTTTCGGGCATCTACAAGGCCGAGGAAAAACTTTATCTGCTGGCGGATGGTTGTGGACGGCGGATGAAACAGCTGGGCGCGCGGACGCCGCGCGAGTATTGGGATCGTCTTACGGCGCCACCCGGCCGCGATGGGGAACTTCGGCACCTGCTGAACGAAATCACCATCGGCGAGACCAGCCTGTTCCGCAGCCAGCCTCAGCTCGACGCGCTGCGGAAAATAATCCTGCCCGAGATCGTGACGGAGAAATCCAAGCAGATCACCAAGCGTTTGCGGATCTGGAGTGCGGGCTGCTCCACCGGGGAAGAGTCCTACACCCTGGCCATGAACATGCTTGAGGAAAGGGAGCGCTTACTGAAAGGTTGGACGGTGGAGATTTTAGCCACAGACCTGAATGACAACTCCGTGGAAACTGCAAGGGCCGGCATCTACGGCGATTACGCGCTGCGCTCCACGCCGGATTATTTCAAACGCAAATATTTTTCAACGGCCGGCGAAAAGAAACTTCAAGTGCTCCCGGAAGTGAAGAAACTGATCACCTTCAGCCGGCTGAACCTCCAGGACGATTCCAAGATGTCTTTCATGAAATGCATGGACCTGATTTTCTGTTGCAACGTGCTGATCTATTTTGACGGCGCCTCGAAGTCGAAGGTGATTCACCATTTTTTCAACAATCTTAATTTTGGAGGGTATTTCTTTCTAGGGACCTCCGAATCCCTGATGAACCTGAATGACCAGTTTCACCTGGTCCATTTTCCGGGAACGATCGCGTATTGGAAACCACCCGTGAGCGCTGGTAGACCATGACATCATCCTTCAACGCAACCATTCGTGAGCGCGTGCAGCGCATCGAGACCATGCGCGCGATCCCGGCGGTCTTCCTGCCCCTGCTGAAGATGTTGGGCAGTACCACGGAGGAAGTAAGAGTGGACGAAGTGGTGCGCCTGGTGTCCTACGACAACACCATCGCCGCGCAATGCCTCCGGGTGGCCAGTTCACCGCTCTTCGGGCTGGCGCAGGTACCCCGCTCCATCAAGGGAGCGGTGGTCAGCCTAGGCTTGCGTCGCGTCGAAACCATCCTTCTTACCTGTTGTCTGGGGCAGGCTTTTCCCGCGGGGGAATGGGTGCTGGATCCGGCAGTATTCTGGAGACACTCGTTGGGGTGCGCCATGGTCTGCCGGAAATTCAGCGAGAAGTTAACCGGCGTGGATGGCGAGAAGGCTTACATGGCGGGGCTGCTGCACGACCTCGGGTTTATGGTCAACTGCATGGTTTTTTCCAGGGAATTTGGCACAGCGATGGAACGCGCCTGCCTTGACGAGATTCCCCTGTACGAGGCAGAACGTGCTGCCATGGGGTTCACGCACTGCGAAACCGGGCACGCCTTGGCGGAAAAATGGGAACTCGCCCAAGACATCATCGAAGTCATCGCCTGTCATCATGCCATTGAGCAAAGCGAGAAAGCGCAGCCACTGGTGGCCCTGGTGCACCTGAGCGACCTGCTCTGCCGCATGCGAGGCCTTGGTTACGGCTACTACGAGCGCCACAAGGTAGACTTGGTCTCCGATCCGGCATGGGCGGTCCTGCTGAAGGAACACAGCGATCTCGAAGGAGTGGATCTGGCGCGGTTCAGCTTTGAATTGGATGAAGCGGTGGAGGAGATTCAAGGTCTGGTATCAACTGTGTTTGGCGCCGCGCCGGCGAGAACCTGACTCCGCGAGAACCTGACTCGTCCACTGTCCTTAGCCGTGGATATGGCGGACATGAAGGGAGACGAGGATCGGCAGGCCTTCGAACAGCAGCCTCACCTCCAGCGCGGGAGAGACTGCGAGGGAGTGCAGGTCGTAGTCACTCCCCGTAATCACGGAGGGCGGGGAAAGCATGCAACGGTTCCCCAAGCCGGCGATCTTGTTCTTGAAGTTTCCGGCGATCATATTGCAGACTTCGCCGAGCGCGTCCGCCACATCGGGGCCGACGTTATCGAGTGCCACACCCAGCATCTTGGAAGTCATGAGTGCGGCCGTCCTGCCATTGCAACGAATGCTGAGCACGCCGCACAATTGCCCCGCCAATCCCACCATGGCCGTGACGCCGACGGGGGTCTCCTCCGCGGTTACCGGCACGGTCAGTCGGCAATCAAGCATGAGCTCGAAGACTTCCCGCGACGCCACTTCGATGAGTTGAATCCAGCTTTCGCGGGTGCCGTTTTCAGTGAGTATCTCACTCACAGATTTCATGATTTGCCTGCCAGAACGGGCATGACATGCTCCTTCACCTGTTCCGCGGTGAAGGGCTTGCGGATGTAGCCTTGCGCTCCGCAGGATATGGCCTGCACTACGTGGGCCTCGCTGCCTTCGGTGGTAATCATCACTACGGGGACGCCCTTCGCGTTGGGCACTCCAGGGAGCTGCTTGACGAACTCCAGTCCGTCCATTACGGGCATATTGATGTCGCACAGAATGAGATCGACGACATTGTCCCGCAGGACGCTCAGGGCCTCGGCTCCGTTTCCAGCCTCCAGCACTTGTTTGAGGTCAAGGCCTGCCTGGCGCAGGCAACGCTCCACGATCTTGCGCATGACCGAGGAATCGTCCACGATAAGACAACGCACGCTATCCATGAAGCAGCACTCGTTTTCTCAGCTGGAAATCGCCGATTGCGTCAGCTTTCCTGTCTATCGGCAACCGGGGTAGGAACTTCAGTGAAGGGTGTACTGGAAGACTGGACACCTATTTGCCGGCCAATAAGGGTCTGGATCGCTGAGCGCGTTTATTTTAATGTCAAGAACGCCACTCCGTAGCCGTTCAGCGATACCGTCATGCTTGAACTCGGCGTCACTGATGTGGCAATGGGGCCCGAGGTCACGCTGGTGCTGGTGTCGATCGTTAACAGGCTGCCCGACGTGAAAGAGCCCAATGCGGAAACGTCGACAGCGGTGTTTCGCGGCGCGCCGGGGCCGTTGTTGTCGGTCGCAGAGTTGACGGCATGGTTCGCCAGCATGATGACCACGCTGCCGTCGGGATTTAGCGCAGCAAGAATTTCGATGTTCGGGTCATCGCTGCTCGATTGCAGAATGTTGGCCCCCGACGCGGACGGAAACATGCGGGCCAGCCAGTAGTCGACCCAGTAGCTGAGCTGAAGACCGTCGGTGTTGTAATCGACCTCGCCGAATTGCGCGTCGGCATCGAAATCCCAGTGATACAAGACCTGGACGCCGGCCTGGGCAAACTGCGAAAAAACGTAGGGACGCCACGCCGCAAAGAAAGCGTCCGACCCGCGCTGATCGAGGACGAAAGGCTGACCGGGATTGCATGCGCTCATGCCATTGCCGGCGTCAAAGTCGGCGTTCACGTTGTTCTCCGTAACCCATACGGGCAACGCGGCTAAAGCCGGATTCGTGGCCATCTCGGAATAGAAATATTGGATATCGGGGACAAAGTTATTCTTGATCGTGGCGAAAACCTTGGCGTCATCGTCCATCTGATTGCAGGTCGAGTAGAAGTGGGTGGCCATTACGTCCACGCGGGCGGTGACGCCGGTGTTGACATCTACGAAAGCCGGCAACCACGCTTGCGGCTGTCCCGAGAAATCCGCCAGCTCCATCGCGGCAAAGTTGATCGACGGATCGATGGTCTGCATCTGCGGAACCAGAGTGTTGTACATGGTCACGTACTGCTGCGGCGTCAGACCATTGTTGATATTGGGCTCGTTATAGATGCCCCACCAGGTAATCGGATTAGGGCTCGCCGAGACGTAAGTCTGGCCATTCGCAGCGAATCCACCCTTGTTGTAATAGAGAACAAGATTCTGCGCGTAGGTAGCGAATGGTTGAAAGCTGGTATCCACAAAATCATTGCCACTGTTATCGCCGGAGTACAGGAAGGGTGGCGCCTTCGCGATCTGAAACTCGGGGCTGTGGTCGCCGACGCTGAGCACCGGCTGAGTGATGGCATCGAGAATATTAAAATCCCACGCCGTCGAAGCGCTGCCCGCTGCTCCCTGCGGGACGCCCTGTGAAATTCCCTGCAAACGGATGTGCTGGGGCTGCAAGTTGCCAAGGGTCGTGGTCGCGCCTGAATTGATGGTGAAGAATTGGTAGTCCCACTCGGCTGGCTGAAACGATGTGGACATGGCCAGGTTCAACGGTCCTGTGACAGTGTTTGCAATCTGCACGTGCGCGTTGACCGGTGGTGGGGGCGTCGACGAGCTCATACTTCCGCCACCACAAGCCGCCGAGAAGGAAAGCAAAATAAAGAGGGGGAACCGCCAATAGGCTTTCATAAACACTTTGCCACCGGTGGCAAGTATATCGCGCACCGTGCTGTCGGCCTGGGAACCGCCCGCCATCAGAGAAGCGCTCAGTGGTTCTTGGCGTTGATAGCGACCCGTTCCTTGTCGTCGCCCGGCGCTTCCTTCGCAGCAACCGCAGCAACTGCGGGCGGTGCCGTCATTTCCATTGCCCAGATTCCTGCCGGGCGCATGTACATGGATGCGCGGAAGTTTCCCGTGATGTCATAAGCCTCCGGCGTTCGGAACCAGTATCCCTTCGTTTCATACACCACGTGGTAAACGCCCCAGGCTGTACGGTATGCCTCTTCTTTCATGCCATCGCCCAACATCAGAGCGGCGACGCTGAAGGTTGCGCCGGTCCAGACCTCGCCCACCTGTTCGTTGTCCTCTTTGTGGATGATGCTGCCGTCGGCGGCCATTCCGCTGACCGCGCCCATTTCGCCGTTGCCAAACTTCATCACGTTGAAGTCAAAAACTTTCTTCAGGGCCTTCTTTTGCATTTCCATCGGCACCAGGTTTCCCAGGCCGGTCATGTTGGCGTACCACTGTCCGGCAAGTTGCTCTGCCTGAATGTCGTCCTTATATTCACTTTCGGTGTCGTAGAGGAAATACTCTCCATTCCACAGGTGCTTGATGTAGCTTGCCTGTCCGCGAGTAAACAGCTCGTGATACTTTGCCACACTCTGCGTGTCGCCCAGAACCTTGCCCATTTCTTCGGCTGCGCGCAGCGCGGCCAGCCACAACCCGCCACAATAGGCGCTTTCGCCGCGCACCACCCAGGTGTCGTAAGTCTGGTCGGGATAGCCGTCATTCTGGGGGATCCCGTCGCCGGTGTGCGCATACTGCTCCAGATAGGACAGCGCTTCTTTTACCGAAGGCCAGGTGTATTGCAGGAAAGCCATGTCTTTGCGCCCGGTAAAAACAAAGTCCCGATATATCATCAGCACGAATTTCGTATTCAGGTCTTTCCAGCCGTTTGTATTTTGCCAACTGAACTGGTTTGCCTGAATGAAGGGGTCTTCGTTGGGAACTCCGAGGTCGTGGGGAACCGCACCCTTGACTTTGCGCGTGCGGAATTGCGCCTGGCCCGTCTGTTGCGACTTCCAGATCCACATGTACTTGTCGTTGATTTCGGTGGGCACGGTGTCGGCAAACTGCCGCAGAACCTGTTTGTCCAAGTCAGGCCAGAAATCCGCCAGCGGCATCGATCCGTAGAATAAGACGTCGAGTGTGTCGTAATAGGGATAGTCGAAGCACTCAAGGAAGCCGAATGTGGCGCGCGTATCTTTGGTTGATTCGACCGGCCGACCCCAGAGCGAACCGCCGTCCGCTAGGGTGTAGAGCTCGTTGAATAGCGCGCCGCGATACCAAAGGGGTTTGCTCTCATCGTTGACATACGGTGCCTGCCAGGCGTCAATCGCGTCGCTCCACTTCGCTGCATTCGTCAATCCGTCCGAGGCAATTTTCCACGCGTTAGTGCCGCTGGTGCCATAGAAATCGGTATAGTGCCGGTACCACTTGCGGCCAGATCCAAACTCCACGACCGGCAGGTCCCAGGAAATCACCATGGGGATGGTGCGTTTCTCGCCAGGCTTCAACGTGAAGCGGACCGCAATTGCGCCGGCAAGGTTTTCTCCGCTGCTGATCCACTGTCGATCGTTGTTCGCCAGCCTGCCATCTTTTGAGAAAGGAGCCCACACCTCAGCCCCGTCGGTGTCTGGCGAGTATGTGGTTTGATAGGTGACCTCGACTCCTGGGGACTCCAGCGCCGCAATTACCATCTGACCGTCCCAATCGTCGGTGACCGGCGCGACGACGCGATGGCGGTCAAAAACAATTCCCTTCATGGTCGCGCCGTCCCGCGATTCACTCATGAAGCGGTTGGTGTCGCCTTCGCTGAGGTGCTCGCTGAAGTTGCCGGAAAAACCGCGCGTCCAGCCAACCATATTCGTCCAGGAGAGCAACACGGAAACATGGATCGTTTGGTTGCTAGGATTTTCCGCATGCCAGCGATAAACCGCGACGGGATAACTGGTTTCACGATAATTGTGCGGAAGGATGGGTGAAAACTGCTCCAGCGTGACGTGCGCAGGAAACTTGTCCCAGCGGTAGTCGTACCAGGACTTGGGATAGAGCGCATAATAATCGCCCGCTCCCACGGGATAGTCCCACTTCCAACTGTTCAACGATCCACCAGTCTGGTGGTCAGTTGTTAGAACTTGAGCAACTCCTTCTGGCGATCCTTCCGCTTGTTGATACATGGCGAACTGGTTGGCATAGACGGTCCAGTATTTGTGAACGCCGGTCTTGAGATGCCACCGGGAAAAATTCCCTGCGTAGGTCCGGGAGAATGTGCCGGCACCGAATCCGCCAACCGGAGCGCCTTGCCAATACCCGTCATCGATCACAGGAAGATTGGGTTTCTTGGTGCCCGCGTTGCTCAACGGCTGGCCAATTCCTCTTTTCCAGGCGGCCTTTGGAATTGCATCTCCCGCGTACGCGACACAATGAAGAAGGACCAATGACAAGCAGAGAATTCCCCGGCGCACACCCTGATGTTTCACGCGTTCCTCCCGAACCCCAGATCACGGAAAAGGTAGGCGCACACAAAATGGCCTACAAAATCGATATTCTGTAGTTCTACATACTCCAACTTCTGCCGAATGTCGAGAACTATTATGGGAATGAACAAAACTCAACTAGCGTTGTTAGTTTGTTCTCAGCACGGTCGATCGACGCTCACGACAGTGCTGGCCAGCGGCAAGGCCTCGGCGCTGACCTTGAGCGGACCGTAATACACTTGTTCCGTTCGAGCGATGGCAGTTCTACCATTTACCAGTACGAAGGGCTGGCTTCTGGTATAACGTCGTCTGGTAGTTATACGGTTTTGGCGCTGATCGGAACTGATCGGGGACGATCTCAATCATGGGGCAAATCCGAAAGTCCCGCCTGAAGTCGGCGGTGGTTACGCTGAAGGTGGTTGCCCAACATGTCGGATTGACGCCGGGCACAGTTTCCGCTGTTCTGAACGATGCTCCATCAGCCCGTTCCATTCCGCAAGAGACCAAGAATCGCATCCACGCCGCCGCCAAAGAACTGGATTACCGGCCTAATTTTTTTGCCCGTACCCTGCGCAGCAAGCGCACCTACACCATTGGTGTAATTGCAGAGGAGATTGGCGACTCCTACGGTTCCCTGGTAATCAGCGGCATCGAAGAATATTTGCGGCAGAAGGACTATTTCTTTCTCACCGTGGTTCACCGCCACAATCCTGAACTCCTGAATCGATATTCCGAGTTGCTACTGCAACGGGGGGTTGAAGGCTTCATTACCGTGGATTTGCAATTGAACGAGGCGCTCTTGTTGCCAACGGTGGCCGTGCCCGGGCACAAGATTTTGCCGGGCGTAACCAATATGGTGCTGGATCACCACCACGCCGCCCGCATAGCCCTTACTCACTTGCGCGAACTGGGGCACAAAGATATCGCTTTCCTGAAAGGGCAGTCATTCAGTTCGGATTCGGAAGATCGCTGGCAGGCAATTTGCCACGTCGCGGAAGAACTGAGAATCGAGATCAAGCCTGAGCTTACCGTCCAAATCGATATCGCCGATTCAACCCCCCTGCTCGGTTATCCTTTTGGGAAACGACTGCTGGAACGCAAGATCCCGTTCACCGCGCTGTTCGCCTACAACGATATTTCGGCGCTTGGAGCGATTCGAGCCTTCCAGGAAGCGGGACGACGGGTTCCCCAGGATATTTCGGTGATTGGTTTCGACGACATTCAGGGTGCGGCCTTCAGCACTCCTAGCTTGACCACCGTCCGGCAGCCGCTGGCTCACATGGGACGTCTCGCAGCTGAGACCCTGCTGGCCCGGATTGAAGGCACGCAGGATTACCTCCCCGAAATCCAGATCGAGCCCGAACTGGTTATACGGCAATCCACTGGGGAGCCGCCCAAGCCCCCAAAGGCTGTATTCCGAGACTAGAATTGCTCCGAAACTGAAACGCCCCGCGTATTGTTGGGTTAGCCGAGTGGATGCTTCGCAGGCCATGGAATCCATGCCTCCAGACGAAATGTCGCAAACGACTAGCGCCCGCTGGTTGAACACGGCGGCGCACGCCGCGTTTGTGCCCATCGGAATCGTCACGGTACTCCTCGGTCCGCTTTTGCCGACACTCTCGGCTCGCTGGTCGTTGAACTACCTGCAGGCGGGCTCGCTTTTCACTGCTCAATTCCTGGGCTCGACGTTGGGGGTCGTCGTTTCCGGAGTCCTCGTTTCCCGTTGGGGGTTTCGATTTGCCATCAACGCCGGCCTGTTAGTCATGGCCGTGGGTGTGGGCACGCTGCCGTTCAGTTCTCGTGTCTTGGGGCTGATTTGCATCTCTTGTTATGGCTTAGGTCTTGGGCTTGCAATTCCGGCGATCAACTTATTCGTTGCGGACGTGAATCCTAAGCGGCGCAGCGCTGCCCTCAGTCTGCTTAATTTTTCCTGGAGCGTGGGGGCCGTGGCCTGCCCTTTTGTTGTAGCCGCAGCTGTCAGACTCGATCACATCCAACTCTTCCTGCTCATGCTAGCCGGATTCCTGCTCCTGGTGTTTCTGGGGATTCTGGCAGTGCCCTTCATCTTCGTCGCACCGGCGACGGCGCCCAAACAGGAACGGCCAGACTCCTCGCTCTTCCGTTGGAACCGGCGGTCGCTATTTGTCCTGGCTGCCTTATTCTTCTTGTACGTGGGGACGGAAAACGGATTCGGCGGATGGATCGCATCCTATGCCAAGAGTCTGGGCAGTTCGTCACCGACACTGCCTGTGATGACGCCCTCTTTCTTCTACGCGGCCCTGATGCTTGGAAGGTGGCTCGCACCATTTGTCTTGAGGAAGACAGGCGAAATCAGGGCCGCTCAATCCGGCCTTTCGATTGCGTGTCTGGGAATGGTGGGCCTGGTTTTGTCGCGCACCATGCCACTGGTCGTAACCAGCGTATCGGTCGCAGGGCTGGGACTAGCGGCCGTCTACCCGATCACGATCTCCCGGCTGTCCCAGGAGTTTGGGCCAGCGGCGACCCGGGCTGGATCCGTAATGTTCACGATGGCCAACCTTGGTGGCGCATGTTTGCCCTGGGTCGTTGGCTATTCTTCACAGAGATTGAATGATCTTCGAGCGGGGCTGGCGGTTCCGCTCGCCGCTACTCTGGTGATGTACGCCCTTTACCGCGGCAATCCGGGTTCCGCCGGAGTGCAAGTCCAGGTCGGAAGGCTCCCGGAACCGCTTAAGTAACCAGCTAAAGGCCCCGTTTCACCGGCCATGAAGGTCGGTTCGGGGCAGCATCTGTTAAATAAATTTGGAAAATCGATTTTCCGCTTGACAAAGCTCGGCGGTGTGCCGCTTAATAGCGCGTCGGACAAAACTAGTATAAAAACGTTATTCTTAGCCAAAGTAGCACCTGCTTTACCTGTTTTCAACTGCTGTACCTGGAGGATTGCGATGCGTGCTCGTTTAGGGGTGCTGTCTCTCTGTCTCGTCCTGTCGTTGCCACTGTGGGGGCAAAAATTTACAGGGACAATCAGCGGCGTGGTCACGGATAAATCGGGCGCGGTCGTACCTAACGCCTCAGTTTCGGTCACCAACAACGGCACCGCCGACGCACGTACGGTTACGACCAACGCCGCGGGCGAGTACGTCGCTGTGGAACTGAATCCTGGAACGTACACGGTGATGGTGAAAATATCTGGGTTTAAAGAGTTCATCGCCAAGGACGTGGTGCTGAACGTGTCCAGCACCACGGTCGTGAATGCGCAGCTTCAAGTGGGTAACATCAGCGAGCAGGTGCAGGTCGAGGCCAATCAGGTCCAGGTTGAAACCACGACTGGCGCGGTCGGCAACGTGGTGGAAGGCAATGAAGTGGCGCAGTTGCCCCTGAACGGACGCAGCTTCACCCAGTTGACGCAGTTGATGCCGGGTGTGTCGCCTGCTGCGAACTTTGATACCAAGAACAAAGGCCTCCAATCCGGCGTCGACTTTTCGGTCAATGGCAATAACACGACCGGCAACATCTTCATGGTGGATGGCGTCAATAACAACGACATCGGGTCGAATCGCACAATTCTCGTATACCCGTCCATCGACGCAATCCAGGAGTTCAAAATTCTGCGCAACAGCTACGGCCCCGAGTACGGCCAAGCCATGGGTGCAATCGTTAGTATTGTGACCAAGGGCGGGACCAACAGCTTCCATGGGGATTTGTTCTACGACGGCCGCAACGACGTTCTGAACGCCACGGACTTCTTCAACAATCAGACGGGGATCAAGAAGGACGTTCTCCGGCGCAACGACTGGGGCTACACCATTGGAGGCCCCATCAAGAAAGACAAGCTGTTCTTCTTCTGGTCGGAGGAATGGAACCACGAACAGCGCGGCAAGGCCCGCACTGGCGACGTTCCCACCGCGGCTGAGAAAACAGGTGATTTCAGCAACCCGCGTACTGACTTTACTCTTGGGGCAGGTGGCGTCCATGTGCCATGCGACCCCGTCCCGACAAATCCGAGCGGTGTCGGCCCAGCGACTTTCACGAATATTTCGCAAGTGCCGACGGGCGGTCTCTCGCCAGGGGGGCAGGCGTACTTGACCATGTTTCCTGACCCGAACGTTGCTAACTCCGTGAATTGTAAGAACTGGGCCGAGTCTATTGCTGCCCCCATTCGCTGGCGAGAAGAGAACGTAAGAATCGACTACAAGCTGGCGAGTACTTGGAGTTTGTTCGGTCGGTACACGCAAGACCATTGGGCGCAGCCCTTCCCCAGTACGTTGGGGTTCTGGGGGGATGATCAGTATCCCTCGATTGAAGACAGCTGGGCGCAGCCTGGATATCAGGCAACCATTAAGCTGACGAAATTGTTCGGCGGGTCGGCTGTCAACGACTTCCAGATTTCGTATGCTGCCAACCGGATTAAAGTTACCCGGGCCGGCACGAATCCCGCCTTAAACGATCAGATTAACGCGCTCGCCCCCACTTTCTATCCGTTCTCACAGAAGCTGGACGGCTCGAGTATCGGCTATCCAGGGTTCTGGGGTGGCTGCGGAGCGGACTGCGCTACCGGCGATAACCTCTGGACTCAGGGGCCGTGGCATAACAATGAACAGCTCTTCATTTTCAGAGATGACTTCCAGAAGACAATTAGCACCCATTCGTTCAAGGTTGGGTTGCTGGTGACCTCCAACCAGAAGAACGAGATGGTCGACAACGAATCACAGGAAAACGCCTTCTACTGGGGCGCTCAGGCCAACAGCACCGGCAATGGCGCCTTCAATATGCTTTGGGATCAGGTGGCGTGGGGCGGCAGTGAACTTCAGAAAAACCCGTTCTCACAAATTCGCTGGCACGACATCGAACCCTACTTTGGGGATACGTGGAAGGTCCGACGGAATCTCACTGTGGAGTACGGTTTCCGGTGGTCGTTTTTGCGCATGCCTTACAGCGGTCCGGACAAGATTGCAAATTTTGTGCCCAGCCTCTACAACCCCGCGCTTGGCGGCGATCCATGCAACGGCCTGGTTCTTCCTCCCGGAGCGAACTTCTGCAGCCTTGCTGGATTCTCGGCTGGCGGTCACGCAGACAATCGCGCACTGAAGGCCCAGAACAACCATGCCGTCGCGCCGAGGCTCGGAATCGCGTGGGACCCACATAGCGACGGCAAAATGTCAATCCGCGCTGGAGTAGGCCAGTTCTTCCAGCGGGAACGCCTGAACAATACGCTTCAAATGGCTACCAATCCTCCATTTTCCTTGAATG
Source organism: Candidatus Dormiibacterota bacterium (assembly GCA_035566655.1). GTDB lineage: Bacteria > Acidobacteriota > Terriglobia > Terriglobales > Acidobacteriaceae > Sulfotelmatobacter. The sequence continues at coordinate 18,822 of DATMQT010000086.1, forward strand.
CCAGCTATAACCGGGCCTTCGACACTCCCCCGCTAACTACGACGGCTTCCGGGGCCCCGGGGTTCAGTCAGGATCCGAGGGACATTCTTCCCAACACCTGGCAATGGAACCTGTCCATCGAGCGGGAAATCGTCCGCGATACCAAGTTGGAGGTTGCCTATGTCGGCAACCGCGGTATCCACCTGCTCGGCTACACCGATGCGAACCTGGTTCCTGCTAGCCAGCGTGTAAACTTTGCTCTCAACAACACCAATTCGCTGCGTCCGTTCGGAGCAGGCAATTGGGGGTCGATCAATCAGGCCTTCTGGGGCTCTGACTCCAACTACCATGCTCTCCAAGCGCTCTTCCGCACGCGTGTGAAAGCAGTGGACGCGCAGTTCGCATACACATGGAGCAAGTCGCTTTCGGACACGGACCTTACCAATAGCGGGAACGTGGAACAGGCCAGCTTGTTACTCGACCCCGCGAATCCGCATCTCAACTACGGCCCCAGCTACATTAACCGCCCCCACATCTTTGTCGGGAACATCGTCTACAACGTTCCCGGAATGACGGGGCAGAACGCTTTTGTTCGCACTGCATTGGGAGGTTGGCAGATATCGGGCATCCTGGGTTATGCAACCGGCACCTCCATTACCACTTACGGTGTGCGGGCGGTGAACTCGAATGGTGGGGCGGGTTCAGTCCCTGCACCTGGCGGCCTCAATGGCATTGGCGGCAACCAGGACAACCTTCGTCCGAACCTCGTGCCGGGTCAGGGCTGTCGAGCCTCCAACCCCGCGGTCAGGAACGATTGGTTGAACCCGAATCGGTACACAATGATTGGATACGCCCTGGGTACCCCGACCGGAACCGCTGGGGTAGGCGACTGCCTTGGGCCGGGGCTTGCCAATACCGACATGGGTGTCTACAAGAACTTCAAGGCGGGAGAGCGTCTCACCATTCAATTCCGCATGGACTTCTTCAACCTGTTCAATCGAGCTCAGTTCCTGGGTGACTCCCAAGGATTCAGTCCGTTGAACCCGAACCTCGACACCAATGCTACGGTAGACGGAACCACTCATTTGGTTAGTTCCTACAACCCCAATCCTTCTTACGGTGTGTCCAACCAGGACAAGGGGCCGCGGGAAATTCAGTACGGGATAAAGTTCACCTTCTAGCTAGCCCTCCCGTTCTCGCGGTGAGGCTTGACTTTGGTCAAGCCTCACCGCTTTAATACTGTTAAACATGGGTTCCCTCCGCAGTAGTGGTCGTTCCTTCGGCAGAATTCCTCACCGCAGGCTCAGGTATCTCCTATCGCTCGCCTTGGTGTTTTTGCCAGCGGTCGTGGCAGTGGCCGGGCAGGCCTCAGCCAATCCCCAAAGCACGAAATCACTCAGAGAAGGCCTGCAGCAACACTACGACGCCGCGCGAACGTTTCAGATAAGCGGAGAACAGGAGCAGGCAGCGGCGGAGTACAAGGCCTTCCTGGCAGAGGCTTTACGGCAGATCGGCAATACCGACACCAATTCAGAGAAGTTCGAGGATGCCGCCAAGCTGTTTGCGGAAGCTGTTACCCTGGCACCTGAGAACCTCGACGTCACCCTCGACTACTCCACGCTGCGTCTCCAGCAGGGCAAGCCGAAAGAAGCGCAGGGACTCGCGGAACGGGCTGTCGAGCTGGCTCCAGGGAATGCAAGGGCGCAGTACATGCTGGGATCTGCACTGTTTCAGCAGGACGATTACGTCGGCGCCAAAGCACACCTGGAGAAGGCAATTGTCGCGCAGCCAAAGTTCGAGATTGGATACTTGCTCGGCATCACTTACATCAAGTTGCAGGATTTGAATCGCGCTACTCTCCTTTTCAATGACATGACAGCTGGGCTCGGCGACACCCCCCAGATCCACGTTCTCTTTGGACGGGCGTATCGGGTGGGGGATTATCTGGACCAGGCGATTGCTGAGCTAAACAAGGCCCTGGTGAGGGATCCCAAGATCAAGGTCGCTCACTACCTTATCGCCATGGCCTATCTCGAGCGGGACGGAGACTCCGGTTTTAGTGAGGCCGTGCCTGAGCTCGAAGCGGAGTTGAAGGTAAACCAGGACGATCCTCGCACCCATTACATGATTGGCTATATTGCGCTGAAGCGTCACGATGCCAGCCAGGCCGAAAAGGAACTGGCGCGTGCCGCGGAGTTAGATCCGGAGAACCCCGATCCGCTGATCAGCCTTGGACAGGTGTATGTCGACGCGGCCCGGCTGCCCGAGGCAGAAAAAGCTTTTCGCCGATCGATTGCAGCAACCAAAGATCCCGCCCACAACGGATACCAAGTGAACCGCGCTCATTACGCGCTGGGACGAATTCTCTTGCAGACCGGGCACGAGGAAGAAGGTAAGAAGGAACTTCAGATCTCGGCAGAACTCCGCGACAAGCCGCACCCGGAGCGACGCGGCATGGGAGCAGTGGCAGATGCGGCAACCACGGACGAAACCAAGATCGATGCTGGCGCTGTGGTGCCTCAGGCCGAGGCTTCGCCCGCGCAGTTGAACGCGGCATCAGCCTTCGCTGAAGAATTCAAACCAGCGATTGCAGATAGCTATAACAATCTTGGCGTCATCGCCGCGGGTCAGAAGGACTACGTGGCAGCGATGGATTATTTCGAGAAGGCGGGCTCATGGAATCCCTCGCTGGAGACGCTGGATCGGAACCTCGGCATGGCGGCCTTCTACGCGAATCGGTTTGACCGGTCAGTTGGGCCGCTGGGCCGTCATGTTGATCGGCACCCCGACGATTTGCGCGCTCGGGCCGCGCTCGGTCTTTCACTCTTTGGGACGGAAGACTACAAGAAAGTCGTGGAAACGCTGCAACCGATGGAAGCGGCAGTTGACGCCGATCCGGGGCTGACTTATGCCTATGCCGTCTCGCAGGTGAAGACTGGCGCCTACCCTGAAGGCATGGGGAGATTGCGCGCATTGCAAAAGGCCAACCCGAACTCACCCGATCTTCATACGTTAATGGGAGACGCTTTCGTCGATCAGAGGGAGTACGCCCAGGCGCTGATTGAATATCGTAAAGCTCTGGCCATCAACCCCAATCTGCAACGTACGCATTTCCTCGCCGGCCTGGCACTTATTCGGCAAGGCAATCCCGCGGAGGCCGCACAGGAATTTCGCGCCGCGCTGAAGCTTGATGCCGCGGACGTAAGCAGCAAGTATCATCTGGCATACTCGCTGATCCAAATGCAGCAACCCCAGGATGCTCTCCCGCTTTTGCACGAAGTTATAGGACAGGACCCCAAGTATGCGGACGCCTACTATCAGCTCGGGAAACTCGAACTGGAACAGGGCAATATGCAGGAAGCCGTCTCCAACCTGGAAGCGGGCACCCGTCTGAGTCCCGATAGCGATTACATCCACTACCAACTTGCTCTCGCCTACCGCCGCGAGACGCGCGCCGAAGATTCCGAACGCGAGATGAAGGCCTACCAGGCTCTCAAGAACCGCCATCGAGGGCGCGATGCAGCGCAGCAAAATTAGCCGGCTTGTCGTTCTGTTGGTCGGCTTGGCAGCTCTTTGCTGCACGCCCGTCTGGCCGCAACAGGGGCGGACGAATTCTGCTTCAGTCGCAACAGCTCGCGCAGACATCGCTCGCGGGCAATTGGATAGTGCCGAAAAGACGCTGTGGACGGTGCTTTCCTCTGACCCAAACCAATCCGAAGCGTTGACTCTGCTGGGGATCGTTCGCGGGCGTCAGAAGCGTTATCCCGAAGCCGAGGCGCTGTTTAGACGCGTGCTTCAGCTTGATCCGAAGTCGCTCACCGCACACCGCAACCTCGCGGAGGCGCTGATCGCACAGAACAAGCCCGATGCTGCGATTGAGGAATGCAAAGAGGTAGTCCGGCTCGCGCCGAAAGACTATTCAGCGCAGCTTGAACTTGCGCACTTGTATCTGGGACGCGGGGAATTCGCCGAGGCCCTTTCCAATCTGGACGGCATTCCGAAGGACCACTTTCCGCCCGATGCGATTCCGGCCCAGGCCGCCAGCCTGCTCGGACTCGGCCGCCGAGAGGAGGCTGCTGCTCTGATCCCGCGCGTGAAACAGTCGCCCCGTCTTGCGACGGACCTGGCGGAGGTCTTCCTGGAAGGGAACGCTCCGGAATACGCGATTCAAGCTCTTGACGCGGCGCTCGCCGGATCACAGCACGCTCCGGCTCGTCTTTATTACCTCAAAGGGCGCGCCCTGCAGGCGACCGGAAATTCTTCCGCTGCCCTGAACAACCTTCAGCTAGCCTTAGCTCGCGATCCAAAATCCGTGGATACCCTTGTCGAAGCCGCGGCACTCGAAGCCGCCGGGAACAGGCACAAAGAGTCGCTTGCTCTCCTTAAGCGTGCCTATGCCCTCCAGCCTGACTCGCCAGCGGTCTTACGTCCACTTGTGGTCGAAGGAATAGAAGCGGGAGAGCCCAAGACAGCACTGCGCGCTGCACAAGCGTTGGCGGATAAGAACCCTGACAATCTCGACGACCTCTACCTTGCCGCCGCGGCCATGCTGGAGGGCAAGGATTTCACAACTGCTGCGTCGATCTTCGAGAAATACGTTTCGAAGCGCCCCGACGACAGCAAGGGCCTTCTCGGGCTGGGCATTGCGCAGCTAGCACAGCAGCACTTTGAGGAAGCCACAAAAGCGTTGGAACGGTCGCTCGAAATCGATCCCAAGCAGGCAGATGCCGAGTATCAGCTCGGCGTTGTCGCCGATCGCAAGGGTATCGCCGCGGATGCCGTTCAGCACTTCGAGCGGGCCGTGCTGTTGCAACCGCGGCATGCAAAGGCACTGGCCGGCTTGGGTGCGCAATACCTTCAGGCGGGCGACCTTGAGAAAGCCCGCACCCTTCTGGCGCGATCGGTCTCTGTAAACCCTAACGATGCCAAGTCGCAATATGACCTTGCGCTGGTGCTTTCAAAACTGGGGAAGACCGAAGAAGCCAAACAACACATGGAGCTTTCGCGGGCGCTCAAGACGGCGGAGGACCTGGGGAAGTCGGCACCGGACGCAGCCAAACCCTGACCAATCGTGAACTATCAAACCCTCAGGGATGATTATTTTTTAGCTAATGTAGAGCAGAGTGTTATTCCTGAGACTTGGCGAACGGAATCTTCTTTAGAATAGTACCGCCTTCGGAAATCGTATAAATAAAGTCCGCAGCCAGGTTGTGGTAGGTGTCCTTCTTGCCGCTGGGCCAGGAAATATCGAGCGTGTCGATGCTTGCCTGTGAACCCAGGCCGAAGTGCAGACGAAGATCGTTTTGTGACAGGTAGCTGGAGCCGCCGCGCACTTCATTGAATTGGACCAGATCGCCGGCAGTCACAGTCGCCCGGGCGCCGATGGCAGCCCGGTTACTCTTCGTTCCAATCAGCTTCAGAAGGACTGCGTGGTTCGATGTCTTTGTCCGATTGATCAGCAGCGTCGGCGGTTCTCCGACATTAAGCACGAGAACATCGACTTTACCGTCGTTATTCACATCGCCGAAAGCCGCGCCCCGGCGGGATGCTGGTGGCAGGTCGGCCAGGCCGGAAATCGCCGTGACATCCTCGAAAGTGCGGTCCCGGTTGTTTCGAAACAGGAGAAACGGCTGCCGATAGGGCGCACCGCCCTTCACCAGGTCCATCTGCGGGTAGACGTGCCCGTTGGCTTCGAAGAGGTCGAGCCAGCCATCATTGTCCACGTCGAGGAACGAAGTACCCCATCCGACAAGGGGATAGCTGAGCTGGCCGATGTGCGAGGAGTAGCTGATGTCCGTGAAACCCTGTTTGCCCCGGTTCCAGTAAAGGGCGTCGGGCTCCTCTGTGAAATTCGTGACGAAGATGTCGAACAGTCCGTCGTGGTCGATATCACCAAAATCTACGCCCATCGAGCCTTGTTCGCGGCCGTCGGCGCTCAATGCCGCGCCGGAAAGCAAGCCTACATCCTCGAACGTGCCATCGTGATTATTGTGGTAGAGGTAGTTGGGGCCGGCATCGTTTGCGACATATAGATCGGGCCAGCCGTCGTTATCAAGATCGCCCCAGACCCCCTGCATGCCAAAGTAATGCTTGGGGTCATCTACACCGGCCGCTTTCGAAACGTCCTGGAAGGTGCCATCGCCGCGATTGCGGAACAGGAAATCCGACTCACCCGGAAGCCCCCACGGTCCACACTGCACCATGACACCGCGAAAACGGCAGAATTTATCGTTGCTGCCGAATTCCGGCAGCTTGTTGATGTCAATGAAAACGTATCTCGGCACAAACAGATCGACCAACCCATCGCGATCAAAGTCGCCCCAGGCGGCGCCTGTGCTGAATCCGCCAACCCGCACTCCCGCTTTTTCGGTTACGTCTTCAAAGCGGCAGTTGCCAAGGTTTCGGTAGAGTGCGTTACCGCCATACCCCGTGACATAGATGTCGTCCCACCCATCATTGTCGAAATCGGCCACGGCAACGCCCATGCCCCATCCCTTGCGAGTCAATCCAGCTTCCTTGGTGATGTCCTTGAACTTTAAATCGCCCTCCTGGTGGTAGAGAGTGATCATCGGATCGCCGCCCTTTTTGAAGCGGTCTACTGTGGATCCATTGACGGTGATGATGTCCAGCTTGCCGTCGTTATCGCAGTCGATGAAACCTACGCCACCGCTCATGGACTCCAAGACGTACCGTTTGTCGGGGGAGGAAATATGCGAGACCGTCAGGCCAGCCTGCTTGCTGACGTCTTCAAAGCGCGGCGTCGGAGGGGCTGCCTTCGGACTTTGCGCCCAAGCCGTCCAACCCAGCAGCAGGATCCCCATCAACTTCGCGTTACGCATGGAAGTACGATATGTTAGCACGGGAGAACGGTCTGCCGTTCCCTCGCCAGCTCAGTGGAAAGGAAGGCTTTCTTTGCGTTTTAGTTTCCAGTTTTTGTTGATTCCGTTCTTCTGTGCGGTGCTTGGTATCGCTGCTAGCTCCCAAAGCAAGCCGGCGGAGGAACTCCCACAGATTCGCTTTACCGATGTTACAGCCGCCAGCGGCATCACCTTCGAACATGCCGTCTCTCCCGAGAAGAAGTACCTTTACGAATCGATGTCGGGCGGCGTGCTGTTGCTTGATTACGATCAGGACGGCTGGCTCGACATCTACTTTACAAATTCGCAGAGCGTTGCCATGACGCTGGCGGGGCAAAAAGCAAACGGCGCGCTCTATCACAACAATCACGATGGAACTTTCACGGATGTCACCGAGAAGGCTGGGCTGAATTTTCCCTGCTCTGCCATGGGCGGAGCTGTTGGAGATTACAACAATGACGGGTGGCCTGACATCGTACTAACCTGCCAGGAGGGTTTGGTGCTGTTGCGCAACAACGGTAACGGCACCTTCACCGACGTCACCAGGCAGGCGCACCTGGCCGACCCGCGTTGGGCCACCGGAGCCGCTTTTGGCGATTATGACGGCGACGGTTTCGTCGACCTGATGGTCACTCGATATGTCGAGTTCGATCCAAAAACCCCGCCCCCGTTTGGTGTTGGGGCGACTTGTCACTATCGCGGTATTCCGGTCCAGTGCGGTCCGCGTGGAATGAAGGGACTGGCGGATAGCCTTTACCACAACAATGGAGACGGCACTTTTACTGATGTCTCTACAACGTCAGGAGTCGACGACCCTTCGCGCTACTTCGGTCTGGGAGTGCTCTGGAGCGACCTCAACGATGACGGCCGTCCTGACTTGTTCGTTGCCGATGACTCAACCCCCAATTACCTTTATCGCAACGATGGCAAAGGACGCTTTACCGACTTAAGTTTCATCTCGGGCACGGCGGTAAACGGCGAAGGCGCCGAAACCGCGGGGATGGGGATTGCCGCATGCGACTACGACCACAACGGCCGATTCTCGTTGCTATTGACCACGTTCGAAGATCAGGCGGCGACGCTCTACCACAACGATGGCGCGATGAACTTCACAGACGTTTCGTTTGCCTCGGGAATTGCCGCTCCCACGATCAAGTTTTTGAAGTGGGGAATAGGTTGCGAGGATTTTGATAACGACGGCTGGCCCGATATTTTCATAGTCAGCGGACATGTGTACCCGCAGGTCGATTCGCTGAGCGCCGGCGCCAAGTACCAGGAAAGAAAAATTGTGTTGCGGAACAACGGCAAAGGCTCATTCCAGGATTTCAGTGAGCAAGCCGGCCCTGCGATCTTGCTTGCCGAAGCCAGCCGGGGCGCGGCTTTTGGAGACCTCAATAACGACGGCAAGATTGACGTGGTCGTCGAAAACATTGATGGCAAGCCGTTGATCCTCCGCAATGCCAGTACCGACAAAAACCATTGGCTGACGCTGCGCCTAAGAGGGCGGCACAGCAACCGTCTTGCGCTTGGCGCGAAAGTCAAAATAACCGCTGGTGGCATGCAACAGATAGGAGAAGTGCGTTCCGGCGGCAGTTACTTGTCGCAAAACGATTTGCGCGTCCATTTTGGCCTGGGTAGCGCCACTAAGGTAGAAAAAGTCGAGGTTCGTTGGCCGTCGGGCGGCACGGATATATATAAGGACATCAGCGCCGACAACTTTTACCTGCTCGTCGAAGGCGAGACCACCGCAAAAATCGATCGCTGATGCACTGACCACAGAACGTATCAGTCGGGGAAAGGCTCCCCGGCTTTGGCGATTCTTATTCGGTGATCTGTGTACTTATAGTGCATATCCGGGACTTCGTACTTCGGCATGTGGCAGGTCACGCAATCTTCTTTGCCCACTGGACATGCTGCCCCAGGCTGTTCTGCCGTGGGTTTGCTCTGCTTGGAACTGGCGTGGCAACTGAGGCACCGGTTGTCATAGGCGCGAGTCTCACGCACCAGTGGCTGATGCGGATTGTGGCAGCCAATGCATGTGAGGCGCGCATCCCCATTACCCCAGCAGCGGCTGCTTTCCAATCGATAGGGCTGGAATCTCACGTTGGCAACACCAGTTGCGGCAATTCGCCTGGCGTCCCACCAGGTCGTGTGGCATGCGCCGCAGAAGTCGACACTGTCCACCGGTTTCAAGTACTTCGGATTCACGATGGCAGCCGCGCCCACATCCAAATCTCCTGCCTTCATGGCTGCCACGTGCTTAGATCCAGCTCCGTGGCAACCCTCGCACGAGACTCCCGGCGCTGCATTCGCAGGCTCAAAGTGCTTGCTGACCGTAGAGGCCGTCGTATGGCAACCGAAACACCTCTGGGCTTCCGCGCCAGCAAGCACCCGGCTGCTGGCTTTATCCATTGAGGTTGCCGGCTGCGGGGACTGGTTGGGAGTCACGCCAAAGGCATGCAAAGTGGCAAAGTAGCTGAACCGGATTTCACGAAAGGTTCCGTCTTGTTCTGATAGGTAACTCTGGCCCACTTTACCGGCGCCGAACACCCAATTGATGGGCGCCGAAACAGTCTTGCCGGCATTCGAGGCGGTGTAGCGGAACGTGCCGTCTGCCTCGCGAATGATCTTGTAGTCGTATTCGCCCAGCCGGAAACTTTGACCGGACGCCTCGCGTAGCGCGTCCGAGCTTTCCGCTGGAAGCGACGCTTTCGCCATCGAGTGGCGCGACTGGCTCTTCACCAGCGTCTCATGACACGGTTCGCAAGCCCGCGATCCAACATATTCATTTTTCCCTGCTCTGCCGTCCGTTGGCCACCACTTCGATTTCTCGATCCGTTCCGGGGTAGTCAGTTGTTCCGTAATCGTGGCGGGGGTCTGGGCAAAAGCCGGCCAGCCGATTGTGAAAGGTGCGAGAATGACGAGCAGTGACACGCAGCTAATTGGGCGCGGCATGAAAAGTCGAGGCGGCAAAGCAATTCGAAGCCAATTCTTTGTCTTCGGAATTATCCCATAGGCGGCAAAACAATAATGTCAGCCATTTGAACACACCGAATCGTAGAAGATTCTCAGGTGTTTGGGGTGTACAATTGCTTCCTGCTCGCTGGAGGAGTCCGATGAATAGGTCGGCTCGCAATTTGCTGTTTCTGCTGTTCTCTCTTGTCCCGATCCTCGCCGCCTCGGACGAGCAACAAAAGGCACACAAACTTCTTAACAAAGTAACTGCCATGGCAATAGATCCGGCCGGAAGACGCGCCGTCAGTCTGGCTATGTCCCAGGAGCTGTCCGTGGATCGGAAAGAGCTTGCACAGCGCCGTCGGGCCTTGAACATGAGCTACGGAGACCTTTTTATCGCTTATGAATTGGTGAAGAGCGGCACCAAGATAGACGACATTGCTGCAAAGCTGAAGATTGGCAAGACCGTTTGGCTAGCCGCGGACGAACAGCATGCGGACTGGAAACAGGTCGCCAATGACGCCAGGAAACTAAGCAGCAGAGTGGATAGCGATCTCCTGAGGTACTTTGCCAAGCAGAAGTCGGAGGTCGAGCGAGACCGAGTCGACGGCTACGATCCAATGATTGATAGTGTCAAAGCGGATGGCGACGTAAGCCGAGAGGATATAGAGGATGCTCAGGACCGGTACACCTTCTTGCATGATCATGCTGGGGCCGTGCCGGGTTCCACGCTCGATGTCTCCACCGAGAGGGCTGCTCGACAGGTCCGGCGTGACCCGATTACGAACGCCGGTCCATCCCCTCATTGAGATTGCGAGGGCTTCCACTGGTCGGGCAACGCAGTTCAGGTTTATTCGGGATTCAAAATAACACTCCGCGCTGGAGAAGTCCGATGAATAAGTCGGCTCGTATTTTGTTCTTCTTTCTGCTTCCTTCCCTCTTGCTCGCCGCCTCCGACGAACAGCAAAAGGTACACAAGATTCTCAACAAAGTGACTGCGATGACGATCGATCCGGCCGGAAAACGCGCCGTCAGTGTGGCGATGTCCCAGCACTTGTCCATCGCTCGGGCGGAGCTTGCCCAGCGCCGCCAGGCGATGAATCTGAAGTACGGAGACCTCTTTGTGGCTTATGAGTTGGTGAAGTCCGGCACCAAGATGGACGATATCGCTGCAAAGATGATGACGGGCAAGACCGTGTGGCAGGCCGCGGACGAAGAGCATGCAGACTGGAAACAGATCGGCAGTGAAGCCAAAAAGCTGAGCGGCAAAGTGGATAGCAATCTTATCGGACACTTTGTCAATCAGAAGGCTGAGGCAGAGCGAGACCGGGCCGATGGCTACAATCCATTTCTGGATACCGTGACAGCGGACAACGACGTGAGCCGCCAGGAAATAGAGGATGCTCAAGACCGGTACGTATTCTTGCGCGATCACACTGGCGTGGCGTCCAATTCTTCGCTCGACACATCCACCGAGAGATCTGCGCGACTTATACGGACCGATCCGGTGCGAACCGGTGGACCTGCCAGCACCACCACTCCTCCTCCTACTCCGAGCAAGTGAGATGGGAGGAGCTTCCACTGGCGGAGGCACTCGGTTCGGTTTTATCGGGGAATGTACTAAAATAGTGCTCTGCGGCTGGAGGAGTCCGATGAACAGGTCGGCTCGCAACTTACTCGTCTTAGTCTTTTTTCTAGGCCCTCTCCTTTTGCTCGCTGCTACCGACGAACAACAGAAGGCGCACAGAGTCCTAAATAAAATGACTGCAATGACGGTCGATCCCGCCGGAAAGCGTGCCGTCAGTGTGGCGATGTCCCAGCATCTGTCCGTAGGCCGCGGGGAGTTGGTACTGCGGCGTCACCTAATGAACCTGAACTACGGTGAACTGTTTGTCGCGTATGAGCTGGTGAAGAGTGGTACGAAAATGGACGACATTGCCGCAAGGGTGAAAACAGGTAAGACGGTCTGGCAAGTCGCGGACGAAGAGCATGCGGACTGGAAACAAATCGGCATTGATGCCAAAAAGCTGAGTAGCAAAGTAGACAGCAATCTGCTTCGACACTTTGTCAACCGAAAAGAGGAGCCCGAGCAAGACCGGGCCGATGGTTATAATCCGTTTCTGGATACCGTAAGAGCGGATAAAGACGTGAGCCAGCAGGAAATCGAGGACGCCCAAGATCGCTACGTCTTCCTGCGCGATCATTCTGGAGGCGCGTCCGATTCCACACTGGACAAGTCCACCGAGCAGTCTATCCGAACTATCCGGCCCGATCCGACGAGACCCGACACGCGTCCCGGGGCTGATGCCGCTAATACACCTCCCCATTGAGATTGGGGAATGCGCCCGGCCCGTCAGGCGACCGGAAGGCCCGCTGAACTATTGGGACTTCCGGGAAATACTTGGATTTTCTTTTTCTGGAATTGTGATCGATGCCTGGACGCTGCCAATTTTGTGACTATTCCGGTCCAGCGCTCCGAGGCGAAGCGTATAGGTTCCGGGCTTCAACTCCAGCTCCTGATGAAAAGGCACACCGGTCTGTAGAACCTGCTGGTAGGCGCTTGGGCGAAGAGTCATTTCCATCGTGTCCACTTGGTGCCCGGCCAGCTTGAATTCATCGTCCCAAGCGGTCACCGCGAAATCAACCGAAGCCAGCTTCCGCTGGTCGGCGGAATCGCTGAAACTGATGTCCCGCGCGTCCACGGCGTAATCGATTCGAACCATCTTGTGATCAGCGTCTGGAGGCAGCACCTGTACTTTCAGCAGCAGACCGGTGAAATCGGGCACCGAAGGCTGCATCGCCGTCGTCATAGCCAGCACCGCCTTGTCGGCCGACAATATCCGTTCCGGTAGGGCATAGTACCCCCGCCGATAGGTCAGCTCAGCGCCCCCACTCGTCGCCTTTACCTCAATCTTGCGGTACTTGCCATTCCAATCATGATTGGTTGGAGCGTAGGCCAGCGTGTAGTAACTCGATCCCTGCTCCACACTCCGAGACATGGCATCCTTCAGATCATTCGTGCCATAGAACGCGCGTCCGCCGGTCTCTCGCGCAACATCGCTCATGGCCTCGTGCGCGTCCCAAATCGCGGTTCTCTGCCGCTGCTGCGCTTCGGCTATTTCATTTTGTGTATCGGCGGTCGTCAGATAGGGAGTCTGGGTGCTGACGTCGAGGCCGGTTCCCAAGCTTATCTGTCCACGAACGTCGATCGGGTAAACAGCCATCCGAGCTGCGGTGAGAAGAGCGGCGGTCTGATGAACTGGCGGAGCTTGCTTCCCCAGCTCGCCAACCTGACGGTTCGTCTCGTTTTGCCGCCCCGTGTTTTGAGCATTGCCCGCCAGAGTGACCGGGGGCAGGTCAGGCCCGAATGCAACCGGGAATTCCGCGGAAAGCCATATCAGGTTCTTTCGTCCGGGGTAGCCGGTGACAGTCTGCGCCAGCGTGTTGAGAGCATTCATGGTCAGGATCATGCGCTCTTGTTTCTGAAACGAATCCTGGTTGTTCAGCGCCTTGCGAATGGCTCGGCCGACGGGTGCGACGGGATTCTCACTCGTGCGCTTTTTCGGTCCCGTAGACGCTGGAGCACCTACATTCTCGAGGGTGGTCGTCAGAATCTCTTCCTTCTGTTGCTGAGTTTCAGGGCTAAGGAGCAAAGATTGATGTCGCAGCACTCCCCTTGCCGCCGCCACAAGGGTCCCGGAGTCTCCCGAAAATCCTTGAATCATGCTGAGCTTTGACGTGAGCACAAACAGCGCAACCGGTAAGCCCGGTGGCAGTTTCTCCACAAACTGAATCATCTGCTTGCGCGCCTCGGCCTGGTCAATCCCCTCGGTATTCAGCATGTCCATTAGAACGATGGTGATGGGCCGGTCGGCTTCCGGCTTCACGAATGTGAAGTTGGTGTATTGGTGGGGAGGAAGCTCCAGCGGCGGATAGGACTTGGCAGGAGTAGCGGCAGGCGCCTGCACCGCAAAAGCGGTGATCTTCTGAGGCTTATTATCTTCAAGCACCGTAAAGTCGGCGGCTTGCAAGCCAGGAATGAACTGGCCGTGATGGTCGGTCACAATCACGTCGACCAGTACCAGCCGCGCGTTCGCGCGGAATACTGGAGGGGAACTGGATTGAGCAGCCGGTGGCGCCGCGGCGGAATTGCCAGAGTCGTGCGCCGCTAGGGGAATCGGAAGAGTTGGCGTGACGATACAAACGAAGGCTAGAACACAAATTCCGGTCCATTTTCGCATGTCTCCCTCCGGCGACATCTTCGCAGCAGGCTGGGCAACCGTACGAACGAGGTCATTTTGCGCCACCGATTGTAGCACCACTTTCGCTGGCCCGCGCCGGCGCGGCGGCGGCTTTCACTGCGGGGAGTGGGACCTTGTCTTTGATCCCCTGCCCCTCCACGATGGTGTAAATGAAGTCGGCTGGAACGTTCTTGAGCACCTCGCTCTGCCCGCTCGGCCAGCGCACCGTGACTTCATCCATGCTGTCTTTTGTTCCCAGGCCGAAATGCTGACGAAGATCGTTCTGTGAGAGATAGCTGCTGCCGCCCTTTACTTCGCTGAACTGCGTGAGACCCCCAGCGCGGACGGTTACGCGGGCGCCAATTGCCAGCCGGTTGCTCTTGCTTCCCAGCAATTTGAACAGGACGCGATGATTGCCGTTCTGGCAATGGTTCATCAACAAGGACGGAAGCTGACCCCAGTTCAGAGTGACGATATCCACGCAGCCGTCATTTTTAATGTCTCCAAACGCAGCGCCGCGTCTCGACTGCATTGGAATATTGTTGAGCCCAGCCGCAGTCCCAACCTCCTCAAACGTTCCATCTCGATGATTGCGAAACAGCAGCATAGGCTGCCGGAAATGAGCCGCATCCGGAATCGTATCCACCTGTGGGTAGACGTGCCCGTTAGCGACGAAGATATCCAGCCAGCCAGAGTTGTCCATGTCGAAGAAGCCGGTTCCCCAGCCCACATAGGGATGACTTGGCGGGGCGATACGAGAACTCAAACTAACGTCCGCGAAACCGTCTTCTCCTTTGTTGTGGTAGAGCGTGTCGGACTGATCTACGAATTCGGTCACGAAGATGTCCAGCTTTCCATCGTGGTCGTAATCTCCCATGTCGACGCCCATGGAGCCGAGTTCCTGCCCGTCTCCGCTCAAGTCGGCTCCCAGCATCAGGCCGACCTCCTCGAAGGTGCCGTTGCCCTTGTTGCGATACAGATAGTTCGGCCCGGCATCGTCGGCCACATACAGATCCGGCCAGCCGTCATTGTCGTAATCGCCCCAAACGACGCCCATGCCGTAGTAGTGATTCCGATTATCCACCCCCGCTTTGCGTGAGACCTCCTCAAACGTCCCATCGCCGCGGTTGTGGTAGAGCAGGTCCGTTTCGCCCTGCATTCCCCAGGGGCCGCATTGCACCAGCACGCCACGAAACCGGCAGAACTTTTCGTTGCTGCCTAACTCCGGCAACTTGTTCATGTCGACGTGGACATATCGCGATACGAATAAATCCACATTGCCGTCGCGGTCGTAGTCTCCCCAGGCCGCGCCCAAGCTTAGTTCTCCTCCACCGACACCCGCCTTTTCGGTGACATCCTCGAACTTGCAGTTCCCCAGGTTGTGGTAGAGAACATTTCCTCCGTATCCAGTAACGTAAATGTCCGGGAGACCGTCGTTGTCGTAGTCTGCAACGGCCACACCCATGCCCCAGCCTTTGCGCGTGAGTCCCGCCTGTTTTGTAATATCTGTGAACTTAAGGTCTGCGCCCTGGTGGTAAAGCGTAATCATGGGATCACCACCCTGCTGGCGGTAGCGGTCCACAGTTGAGCCGTTGATGGTGATGATGTCCAGCTTGCCGTCGTTGTCGCAGTCGATAAGGCCGACTCCGCCGCTTACCGACTCGATAATGTACCGCGCCGCCGGCGAGGAAATATGGGAGACCGTCAGACCGGCTTGCTGGCCGATGTCTTCGAAATACGGAATCGGGATGGCGGTCGAGTTCTTCTCGTGGGCAGCATCAGTGGGCGCGGAAGGCGCTGTCTGCGCGAATGCCGTCGCCGCTAAAAGACCCAAAGAAAGAAATCTCCGCATGAGATGAAGGATACCGCAATTGGGCCTTTGGCGAATCCTACGCTTCCCGCTATCATGTGCTGCAAGAACGTTCTTTTGAGATCCCAATGGGAACGGGATCCTTGGTCCCACGGGAGTCCTGCGTTACGGACAGTTGAGTTGCGGAAGGGAGCTTTATGCCGGCAAAAGCGATGACGATGGGCCTGATCGTCGGCAACCGGGGTTTCTTTCCCGATCATTTGGCCAAGAGCGGGCGGGAAGAGATGCTCCGGGTATTGCAAGCGGCAGGCATCGAGGTCGTGGCGCTCACTCCAGATGAAAGCAAGTACGGTGCGGTGGAGACGCGGCAGGAATCGCGGCGTTGCGCAGACCTATTCAAGAAGAATCGCGACCGGATTGACGGAATCATCGTAACCCTGCCTAACTTTGGCGAAGAGCGTGCGATTGCCGACGCCTTGCGCCTGGCTGATCTCCGCGTGCCGGTGCTGATTCAAGCCACGCCGGACGAACCGGCAAAAATGACGATTGCATTTCGCCGCGACAGTTTCTGCGGCAAGATGTCGGCCTGCAACAACCTTCGCCAGTACGGCATCCCCTACTCGATCACAACGCTGCACACCGAAGCACCGGACTCGCCGGAGTTTGCCCTGGATCTGGAATGGTTCAAGGCCGTATGCCGCGTGGTAAAAGGATTTCGCAACCTGCGCGTCGGAGCCATCGGCGCCCGGCCGGCCGCCTTCAACACGGTCCGCTACAGCGAGAAGATTCTGGAATCCCAGGGCGTCTCGATTGAGACGCTCGATCTTTCCGAAGTACTCGGCCGGATTGAGCGCATGAAAGACAATGACGATCTTGCACAAGCCAAGCTGGCCGCCATTCACAAGTACGTGGACGCCAGCAGCGTCCCGGCCGCGGCCTTATTGAAGATGGCAAAACTCGGGGCCGTGGTCGACCAGTGGATGGCGGCAGCCGAAGTCACGATCAGCGCAGTCCAGTGCTGGACTTCGATTGAAGAAAACCTCGGCGTCGTGCCCTGCACAGTCATGAGCATGATGAGCAACGAACTGCTCTCCAGCGCCTGCGAGGTGGATATCTGCGGCGTACTGGGAATGCACGCGCTGCAACTGGCTTCAGGAACTCCCTCGGCACTTCTCGATTGGAACAACAACTATGGATCCGACCCGAACAAGGCAGTCTGTTTCCACTGCTCCAATTTGCCCAAACATTTTTTCCGCTCGGTGAAGATGGATTTTCAAGAGATCATTGCCGGCACCGTGGGCAAGGAGAATACGTTCGGCACTTGTGTGGGATTGATCAAGCCAGAAAAGATGAGCTTCGCGCGCTTCTCGACTGACGACACGGCAGGCAAAATGCGCAGCTACGTGGGCGAAGGACGCTTCACTGACGACCCACTCAATACTTTCGGCGGAGCCGGTGTAGTCGAAATCCCACAAATGCAGAGACTGCTGCGCTTCATTTGCGAGAGGGGATTCGAACACCACGTTGCCGCCAATCTCTCAACCGTTGCCCCGGCAGTGCACGAAGCCACCACTCGCTACCTGCACTGGGACATGTACTGGCATGGCCGCGACAACGGTGCCTGCTGATGGCGGCGCCTGCGTTTCTATGGTTAGCGAGTGTTCAGGTCAACATAGTGACCGAAGCTGGAGAGCGTGATCTGGTCGCCACCCGGAAGGTAAAAGCCAAATTTGCCGAGACCTAGATTGCCGCCGACTTGGGTCCAGCGATCCAGCACCACCCAAGCGTCTCCCTCCCTGATCTGGTGGACGATTTCATTCGCTCCCACACGAATCTGCAGCGTGCGGAAACTCTTCTTATCATTCTTGTGCGGGATCTTGGTCTCATCGCCCTTCTGTCCGTTTCGGACCACGGTGCGATAAAAATTATTGTCGTCCATCTGGAAAAGAACGTAGTTGTTCGCATCAGTCCAGTTAAGCATCCATTGCAGGCGGTGACCCTTGGTGAGCATCGCGGAAAACACAAACGTGCCGGACGTGGGAGACACGCTGTACATCACGAAGTCGCCGCCCTTGCGAACGAACGAACCTTTTTCCTGCCTCCAGCCTGCGGGATCGTCCCACTTGGACATGCCGCTGGGCGCGAGCGATAAATCCCAACTCCGGGATTGACCGCCGGTGACCTCGATTGTCGAAGAGCGAGTGAAGTTGTCCGCCGTTTTCGCCGTGAGAACGTAAGAACCGCCGGGCAGGGTAATCGTGCCGCCGCTACTCACCTTGATGGGAGTCTCGCCCGCTTTGGTCAGGGTTAACTGGGCATCGGCGGGCGTGAATGTAATCTTCAACTCGCCCGGACCAGCCTCCAACGCCGCATCTGCAGCCGCGAGCGAAACCCCCTGCCCAACCACGAAGTGCTTCTTGATCTGCCGCGGCTTGAACCGATCTTTGCGCAGTTCAATAGTGTGGTCCCCAGGATTGACAGTCGCAACGGTGAGCGTCCCGTCGGCCTGGACGGTTCCAGCCTGGGTCTGGTCAATCAGAACCGTGGCTCCCGGAGTTCCGCCTTGAATGGTCAGCGAAGCCAGGTGTGGAAGGGGCTGCAGATTGAAAATTACCTTGGCCTGCTCACCCTTGCGAATCCTGATTTTTTGTTCAGGAAGATCCTGGAATCCGCTCTTGGATACTCGTACGACATAATCTTTCAGTTCGAGATTCGGAATGCGCAACTGCCCGCTCTGGGTAGGTTGCGGCTGAACCTTTCCGTTGAGAAAGACTTTCGCTTTGTCTTGACCAGTCACCACAACGAGCGTGCCCAGGTTCTGGCCGGACTCCAGGAACGCGTTCAGCGTGGGAGCAGCCCCTGCTTCAACGTCGAGTTTGTACTGATCGCCGCCACGGGTCACGGCCAGCTCGTGACCGCCTGCCGAAATAGAGGGAAGGTCGAGACCGTCCTGAGGCACGTCGAGTGTAGCCTGGCCGTCAAGGCTGATCTTGGCCGCGGCGTCACTGGAATAGACGCGCATGTGGTCAGACATGCCGCTGACAATTATCGCGAGCACGCCTTTGGCGGCGATCGCACCTTTGACGACGGGCGCGGCTCCGGCATTAGTGGAGAGCGTGAACGAAGCTTCGCCGCGCGGGCCCTCGAATTTCAAAGTGTGTGCACCGGTGACAACCTTGTCGAGAGACCATTGCCCATCCTGAAATTCGGCGGGAGGCTGATCGTCGAAAGTGACTTTCCCTGCGCCAGTGTCGGACGAGAGTCTCACCGTGGGCAGAGCCGGCTCTGATGGCGGCTTTGCGAGGGTTGCGACCACGGGCGCCGGCTGGGGAACCTGCGTGTCCGTCGGCGGATTATGTCTTCGTGTGAAAAGAAAAATCGCTCCGACTAGGACCATCGCGGCGGTCGCGCCGAGGACAATGGTGGTGTAACGCTGCGGTGACGTTGCGGGTTGCTTGAGAACTGGAGCCGGAGCCTTGGCTTTCGGCGCGGGCGCAGCCGAAGACGAAGATGGTGCAATTTTCGGCGGAGGATCGGAGACATTGCTGGTCCGGGTCAGCGACGACTCAGGCGGGCCAATTGGCGGAGTGCTGTAACTAAGGGTCGCGCTTTCACTCTCGGGCGACCCAGTCGTAATTTTCCGGTCAACTTCCAGCAATCCAAGACGATGCAGAATGCCGTTAGCGATGCTTAAGATTTCTCCGTCAGTCGAATACTTTTCCGCCAAGGCTCGCAACCGCTCTACCGAAGTCTGCTTCTCAGCAGCATCCACAGAAGCATCGACCTCGCCCTCGATGCGCCGCAACTCTTCCAGATCCCGGCGGCGGGCTTGACGGCGCTGTGTCTGCAGGTCCCTCTGCACCGTCTCCTGAATCTGAATCAACCGGGACTCACGCGGATAAACCGACAATCCCTCTTCAATACGCGACAAAGCGCCGGCCAGGTCTGCGCCGGTTTGCAGCTTGCGCGCGTGCGAAACACACTCTTCGACGAAGGTCTCCCGCTTCTGGTCGAGGATCAGGGTACGTATCGTCTTCGCCATGGGATGCCCCGGATTCAAGTCCAGAGCTTCCCGGGCCAGCTTCTCCGCCTCCCGCCAGTCGCTGTCTACAATCGAGTGCGCCTGTTCCACCAGGCTGTTGGCCAGGACCGCGCGCGCCAGAGAATTGTTTTCATCCAGCTCATAGGCTTCGCGCAATAACTTAATCCCCTCCACCGGCTTCTGCTGCGCGCACAATTCCTGGCCTTCGGTCATAAGTCGATGGGCCTCGGTGCTTCGCTTGACGCCACCCTGCGCAAGCTTCTCGAGTTCCGTTAATTCTGCATCGTTGGGGAACTCGGCAGCTGCGCCTTGCAACAGATCAAGAGCGCGTGCGTAGTCGCTGGACTGCAAACAAGTGTCAACCTGCTCCACCAACCGAGTCTTCGATTCGATCCGGGTCTGCTGGTCACGCCGCTTCTGCAGGCGCTCGACCTCGAACGTTAGTCCCGGATACTGGCTGTAGATGGTCCGCAGGATTTCCCAATCGTTCAGCGCATCGCCGTATGCCCCCTGCTCCTCGTGCAGGTGCGCGCGGGCGACAATCGAGTTGACCAGGTCGCGCTTGTCCTGCACCAGCCGCAACGCACGTTCGAAATGCGATTCTCCGGGATGCTGATCGAGCGCCTCGCGCAGAATGTTCACGCGCTTGTCCAGATCCGGCTCAGCTTCTACCTGGCGATCGACGGAGGCAATGAAAGACGAAAGTTCCTGGCGTTGCTGCTCTTCAATGTCGTACCTCAGCGCCTGGAAGATCGCATTGCTGGGATACTTGGCCAGGTAGGTCTGACACGCATCCACGGCCTTGCGGAAATTGTGCTCGGCAAGATTTCTCCGCGCCTCGGCGTACGCGGTATTCATCGCGTCATGTTCGGAGCGCACTTCGTTGTAAAAACTCTGGTAGTTCGCGCCACTCTCGCGATTAATGGAATCCGGGGCGCGCCGGTCGAGATCGAGCACTACTCCTAACTTTGCCAGCGCGTTGCTTACGTCGCCCTTGTGCCATGCGTCCATGGCCGCACGGTGCAGTTGCTCTTTCTCCTGCCGCAACTTCTTGTATTCCTGTTCCTGCCGGTCAACCTCCGCCAGCAACTGAAGCGCTCGCGCTTCCTTGGGCCGGAGTTGCAAAACATTCTGCAAAGCTTCGCGGGCGTGCCCGTAAGCGTGATTGTCAATGTGCTGCCGCGCCAGGCGATACCAGCTGTCGATCTGCCGTTCGCTGCGCCGGTTTTCAATGCGGCTCTTCAGCGTCAGCGCGGTGGCGTTGTCCGGCTCAATCTGCAGCGCTTCCTGCAACTTCTGCAGCGCCAGCGGATCTTCTTCCTCTTCGAACCGCGCCCTCGCGGCATCGAGCAACTGAGAAAGTGTCTTTCGCCGGACCGCGCCGTCGAGCTGTCGCCGAAGCGAGCCAATCGATGTGTCCATGTGCCCTTCGGCTTCAAGTTCGCCCAAAATCTCTCCGGCAAACTGAAAATCGCCTTCTTCCAGGGCCTTGGTAGCGCGCTGCAATCGCGGACGAGTGCGTTCGGGATCGAAAAACTCAATGGGCTCGTTGCGCAGCGCCTTGTTGAGCGTGTCGCCAAAATCGCGTGCGCTCGCGAAACGATGCCAGGACTGTTTCGCCATCGCTTTGTGCAACACGCGGCTGACCGGCTGGCTCACGGTGGAATTCAGTTCCGCCGCCAACGGCGGAATCTGATGAAGAATCGCCTCCACTACCTCATCCGCCCGGGCGCGTTGAAACGGGTTACGGCCGGTCATGGCTTCATAGCAGACCACGCTAAGCGAGAAAATGTCGGAGGCAGGCGACAGCGCCTTCAACTCGATCTGCTCGGGAGACATATACAGCAGCGTCCCCTTCTGCGCCCGTGTAGTGTGGGCGTCGGCCATGTGAGCGACGCCGAAATCAATAATCTTCACCGAGTCATCTTCCATCACAAAGATATTGCTCGGCTTCAGATCCCGGTGGATCAAACCTCGTTCGTGCGCCGCCTGCAACCCGCGGCAAGCTTGCGCCATGATGTCGACAATGCGCTCCACAGTCAGACGATGGCTGGCTTTGCGGATGAAGTGATCCAGCGTGGTCCCGGGCAGCAACGGCATCACGAAATACGGCTTCTTCTTGCCCTCTTCCTCGAACTCTCCAATGTCGAAGATCTCAACAATGTTCGGATGGCTCATCGAGGCGAGCACATCGCATTCTTTGTAAAACAACTGAAGCGAGGCCGGATCAGGGATGTCGAGAATCGTCTTCACCGCGACTTCGCGACGTACCACAGTGTCATAAGCCCGGTAAACAAGGCCCATCCCGCCCTGGCCGAGGATCTGCCGGACCTCGTAGCGGCCTGCCAGTTTTCTAGGGGAAGAGGGTGTCTCCATGGCGAACCCCACGGTGGGGCCTTAGCATCTTACTCGATTTGGCCGAAAAGTGTACCCGCGGGCGGCGGCTTTGGTCTGCTTAAATCTCCTGTCGGAGCCTGCCGTTACTCATGCGGTCCACGACGAAGGCTGCTTCTTCTTAACTTGCCCGCCCCGCGCACGAAAGGGACCGGGCCGCGCTTGCCGAGACAGCCTGCTGGAAAGGGAAGTAAAGATGCTCGCTCAAAACCGTGTCCCCACTCTCCACCAGAATCGAAGCCCGCTCCATCACGTGCTGCAATTCGCGTACATTGCCCTTCCACGGATGAGCTTCGAGAATCACCACCGCCTCCCCGCTGAGACGCGGACACGGCCCGCTCATGGCGGCTGCCATGCAGGCTAGAAAGTGCTCTGCCAGCGGAATGATGTCGACCCGGCGCTCGCTGAGCGGAGGAAGTTCCAAAGGAAAAGCCGCCAGACGATAAAAAAGGTCCTCGCGAAACTCTCCCCTGCCCGCGCGCCCCGCCAAATCTACATTGCTCGCGGCAATCACTCGCACGTCCACGCGGGTCGGTTCCGCCGTACCCAGCCGCTGCACTTCCTTTTGTTCCAGAAACCGCAACAGCTTGGCCTGCATGCCGAACGGCAGTTCGCTCACCTCGTCGAGAAAAAGCGTTCCCCCGTGCGCTGCCGGAATACGCCCCACCTGCGCCTGCACCGCTCCGGTAAAAGCCCCGCGGGCATGGCCAAACAGCTCCGACTCGAGCAACGCCTCCGGAATCGCGGCGCAGTTTACCGCCACAAACGGCCGCGCCGCCCGCGGACTCAATTCGTGCAGCGCCCTCGCCACCAGTTCCTTCCCGCTCCCCGTCGGCCCCACCACCAGCACCGTCGTCGAGCGCGGGGCGACCAGCTGCGCCAGACGATAAACCCGCTGCATCGCTTCGCTCCGCCCAATCATGCCGGGTAAGGGCGCGTACTGATTCTCCCCGGCCACCGCAGGATTTCGCGCATCTTCTCCTTCGGCTGGCTCGGACGCTCGCAGATTCCACCTCTCTTCTCCATCGTCTGCTGGAAACCCCTCGTCTGCGTCCAGCAATACCACCTGAACTTCAGGAAACCTCCGCTGTACGATTGCCATCACTTCTTCGCTGTTCAGGTCCGGCATGCGGCGGTCGAGAAACAACACCTGCCAGTCTCCTTTTTCCAGTTTCACCAGAGCCTCGGCCCCACCTAGAGCGTGCTGCACCGGTCGCCAGCGGCCGTTCAGGCTTTGCAGAACCTGCTCACGCAAAGCGCCGTTCGGACTGGCAATCAGCGCCCCGCCGGACGGCCTGACGATCATCGGAAAAGCTGTCATGGTGCCCATTTCGAGTCTCCTAATAAGGAACAAAAAAGCTTCGATGAAAATTCCCAACAAGAAACCAAGTTCGATAAGAAACGAGAAAAAGAAACGAGAAAAGAAAATGAGGATTAAGAATTCCGGCTGGCCGGAACGCCGCGCAGCCAGACCATCACCGTCTCCAGGTTCTCTGCCCGCTCCCGTTCCCACTTCGCTCCTACGCTTTCCCACCCGGCTTGCGCAACTAACAACCCCAGTCCAGGCCGCGAGAATTCTCCCTGTTGCTTCCCCGAGTGCCAGCGAATGCGGACCCAGGCCCCAGTAACGTCTGCGGCAACCTTTGCCACACCGCTCATCTCAATCTGCATTGCGCTTCCCCGGTCGGCAGCACTCAGCACCGACTCCAGCATCCGGAAGACTAAGCCGGAAAGCCTTCGCCGCCCGCCCCTTACCCATACGTAAAACTCCGCGGAGCCATCGAGCCTGATGCGAACGCTCTTCACCTCGGCCACTGGGTTCAACTCGTCAACCACTTCCCGCAGAAGGGCCGCCAACTCAATCGTCTCCGGCTCTTTATTTGTGTTTGTCTCTCCCTCAACCTCCGCCACTTCCCGGATCGCTTCCACCAGAGCCCGCATCCGCTCCGTCAGTTCTAATCCCTCGCGCAAGCTGTGCACGTATTGCTCAGGAGTCCGCGGACTCGCCAGTGCCACTTCCATCGAGCACTGCAACCCAGTCAGCGGCTGATTCAGCCCATGCAGTAACTGCTCCAGTGGACTGCGCTCTCCGCTAGTCACGAGAGCAGCCGCGCTCTTTGCAGAACGCTCCTCCCGTACACCAGGACTCATCCTCGCATTCAAGCCATCACCCCCGCGTCCCCGCTCAACTCATACCCCACCCCCCGCACCGTATGAATCAGTTTCCGAGGATGCCCATCATCCACCTTCCTCCGCAAATAATTGATATAAACATCCACCACGTTGGTCGTAGTGTCAAAAGTGAGGTTCCAGACGTGTTCGATAATCATTGCCCGTGACACTTGTCGGCCTGCGTTGCGCATGAGGTATTCGAGGAGGGAGAATTCTTTTGACGTTAGCTCGATCCGGCGGCCGGCGCGTTCGGCGCGGTGTTCCACGCGGTCCAGCTTTAGGTCTTCGACCACCAGTACTGACTCGGACGGCAAGTGACTGCGGCGCAGCAGGGCGCGGATGCGGGCGGAGAGTTCGCTGAAGGAAAACGGCTTCGGCAGATAATCGTCGGCGCCGGTGTCGAGGCACTGTACGCGGTCTTCCACACGGCTGCGCTGCGTCAACACCAGGACCGGCAGGCTTGGCCTTTTCAGCCGCAGGTGCCGCAGGACGCTCACCCCATCGAGCTTCGGCAGATTCAGATCGAGGATGACCAAGTCATAATCAAACTCGCTGCCCATGGCGCGGGCCTGCTCACCATCTTCCACCACGTCGACCGCATAGTGCTCCCCTTGAAGTCCCTGGCGCACAAACCCGGCCAGAGCGGTGTCATCTTCCGCAATCAGAATCCTCATAAGTGGGCCTTAATCACAGAGCGATTCTAGTTAGAGAAAGCTCAGTTGAAACGGAAACCGATGCGCACGGAGGTGTGGGTTTGCAGAAACGGGGCGAGGGTTCAAAACGGGATGGAAAGCAGTGAACTACGCGCGCCTCTTGCCGCTACGCAGCAACTTCCAGGCTTCGCGGTAACCCTCGTACTTGTAGCAGTCCCTTCGCATGGGTTGCACCGGGCATAGCATCAGCTCTGTGCCCTTATTTTTCAGGACAGCGGCCGCCGGGATGATGTACCACACCTCTTCTGGGATTACATACGCCGCGAAAAAGTCGACCTGCCGCCTCGTATATCGCTTGCTCCTTTGGTTGGAACTGAATCCGCAGAGATAGCCGGTACCCTTCCTGAAGCTCGTCGACTTCACCTGCACCCTTAGAAACCGCCGCCCGTGGTCCACCCCTACGTCGTAAGGGCCCGAATCTCCCCAGGGTTTCGAGACCTTGAACCCCTTGCGCACGGCCCACGCCATAAACAGCAACTCGACCCATTCACCGCGCTCTTTGAAGTTCCTGAATCCCTTGCACTTAGCCATATTCCGCACGCCTCATTTCGCCCAAAAGAAAAGGCGCAGCCCAGTGGCCGCGCCTTATTTTCTTTTTTACCTTCTATGTATAGTATATCAATTTGAATAGGGTAAACCCGCCACATTTCCCAGAATTATATTTCCATTGTTGTGAGGGACTTAGGCTCGATTGGGCGTTTTTTGCCTATTGACAAGATTTGGATGAAGATGAAAATCTTCGCTCCTTCGATTTTGCTCAGGGCGGGCCTCGTCTCTCCAAAAGGCTCCGGGACAAAGACTGGGCGCCCGCGGAGAGCAGATTCCTCCTGTCTCGCTTCGCTCGCGCGTCAGAATGGCAAGTGCTCCGCCGAACCCAATCGGTCAATTACTCTCCTCCGCACCTCCAGAGATAATGGGAGGACGATAGTCCGCAGAACACTCTGCGCCTGAGGACGTTTCCCATTGAGGTCTTCCATTCACACCGGGACTAAACTCCGATGAAGTCGCTGCTCACACCCGGGATTTGCCTGGCGGCCGTTGCGCTGCTGCTGCACGCCGGCCTGGTCACGCCGACTCCCCTGCTCATCGCCTACGCCTTTTACGGATTGCTGACCGCGGGACTGCTGCTGGCCTGGCGATTTCATTCCAGCCGCATCTTCTTCGCCTTGCTGTCGCTGCTTCTCGCTCAACAAGCAATCGGATACTTCTCTTCTTCCTTCGCATCCTCCTTAACGGCGGGACGCGTCGCAGCCACAGGGCCGGGCAGCATTGCTCTGGCCGCGGCTGGCGTGCTCTTACCGCTCAACTTTGTTCTGCTCTCGTTTCAGCAAGAGAAGGGATTCACCTTCTCCAGCATCGCGCCTCCATCCTTATTACTATTCGTTGAATCCGTCATCGTGGCCGTGGTCTGCCGTCCTGAGCCGACGGCCGCGGCGCAGCGGGCCGCGCATCACGCGCTCACGTCGGCGACATTGTCCCTGCCATTCGCCACGATGCTGGCTTTCGCCGCCGCCGCATTGATCTTGCTCACACGCTTCCTGCTGTTCCATAAGCCCGCGGAGAGCGGGCTTCTCTGGGCTCTGGCCGCTTCACTGCTCGCACTTATTTTTGGAGGAGTGGGACGAATTCCCACGGCTTACTTCGCTGCTGCCGCGTTCATCCTGGCGGGCGCGGTCGTCGAAACTTCTTATCTGCTGGCCTATCACGACGAGTTGACCACGCTGCCTTCCCGCCGCGCTTTCCACGATGCGCTGCTTCGACTGGCCGCGCCGTATTCGATTGCGATGGTCGACATTGACCACTTCAAGCGCTGCAACGACACCTACGGTCATGACACCGGAGACCAGGTGTTGCGCATGATCGCGTCCCGCCTGGCGCGAGTGACCGGCGGAGGACAAGCTTACCGTTGCGGCGGAGAGGAATTTGCCATCCTGTTTCCCGGCAAGACGACGAACGACGTTCTGGATCATCTGGAAAAGCTGCGCGCCGATATCGAAGGCAGCACGCTGCGCCTGCGCGGACCCGAACGCCGGCAGGAGGCGCGCGGACCCGATCGCCGCAACCAACGCGGCCGTGTGCAAACCGGGCGTGCCATTCGTCAGCTAGCTCGCGTGGCGCCATCGCCGGCTTCGAACCAGCTCTCGGTTACCGCGAGCATTGGAGTCGCAACCTCGAAGGGAGAAAATCCATCGGCAGTAGAGGTGGTCCGCGCAGCCGACAAGGCCCTCTATCGCGCGAAAGCCGCAGGGCGCAACCGGGTGGAGAGCGCTTCCGCTCCCAAGCGCAGGGTCCGCAGACAGGCGGCCGGAATCGCGTGAACCTTTACTTGTGAAGCTGATCTTTTGAGGGATGGTTCGGAGAAACGTCCGGCCCGGATTGTCATTTACGGCGGGAGCATGACGCCCCGGGCTCGTCCGTTTTCGCAAGCACCACAGGCCGTGCGGTCAGCCCGCGGTCGATGGGGGCATCGAAGATTTCCGTCCACTTCCTGCGCAGGCCGGACACTTCAAACGGATGAATGCCACTCCGTCGGACTTACCGCTGATGTCCACCGGTCGGGCAATGTATCCGGTACCGCCGCAGCGCGGGCAGTTTTTCGGATCCACTCTTCCCCCTCAGTTGCTAAGGAGTTTTTCATTAATTGGCGTGGACTGCGCCAGAAAGTTAATTCTGTTACGAAACCCGAACAGATTTGGTTTCAGCGGGGATCGCCGCGCAGTCACTTTCCGGTTCGCGGGTCCCACACGGGATTGCCTTTGTCGTCCCGGAACATCAGCGTGTCCGTACCCTTCACCAGTTGGCGGACAAGAATTACGTCGGACGTTTCCTGCTTGACCTTGGAACCGGTGATGGCGATTTCGTCTCCCTTGGTGAAACTGATGCCCATTTCCTCCTGGAAGGGTTTGGGGCAGACGTAGATGTGGAGCTTGTCATCGCCGCTCTTGATGATCAGCTCGGTGAAGTCCTTCCTGGTGCCCATGGCGAGCACATTGATTTCGTCCACGATCCCTTTGGTTTTTGTCTCGGTTTGAAAGTCATACTTCGGCATGGCTGGGTTCGCGGGTTGAGGCTTTTGCGAGTTCCCGGGGACCACACACAAGAGTAGAAAGAGGAAAATGCGAAAAAGAATCTTGATGGATTGGGCTGGCCCGATGGATATTTCCTGACCGAATAGCATGGCTCCTCCTTGATCAGGGGAACCCAATGCGGAGGACGAGGTGCCTCTGGAATCTGCGCCACGCCGCGGGAAAGATGCGCATCGGCTTCCCGGTTGCCTGATAGCACTAGCTAACGATAAGGCCTGTGTTCGGTCGACTCTAGAAAGACAGGTGAATCGTACACCTTCGGAGTGCCGTCAGGCCAGACTCGTTGATCACGACCCCTCCGTTCCGAGCAAGCCACAACGCTCGATTGGTGAGGTAAGGCAAAGGCGAGCCGGGGGAATGCGACTAAGGCCGGCGAGGGCCTTCCCGCCGTCGTGGTAAAATGAAGCCCGGCACGCCGGAGAGGTGGCAGAGTGGCCGAATGCGGCGGTTTGCTAAACCGTTGTACGGGCTAACACCTGTACCCAGGGTTCGAATCCCTGCCTCTCCGCCACGCAGTCTGAGTTGCAGAGAAATTCCACTCGCTTTGCGCCGAACTACGCGAACAATGCCCGTGTTTCGCGATTATTCCCAGGCAAACCGGACAGCAGAGAACGGACTGCTCGGCATCGATGCGGTACGATCCTGGCTTTTCTCCGGAAGGCACATGCGTAGTCCGGTTCTGATAGGGGCCTTAAGGCGAATGCAAGCGATCACGAGCTGAGGATTCGGCATTAATGGGTTGACTTTGTCAGCTCGTTGGAAATCGGGTTTGGCGCTTCCCATAAGCCCGTTTCTGGATGGCTTCCGGTCTACGGACCATTCGCCCCTTACCCACGAACGCCCTAGAAGTGAGCGACCCATCGCTGACCACAACCGACTGATCGGGACCGATCCGCATATCCACATCTGGACTACTTTCAAGTTGTCGGTGATCGCCGCTGACTAGTTCCGCGGTCCACCCTCCTGGCTACCGCGTAAGGGTCTTAGGCGGGCTTGATCTGACCGCCATTCGCTCCTGGACGAATTTTTTCACCAATCGTGAGGGAAATCGTTTAGGTTTTACGCCTTGTTGAGTAGACGGCCGAAACGGGAGTACAGGAAGCAACTCAATTTTGGTCTCGCCGTTTCACCAGGTTGCGTTGGGGGTTGATATGCGATTCGTCGTTCTTGTCCGCACTCTTGTCTGGGCGTGGGCCAGCTTGCTGCTGATTTGCCACGGCTTGCCCATGCTTGGGCAGCAATCTGCAAGCACCGAGATCGTGCCGCCGCTGGTGCAGTTCAACGGTGTGCTAACCGACCTGAACGGCAAGCCCCTAACCGGTGTGGTTGGGGTTACGTTCTGTCTCTACAAGGATTCGCAAGGGGGAGCACCGCTCTGGATGGAGACCCAGAACGTGCAGCCGAACAGGTCTGGGCATTACTCGGTGATGCTCGGTTCCGCTACCAGCCAGGGATTGCCCTTCGATCTGTTTGTGTCGGGTGAGGCTCGCTGGCTGGGAGTGCAAGCGCAAGGCCAGAGCGAGCAGCCACGAGTGTTGCTGCTGAGCGTGCCCTATGCACTGAAGGCCGGGGATGCGGAAACCGTGGGGGGACTTCCGCCCTCGGCCTTCGTGCTGGCCACGCCCGCGACAACGGCAGCGTCTTCCATAGCAGCAACTTCCAACGCGGCACACTCCAGCAGCCCAGGGATCGCTCCTCCGGCGACCGTCACCGGTTCCGGTACGGTGAACTTCCTGCCGCTTTGGACGGGAACGTCGACCATCGGCAACTCGGTGCTGTTCCAGTCAGGCACCGGCGGCACGGCCAAAGTGGGAATCAACACTAGTACACCGGCTTCCACTCTCGATGTGAGGGGTGCGGGCACGATTCGCGGCTTGCTCAGTTTGCCGGCCACGGGCACCGCAACGGCAACTGCGGGTACGAACTCGCAGCCTCTAGACTTGGCAGCGTCGGCATTCAACAGCAGCACCGCCAAGGCGCAGAATGAAACCTTTCAGTGGCAGGCGGAGCCCGCCGGCAACAATACTTCTAGCCCATCGGGGACTCTGAATCTGCTCTTTGGCTCAGGTACGAGCAAGCCTACCGAGACGGGGCTGAAGATCAGCAAAACCGGCGTCTTCACCTTTGCTTCCGGGCAGACGTTCCCCGGCACAGGTAACGGCACCATAACGGGTGTGACCGCGGGCACCGATCTGACCGGTGGCGGAACCAGTGGCAGCGTCACTCTCAATCTAGATACCGCCAAAGTCCCGCTACTGGCCGGGGGAAACAGTTTCAGCGGCAATCAAAGCGTGAACGGAAACGTGAGTGCCACGCAATTGGTCTCGAGCGCGGCCCAAGGCACCGCTCCGCTGCAAGTCACCTCGACAACACTGGTGCCGAATCTGAATGCCAGCTTTCTCGGCGGGTTCCCGGCTAGCGCGTTTCAACCGGCGGGCTCTTACGCCACGCTGGCGGCAAATACATTTGCTGGTACGCAAACCGTCAGCACTGGGGACGTCTCCGTAGGCAGCGGGGACATCGACCTGCCTGCAACCACGAGCGCAAGTGTCGGTGTCGTGAATCTCGGCGGGACCCCGTATCTCCACGCCTGTTGCTCCGCCTCGGCAGACAACATCTTCGTGGGGCCTTCTGCAGGGAATTTCATGACCACCGGAGCATACAACACTGCGGCAGGCTACAGGGCGCTGATCAGCAACACAAGTGGGACGGCTAATGTAGGTCTTGGGGCGTGGGCCCTTAACCAAAACACAAGCGGATATGACGACACCGCAGTCGGGGTAGGAGCGCTCATCAATAACACCACCGGAATTTCGAACACTGCGACTGGTGACTCCGCCCTTTCTGCGAACACAACGGGAATCGGCAATACGGCAGCCGGGGACTCTGCTCTCCTGTCAAGTACCACGGGGCAGCAAAACACCGCTGATGGCATGTATGCGCTCGGCTATAACACAACGGGAAGCCTCAATACGGCCATCGGATACGGAAGCGGGAACACAACGAATTCCGCCTTGACAACCGGCTCGAACAATACCTTCGTGGGCTACAACGCAAATCCTGGCACACAGAGCGCTCTTAATAACGCAACAGCAATTGGCGCGAGCGCCCAAGTAACAGCCAGCAACGCGATGGTGCTGGGCAGCATCAACGGAGTGAACGGCGCCACCGCCAGCGTCAACGTGGGTATCGGCACGACCGCTCCAGCATATTCGCTGGATGTGCATGGCACGGGAAACTTCACCGGGCTAATCACGTTTGCTCCCGGACAGACTTTCCCTGGAACGGGCACGATCAGCGGAGTTACCGCGGGCACGGATCTTACTGGCGGCGGCGCCAGCGGCAACGTGACTCTGAACTTGGATACCACCAAGGTGGTCACTGGGGTCCTGGCCGGAACCGATCTTACCGGCGGCGGGACAGGCGGCGTGCAAACGTTGAACCTAGACACGACTAAGGTACCGCAACTCAACGCCGCGAACACCTTCACCGGCAATCAGACGGTGAGCGGAAACCTGAGTGCGACCGGAGTAGTGACCGGAAGCTCCTTCCAGATCGGAAGCAATCTCTTTGCCTTCGGCTCTTACGCGAACGGAAACGCGTTCCTGGGCTTTGCCGGTAATTCGACGACCAGCGGGTCCCTCAACACCGCCGTCGGCGAAGTCGCTCTACAAAACAACACTTCAGGTTTTCAAAACACCGCCGTTGGGGTCAATACCCTGTTTTCTAACACGACCGGCAATGACAATACCGCCAGTGGTGAAGGCGCTCTCAACAGCAATACTACCGGCGGCGCCAACGTAGGCAGTGGATTTGAGGCCCTTGCCGCGACCACTACCGGCAGTAACAACACCGGAATCGGCAGCTTCGCACTCGAACTTAACACTACAGGATCTGACAATACAGCTCTGGGATTGGCCGCCGGCTATACCCCTGACCTGCAAAAAACTACTGGCTCGAATAATACTTTTGTGGGTTATTTTTCTGTGCTTGGCGGTCCCAACGAGACTACCCTCAGCAACGCCACTGCCGTCGGCGCTCTCGCCGAGGTCGATCAAAGCAATTCGCTGGTGCTGGGCAGCATTAACGGCGTTAACACTGCCACCGCCGACACCAACGTCGGCATCGGTACGACTGCGCCTCAGACCCTTTTTCACATCGATCACGTCCCCCAGCCCGGTGTTGGGACGGACGTAGCGGAGATCACCAGCGGCGGAAGTATTGACGTTGCGTCCCTGCTGCTGAAGAACACGGGTTCTGGAGGCTACCGTTTGCGCGTGGGAGCCGGAACGGGCTCGGGCTATCTTGCCAGCTCAGGTCCAATGGTGTTCATCACCAACGATACCGGCTCCCCGAGCTTTCCCAGTCCTGCGGCGTTGACCATCGATACCTCGGGGAACGTTAGCATTAAAGGAAATCTCAGCAAGGGCGGCGGCTCTTTCAAGATCGATCACCCGCTCGATCCCGCGAACAAGTATCTCTATCACTCCTTCGTCGAGTCGCCCGACATGATGAACGTGTACAACGGCAATGTGGTTACCAACCAACGCGGCTTGGCCACCGTGGTTTTGCCCGACTATTTCGAGGCGCTCAATCGGGATTTTCGCTACCAACTCACCGTCATCGGGCAGTTTGCGCAGGCGATTGTGGCCAGAGAGATCCTCCGCAATCGCTTCACGATCAGGACCGACAAGCCCGGAGTGAAGGTTTCCTGGCAAGTCACCGGCATCCGCCACGACGCTTACGCCGACGCGCACCGCATTCAGGTGGAAGAGGAAAAGGCGCCGCAGGAGCAGGGACGATATTTGCATCCGGAACTGTTTGGCGCATCCCCGGAGCAGGCAATCGGCATGCGCCTTCCCCCAAGGCTGCCTCAAGACTTGCCCTAGGTTAGGGCCATGTCTCTCGTAGGAAAGCAGGTTTCTAAGAATGAGGTGATCTGCTCCTTAGCTTCTCGATTTCAGTGTCGCATCGGGCCATCTTTCTGCCGATCTCATCTGGTTGGGAGGCATCGTTGCCCGGCAAAGTCCCGCTCTGACGCATGCTGTTCCAGAGCTTCAAGCTTTTCTGCAGATACGACCGGGCTGCAAGCCATTGTTCCTCGCGATCTGTGGTCGGTGCTTTGGGGCTCGAGGCCATCATGATGTATGTCTGGGCTAGCCTGTCATAGGAAGAGGCGAGGTCCACCTGTGCCTCGGCGTTGTGGATGTCTTCAGCAGATAACTCCTCACGAATGACGATGGCTCGGCGATAGTTTTCCATCGCCTTAGTAGGCTCGCCAAATGTCGACTGCGAATCCCCGATACTCTGGTAGCAAGCCGAGAGGTCGCTTCGAGCTTGTGCGTTCTGGGGATCGGCAGCAGAGAGCCGCTGGGCTATGGTCATCGCCTTCTGAAGATTCTCGAACGCTTCTTTCTTGTTGCCCAGCTGAGTCAACATCTCGCCCATCCTAAGGTAATCGTCTACCCAGCCACGAGAGTTGGCCTGCGTGCTATTTGGATCGTCAGAGGATACCCACGTACAAACAGACAGGCCTTTGCGATAAATCTCCAGTCCATCACGCGCATTTCCGCTCTTGGCCAGCAAGTCGCCAACGTTGTTGTAGGCGGTTGCCAGATCGTGACACGCCACCGGGTCTGCCGGATGAGCCGCGAGTAACTCTTGGCCAGCGGCAACTGCGGCTCGGTGACGGGCCAAGGCCTCGGCCCGGTCCCCCATGTCTTCCAGCAGATAACCGAATCTGGTCAGGGTCAGCACCAGTTCATTGCCGTTGTCTAAGCTGCTCGAATCCTGTGCCACCAGCGACTCCACGAGGGAGAGTGCCTTTTGATAGTTAGCCGATGCGTTGGACTGGTCGCCCATTTTTGCTAGCATCTCGCCGACTTTGTTGTAGCATCGCGCGAGGTCGAGGCGGTTGGCCAGATTGCTGGGATCGTCCGTGGCCAGGGTTTCGCGGATCTTCAGCGCCTTGCGGTAACTCACCAGGGCGCCCGCCGAGTCGCCCAGGTTGGCATAGTACGATTGCCCTTGCACATCGCCGACTTTGACATAAGCCGTGGCCAACTCACCTTGCAGCGATCGGTCACGTCCGGCGTCCTGGGACAGTCTATCCAGATACTCCAGGGAGCGCTGTGCGATCAGTTTCCGGGCGGCGGTGGTTCCCGGCACTTTTGCGATTGAATCATGAACCTCAAAAATCATGGAGTTCGCAAGGCGGCGAACGTCGTTGAAGCGCCGTTGCGCGATGCGTGCCTCGTGCAACGTCACGGCCAGCGCTGTCAGCACGACGAGGACGACTCCAGCCGTCGCTGCCACACCGGCCTTGTGGCGCTTCATGAACTTCGATGCCCGATAGCGAGCGGTGTCTTTGCGGGCGATGACGGGAAGATTTTCCAAATGGCGCCGGATGTCTTGCGCAAATTGCTCAACCGAACTGTACCGCCGCTGTGGTTCCTTCCGGAGAGCCATGAGGATGATGTTGTCCAAATCTCCCCTCAGCCCCTTCCTAAGTTTTTCAGCATTCTCAGCGGCTTGTGCTGAGCTGGGGGTGACTGCTTCCGGAGTCTGACCCTGCGAAGAACTTGCCCGCATCCGCACAACACTGCTCGGCTTTTTTGGTTCTATTTCGCAAACAGCCAGGACGACTCGCTCGGGCGTGTTCCCGGCAACAACATACGGGTGATGTCCGCTTAACAGTTCGTACAAAACCACGCCCAGCGAGTAAACATCGCTCGCGGTGGTGATCGTCTCACCCTTGATCTGCTCCGGACTGGCGTAGCCCGGAGTCAGCGCTCGAAACTGGGTGAGCGTAGGTTCGGAAGTTTCGGTGGCTGCCTCGGGATCAAGGATCTTGGCGATGCCAAAATCCAGCAGCTTCGGGGTTCCCTCTGCCGTGACCAGGATGTTGCCGGGCTTGAGATCGCGGTGAATGATCAGGCGTTGGTGTGCGAATTGAACGGCAGAGCAGACTTCCAGGAAAAGGCGCAAGCGATCGCCGATGCCTTGCTTGTGATGGTCACAGTACTGGTGAATGGATTCGCCTTCAATCAACTCCATGACGAAGTACGGAGAACCATCTTCTGTACTGCCCCCATCGAGCAGGCGGGCTATGTTGGGATGATCGAGACTAGCCAAGATCTGCCGCTCATTTTTGAAGCGGCTGATCACGAAAGCTGAATCCTGCCCACCGCGGAGCACCTTGAGAGCGACCTGCTTACGGTACTGGTCGTCGGCGCGGAAGGCACGGTAAACCACACCCATACCACCTACGCCTATTTGTTTGATAATCTGATACGCGCCTAAACGCCGGCCTATCAACGATTCTTGCCGGTCCGCTTCGTCTTGGCCGAGCGTAGTTTGTAGTGCCGGAGTGCTCAGGAATTCTGCCCCAGCTTCCTCGTGAGAGGCGAGGAGGGACTCAAGTTCGCGGTGCAATTCGGGATCGCGCTGGGCGATCTCTGCGAGATAATCCAAGCGCTGCGTGGTTGAAGAGTGCAGAACCTTGCCCAGAGACTCCGATATTTGTTGCCATCGCTCAGGCGTCACGGCGTTCCGTCCTGCTGATCTCGCGATATAACCAGGCACGTGCTACGGCCCACTCTCTTTCGACGGTAGCCGACGAGACTTCCAAGAATTCTGCTGTCTCTTCAATGGACAAACCGCCAAAAAACCTCAATTCCACGATGCGGCATTGGCGGGGGCTCATCCTGGATAACTCATTCATAGCGTCATCCAGGGCAAGCAGATCCACGCCCTTTGATTTCGACAACTCGGCAGCCTCATCCAGACTTAACCGGCCCCCCCAGTCTCGCTTTGCGGCATAACGATTGCGGGCATGATCTACCAGAATCTCCCGCATGATCCGCGAGGCCAGAGCAAAGAAATGCCTGCGGCTCTCCAGTTGCAAAGAGCCGGGCTTTACCAGGCGCAGATAAGCCTCATGGACTAGTGCGGTACTCTGCAAGGTATGGTCCACCCTTTCCCCGCGGAGATGATGCTGAGCCAAGTGACGCAACTCGCCGTACACCAAGGGCAGTAGGGCTTGCATTGATTCCTGATCACCGTGCTTCCATTTTGCCAACAGCGCAGTGACCTGATTGGGAGAAATTTCGGACAGATGTGGCTCCGGTTGGGGTAGCGACCCCGGTTCTGGACGAAGACAGTATCCTCGACCCTGCAAGAAAGTCAATGCAGTCGCAAGACTCGATTCCAAAACGAGGGCGGCGCAAAAACACAGGCTTCCGACACGGCCTTTCTCCCTTTCTCCCAATCGTTTCAGGATGACGGGCCACCCTGAAGTTATGCCCAACTCAGACT
Organism: Candidatus Dormiibacterota bacterium; assembly: GCA_035566655.1. Lineage (GTDB taxonomy): Bacteria > Acidobacteriota > Terriglobia > Terriglobales > Acidobacteriaceae > Sulfotelmatobacter. The sequence continues at coordinate 55,387 of DATMQT010000086.1, forward strand.
GCGTGGCGGAGCGGAAAGGATTCGAGCCCTCGGTACAGGTCTGAAACCTGTAAGAGCCGACGTTTCCGTAAGTTACGCGGAATCAAGAGCCTCAGGAATTCTCTGCGACTGCTATGGTAGCCTCCTTATTTATTTCATCGAACTAGTTCATATCGACATCGATAAGAGATCGGTTAACGCACCGAAAGTCTTGCCGAGAAGAAAACCAGCTCTCAGTTTGAATGAGTGGATCGAGCACTGATCCGATTTAATCTTGAGAGGACCACGACTGCAAAAGGTAAGGTAAGATTCTGGCAATTCGGAGCTTCGTTCATAATGGTCTCTTATCTGATTTTTCTCGTGATTCTAGGCTTATCAGTTGGCCTGCTAAGCAGCTGGCGTCGAAACCGAAAACTTGTTGCACAAGCTCGTAGCACCACGCAAGTTCAGGTGGATCAGCGAACGCACCAACTCGAAAGAGCCAATGAGGATTTGAAACGAGACCAGGCAGAGTTGCGCCGCCGATGGCAGTACTTGGCGGAGGCTCAGCGGTTAAGTCATGCGGGAACTTTCGGCTGGAAGGTCCGCAGTGGTGAGCTCGTTTGGTCGGACGAAACCTACAGAATTCTGGGCACTACACGTGAAACGAATCCTACGCTCGATCTGGTTTTCGACAGAGTTCACCCCGACGATGTTGACCGTGTGCGACAGTTGTCGGATCGTGCCGCGCAGAACGGGATGGACTTGGACCTCGAGCATCGAATTTTACTGCCCGATGGTGTCATCAAGTACGTCCACGCCGTTGCGCATGCCGGAAGAGATAGCTCTGGCAATCTTGAGTACATGGGCGTAGTTACCGATATCACTGAACGCAAACGCGCCGAGGACGAGCGCGAGGCACTGTCCCGGAGCCTTCAAGAAAGCAAAGCAAGACTTGAAGAAGCTCAAAGTGTCGCCCATGTCGGCTATTGGGATTGGGATCTTGAGACGGGCAAGATCATCTGGTCGGACGAGACCTATCGAATATTTGGCTTCAAGCCGCAAGAACGCCCTATGGACATTGAGACGGTCAGCGGGTTAATCCATCCCGATGACCGCGAGGCTCTCTACCGCACTGTAGACGAGGAGGTTGCTGAGGGCGTACATCCCGTTCACCAACATCGGATCGTCCGTCCAAGTGGAGAAGTGCGCACCGTTCAGTCCGTTACCTCGAAGCTCTGGAAGACGACGCATGTAGGAGCAGAGGATGGGATTTCCAGAGAGCACAACAGACTTTTCGGCACCGTTCAGGACATAACCGAATTGAAACAGGCCGAAGAAGCGAGTCACGCCTTGTCTCGCGATCTACAGGAAAGCAAGGATTGGCTCGAAGAAGCCCAGCGTGTCGCTCATTTGGGCTACTGGGTATGGGACCTAGAGACGAATCAGGTGATTTGGTCCGAGGAGACGTACCGCATCTTTGGACTGGTTCCAAAGGGGGACTCTTTTGACGTTGCGCTTGTGCGCGAAATGATGCATCCCGATGACAGGGAAGCTGTATTTATGACGGCTAAAAAGGCGATTGATACTGAGACCCGCGCCGACTGTGAGCATCGTCTTTTTCGT
>DATMQT010000087.1:0-127789 GCA_035566655.1 Candidatus Dormiibacterota bacterium
ATCTTTGGGCGGCGTTTCGATCACGCTCATGTCGCGCAGGCCGACCAGTGACATGTGCAGGGTGCGCGGGATGGGTGTGGCCGACATGGTGAGCACGTCGACCTGCTTGCGCATCTGCTTGATGCGTTCTTTGTGGCGGACGCCGAAGCGCTGTTCTTCGTCGACGATGAGCAGACCGAGGTCGGAGAACTTGATGTCTTTCGAGAGGATGCGGTGGGTGCCGATTAAGACATCGATTTTGCCGGCTTCGGTTTTTTGCAGGATTTCTTTTTGCTGCTTCGGGGTGCGGAAGCGGCTGATCATTTCTATTGTGACGGGGAACGGTGCGAAGCGCTGCTTGAAAGTTTCGAAGTGCTGGAAGGCGAGGACGGTGGTTGGCGCGAGCACGGCTACTTGTTTGTTGTCGTTGATCGCTTTGAAGGCGGCGCGCATTGCGACTTCGGTTTTGCCGTAGCCCACGTCGCCGCAGAGCAGGCGGTCCATGGGCTGAGAAGATTCCATGTCGCGAATTACGTCTGTGATGGCTTGCGTCTGGTCTTCGGTTTCGTTGAATTCGAAGGCGTCTTCGAATTCGTGGAACCATTCGTTGGCGGGCGGGAAGGCGTGTCCGACGGCGGTTTTGCGCTCGGCGTAGAGTTTGAGAAGTTCGTCGGCCATGTCTTTCATGGCCTTGCGCACGCGGGATTTTGTCTTCGCCCAGGCTTGCGTGCCGAGATGACTCAGGGCGGGCTTGACGCCTTCCGAGGAGCGGTATTTCTGCACCAGATCGAGGCGCGTGAGTGGGACGTAGAGGCGGGCGGCTTCGGCGAATTCGAGCAGCATAAATTCGGCGGGGCCGTCGCCGTGGTTGATTTCCTTCAATCCCTGATACTGGCCGATGCCGTGCTCGACGTGGACGACATAGTCTCCGACCTGGAGATCGCGGAAGTCGGAGAGGAAGGCGGAGACTTTAGATTTCGAGCGCAGCGGACGCGTTGCGACGGATTCGGATTCGTCGAAGAGATCGCGGGCGCCGAAGATGGCTAGATTCGCATCAGGCAGGAGGACGCCATCGGGCACGTAGGCGTTCGCTAGCGTTGTGGTGAAAACCTCTCCGGCGAAGTAACTGGTTTCGTCGGCGTAGCTCTCGCCGCCGCGGGTGCGGCTTCCGAGCTTGAATGAGACGTTGTATTCGGTAAAAACGTCGGCGAGGCGTTCGACTTCTCCTGTGTTGGGGACGGCGAAGAGGACGCGTTTGCCATCGGCGTTGAGCTTTTGCACCTGCTCCAGCATGGCGGGAACTGCGCCGTGGAAGCGGGGTGAGGGCTGAGTGAGAAAAGTGACAGCTTCTTCGTTCAAGTCACGGGTGATGCTGAGGTGCTCGATGTCGGCGCCGGGGAGAGACGCGGTTTGCCGCCACCAATCTTCGGGCGGCACGTAGAGATCTTCGGGACGAACCAGATTTCCGACGCCGCTGCGTTCGTGGGCTTCGGCGACGCGAGTCCAGAAGCGGTCGAACTCTTGTGTGAGTTGTTCGGGCTCGTCCAGGAGAACTGAGGCGCGGGGGATTAGATCGAAGATGGTGCTGTCGGCTCCGGCTACCGGGGAGTAAAACTCCCAGCCGGGGAAGACGTTGACTCCGCCGGCACGGACGGCGGCTTCGACGATTTCTTCGTTTCCGGTAATGCGCTTGCCGCTTAGGCGGGTGTGAATTGCGGCGAGCAAGTGTTCGCTGACCGGCGTCTCGGTGAGCGGAAGCAGCAGGGCTTCGTCGACGGGAGTAGCGGAACGCTGCGAAGCGGGATCGAACTTGCGGATGGAATCGGCTTCGTCTCCGAAGAACTCGATGCGCAAGGGGCGGTCGGCCTCGGGCGAGTAGACGTCGAGGATGCCGCCGCGAACGGCGTATTGGCCGGGCATCTCGACCACGTCGGTGGAGGTGTAGCCGACCGTGTTGAGGTGGGCGAGCAAGGCTTCGAGATCGAAGGATTCGCCGCGGCGGACGGTGCGTGCGAGGTCGGCGTAATAGTCGCTGCGGCGCATTCGGATGGCCGTCGCCGCGACTGGGGAGATCACGATGTTGGCTGCTCCGGTCCCGATCTTCCACAAAGCGGTGGCGCGTTCCTCCTGGAGTTCGGGATGCGGCGAGAGATTCTGGAAGGGGAGCACGTCGCGCGCCGGGAGAGAGATGACGGAGTCGGGATCGCAGGCGGCGGTGAGTTCACAGAAGCCGCGAATGACGGGGAGGAAGTCTTCGACGGCGCGATTGTCGTTCACCACAAAGATCAGGGGGCGTTGAGCGGCACGGTGGAACAGCACGAGCAGCAGGGCTTTTGCCGTGGGGGTGAGGCCGGAGACACGAATACGCCCCGTGCCCTCCTTGAGGTGGGAGGCTACACGCGCGAAGGCGGGAAGCTTTTCTACGTCCGTGAAGAGTTCGCGGACGAAGGGAAGAAGCATGCAGGAATATTTTAGCAGGACGCGTTCATCCCCGCAGCAGCGGCCGCGTCAAACATGTCGGTCCGCCGCTGCCGTTGATGCAGAGTTCGGTGCCGGGGAAGGTGCGGAGGTCGAATCCGGCTCGACGGAGGCGTTCGTTCGTTTTCGGATTTTCTTCGAGGGCGAGCAGGCGGTTGCTGCCCAGCGACAGAACGTTGCAGGCTAGAGTGTCGCGCTCGGCGGGATCGATCTCGATGAAACGGAATCCGCGAGACTTGAGCAGTTCGACAGTCTCGACCGCGAGCCAGGGGAGATCGACCAGCGCGGTGTGGTCGTTGAGAAGGCTGATCAGCGACATTAAATGCAGGCAGGCGGATGGGCCGGGGCCGAAGGGCAGCGGCGCAGAGATAACTTCCACTCCTTTTGGCGCGAGCAGTTCCCGCATCTGGCGAATGCCTGGGGCGTTGGTGCGGTAGCCGTGGCCGATGAGCAGAGTTTTGGGGACGAGCCAGACCATGTCTCCGGCTTCGGTGGTGCCGGGAGCCGTAATCTTGCCCAGGGTCGAGATGGCGAGGGTCTCGCAGAATGAGGCGTGCCGCGGGCCTTCAGCCACACGATTCGGCTTGCCCGGCCGCAGGACGATCAGGCCGAAATCGGTGGGCAGGGAGGCATCGTGGGTGTAGACGGCGTCGAGAGAAAGATCGGGGGCGGGAGTTAGTTCGATGATCTCGGCGCCGGCTCCTCTTAGTTCGTGGCAGAGAGCGTCGTGCTGCGCTTGCGCTTGGTCGAAGCGGGGTGCGTGGTGAAAACCCAGGTCACGCCAGCGGGCGGCGTATTCAGGCCGGTTCCATCCGGCAGTACGCGGGGAACAGACCAGGACGCGCTGCAGCGCACCGACCATGGAGTGTCCGTTGAAATGAGTTTTAGTGGCTGCTTCTGGCATCTTGTCCCACGATGTTTCTGAAGCTGTGGAGCCTGATAGGAATCTATATGGGCATTATGGCAAAAGCAATGTGGGAAGGCGCGGTGCTGGCCGAGAGCGAGGCGACGGTAGAGGTTGAGGGCAATCAGTATTTTCCGCCGGATGCGGTCCGCAAGGAATATTTCAAGCCGAGCGATGCGCACTCGGTTTGTCCATGGAAGGGCACGGCGAGTTATTACGACGTTGAAGTGAATGGCAAACGGAATGCCGGGGCTGCATGGTTTTATCCTGAGCCGAAGCCGGCGGCGAAGCAGATCAAGGGCTATGTCGCGTTCTGGAAGGGCGTGCAGGTGGAGAAGTAACTCCTGGTAGAACAAGCGTGCGAAGGGGTTAGTCGGAGAGCTCACCCCAGCGGCTGAAGCCGCGCCGGACTTCGGTCAGATAGGGCACGACTGAAGTCGTGCCCTTCCCGATCTGCACAAGCCCGAGACATGTTTTGAATCTCTAGAACTCCACATGGGCGCGGAACGCGGGCACCAGCACCGGGCCTCGATCGCGGTTGTAGCCGGGATCGTTGATGTGCTGGAAGCCGGGCGCGAGGTAGATGCCGCGCCAGACGTGGACTGTGTAGTAGGTTTCCAGAATATTTTCGCGGCCATAATTTAGTTTGCCGTCGCCGAGGAGAAAGCCGAGGCCCCCATCGGCGAGGTAGTTCTGGTGATCCTTCTTGATTGCGTTGGTGACGAAGGCAATGCCGGCGCGGTCTTGCTTGCGATGCCACCATGCACCGTTTACGCCCAATCCTCCAGCGAAGGTTTGATCGACTTCGGTGTAGGCGAAGGATTCGGTCTTGCCGTCATCCCAGCCGAAGCGGGTGAATGCAGTGAGGTAGCGCGTGAGGTTCTGCTCAATGTTGATACCGAATCCATATTTGCGCGTGATGTGCCAGGGATGGTTGGTGATGTTCGGGGCGACGTGATTTTGCTCGGCTAGCGCGATCTGATCGCGATAGATGCCCATGTTGGCATAGTTGGTGAAGGCCAGGAGGCGGACCATTCCGGGTTTTTTCGGGATGAGACCCCGGCGCAACTCATATTCAAAGTTCTCCGCGTGGGCTTGCCACGGCTTCCACACCAGATCAATGCCGTTCGCGACTTTGGGCATTAACGCTTCAGCGAAGCGGAATCCCCAGTTGCGGTCTTCGTAGTCGGCAGTGAGGCCGACGGTGTAGCCTCGGGTGTCGGCGGCGTAATCGTAGGCGCCGTTGTTGTCGATCGTCCAGTTGGTAAATTGGAAATGAGTGTCGGAGCCGACCGTGTTGATATCGAAGAAGTCCGGCATGCTGAACTTTCCGAAGCGCAATTCCAGCCGCCGGCGCGGCAGCTCCTCGAAAAGCGACAAGAAATTGCGCGGATTTTCAACCTTGTCTGAGCTCAGCGCAAATACCTTGTGAATTATGCACCGTGCCATGTAAGGCGCTTTGCTCAAGCTGGGATTGCGGACGATATCCAGATCGGTGTCACCCGCCAGGCCGAGGCCCGTGCTCAGTGCGGCTCCACCGGCTTCTTCGATGTCGACCAGAAGCTCGGTGGAATTATTGAGGCGCACGCCGGTGTAGAGAGTCATCACCCGCGACGTTGCCTTTTCGTAATTGGGACTAAGGCTGTTCGGGCCGCTGTAAGGTGCGTGGAACGGAGGGTGAGTCTGAAAGATGAAGTTGGCCTGACCGGAGAGCCAGAAGCGCGTGTCCTTGAAATGGGGGAACATGGCCTGGGTGGAGTCGTCGGGGGGTGGGTCGGCGGGGCTCGCGTCAGGCGCAGAGTCTGATTGAAGGGGTGCAGCCGATTTTGCCGCGGTGGGTGCATCCGGCTGTTGCGCCATCGCCGCACCAGCAGCGATGGCAATCCAGAACGCAAGCAGCAGGCAGCGTGTGCCGTGTTCCGCGAACTGGGCGGGGATCTTCATTCTCGTCTGGCGATTAGCAGAAGTATATTATCATGTATTAACTATAGTTAACTCCACATAGTCAAGCGCGACCACGGCGCTACATTTCTTCGAGACTACGCAGGGCGGGTTAAAGGAGTGTTACACAGCGAGGGCGCGAAGCGCTGGTAAGAAACAAAATAAGGACAGCCCGGAGCCCCCGAAGCTGTCCTTTTTGAACCCTCCCGGTTAGAAGGGCAACGTGATGAACCCAAGTTACCTGCGCGATGTTGCAAAATGATGGCGAAATCGTGAATATCTGATTAATTTGTTTTTGCCTGGCGCTGCTATAGTAATCAGTCCCGATAAGGAAGCGAGCCCAACGCTCGATTCGTGCGTCGCAACGAACGCGACGCTTCGCGCGGCTCGCCCAGATCCCTGCTGCGCAAAGAACGCTTGCTCGGGATGACAGATCAAAGTGCGGAGCTTCGATGCCGTCCACAACTTCTCGAAAAGTCGAGCAGTCGCGCCGTTTGCAGCAACGCGCCGAGAGCATGATTCCTGGTGGAGTGAATTCTCCGGTACGTGCGTTCGGTTCGGTTGGGGGCGACCCTCCGTTTATTGTGCGCGGGAAAGGCTCGCACATCTGGGATGCCGACGAAAACGAATTCATCGACTACGTTGCATCGTGGGGACCGCTGATTCTTGGACACGCTGCTCCCGATGTGCTCGATGCCATCGTGGGAGCGGCTTGCAACGGCACCAGCTTTGGGGCGTCGACGCCTTCGGAGGCCGATCTCGCGGAGTTAGTGCTGGCGGCATTTCCGCCGATGCAGAAAGTTCGCTTCGTGAGTTCCGGGACCGAAGCGACCATGTCAGCGATCCGCCTGGCCCGGGCCTATACCAAGCGAAAATATATTGTGAAATTCGAAGGCTGCTACCACGGGCACTCGGATTCGCTGCTGGTGAAGGCGGGGTCGGGTGTGGCGACGCTGGGCATTCCGGGATCGGCGGGGGTTCCCGAGGAATTCATCCAATTCACGCTCGCCTTGCCCTTCAACAATGTCAACGCGGTGGAGCACGCCTTCCAGAAATTCAAGCATCAGATTGCATGCGTGATAGTCGAGCCGATTGTGGGAAACATGGGATGCGTTCCCGCGGCGGACGATTATCTGGTGGCTTTGCGTTTGATTACGGAGCGCGAGCGGTCGGTGTTGATTTTTGATGAAGTGATGACTGGATTTCGGGTCGCTTATGGCGGGGCACAGGAACTCTACAATATTCGTCCGGATCTGACGACCATGGGCAAGATTATTGGCGGAGGCTTGCCGGTGGGAGCCTACGGCGGATCGAGCGAGATTATGAATCTGGTGGCGCCGCTGGGGCCGATGTATCAGGCGGGGACGCTCTCGGGGAATCCGCTGGCGATGGCTGCGGGTTGCGCGATGCTGAAGCATCTCCGCGATCAGAAGCAGGAGATTTATCCACAGATCGACAAACTGAGCCGGGAGTTGGTCGAGGGCGTGGCAGCAGCGGCCAAAGATGCTGGAGTGCCGCTGTGTTACAACCGCGTGGGGTCGATGTTCACCTGGTTTTTTACGCCGGGGCCGGTTACGGATTGGGATTCGGCTTCGAAATCGAATACCGGGGCATTCGGTAAATTCTTTCGCAGTATGCTGGACAGCGGAGTCTATCTGCCACCGTCGCAGTATGAGGCGGCGTTTTTGGGCGCGACGCATTCGGAGGAGGATGTGCAGCGGACGCTTGCGGCGGCGAAGCAGGCGTTCGCGGCGGTGAAGTAGAGGCAATTTCACCACAGAGGCACAGAGACACAGAGAAATTCCAAACATTCTAGCTAACGGCTAGTTTTTCCATCATCTGCGAGATGGTTACGAATGCGTATCCCTCAGCCTTGTAGCGAGTGAGCAGGCGATCGGTGGCGAACACTGTCTGCGAGCGGTCGGCGCCCATTTGCTTGTGTCCTCCGTCGTGCAGCAGGATCACATCGCCGCCGCGAATCTGATTGGCGACTTTGCGCTCGATTGCCGCGGCGGGCGGGACGTTCCAGTCGTCGGCGGTTACGTTCCACATAACCGGCTCCAGGCCAAGTTCGCGGGCGATGCGCAGAACGGCGGGACGGCGTCCGCCGAAGGGAGGACGGAAGAGATTCGAGGGTTGGCCGATCGCCTCTTGCAATGCGGAGTGGCATTGGGAAAGTTGCTGTCGGATTTCGGTTTCGCTCTTGAAGATGAGCAGCGGGTGCGTGTGGGTGTGGTTGCCGACGACGTGGCCGGCCTGAACAATCTCTCGCGCGATATCAGGGCGTTGCTGGACGTAGCGTCCAATCAAAAAAAAAGTTGCGTGGACGCTGTGCTTGGCGAGGACTTCCAGCAATCGCAGGGTGTGCGGGTCGTTGGGGCCGTCGTCGTAAGTCAGGGCAATCTGGCGCGAGCCGCGCGGCAGCCCGGTGAAAGTTTGCCCATACCACTGCCCGGTCGGCGCCATGGACTGGTAACCCGCGGCAACAGCGGCTGCGGAAACAGCGCCGGTCAGGGCGAGGGAGAGCATGTGGGGATTGTAAATTGCTGATTGCTGATTGTTGATTGCTGATTGGACAAAGAGAGGCATCGGGTCGGGGGTGGTCTTGCAATCATCAATCAAAAATCAACAATGAGCAATTCCTCCCTGTTAACTCATCCCTCAATTGCCACTCGGCTCCATCCGAGCTATCCTGCAACTTCCGAAACATTGCGAACCCATGGCTAATCTCTTCGAGCTGCCACGTTACATTGCTGTGGAGGGTCCCATCCGAGTGGGCAAGAGCACGCTGGCCCGCATCCTGGCCGAGCGCCTGAATGCGCAGCGGGTGATGGAGCCTGAGTCCAATCCTTTTCTGACGTCGTTTTATGAGGGCGAGCGGGGCGCGGCGTTTCAGGCGCAGTTTACCTTTCTGGTGCAGCGCTTCGAGCAGTTGCAGGCGCTCGACCTGGGACCGCGCTCACAGAAAACCGTGGTTGCCGACTACATCATCGAGAAAGACAAGCTCTTCGCCTGCCTCAACCTCACGGACCAGGAACTCGATACTTACAACCGCTACTACAACCACTTTCGTGAGAGCCTGCCCACGCCCGATCTTGTGATTTATTTGCAGGCCACGCCTGAGGTGCTGAAGAAGCGGCTGAAGAAGAAAAATGCGCCGGGCGAGCGCGCGGTCAGCGACGAATATTTAGAAGAAGTGGTCAAGGCATATGAACACTTCTTTTTTCACTACACGTCGTCGGACCTGCTGATCGTGAATACCTCCGACATCGATTTTGTCGACCGCAACGAAGACTTGCAGGAACTGCTGCGGAAGGTGACGGAGCCGATCAAGGGCACGCAATACTTCTTGCCGCTGGGCGGGCAGGAGGCGGTGGGGGCGTAGAAAAGCGTCGTTGGTCGTTCGTCGTTGGCCTAGCATCGTAAGTGTCTGTGGCAAGGGCGCTTAGCTCGTTGTTTCCACTCGAACTTAAGGTTTTGTTTTTCTCTGTCGTGGGAGCTACAATATCTAAAGCATCCACGAAGATGCTGAACAGGCTCTATCCGGCCGCGCCGGAGGGGCACTGGAGGAACAATGAGCATCACAGGAATTGGCGCGCGTCCCGGCATGTCGGGAAACGACGAACCTCGCCAGAAGGTCACCACCGCGTCCCTGCGGGAACAAAAACTCCGACACGAACCTATCACTTGCCTCACTGCCTATGATTACGCCACCGCACGCCTGGTGGACGAAGCTGGCATCGAGATGATTCTGGTGGGCGATTCGCTTGCCCAGACCATTCTTGGCTATGACAACACGCTCTCGGTCACCATGGACGAGATGCTGCATCACGTGAAGGCCGTGCGGCGCGGGGTGAAGCATGCGCTGCTGCTGGCAGATATGCCTTATGGGTCTTATCACGTTGACGCCGACGACGCGCTACGCAACGCTGCGCGATTTGTGAAAGAAGGCGGCGCGGAAGTGGTGAAGATCGAAGGCGGCGAGAAGCGTGCCGACCTGATTCGCCGGATTATCGATGCCGAGATACCCGTGGCTGGGCACATCGGTTTGACGCCGCAGTCGGTCAACGTGATGGGCGGGTACAAAGTGCAGGGGAAAAATCTCAGTGGCATTGAGCAACTCATGCGCGATGCTGTCGCGCTCGACCGCGCCGGGGTTGCCTGCATTGTGTTGGAAGGAATTCCGCGCGAAGTGGCGGCGATGATTACGACTGAAGTTGGCACGCCGACGATCGGCATTGGCGCTGGACCGGAGTGCGATGGCCAGGTGCTGGTGTTCCATGACCTTCTCAACCTGACGTTTGCGCCGCCGGCAAAGTTTGTGCGCCGCTACGGCGACGCCGCCGCGCTGATCAGCAGCGTGGTGGGGGCGTTTCGCGCTGATGTGAAGTCTCAGCAGTATCCGTCGGACGAAGAGTCGTACCATCTGCCGAAGGAGACGAAGGCTGGTTTGGAGACGGTTCTGGCGCGCAAGCGGGCGATGGGGCGGTAGGAAATATTTCGCCGCGGATTTGCACGGGACCACACCTATGGAACAAAACCATGGCTTCAAACGTAGCTGAAAGTAGTGCTAGGCTATGGTTTAGGAGGTCGTTATGACTCACCTCTTGCCCGCGTTTTTCCTGCCATTCTTCGGCTTCGGCTTCGTGATGTATTTTCTGCCGTCGATCATCGCACTTGGCCGCAACAAACGCGACATCACGGCGATTGTGCTGCTGAACTTTTTTCTGGGCTGGACCATGATCGGGTGGGTGGTCGCGCTGGTATGGGCCGTGAAGGCGGACGTGCCCATGGTGGTCCGGTGAGTTTGTCCGGTGCTCGGAGAGGCCCGCAGGGTGGCCTCGTTTTCGGTTTGATTTTTGTTTTGATGATGGGCTGCTCCCTTGTGGCTTGCTCGCGGCAGAGTGCGCCAGCGCCACAAGACCCGGCCACTCTGCTGCAGGCAATTCCTTCCGCCGATTCCGCGAAGTATACATCGCTGCAGTCGAGCAAGCACTGGAGCAATCCCTATCTCGTAATCCGCCCTGACACTGTCGGACTGCTCACCGGGATCGCCGCCAACGAAGAACAAATTTTGAAGCCGGAGGAAGTGTTGAACGCGCTAGCCCGCCTGCCCGCGTCCGCGTGGCCTTACGGACGGGCAGTTGCGATTGTCGTCGACGAAAAGCCTACGAGCTCGGAGCCGGATAAGATCGCGCTTCGCCGGAACCGCGGCATTGTCGCCGGCGATCTGGAGAGCGCGCACGTCGCGATCAACTGGATTTCCACACCCTGAAGACTCCCCAAAGAAAATGAAAATCTGCGAGACCATCGAAGACATGCGAACTGCGTGCCGCGCGGTGCGTGCCGGGGGCAAGCGGCTGGGGTTCGTGCCGACCATGGGCGCGCTGCATGACGGGCACTTATCGCTGGTCCGCGCGGCGCGGGATTCTTGCGATATGGTGGCGGCGTCGATTTTTGTGAACCCCACGCAGTTTGGGCCGAACGAAGACCTGGCAAAGTATCCGAGGACATTCGAACGCGACCGGGAGATGCTGGAAAAAGAAGGCGTGAAATTGCTGTTTGCTCCCTCGATTGAGGAAATGTATCCGGCTGGCGCGGTGACCTGGGTTACCGTGGATGGGCTGAGCGGCAAGCTGGACGGGCGTTCGCGGCCGGGGCATTTTCGCGGCGTGACCACGGTGGTGGCGAAGCTGTTTCACATCGTCGAGCCGGACGTGGCTTTCTTTGGACAGAAAGACGCGGCGCAAGTGGCGATCATTCGCCGCATGGTGCGCGACTTGAATCTTCACGTCGAGATCGTCGCTTGTCCGATCGTGCGCGAGGCCGACGGGTTGGCCATGAGTTCGCGCAACGCCTACCTCGAACCGCAGCAGAGACAGCAGGCGCTGGTTTTGCATCGTGCGCTGCTGCGCATCAAGAAACTCTGGGAGGGCCGCGAGCGCGACGTGGGAGAACTTCTGGCTGCGGGCCGGGAAGAATTTGCGGCAGAAAAATCAGTCCGCCTTGATTATTTCGAAATCGTAGATCCAGACAACCTCGATCCAGTTGAAATTGCAGCCAACGGCGCGCTGGTGGCGGTCGCCGCATTCGTGGGTCCGACCCGGCTCATCGACAACATCCTGCTCCAGGACTAGCCGCTAAGGTTGCGATTGAACCGCAGTGGAGATCACCGCTGGAGTGGTTGCAGAAGTTTCGGCAGGCGACAGCCGCTGCCGCACCATGCTTTCGATCTGCGCCCACACGCGTGGATCACACTCGCTTTGCAAATGACCGGAGGCAAAGACGCGGCCCAGCCGGGGAACCTCTGTGCACGCGACCGGATCCTTCTTGTAATCGAGGCGGTAGTTCCCGAGGATTTCTGTCTTCGCAGGATCGGCTGCGGTGATCTGGGGCTGCCCGTGAAGTATGCCGTGGGGCTGATAAAAATTCACGGCTTCGGCCACGTTGTCAGGGATGATGGCATCGGTCTGCCACGCCTTGGCGACACTATCCACCTGCACGGTCAGCAACACTGGTACACCTTGACGTCGCAAGTCGCGGGCAAGCAACACTGCGGCGGCCGCTCCCCAACTGTGGCCGAAGAGAATGATGCGCGCGTGCGCCTTCTCGTCCGCGGAAAGATTGCCATCATGATCGGTATCGAGCAGTCGGAGAATGGCGTCATAGGCCCACTTCCTGCGCCGGTTTTCGAAGACGCGGACGTAAGTGTCTTTGGGAACAGTGCGCTGGATCCGACGCGCGAGTTGAACCGGGCCGTGGTGCGGGTTGTCATGGCTGACGAAACCACCCACGAAACCGATCACGATGCTGGAAGGAGCGGGAGCGGGCCGCGGGGTGGCATCCACCGCTCGCGTAAGCGGTGCGATAGTGAGAGTCAGGATTGCCAGAGTGACAGCCGAAGCGCGAATTGGAGCGAGGCGGCGCAAACGGGCTCCTGTGGGATCTGATGTCTCATTCCGCCGGGAGGATGCGGTTAAAACGGACGCCTCATTCGCTCGGGGGGTTCGTGCCGGGGTCATACTACACGTTTCTTAGCAGCTTCAGTCAAATGCCTTGACCAGTGTGGTTTTTCAGGCATTTTTACCCGACAGACAGTCTACACCCATTTGTCAACTCCGAGATGGGGTCAGTCTCCGGTGGGGATTTTCTTTCCGGAGACGAATGCGTTTCCGGCGAGGATGTAGCGCAGGCGCTGGTCGATTGCTTTGCTGATGCCAATGCGCGGAGTGGCATGGACCTTCCGCGCGAGAAAGCCATCTTCCCCGATCCACAATCCCGAACTGGAGGAAGTGAGATCGCAACCGTTGTCGCCGGCGCGAGTAATGCCGAAAGCTTCGGCCATGCGGCCCGGGCCACTGGTGAGGCGGGGCAGGTCTTGAGCCTTCTTTACCGCAATCTTTCGAGCCCGGGCCATTTCCTCGATGCCGGTGAGCGGTTCGAGCGCGCGGAACAGCACGCCCCCCGCCTTGCCCTCGCGATCGCACGAGACGTTTAGGCAATAGTGGTTGCCATAAATGAAATAAACATAGGCGTAGCCGGGCGGTCCGAACAGGATTGAATTACGGGCGGTTTTGCCGGCAGCGGAGTGGGCGGCGGGATCGTTCTCTCCGAGGTAGGCCTCGGTTTCGACGATTCGGGCCGCCAGGAATTCCTTCCCGCTGTCTCGCACCAGAACCTTGCCCAGGAGTTCGCGGGCCACGCGTCGCGGACTGCGGGCGAAGAATGCGCGATCGAGAGGTCGAATCGCACTGGCGCTCAGTTCCCTCGCTTGCTTCCCCATCCCAGCAGATCATAAACCTACGAAGGGTCCGTCCCGGAGCAACAGTTGAAGCTAAATCGGACGGGGTTCCGTAGTCCTGGCGTCAGTCACGTTTGACGGCGTGTCGTCGAACGCCTTGCCCGGTTCATAAGCCAGCTTTTCGTGTTTCGAGCCCACCTTTCGAATGACGTCATGCCAGCCATCGTCCCAGCTAATGCGGGCTTCTCCGTTCACCAGGGTCCATGTGCCATGGCTTGAGCCATGCGTTTTCCTGGCCTCACCGTCAGGTTCGAGGGTGATGTAGAAATTGCCGCCATTTCCCAGACCCACCTGCCATTTGCCCACAAAGTGGTTTCTACCGGGCGCTGAAGCCGTGGTTGAGCTTTCGAATTCAATCCGCGTAACTTCCGCTGCGGGAATATTCTTGCGGTGACTATCTTTGAAGACGATCATCGCGGGGTCCTTGAAATCAATGCGCGCGACATCTGCGGCGTCGAGAGTTTGCCGATGTCCATCCGTGAAAACAATTACCAGCGATCCATGGTCCTCCGCCGGGAGGGCGCCAGCCTTGGCAATACTGCCCGCAGCGCCGACCATGAGTATGGCAAGAATCCAACATGTTTTTGCAGAGTTGTGCATGATGTCTCTCCGTATAGCCACGGGAACCGAGATAGACTCTTCCCTTAAAGGTGGTACGCGTCAAGGCTCAGATTTGTTCCACCCGGCGCGCGCGGTGTAAGGACCTAAGCCGCTCCTTTTGCCGATTCTTTCAAGTAAGCCAGCACTTCTCCGGCGTGGCCTTCCGCTCTCACTTTGGGGAAAATGTGCTGGATTTTGCCGTCTGGCCCGATAATGAAAGTGGTGCGGACGATGCCCATCATCTTCTTGCCGTACATGTTCTTTTCCTGGAGCACGCCGAAGGCGTCGGCGATTTTCTTGTCGGCATCGGCCAGCAGCGAGAAGGGCAACTTGAATTTGTCCTGAAACTTCTTTTGCGCCCTGGGCGTGTCGGGCGAGATGCCAAGTAACACGGCGCCGGTTTTCTGCATCTGTTTATAGGTATCGCGAAACTCGCAGGCCTCGATGGTGCATCCCGGAGTGTCGGCGCGAGGATAGAAATAGAGCACAACGACTTTGCCGCGCAGACCTTTCAGCGAGATTTCCTTTCCGTTCTCGTCCTGCAAAGTAAACTCGGGAGCCTTATCATTGACACTAATGACGCTACTCATGATCGCCTCGTTTCCAGGGAAGTCAGGGATGAGGACGGCGTCCACAATCTCAGCAGGGCCGAGGCCGGAACGACTTATGTCCAGAAAGCTCTTATACAGCAGATTAGGGTACGCCGTCATCGTCATTCTGGCGATGTTCGCGGTCGGGGCTCCTTATGGCGCTGCCCAGCTGCCGCAGCTCAAGCGTCCGCAGGATGATTCCCCGGAGAAGCCGGCGGAGAAGCCGAAAAAAAAGGTAAAAGGGCCGCGGGCCATCGGAGTGGTTCGGCTCGACAGCGGCGGCAAGGGGACGCTGATCCCGATTGCGATTCTTGTAGACGGCAGGTTCTACGATGCCAGCGTTTATAAAGCGGATCCGGTGCCCATGGCGCTCGAGTCCGGCACGGTGTATGAGGTGGAGCAGTCGGGCAGTTCGCAGGGACTGTTCACGGTCAACGGAGCGCTGCACAGCAAAATCGCGGCCAGCCCGCATCCGTGGACGGGAACAGGTGCATATCTGCCGAATGGAACTGAAGTTAAGAAGAGCACACGGAAAGCGGAAGACGTGCCCGTAGGGCTGGACAGCAGCAGCAGCGACGAACCGCCGCGGCTGACCAGAGGCAAGGCTTCGAAGCCGGCGGCAACGGACTCGAGTGCGGCGCCTGCTTCCAGTGCTCCCGCTGGAGCAGGATCATCTGAGAAGCCCGCGGCGACTCCGCAAGCGGCGAGCGGTTCGCCCGCCAGTACTTCCTCGGGCCCGGACGCGCAGAAGCCGGCGGCTCCCGCGGCTGCCGACAAGGCTCCCGATCAGGCCACGAAGGATCAGGCCCCGAAAGACCAGGCGCCAAAGGCGGCACCGGCAACTCCGGGTCAATCAGCTCCGAGTCAGACTTCGACAGGTCAAACAGCTCGAGGCCAGGAATCGGAGAATTACTATCGACCGACGCTGCGGAGGGGCAAGCCGACGCAGGCCGCGCCGGAGGAAGATGAACCGGCATCGAAGACTGGCAAGACTGACGCCCCGGCGACTGCGACCGCTGCCGACCCGGGGGCCTCGCAACTTGTGCCGGCAATTTCCGATGACGGCGGACCCGATCCGCGGCCTTACAAGTTTTTCTGGAAGACGGGCGAAGAGGAAGAGCGGCGTAATCAGATGCTGGCCCTGGCGGCAGATGAAATTCGGGCATACGCGAGTGCGCTGGTCAGGAACCGCATTTTGGCCAAGCCGCCTGCCGCGAAGGCAGCCGGCCATAAGACGGCAGCGAAGCCTGGGCAGCCGGTTTTTGAGAACACTCAGTTTCATGCCTTCGATGTGTGGGGGAACAATCAGGCGGTGATGATCTTGAGCGCGGAAGCGCAGCTTCCGTCTGCCCCCGCGCCGGGAACCACCACAGCACCGGAGACCTACAGCATTACGCTGGTGGCCCGAAGCGATATCTATGGCAATCTGAGGAAAGTATATTCCGGTGTGACCGACAAGTTTCACCTGGACGTGACCCCGCGCCTGGAGTTGATTGACGCGGTGGATGCGGACGGAGACGGTCGTGGGGAGTTGTTGTTTCGCAAGACCACCGATGCCGGGAGCGGATACGTAATCTATCGCGCGACCGGGGACAAGCTCTGGAAGATGTTCGACAGCCTGGGTGAATAGCAGTGATCAGTGGTCAGTGTCCGGTGGTCAGTAAGAACTGTTTCGCCAAGGATTCACACTCAGCTCGGCTCACTGGCCACTAACCACTGCTTTTATGTTTCAATTCCCACATGGCAGACGCGGCCGACCAGGTAGTCGGAGGCGGACTTGCCATCTTCCATGGTGATGACTTCAATGGGATAAGCCTGGTTGTGCGGTCGCAGAATCAGGTGGCTGCCAGCCGTTTCCACGTATTTCACCGTGCAACTTTCGTTCTTGAGCACAGCGTACATGTTGAACTCGCCCTTGCGATAGGGCTTGAGTGAGTTGTAATGGCGGTCGATGAGGAGCGTGGCTCCGGGAAGAAGGCGCGGGTACATGCTCATGCCTTCGCGGGCGTCCACTTTGATGAGCACGAAACGTTCCCACTGCTCGCGATCGCCCTCAGTCTCCGGTTTCAGCTTCTTGAGGAAGCTTTTCTTGAATTTCAGAATTTCTTTCACGTTCATGCTGGTGATAAGGGGATGGGTGGCGGCGACGGTCCCGTCGGTCAGGAGGACGTTCTGGAACTCGTCGTTGCTGGGAGGCAGGATGGAAGCGCGCTTGTTGACCTCGGCAGGGTCGAGCAGGTCCAGAACCGAAAGATGCTGAACGGCCAGGACCCGGTCCATGCCCTCGAGGCTCAATCCGCGCTTGCGATTCAAGAAGTTAGAGATATGAGCCTGCTTGAAACCCGTCTGTTGGGCCAAACGGAGGCCGGTCAAATCTCCTTCATCAATGCGCTCCCAAAGAGTATTGCGGAGGTTGTCTTGTAGTACGCGGAATTTCATAGCTGGGAGTATAGCACGGGACCTATAGCAATACGCTAATAAAAAAAGATTTCCACAGCCCTTTGGGTATAACAACCTTGACGATGATTATGCACTTGACACAGAATGAAGTCAAGCGTATATTTTTCTTGTGGTTGATCGCCTCTCAGAATTGAAGCAAGAACTGGCCTTCTTACAGAAGCGTTTGCCAGACCTTCAAGAGTCGCCAGCATTGGAACGCTTGGCGAATGACTGCCTTAATAAGATCGCTTTGGTTCGTCAACAGATCAAGGCCCTAGAGGAAAAGCTATGAAGCTGATAGAAGTCACCAAAGCCTTTGCCACTGAGGAGCAGTGCTTAGCCTACCTAGAAGCCTCTCGCTGGCCCACTGGCGTGCGCTGCCTGACGTGCGGCTCTAAGGAAATCTCCCGCATCACGCGCAAGGTTACGCGCAAGACTGACAACAAACGGGCGCAGCTTTATCAGTGCTTGGAGCCAACCTGCAAGGCTCAGTTCTCCGCCACTACTGGCACTATCTTCAACGGCTCCCATCTCTCGCTCGACAAATGGTACATGGCAATCGCGCTGATGGTGGACGCGAAAAAGGGCATGTCAGCTTTGCAGCTTCAACGGCATTTGAAGGTTAACTACCGCACCGCCTGGTATCTGGCGCACCGCATCCGCGAAGCTATGGACGATCCTGACGGCCTAAAGCTCACAGGAACAGTAGAAATTGACGAAACGTACATCGGTGGAAAGCAGCGCGGCCACAAACGCAAGAGGCTCAACAAAGACGTAGTGCTCGGAATCCGGCAGCGCGGCGGCCCCCTTCGGCTCGTACACGTCAGGGACAACAAGGGCGGCACGCTCTATGAAGCTATCGCGCAGCACGTTGACAACGGCGTCGAGAAGATCATGACGGACGATGCCGGAGCCTACAACTTCCGCATCACGAAATTCCGCAACGCGCAGCACTCCAAGATTCGCCACAGCCGGGGCGAGTACGTCAAAGGCGAAGTCCACACAAACACCGTGGAAAATTCCTTCTCACTCCTGAAAAGGGCTGTGATAGGAACCTACCACCAGCTTTCGATAAAGCACTTGCAACGCTACCTAAACGAATTTTCCTACAGGTTCAATCGGCGGGAAGATGCGGAGCTATTCGAGAACACGGTCATTCGGCTGGCAGGAGCCAAGCCCATGCCCTACTCCAAACTGATCGAGCAGAATGCGTTTACGCCCTTCGTGAGGCCCGAGCCGAAGACTTCCGAGCCTTTTTAGTCTTGCGGTCTGGCTTCACTTCGGAGCGTTTCTCTGGCTCTGCTGCTATTAGTCTACTTAGTACGGAATCGAATTTTTTCTTGTCTACTTTCATCTTCATCAGTTAGTAGCACCTATCGCCTGAACTCCCTAGCCAATACTGGAGTTAACTGCACGTCTCTGCCCGGCGTTGCGGTTTACTTTTCCTACATCTTGCACAGAAAATGCGACATTTCCACAGCAAACTCACTTAAGTCTATTGCTTTCACGACTCTTGCCGTGCATACAATACACACTGGCGTTAAAGTTGAAAAGGCAGCCCGGCAAGGCTGCCCTTTCGAGAATCTTTCGCCGGTGGATCGTTCGGTCGGGAAAGTTCTAAGATGTCGTGAACTATTCTTAGCCACTTTCCCCAAACAAGTCAAGTAGGAAAGCTGTGGAAATCGTCCACAAGCGTGCGTCGAGGTGTGTGAACTTGAGAAAACTTATGAAGATAAAGACGTAGCCGAGCGCATCACTGCACTCGCCGTGCGCGAAGCCATAACAGGAAAGGCTCGAATCGGAATCCTTGCCGGGACGCGATTCGAGCCGTGGTGAGGCTTGTTGAGCGGAAGGTGACTAGCTGGCCGCTAGAAACCGTCTTATACACGGTTAAGTCTCCCTTGCGGGGACTGAGGTCCGATCCCTCCACCTTCCGCCATTATATATGCACTTTGGGTTTAGTTTGAGCTAGTATGCGTCGGTCGCCATGGACTCAGACTTCTGCAAAAAACTCGCGGCAGCTCTACACATCGAACCAGTGAAGCCGCCTTGTCCAGTGCAGGAGCTATTTAATCGCTACAAAAAGCACATGGACGGGCGAGTGATAAAGAGTGCCCTGGAAGAGATCCATCTGCTCCCTGAGAATTTTCCCTATTGGATAAAGCTCGAAAACCCGAACCCCGCAAACTTGCAAGAATGGATTCCTGCGAAGTCCAACATCGTTGTGCCAATGCTCGAAAAAGGAACCTTCGATCAAACTGGCTTCCGTATCGACGACCATCGAGCAAAGGCCCTCTTCAACATCGTGGAACTATTGCAGAGTCCTAATTGCATACACACCAACCTCCGCAACCACGAATTTAGGGGCGAAGGCGGAATTAAGGGCGAGCACATGTACGTCAAATATTACGGCAAGAAAAGTAGAAAAGTGGCATTTACAGCCACGAACCCGAGACGGGGAGTTGTGATTTTGGTTAGCTCTTTTTGGACAAATGCGAAGTGGATTGAAGATTGTGCGGAGACGCCAGCCAAATTCTTGGCGCCTGGGAAACAATGTACCTGCAAATAAGAAAGGCCGCTTGCGCGGCCTTACTGCCCTTTACTCCGGGTCCAGAGTAGTACCTAGATTTCTCTAGGCGGAACTTCAGTTACTATGATAGTCGGAACTGCCTATAATGCAAGTGAAATCGAAAGTCAAGATATTTTTTTACATTTTATGTAAACTGTTGTCGATAAAGCGTTTACAGGTCATGATGCGCACTTAAGTACCTTGGTTTTTAGGGGTTGCACAATGTTGCAGCATGTTTTTAGTGCTCCCTCGCAAATTGTATTCGTTTTTTGTTCACCATGCATCGTGCGAGGGGAATCTGTGGTATAACGTTGGCCGTCGCGCTTCCCCCAGAAAGCGGACAATGAAATGGCAATCGCAGGAATTAATTTCAACGGCCCAATAACGCACCCCGCGACCACTAAACTTCGTAACGTTCTGTGTGGCGGAATCAATGAACGATTGCAGGACGGGAAGCGAAAATTCGACAAATTATGCCTCTTCATGAATAGTCCCGGTGGGAGCTTGGACGACGGTATCGGTCTTTTTGGATTTCTCCGCTCTCTCCCAATAGAGGTCACGACCATTAATGTTGGAATCGTTGCCTCGATCGCCATTGCGCCCTTTTTGGCAGGTACGAAGAGAATCGCACTGCCGCACGCGCGTTTCCATTTTCATGACTTTGAATACAACTACGCAGCAGCACACAACCTGACACGACTGGAGTACCTCGATCACACCCAGATACTAAACTCCGCTAGGGATGTTGTTTTTGATCTTCTCAAGAAGAATACGTCGCTTACGGACGGCGATCTCAAGAAACTCAAGCTTTTGGAGATTCCAGCTATCAAGGATGCTGCCTTCGCCAAGGAAAAAGGCATTGTCCATGAGGTCGATTTCTTCCCCGTCACTGAAGAAATGAACATCTTCAACGTAGATTATTAATCGCATTTTCTGCCCTGTCACGGTTTATCCACCTTGCCATGACTATGCCTCTGTGTCAAATGCATAGTCATCACCTTGACTCCGATATTTAGCAGCTATAGGATCGCCAGAGTTCTATAACCCAATTCTTTTTTTCTGGGGTACATCAGTATGAGTAGCGAAGATAACTGTAACGAAGAAAAGGACTTCGTCGAATTCCGCCGTAAGGTGCGGGCGGCCGAGGTGCTTTCCGCGGCCATGGAGCGCCTGTTGAGGTCTGTGAATTTCAGCGGGCGGGTCAGCGTGGTTGTGCAGAATGGCCGGGTTTTAAAATCGGGATACGAAGAGGGGTTTTTCCGCCAGCGCGACTCCGGCCCGATACTGGAACGCGAGGTGGCGGCGGAACCATAGACCAGCCATAAATGGTTGGCGGCAATCGGGTTACGCGGTTTTCCGCGGACGCCAAGTTAGCCCGAAAGTCCAACAAGTTAGGCCGATAAGTAATTTCGACAATTAAATAGTAAGCAGGCCATCGTAAGAGAAACGAGCCCTGCGTTCGGTTTCCGCTTTTGGGAGCGGCGACTGGCGCAGGGCTTTTTTTTTCGGCTGCAGCCCTCGGGCTTCGGCAAAACGCAGCGCAACCGTCCAGGTTTGCAACGTGGAGCCCGGAGCCTGAGGAGGAGTGGTGCAAAAAAAAATCAGGGAGATCAATTTTGGGAATGAGTTGCAGTTCGAGTTGAAGTATTGCGAACGATGCGGCGGGTTGTGGCTGCGTCCGGCGGATGGGGAGCAGATCTATTGCATGGCCTGCGGGGAGGAGATTGCTCAGCTGCCACTACCGTCCCGCGAACCTGACGTGGAGGACAGCGTTGCTGAAAGCTTTGAGGAATACGTCCGATTGGAAGTGGACGCGTGGGGAGGTGTGGAATGAGCGGCTATGTGGATTGGATCGCGGCAGCGGCAGATGAAGATGATCGAAACGAGAATGATACAAAGAATGAGCCCAACTCTCCGGAGTCTTTCGAGCGAGGACAAAGCCGTGAGCCATCTCCCGACGAATCTTTGCCCGGGCGGGAGCTGTGGCGGGAATTGCGACTTCATAGCTTTCCGGCACGGCAGGCTTTCGACGAAGCGCAATTGGAGGAGGATCCGCTTGATCGCAATCCTGACTTGTGGCTGTACCGGAAACGCACGGTGAGCCTGTTGCGGCGCTACTGGCGCTTTTCGCTTGAGACTGGGCGCTTGCCGTCGTTCGTGGGGCGGGAGTTCTTCCGGGCAAAAGTGACCTACTACAGTGCAACTACGTTCGAGGACCGGGTCATCTTCGTCCGCGACGTGGAGAAGTCATTGGATCGATTGGAATATTGGGATCAACAGTTGATCGCGCGCATCATCCTGCAAGAACACAGTCAGGAGCAAGCTGCGCGCATTCTGCACTGGGGCCTGAGGACGGTTGAGCGGAGATTGCCTCAGGCGCTCGACCTGCTAAGCGAAGACTTTCTCAGGGTGGGATTGTTGGCCGAGGCGCCTTCGAAGAGGAAATTTTCAGAATGACAAAAATCTTGTCAAGAGGGTATTCTCGTCGAAAAATGCGCAAGTTATTGATGACACGGCAAATATAAATTTGCGAAATGTGGCGGGTTTACCCATTGCGACGTGCTATTCTGAATATATAGAGTAAAGAAAAAAGAAATACTCTATAGAGGGCGTGCTGAAAAGCGCGCCTTTCGTATTTTGGGGTGAGAACAATTCAAGCACGTACCTCAGGAGCGGAAGCACGCCTGTTGGCGCGCCTAGGCGCAGGCCTGAAGGCCTGCTCCAACCAGGTTTCGTTGGACCAGGTTTTGTGGAGGGCGAGCCGTGACTGTGAAGAAGGCAAAGGGAAAAGGCAAAGGGACAGCGAAGAAGTCAGAAGAGAATAGTACGCCGAAGGCGAAGAAGGGGCAGGACATTGTCGTGGTACGGGAGGGCATCAACGAACTGGTGAAAGCCTCAGCACAAAAGATTGCGATCGAGGTGATCAAAGTCGCCCTGACCGGACAACTGGCAACGGCGAAGTATTTGTTCGAAGCGGTGGGGCTGTATCCGGCGACGGAACAGACCATGGCGCGGCCGATAGAAACGTCGCTGGCGCACACGCTGCTGACGCGGATGGGATTGCCGCTGGAGCCGGTAATATGCGACGAAGAATCTGCGCCTCCGGTGAAGAGTGAGGTGGGCGAAGCGGAGGCCCGGCCGACCCTTGTGGTCGCGGAAGATCCGGGAGAAAAACCCGAGGATGAGGATGAGGAGGAGTCACTCGCGGATGAGGACGAGAAGCGGGAGACAATCCAATGAACCCAACAATCAGACTTCACCCGGCATTTCGGGCGGAGAGGATACCGTAGAATGAAGGGCGGCGGTTGGAGCGCAGGAGAGAGGGGCGGGTTACCCGGGCTGTCGGTTTCGCCGCGAGTGGGATCGCGACGGAGAGAGTTGCTGAATGCATTTCCGGTAGCTGGCGTGCCGATGATCGAGTCTCTCCAGAACCTTCGGGCGGACAGAGAGGTCCGTGGCAGAAGGCGCAGGGTGGGGATGGATATAACGTGGGTGACCGACCGGATCGCGGTTGGAGGCGGAATCTGGAACGCGGACAACATGGGGGCGGTGTCGCGCGCGGGCATTACGCACATCATCGACATGCAGATCGAGTTTGACGACACGCCGCTTGCGGAAGCGCACGGGATCGAGGTGTGCTGGAATCCGGTGGACGATGATTTTGAGCCTAAGGATCCTGAAGTGTTCGCGCGAGGGGTTGAGTTTGCGCTGGCGGCCCTGGAAGAGAACGGGGCGAAGCTGTTTATCCACTGCGCGGCTGGGGTACACCGGGCGCCGATGATGACGCTGGCGCTGTTAGGAGTGATGGGATGGACGGTGGAGGAGGCGATGGCTTTGGTCGAGACGCGACGGCCGGCCGCTGACTTCGCCGAGGTTTATGTGAGGAGTGTGGAGGAGTTTTTGAGAGGGCGATAGAAATGCCTTGCCGCCGACACCGGCATAGGGGACTAGGGATCCTTCGACAACGAGGAGGAAGTATGTTTCAGGCATGCCGTCCAGCGGGGCGGCTTTTTTATTTGGCGCTGGCAGTGATAGTGGCGGTGACGGGATCGAGCGCGTTGAGTTGGGCGCGGGACGAGGCTTCTGCGGGAAAGACGGCAACTTCCCCGACGGCGAAGCCGGGCGCGGCAGAACCTTTGCGGCGTGGGGCTTCGCCGGCCCCCCAAAGCGGGCCGGTGCTAACCAGCGTGGTCGACACGGTTTACCGGGCTGATGGAACTCCGGCACAGGGGGTCCTTGTGATTACGTGGCCGGCGTTTGTGGCGGCGAATGGCGCGGCGGTGGCGGAGGGCGTGACGAATGTAACGCTGGGAACCGGTGGAGCATTGAATGTGGCGCTGGCCGTGAACGCGGCGGCGAACCCTCCCGGAGTTTATTACACCGTGGTGTATCAGTTGGGGCCGGGCGAAGTGCGAACGGAATATTGGGTGGTGCCGACGAGTTCTCCGGCAACGCTGGCCGAGGTGCGGACGACGCCGGGATCGGGAACCGCGGTACCGCCAGCGTCAGAGCAGTATGTGAACACGGCGGTCGCGGGCAAGGCGAACGATAACGCAGTGGTCCACCTGAGCGGGACGGAGACGGTGACGGGGAGCAAAACATTCTCCGCATCCCCGAACGTGCCTACGCCGGTGGGAACGGGCAACGTCACGAACAAATCTTACGTGGATTCGTCGATCGCGAACTTTGGAGCCGGAACCTATCTGCCGACGGCGGGCGGGGCAATGACGGGGACGCTGACGCTTAGCGCAAGTCCGACAGCGCCTTTGCAGGCGGCGCCCAAGCAGTACGTGGATTTGTCGGCGGCGTCAAAAGCGGACCTGGTGAGCGGGTTGGTGCCGACGGGCGAGTTGGGGAGCGGATCGGCTTCGTCGTTGAACTGTTTGCTGGGAAACGGGACGTGGGGATCGTGCGCATCGAGCGCGAACGCGACCGCGATTCAAAGCGTTCCAGTAGTATCGAGCGCGCCTTCGAATGGGCAGGTGCTGACTTATTCCTCGACGTCCGGGCAATATGCGCCGGCGACACCGAGTGGCGGAATCGGCAGCGTGTCAGTGAGTCCGGCGGCAAGCCAGAACATCGCGCAGCCGGCGGGCACCCAGTTCAGTGCGAACAATATCGGGGGCATTCGCTATGTGACGCCGAGCGATAACTGGTCGCAGAATCCCGGAGGCTCACTGTCTGTCGGGTCAAACGTGATAACCCTAAGTTCTTGTCCTCGCGGATTGACAACGCAGGCTGTAGGACTTTTTAACTACTATGCTCCGGTATACATTTCAGGCGGTACAGGGACAGCCGAAGTCGCGCCCATTACAGCCACGACTTGTCCACAGGCAGGGAGTGCTGGAGGCGGAACCATTACGGTGACGGCGGCGAACACTCACACGGGAGCGTGGACAGCTGCCTCAGCTTCTCAGGGAGTGCAGGAAGCGATCTATGCAGCGCCGATTTCAGCCAACTACACGAGCACGGCGCAGGAGTTGGGCTCTACGATGATCCCCCCGGCGCAGTACACATGGAAGGCCAGAGTCACGGTTCTCAATACTGGGCAGATTGTAGATTTTAGCGGGTCAGTCGTGACTTGCACGATGGCCGACAGCTGTTTAGTTATCGGCACGACCGCGCACCCCTCAAATACCTGGGACGTAACGATCAGAAATTTTACAGGGCAGGCAGGGTGCAATAACTGTAACTTTCCGATGATCGAAGATGCGGGACAGAAGACGACCATGATTGGCATTGGAATCGCGCAATCACAGCCTGTGGGAACGCTTACCAGCGGAAACTCCTTCGGTTCAATTATTCAGGTGGACAACGATCAGTCGGCGGTGATTGACAGGTTCTCCGCCTTCTTTGGACGCTGGTATCACTGCGACACGACGTTCTGCTCCGTGGCAATCAAAGGTGTGGGCGGGGTAGGGAACGCTGGCATTCTGTACATCTCACACGCGAACATGAATCTCAGTTGCGGGGCAAATGGAGTTGATAATCAGAATGCGAACACGATGCGGATTTCGGATTCTGTAATTCAATCACAAGCGCAATTTGCGGTGCGCTCGGCGGGCATCTACAGCAATGTACCCAATATCGAACTGGACGATGTGTATTTTGAAGTGGCAGGATGCGCGAACTCAAATCCGCTGGGCCTCGGCGAGGCCGGACTGATTGTCGAGAACGGATTTGCTTCGGTCAAGAATTCGACTGGACCAGTGGGCTCAGCACCGCTCTACGCCAATACAGGATCGACGCAGTACAACTACTACGTCGTCGGACACAGTTCGACGGCGGGTTACAGTTCGCCGTACCTCGCAGGGATCGCGCTTACCAACGGTTCTGGGAGCATTCCCGTGCTGTGGCCGCAATTCGGAACCACGGGAACCATCACCTATGATGTGATTCGGACATCGGGTCCCGCGAACGCGCCTGCACCTTACACGAACATCTGCACGGGAGGTTCTGCGACAACGTGCGGCTCGGTGGCGACTGGACTGACGGTTGGTTCTGCCTGTTCAACCGTGGGGTCCGCCAACATTTGCGCCTTTACTGACACGGCATCCACGAGCACCTCGAGTTATACGGTCACGAACCCGCCGGCCTACTGGCCCTCACTCGGAAACGGCACTGGGGCGGGCGTGTTCTGGCCGGGCTCCGTGATCATGACGCAGACCGCGGATTCCTTTGGGTCGAGCCCATCGCCATCGGGCGTGCATTTCGACCGCCTCGGAGACAACGCCGCGCCCACTGCTGCAAATCCTGTCAGCCAGCTGGTAAGCAGTTGGGGAGCGCTTCTTCCCAAGTTTTTTGCGCAGCAGTGCGTTAGCCCCAGTGGAGGGACGTGGCTCTCATGTCTGGAAACGGACAATGCGGTTAGCGCTCCCGGGGCCACCCTTTTGGACTCGGCGTTTCCTGGCGCGACTGAGACTGGGCTCAAGGGGCGGTTGATTTTCGAGCAGGGGCAGGCCCAGGGCGGAAATGTCAACGGCACCCACAAAATCACGCTGGTGGATTCAAATTCCGCGAAGACTCTGGCGACCGGAGGGATGCGTCCGACGTATGACGCTAACGATACGTGGATCGGCCTGGATAACGCCGCGGCCACGACGAACCCGAACGCGCAATTGGCGTTCGGGGCGCCGGCTTCCATATCACACTACATTGGAAACGTAGGAGACAATACGAGTTTTCTGGAGCGGCTGACGGCCTCGGCGAAGACCATCAATGTGCCGGTAAACGTCAACGGAAATGTGACGGTGAATGGGCAACTGCTGGTGGCGGGGCCGTGGATGGTGAGTTCGCCGATTCCGGGGACGGCGATGGCGGCGGCGGGAGCGGGGACTTCGGCGCTGGGAATTTCAAACGACGGGAACTTTTATATTTCGGCGAATTCGGGGACACCGCAGAAAGTGGCGACGACCGCGAGCAGTTCCTACTTCTCGAATCTGTTTCAGGAAGATGCGAACGATCTGGGCGAGTACAACGGGACGACGGCGCAGAATCTGCATGTGTATTCCAGTTACACGAACAGCTCGACGTGGCAGCGGACATCGCTGGGATATGACGCGACCGACAACTATGCAGTGTTGCGGAGTGAGAATTCGACGTCGGGAGCGGCGCCGGGGTTGGGGTTCTGGGTGAACAGCGGGTTGAAGTGGGTGGTGGATGCTAGCAGTAATTTCAAGCCGTGGACAGACCAGACGTACAACGTGGGGACGTTCAACAGCGCGGGGAGGGGCAGCGGATTGAGGCCGGGAACGGTTTACGTGGCGGGGAATTCTGCGAGCGGCAGCGGATTTGAGTTGGGAAAGTTTGCCAGCGAGAGTTATGAACTCTGCAATGACACGACGAATGGCACGGTGGTGAATGGATTGGCGACGCTGACGACTGGAGGCTGTGCGGCGAAGTCTTCGAGCGCACTGGTGAGTGGGGCGATTGGGGTGGTGATCGCGAATGCGGGGACGTCGGGAGTGGCTACGCTGGCGCGGGCGGGGTCAGCTTATTGCAGCTTCGATGCGAGCGCGACTGTGATTGGAGATTACGTGGTGCCTTCGAGCACGGCTAACGGTGGGTTTTATCCTTTATGCCATGATGCGGGCGCTACGCGGCCGACGGGGACGCAGATCCTGGGGCGGGTGCTACAGGCGAGCGCGGGGAGCACGACGGTGCAGATGTTTCTCGACATGCCAGGTTCTAATGTGAGCGGTGGGACATCGACGGCGGGAACTGGGAGTTGCACCAACCAGGCGGTGACCGCGTTGCTGACGGGTGGGCCAACGTGTACGACCATCACTTCGGCGTACGTGGATTCGACGATTGCGGTGACTGCGTCACCGGCGCTTACAGGGACGCCGAGTGCTCCGACGGCGGCGGCCGGAGACAATTCGACGAAGATTGCGACTACGGCATATGTGCGGGCAGAACATTACTCGACATGGTCTTGCCCGGTGGCTGGCACAACCGCGGTGACCCAGTATTGCAACTGGACAGTACCGACAGGAATAACCGTGACGGGGTTTGACTTGGCGGCGAGCACGGCTGCCGCGGGATGCACAACCTATCCGGTGCTGCAGGTGTGGGATGGCACGGCTGCGGCTGAGGTGGGGAGCTACTCCACGGCTTTCACCACGGGGACAAACTTCTACACGCAGGTGACAGGAAGCGCCAACGTCACTTCGGGACACCAGCTGCGACTCAAGATCACCGCCGCGGCGGCCGGGTGTACGACGAATGCGGGGGGGATTGTGGCGACGGTCACTTATCAGATGCAGAACTAGAGCAGTGGCTAGTGGTCAGTGGCCAGTAAAGATGGCAAAGGAGCCGCTGGCTCCACATTTTATCCGCAGCAATTCTGAATGAGGAGAGAAACGTTATGAGCGACACAATTAATCCCGAAGCGGCACAACCAACCACGACACAGGCGTTCGAGCAGAGCGATCGAAATCCACAAGTCACGAGTTGGGGCGGGGCGGATGCAGAGGAAGGGCAGTTGCCCGCGCCGGCGTCTTCGGAAAGCCGGGTAACGCAGCCGAACTAGGAGAGAACCAAGCGGCGCAGTTGGCCATCGGCAACAGCCGATGGCTTTTTTGTTGAAGGCAAGGCAAAAGCTTTCATCGCGGAGGACCCTTCGGCTTGACTCAGGGCAAGCGCGAAGGGCGGACGCGGAGAACGCGGTGAGAAGGCGAGGCGCAGATTTTTATGAAGGGGAGTTGCACAGTGAAGCAGCGAGGGAGACAGAGACGCCGCGAGGCGGTTCGCAAGCCGAGGCAGCGTGCGGTGCCGGTGATGGTCGCGGTAAGGATCAGGCCGGCGCGCAAAATTATCGTCTTCGCGTTTCTAGTCTGGACCAGCATGGCCTCGGCGACTACTTACTACGTGAGCTCGAGCGCTGGGAGCGACGCGAATAGTGGCACTTCTTCGGGGGCAGCCTGGCAGACCGTGGCGAAAGTGAATGGGCAGACGTTTCTGGCGGGAGATTCGATTCTGTTCAAGCGAGGGGATGTTTGGAATGAGAGTCTGGCGCCGGCTTCTTCGGGCAGTTCGGGAAATCCGATTACGTTTGACGCATATGGGACCGGGGCGGCGCCGAACCTGACGGGGTATTACGCGGTGCCGACGACGGCGTGGGTGCTGGTGACGGGGAATGCGTGGAAGGCGGCGGTGCCGGCGGGGTACACGACGATCAACTTCTGTCTGTTTGGATCGGTGTGGGGGCAGAAGGTGGGGGCGGTGTCGTCGAATCTTACGGCGCAGTGGGATTTCTACCTGGCGAATGGGTTTGTCTATGTTTTTTCCGTGGGGAATCCGGCGACGTATTACAACGAGCCGATCGTTCCGATGGCTTTGAGCAACGTGCCGGTGATCAAAGTGAATGGGAAGTCGTGGCTGACATTTCAGCATTTCCTGGTGAACTGGTTCGATCAGTATGGAGTTTATGTGCAGGGGGCGAGCGATCACCTCGTGTTCGCGAATATGGAATCGGATTCAATGATTCCGCAAGGGACACAGCCGCTTGGATTTTATGTGAATGAGAGTGCGCCGGGGCCGGGGGACATCAAAATTTACAACTCAGAGGCTCATCTCAATTACGACGGGTTCAGATTTGATGGCGTGGCGACGGCGATCGCGATGGTGAACGACAAGGGCTACGCCAACCGGGACGGGGCCTTGGTGGACAGTTCTTCGCCGCCAAAATATTCACGTTATTCCGCGGCGCTGCATATTGACTATCCGCTTTAAGGAACTTGAGCAACGAAGGGACACGGTCATGGGAGTCAGCGACAGGGAATTGGCGCTAAGGGCAATCGACATCGAGTTCCAGCGTGAAGTGCTCGACAAGCTGGTGCGCCTGGAAACGAAGATGGATGCGCTGGTGGGGAATGGGCAGCCGGGGCGCATGAAGATGGCGGAAGATAAAGTTGCGGTGCTGGAACGCAATGACTTGCGAAACAGCGTGCACAACCGGATCGTGAATGGGGCCATCAGTGCTGCGATCAGCGCGGCCATCGCGCTGCACCGGTATTGGCTGAAGTAGTTCACCTTCATTGTCAACGCACTTCATTTCTAAGCTTTTCACTCACGACATTTCACTTCACCACAGGAGAAGACTATGAGCACAGTACCGAGCACTACGATCATCACGAATCTGAAGACTCTATCTTCGTCGACCACGAACACGCTGAAAAGCGCTGGCACGGGGGGGATCGACATGGCGGGGATGCTGGCGCTGGCGTTGAGCAAAGCTAATGAACTGAAAGTCTGCCTGACGCTACTGGTTCGATCGACGGACGCGGCGGACCCCAACCTGACGACGCTGAACGACATTCTGGCAAGCCTAAGCTGATAGACACAGCGGCCGATTCGCAAAGTTGTGTCTCGGCCACAGACTTGCTGTGAGCACAAGAAATATTTCAAGGAGGCAGACTATGGATTTTCTATCTCAATTGCTGCGGGGGATTGCTTTCGTGCCCGCGCTTGTGAACGGGATCGAAGGGCTTTTCGGAAACAAGCCCGGAGCCGAGAAGAAGGACGCGGCGATGTCGTTCCTGCAGAATGCGCTGGCGATGACTGATGCGGTGGCTGCGCGGGAAATCATTAATCCCGAAAAATTCCGCGAGGGGATTTCAATGATCATCGACGGAACCGTCGAGTGCCTTAATGCCTCCACCTGGTGCAAGCAGCCGCCGGCCGCGAGCAGCCAACCTTCCGCCTGACGTCTTAGCCAATTTCCTCACCCCAAGTTTCCAGATTCTTCTTCACCAATGCCATGAACTGGTCGGCAACGGCGCCGTCGATGAGGCGGTGATCGTAGCCGAGCGTCAGGTGAACGACGGAGCGGATCGCGATGGAATCGTTGCCCTCTTTGTCGGTGACGACCAGGGGTTGCTTGGTGATGCCGCCTACGCCCATGATGGCGGAGTTTGGCTGATTGATGATGGGGAGACCGAAGACGGCGCCGAACTGGCCGGGGTTGGTGACGGTGAAGGTGGAGCCTTCGACGTCATCGGGCTTCAGCTTTTTGGTGCGGGCGCGTTCACCGAGGTCGGTGATGCCGCGTTGCAGGCCGAGGAAGTTGAGGTCTCCGGCGTTCTTGAGGACGGGGACGATGAGTCCCCAGTCGAGGGCGACCGCGATGCCTACATTAATGTTGCGGTGGTAGCGGATGTTATCGCCTTCGAGCGAGGCATTGATGACGGGCCACTGTTGCAGCGCGATGATGGCGGCGCGCACGAAGAATGGCATGAAGGTGAGGCGGACGCCGTGGCGTTGCTCGAATGCGCTCTTGTGTTTGGCGCGGAGGGTGACGATGCGGGAGAAATCCACTTCGTACATGCAGTGGACGTGTGCGCTGGTGCGGCGGGACTCGATCATGCGCTGGGCGATGATCTTGCGCATGTTGGTTAGCGGGACAAGGTCGCCGGGATAGGCAGGGGGAGCGGCGGGGCGGGGCACGGCTGCTGCCGGCTGCTGCGTTGGAGATGCCGGCGCAGTGGGCCCCGATGTCGGGCGCTCGATGAAGGCCATGATGTCCTGCTTGGTGATGCGGCCGCCGAGTCCGGTGCCGGAGATTTGCGAGAGACTGACGCCGTGCTCGCGGGCGATCTTGCGGACTAGCGGCGAGGAGCGGGCTTCTTCGTCTTCGGCTGACTCTTGCGGTGGAGGGGCGGTCGCTGGGGCGGGCGCGGCTGGCTTCTTCTCTTCTTTCTTTTCCTCTTTGGCTGGCGTTGCTGGAGCCGGCGTGGTTTTCGCGGGCGCGGCTGCGGCTTCGCCATCCACGGCTATGGTGCCTACCACGGTATTTACGCCGACCGTGGTGCCCTCGGTGACTTTAATTTCCTGGAGAACGCCTGAGGCCGGCGCGGGAATTTCGGCGTCGACTTTGTCGGTGGAGATCTCGAAGAGAGGTTCGTCGCGCTGGACTTTGTCGCCAGGCTTCTTCAGCCACTTGGTAATGGTGCCCTCGACGATGGATTCGCCCATCTGGGGCATGATGATGTCAGTCGGCATGATTTCCTTCCGCGCGGCCCACGGTTTGGAAAGAGGGCCGGACGCAAACGGATATTATAGCGGGTGCGGGAGTCGGGATGGGAAGCCGACGGCATGCAAATGTTGCTGCTTCTTTCCAGCGATACGGCTCGCCTCGTTATCCCCTCCGCCTAGATCAAGGGACGTCAGTCCTAGTGCTTGTGTTCCTCTTTACTCTCTTCCCCGCCTGGTGCCGCCACTCCGAAGCTCGTCTTCCAATAATCCTGCACGGCGGGCGGAAGTTTTTCCATGTGCGAGATGAAGCTGGTGATCTTCCACATGTCCTGCTCACTTAGAGTTTTTTCCCACGAGGGCATTCCGGTGTAGCGGACGCCGGTGCGGATGGTGTAGAAGATGTGCCACTCGGGGTCGTCGGGCGTATCGGAAATGAGATTGGGAGCGGGCGGGTAGAAGGAGTTGGAGAGCGAAGCGGGCTTGCGGTCGAGGCCGCCGTGGCAGACGGCGCAGTTCATGGTGTAGAGCTTCATGCCGTCTTCAAAGTTCTGGTCGGTGGGCGGCACGGGATTGGTGACGTGCGGGGCGTGACGCTCCATGGACGCGTCGACGGCTCCGTTGGCGATGCGTTTCTCGAGGCGGGGCGGGGCTACGTTTGCGTTGGTGGGGAAAAAGCCCAGCATGGCGAAGCCGAGTCCGCCGAGAACTAGAACGAGAAGAGTAACGATGACGCCGAGAATGAACTTGCCCATGGGTTGCCTCCGAGAGGAACTATTGTGGCAGATGGGGCGGGTGGGGCGCTAGTTGGGAGTGCTTGCACGGAGGCCGGTTTTGTGCAGCTTGCCGACGCCTCGCTGCGCTCGGCTGAACCTTCGGCTTCTCGCGCGTTTTCTCTGTCTCCGAACTTAATAGGCTTTCAGCTTGCGGGCTTCGCGGACTACGTCGCTTACTTTGGGGAGGTAGTGTTCTTCCTGCGGCGGAGAGAAGGGGACGGCGGAGTCTAATCCGGCGATGCGGACTATGGGGCCGTCGAGGTCGTCGAAGGCTTCTTCGTTGATAATGGCGGCGATTTCGCCGGCCAAGCCTCCGGTGCGGGAGTGCTCGTGCAGGATAATGACCTTGTTTGTCTTCTTGACGGTTTGCGCGATGGCTTCGCGATCTAAGGGCGAGACGGTGCGCAGGTCGAGGATCTCGAGATCGATCCCATCGTTCTTCAGAACCTCGGCTGCCTCTAGCGCCGTGTGTACCATGGCCGCATAAGTAATGATGCTGAGGTCGCGGCCTTTGCGGACGATATTGGCTTTGCCGATGGGGACTACGTAATCTTCCGCGGGGACCTCGCCCTTGATTCGGCGGTAGAGATATTTGTGCTCGAAGAAGATGCAGGGATTGTTGTCGCGGATGGCGGCCTTGATCAGGCCTTTGGCGTCGTAGGGCGTGGCCGGGCAGATTACTTTGAGGCCGGGATTGTGGACAAACCACATCTCGGGATTTTGAGAGTGGAAAGGGCCGCCGTGGACGTATCCGCCGCTGGGGCCGCGCAGGACCAGCGGGGCGGGCGCGCCCCAGAGGTAATGCGTTTTCGCGACCATGTTGCTGATCTGGTTGAAGGCGCAGCCGATGAAATCCATGAACTGGAATTCGGCGACGGGGCGCATGCCGGTGAGTGACGCTCCGAAGGCCGCGCCTACGATGGCGGATTCGGCGATGGGCGTGTCGATGACGCGCTCGGGGCCGAAGCGGTCGATGAAACCGTCGGTGACTTTAAAAGCGCCGCCGTAGATGCCGATATCTTCGCCGAGGCAAAAGACGGAGGGGTCGCGGTCCATTTCTTCCCAGATTCCCTGGCGGATGGCTTCGAGGTAGGTGAGGAGCATAGGGTTGCGACTGCGATTCAGGTTTAGCGGCGAGCCTTAGCGATACACGTCACGCCGGTGAGCTACGCGCACGATGGCCACAACAATTCGCCGACTATCAATCCTATAGATAATCCGATAGTCGCCAACCCGGACACGCCAGTGATCAGCTGCGCCCTGGAATTTCTTGACACCTGACGGCAACGGGTTCTCGGCAAGCGATTCAATCTTCGCTTGAATTCGCTGTTGGATCTGACGATCTAAAGATCGTAATTCTCGTAGCGCGGAAGTCGCGTACTCAATTATGTACGGCACGTTCGCACTGGCTACAGTCCAAGTTCTCTTTTAACTTCTGCGAGAGGGATCGTGGGCTCATTGAGCCGTTTGCGGACTTCCTCAAGGTCCATGTAATCTTCGATTTGCTCGAGCAATTCCTCGCGATCGCTAGGTGCTAATGCGGCGTACCGACCTGCCTGTAACCGAGCAGTGGGACCGGAAAACATAGTCACATAGATTTCTCCATCGAGTTCATGGTTTACCAACTCGACCCGCCATACCCCAGCGGAAATCCTATCTTGAACTATCTCCAGATCCATAAAACAACCCCTCGATTCAAAGCACCCCGTCTCTAGCCCAATAATGCAACGTCCACAAAATCAACGAGCTTCTCATTCGGATCGACGCATGTTTGTGGCCTGGAGTAATCCGAAGCCGTATGCCATTCCCCCTTGGATTTCCTTGTCGAAACGTTCGACAACTCTTCGACAATCACGCAACGCCAGTTAGCGGGAGAACCGTCGGGCTCAAGCCCGGCGCTGCTGCCTCCTGCGAATTGATACATCAACGACTGCAGCCGACCCCGCTTGGTACCGAGGACATGAGGGCACATCTCCCGGACATATCCGTGATAGGTCGCGACCACGATGTCTTTATCAATGATCGCCTGACGAATCATTTGATAAACGTGATTGGCAGCTTGAGCGCCACTCGCCATATAAGCCAAGTCTATTGTGCCACTTTCTTATCGAAGGTGCACTGCTGCCTCAGTTTGCTTGAAGCCGCCAGTTCCCTTCTTCACCTTGGGCATCCCATACTTCGGCTTGATCTCGTGACACCCATCTTCGCAGAAAACTCCGCCCTCGGCCGACTCCGGCGTCGGCATCGGAGAGTTCACGGCGATCTCGCGTTCGGCTTCGATCACGCGCTCCACTTCTGAAATCAATTCCGCATTCTCTTTCGCGCTCAGCCACTTCTTTTCTTTCACCAGATAATTCTCAAAGCGCGCGATCGGATCGCGCTTCTTCCAGAAGTCGAACATCGGTTTCGGCACATACGCTGCTGCGTCGTGGATGGCGTGGCCTTTCATGCGCATCATTTTGGCTTCGATCATGGTGGGGCCTTCGCCGCGGTGGGCGCGCTCGACCGCGTCGCGGGCGGCGTCGTAGACCTGGCAGGCGTCGGTGCCGTCGACGATCACGCCGGGGATGCCGTATCCGATGGCGCGTTCGGCGAGGTCTTTGCAGCGATACTGCATTTCTGACGGAGTGGAGTAGGCCCACTCGTTGCTCTCGACGAAGAGCACGAGCCCGAGATTCTGCACGGCGGCGAAGTTGATGCCTTCGTAGGTAACGCCGGTGGATTGGCCTCCGTCGCCGATGTAGGTCATGACGGCGATGTTGCGGCCCTGGAGGCGCGCGCCCAGCGCTACACCGGAGAGAACGGGAATTAAATCGCCGAGCATGGAGATGGGCGAGACCATGTTGCGCTTTTCAATGTCGCCGAAGTGCGAGGTGCCGTCGCGGCCGCGCGTGGGAGAATCGGCCTTGGCCATGTATTGCATCATGGTATCGCTGGCGCGGAAGCCGCGGACCAGCAGCGAGCCCTGGTTGCGGATCATGGGCGCGAACCAGTCGTCCTTATCGAGCGCGTAGGCGGAGGCGCAGGAGCAGGCTTCCTGGCCGAGTCCGAAATAAACTCCGCCGACTACCTTGCCCTGCTTGTAGAGATTTTCAAGCGCGGTCTCCATCTTGCGGTTGAGCAGCATGTAGCGGTAGATCTCGATGGCTTGCTGCTTGCTCAGAAATTTCGAGTCGCGAATCGGTGGGACTGGCGCGCTGAGGTTGCCGGTGACTTCGTAGCGGACGTGCTCGGCGCCGTCTTTATCTTTCTCTATCGTTTGGCGGACGCTGAGGTCGGGATGCTCCAGGCGGAAGTCGGGGATGGAGTAGGTGCGGAGGCCTGATCTCTTGGGAATGGACTGAGATGCCCCGTTGCGTCGGCGATTCCCATTGGAGCCTGACTTAAGACTGGATTTATTCTTCTTGATTGCCATGTGATGCAGCGCGGAAGCGCACCCTGATGGTATCGCGAGGGAGGTGGAAAGGGCTAGGGCTCGGTCGTTTTCAGGCTCGCTCGCTGGACACCCGATGCGGCTGTCACCACATGAGCACTTATGGCCCCGGCAATTGTCCAGATCAGTTGAACTGGAACCAGTTGAGGTTGCCCAGGCTGGAAGTGCCGCTGGGTGGGGCCTTGAAAACCACGTACAGATCGTGAGCACCCGAGGCCGATGCGGAAGCGGAGGCGGTGGTCCAGGTTTGCCAGCCGGCGGTGGCGGGGATTGTTACCGATGCAGCGAGAGTGCCGGTGAGGCTGTCGAGGTGGAACTCGAGTGCGCCACCGCAATTTCCGGCGCAGGCCAGGCGGGCGTTCACGGTGCTGACGCCCGCGCCGAAGTCCACATTTTTATAGACCGCGTAATCACCGTCGCTGGAGGAGCCGATGTCGTAGCCGCCATTGGCGTCCGCTGTGGTCTCGGTTTGCAGGCCGAAAGTAGTGATATCTCCGAGCGTGCTCTTTCCGCCGGTGCTGTTGAAGCTGGAAGCCTGCGTCTGTGAGGTCGCCGGAGTCTTGTAGCTGCCGCTCTGGGCGCCCGTCCAGTTGAAGGTTGCTCCCGCCAACGAAGGCAGCGTGTAGGCGAAGGACTGATTGCCCCACTGCACTGAGAAGCTCTGCGTCGAGGTTGAGTCGTTGAATGCGACCATGGCTTTCGATCCATCGGTGTTTAAAAACGCGGCGCTCACAAGTCCAAGCGTGTTGCTGGAGTAGATGCGAACCGCGCCGGGCAGAATGTATTTACTGAAGTGGCCAAGGGTGTAGTACTCGATGTCGTAGGTGACGGCTCCGGTCGAATTGTTCACGGTCACGATGGGTGTGCAGGTTCCGCAGCCTCCATCGTGAGGGCCCATGGTCTGGTCGAGCGCGAGACTCCACTTCACGTAAGAGCGTCCGGAGTTGCGCATGACTTGCGTGATTTCTTCGAAATCAGACTTCACCTGGTCGGCAACAAAGGTCCCGCCGGAATGCTCGGTCTGATAGTTCGCTTCGGCGAGAAAATAATTCTGAATAGTGGTCATCACGCCCGGAGTTCCGCCGTAGCCGTGCCATGCGGAACCGGCGACTTGCGCCGAGGCTTGAATCGTGGGATCGGTGAGCACCGCCTGCGGATACGTGGGTGCGTCCCAGTTGTGGTCATAGACGAGGACCTTCGTGGTCAGGCTGGCAGTGGTGAGCGCGGGTAAAACATAATCGCGCAGCGCCGTGGTCTGGTCGGTGGGCGAAGCTACCGCGCCGCAACTTCCGCCCGGAGACGGCGGCATGCACATGCCGGGATAATCCGCCGGAACGTACAGCGGTTCGTTTTGCAGAGAGATGTAATCCACATTGATGCCGGCGGCCGAATAGGCTTGCAGGTACATAACGAAATAATTGGCGAACGGCGTGTACATGGTGGACTGAAGCGCGCCGCCGACCAGGGATCCGGAAGTCTTCATCCAACCCGGCGGACTCCAGGGACTGGCCATCAACTTCATCTGCGGATTGAGCGTGCGTGCCTGCAGGATGATGGGAATCACGTCGGTCTGATCGTGGGCAATCGAAAAATGTGCCAGCCCAGGATCGGGTGTGCCGCCGTTATCGTCGTAGGAGTACTGCGTGCGTGCGATATCGGATGCGCCCATGGGTGTACGCATGAAACTGAGGCCGATGCCGTTGCCGGTGCGCGTGAACAAGTCACTCAGGGTGGTGGTGAGAGCAGACTTCTGCGCAACCTCGTTCAAAAGGTACGCGGCTGAATCCGTGAAGGCCGCTCCAAAGCCTTCGATGGGTTGGTAAGTCTGGGTTTCATCCACATAGATGACGTTGCCGCCGCCGCTGACAGTGGTGAAGTTGGTCGCGGCCTGCGCTTGCATCTGACGCTTTTGGTCGTCGGTGGTGACCGCAACGGAAACTGCGGGGCCGTTTCCATTCTGCGCGGGGACGGTGTAGGTGGCGCTTGCGACGGCGCTGGCGGAAAAACCGGATGCCGTGGCGATGGCCTTTACAGTAACCGTGGACGAAATGGCGACGGGGCCCGTGTAAGGAGTGGAAGCCGTAGTGGGGGTGCTGCCGTCGGTGGTGTAATAGATGGTCGGATTCGCCGTCGAGTCGGAAAGCGTGATTTGAGTTGGGCTGTACGTGCCGGCGATCGGCCAGAACGATGGAACCGCAGCCGGGGGTGGCGGAGGTGGCGGTGGCTGCGTGTTGGAAGAGCCGCTACCGCAGCTCTGGATCAGCAGCAAGGCCGACAGGACGAGGATTGATTTCAGCATAAGACCGGGAACCACCTTTGGGTTTTGCGTATTTCTCTCCCTTGAGGCCGCAGATTCGTATCGCACATTCTAGTGCAATCCGAGTCTGAACGAAATGGTTCAGGCCCAGGCGGGGCCATCTTCGCCGCGGAGCTTACGAAGATTCTCCGGTGGCTTCATCGGGACGCCAACCGTACGGCCGAGTAAAGCGTCAAGGGTTTCAACCCAAAGAATCTGGCTGGAGAACACAGTACCGAAGTTGCGGGAGATGGATTCGGCGACTGCATTGAGGTCGAGTTCTCTTCCGAGTTCTTGCCGCATCGAGGTCACCGGTTTTGCTGCGATCCCGCA
Organism: Candidatus Dormiibacterota bacterium; assembly: GCA_035566655.1. Taxonomy (GTDB): domain Bacteria; phylum Acidobacteriota; class Terriglobia; order Terriglobales; family Acidobacteriaceae; genus Sulfotelmatobacter. The sequence goes on from DATMQT010000087.1 coordinate 38,611, forward strand.
GGGGATGATCAAGTTGAAATAGCTGAGGTCGGTGTTCACGTTGAGGGCGAAGCCGTGCGAGGTGACGAAGCGGGAGATGTGGACGCCGATGGCGGCGAGCTTGGCCTCTGCATCGTAGCTCACCGCGTCCGTCCACACACCCGTTAAGCCTTGCACACGCTTCGTCGGGATCGCGAAGTCGGCGCAGGTGCGGATGAGGACTTGTTCCAGGCGGCGGATGAAATCAACTGCGCCTAGCGTCTTACGTAAGGCGGACGAGGCGTCCGCCGCTCCACGAGCATGTCCGCGCAGGTCGAAGATGGGATATCCGACGATCTGCCCGGGGCCGTGGAAAGTGACGTCGCCACCGCGGTCGCTTTCGAAGAGTTCGACACCGCGCCGGGCAAGGAGTTCGGGCGAAGCGACTACGTTCGCCGCTTTCGCGTTGCGCCCCAGCGTGATGACGGGCGAGTGTTCCAGCAACAGAAGGACGTCGCCGATCTTTTCTTCTTTGCGCAAGTCCACAAGCTGTCGCTGCAGGTGCAGGCCGGTGGCGTAGTCAACAGTGCCGAGTTGGACTAGAGAAATCAAAGTCTGTCGCCACGGATTGTCACGGATTCACACGGATAAAAACAAAAGACTTATCCGTGTTCATCCGCGCAAATCCGTGGCCGAGCCTCACGCATTTATCGCGATCCCGTACACGCTGTTGGCCGCGTCCAGCATGGCTTCTGCCAGCGTCGGGTGCGCGTGGATGGTCCACATCAAGTCTTCGACGGTGGCTTCGAGTTCCATGGCGGCTACGGCTTCGGCGATCAATTCTGTCGCCTGTGGGCCGATGATGTGCACGCCGAGAATCTCGCCGTAGTCGGCGTCGGAGACGATTTTGATGAAACCCTCGTGCTGGCCGACGATGCTCGCACGCGAATTGGCAGTGAAGGGGAACTTGCCGACCTTTATGTTGTATCCGGCCTCGCGTGCTCTGGTTTCAGTCAGGCCCACGCTGCCGATTTCAGGATGGCAATACGTCGCGCCCGGGATGTGTTCGGGGTTGATCGGTTTCGCTGGTTTGCCGGCGATTTTCGCCACTGCCACGATCGCTTCCATGGCGCCGACGTGGGCGAGTTGCGGCGTGCCCAGCACGATGTCGCCGACTGCGTAGACGCCCGGCTCGGAGGTCTGCATCCAGGAATCGGTGGTGAGGAAGCCACGGTCGGGTTTGATTTTCGTACGCTCCAGGCCAATGTTCTCCGTGCGCGGCTTGCGGCCCACCGCGATCAGAATTTTCTCGGCGTCAATCTTCTGTTGCTTGCCTTCGACGGTGATGGTCACGGCGATACCAGACTTCGTCTTCTCAACTTTGTCCACCTTGGCGCTGGTATGGAAGTTGATGCCGCGCTTGCGGAAGACGCGGGCAAGCTCTTTCGATACCTCTTCGTCTTCAACCGGAACGAGCCGCGGGAGCATCTCTACAATCGTCACTTCACAATCGAAAGAGCGGTAGATCGATGCAAACTCTACTCCAACCGCTCCTGCGCCCACGATGACGAGCGACTTGGGAATCTCTTTCAGGCTGAGAATCTCGATGTTGGTGAGAACCCGGTCGCCGGCTTCGAGGCCCGGAATCATGCGGGCTTCGGAGCCAGTCGCGAGAATCACGTTCTTCGCCTTGAGATGGCTGGCCTTGTTATCGTTCACTACTTCAACGGTGAATAAGCCATTCTGCGCCGCGCCGGTCAGCTTGCCGTAGCCCTTCAGGGTTTCAACCTTGTTCTTCTTCATCAGGAAGTCGAGGCCTTTGGCGTGTTTGGCCACGATCTTCGACTTGCGCTCCTGCACCGCGGCCCAGTTCAGCTTGCGTGCGTCCACGCCCTCGATGCCATACTCTTTGGCTTCTTTGAGATGGTCCCAGAGTTCGGCGTTGAACAGCAGCGCCTTGGTCGGGATGCAGCCCACGTGCAGGCAGGTGCCGCCTAGGAATCCGTCTTTCTCGATGAGCGCGGTTTTCAGACCCCACTGGCCTGCGCGGATGGCAGCGGTGTATCCGGCGGGGCCGCTGCCGATGATGGCTATGTCGTAAATTGTTTCAGGCAAAGGAATGGTCCTCACTAAGAAGAGATGACTAAAGGCAAACGAATGATTCTAGAACAGGGTAGGTGGCGAGACCAAACTTACCAAGTCTGAGTAAAGCCTCAGCTCTTGAATAAAGGGCACTAATCGGAATCGCGGTCAGCGGTATGGAGTTGGAACCAAGTGGCTCCCCCGAATGGACTGTGGCTGGCAAAATCCGGAATGGGTGGGCAAATAGCCACCTTGAACGTTTGAGGCCTCTTGCATCCAAAGAGGGTTGTACTGAACGCGCTGCCCCAGTTCAGATCAGCGGCATGCGAGATGCCCTGTCTCGGTTTGCCATGATGATCTCATCGCCTTTGTCTTTTTCGCCCAGGGGCAACCCAGCTACTCCGTTCAAATGACGTCTAGTTGTTCTCGTTACTGGCGCGCTTCCACGAAATCAACTCGCCAATCGTGGAACTGGTGCTCGACACCGGCTGCTTGTAAGCCTCGACCTCAGATCGCGAAGCCTCTTCGCCGACGGCGCGGATGCTGAGTCCCACTTTCTTTTCTTCCGCACTCATCTTGATGATCTTGAAATCGTGCTCAGCGCCGGCTTCAAGGTGCAAAGGCTGACCATTTCCGTCCACCGCTTCGGACTTGTGGCACAGACCTTCCACGCCCTCCGCGATCTCGACAAAAGCCCCAAACGCGGCTACGCGCAGCACTTTGCCGTGAATCACGTCGCCAACGTGATGGGTCTCGAAGAAAGTATCCCAGACATCGGGCTGAAGCTGCTTCACTCCCAGCGACAAGCGCCGCTTGTCGGGTTCGATCGCCAGCACAATGGCTTTCACGCGGTCGCCCTTCTTCAACACTTCGGAAGGATGCTTCACACGCTTGGTCCAGCTCAGATTGCTGACGTGCACCAGGCCATCGATGCCATCCTCGATCTCAATGAACGCGCCGAAGTCGGTGAGGTTGCGCACCCGGCCTTCCACCGTCATGCCCACGGGATATTTATCGTGCAACGCGTCCCAGGGATTCTCCGCCAGTTGCCGCATGCCGAGAGAAATACGCCGCTCGCCGGGATTCACGCTCAGCACCACACACTCCACCTGATCGCCTACATTGACCAGCTTGGAAGGATGCTTCATGCGCTTCGACCACGTCATTTCGCTGACGTGTACCAGGCCTTCGATGCCCTGCTCCAGCTCAACAAACGCGCCGTAGTCGGTCACGCTGATCACGCGTCCGGAAACATGCGCGCCCACGGGATAGCGATGCTCCGCATCAAGCCAGGGATCAGGAGTCAACTGCTTGAAGCCCAGCGAAACCCGCTGCTTCTCCTTGTCGTACTTCAACACCTTCACCTGGATCTGGTCGCCAACGTTCACCAGATCGCGCGGGTGCGTGAGCCTGCCCCACGACATGTCGGTGATGTGCAGCAGCCCGTCCAGCCCGCCGAGATCCACGAACGCTCCGTACTCGGTCAGGTTTTTCACCACGCCAGTCAGGATCGAGCCTTCTTCCAGATGTTCGAGCGTCTTGCTGCGTTTCTCGTTCTGCTCGCCTTCCAGCAATTCCTTGCGCGAAACCACAATGTTGCCGCGTTTCTTGTTGACCTTGATCACGGTAACTTCGAGAGTCTGGCCCTTCATGCCATCCAGGTTGCGGATGGGCCGCAGATCCACTTGTGAGCCGGGCAGAAACGCCCGCGCGCCCAGGATATCGACCGTCAGCCCGCCCTTGGTGCGCTCGATCACGGTAGCCTTAATCGGCCGTTTCTCGTGATGAGCTTTCTCCACCTCGTCCCAGGCGTGAAGGCGCGCCGCCTTCTGGTGTGAGAGGTTGACGTAGCCTTCCTCGGTCTGCCCCTTCTCCCGCATCACCTCAATTTCGTCGCCCGGCTTCACCTTCGGCTTGCCCTCGTGATCGAGCACTTCCGAAAGCGGCAACATGCCTTCCGACTTCGTCCCGATATCGACCACGACATGTGTCGCAGTGAGCTTCAAGACGGTGCCCTTGATAACGCGGTCTTCGCCCACGGCCTCTTCGGTCTCGGTGGTGAAGTTCTCCAGCGCGGAAGCGAAATCTTCGCTGGCGTGCTTGTCGTCCGCGGCGGGCGCCGGATGGGGCGCTTCATCTGCGGAAGGGGCGGCGGAAGGGACCGCGGAAGCGGCCGTCGAAACGGCCGTCGAAACGGCGGTTGAGACTGGAGCCTGATCCTTTTCTGTCAAGCTCTCGGTCGAGGTGAGTGGGGTAGCCGTCGGTTCTGTTTCGGTTACGACGGCAGTGGCGGAATCGGAATGGTGGCTGGTGGTGTCGTCGAACAAGGTCATGCCTCTCTACGCTGTGCCTCGCACTCGGTGCGGGGAGGAAACGGGCCTGCTTGCGGACTGCTGGATGAGTCGTTTGGTTGTGGTGGGCTCACCCTGGCGAGTGAGCTTGGACAATCCCAGCTGCCGGACGTTTTACAGAAACCCGCGTCCAAAGGGAACTCCTCGACTATAGCAACGCCCAACAAACAGTGTCAAACGCAATTATCCGATCCCAAGCCTCCAGGCACGCCTTATCCGCGGTTGCGCGCAGAAATCGGGTCTAATGTAAATTTTTGATGAAAACCCTGACCTACTCTTTTTCACAATTTGCATCATAAGGTAGCGCTAGGTAGCGCTTTTGGTCGATAAATTCAGGCTGCTCACGAGCCCATGACTTTGAACAGACTAACCATCCCGTTGACCCTGGTTGCCGCAATCGCGCTTTCTGCGATAGGCCTTAGCCAGGAATCGTCCTTACCCCCCACTCTTCTTAATACACCTCCAATCCATGCAACAACACGGTCCTCCACTCTGAATGTGGGTGACTTTCGCATCGTGGCGGCGGACGAGGATGCGGCGGGCATAGATGAGGCCGTGCCCGATGGGGTACCCGATACTTCCACATCATCCAGCAAACCCCAGCCAGGATTGGTGAAGCGAAGCGTCATCAGAATCGGACAAGACCAGCGCCGGCTCTACTTTGCCCCGTTTAAACCCCACAACTTCAAATGGGACGCTGTGATTCTGGTGGGCACCGGAGCATTTCTAGCCGCCGACCGACACATTGAAAACAATATTCCGCACTCAAATTTCACGGCATATCAGGCGACCTCCGACATCGCAATCGCTGGCTTGGCCGGATCGCTGGCTGGAATCTATCTTTACGGAGCCAAGACCGAACATCATCACGCCAGAGAGACGGGCGAAATCGAACTCGAAACCCTGGTCAACACGTTTCTGATCTATACCCCCATGCAGCTGGTGTTCGCACGCCAGCGCCCCGACGAGGGGAACGGCCAAGGCGACTTCTTCAAGCACCATGCAGTGAACACTTCATTCCCCGGCGGACATGCCATGTTTACCTGGGCAATGGCCTCGGTGCTTGCCGATGAATATCCCAAACCGTGGGCGCGCGCGCTGAGTTATGGCGCGGCTTTCACGGTAACCTTCACTCGCTTCATGGCGCGGGATCACTGGTCCTCCGACATGTTCGTCGGCACTGGGTTGGGCCTGGCCATCGCCGAGAATACATTTCACGCCCGCTGCAATCCGGAGTTCGAATCGCAATGCAAGCACCACCAATGGTGGTGGAAGCCCATGAAGATGGAAGCCCAATAGCAGATTGCGAAGGCGCTGGCATGGGCACCCGCCCCGCCATCTGCTACCCTGCCTTGTGATGGACTACCTCTGGACCCCATGGCGATACGCCTACGTCTCAACCGCCGAGAAAGCGTCCACCTGCGTTTTCTGCGACGCCGTGAACGCCGGCGACGACCGGAAAGTCCTTATCGTCCATCGCGGCCAGCACTGCTTTGTCATCCTGAATGCGTTTCCCTACACCCCCGGTCACGTCATGATCGTCCCATACGCTCATCTGGACGAATTGCAAAAGCTCCCGCCAGAAGCGGCGAATGAAATGATGGCGCTCTCGCAGCGCATGGAGTCCGTGCTGCGCGAACTCTACCACCCCGACGGCATCAACCTGGGCATGAACATCGGCAAAGCCGCCGGCGCCGGCATCGCCGGACACATCCACATGCACGTCCTGCCGCGCTGGGTGGCGGATGCGAACTTCGTGTCGGTGGTGTGCGAAACGCGGATTCTGCCGGAGACGCTGGATGAGACTTGGAAGAGGATGACGGCAGCGCTAAAGACGTAATTTTTAATGACCGACGATACTCTGCATCTCCTTCTCATCAATCACCGCCACCCCCAACTCGTTCGCCTTATCCAACTTCGACCCCGCATCCGCCCCCGCCACCACATAATCCGTCTTCTTGCTGACCGAGCCGGTTACCTTCCCTCCGGCATCTTCAATCATCTTCTTGGCTTCGTCCCGCGTAAAATGCGCCAGCGTCCCTGTTAACACAAACGTCTTCCCCGCAAGCTTCGTCCCGCGCTGCTTCTTCTTGCCAGTTAGCGTAAGCCCAGCCTCGCGCAATCGCTCGACTAGCTTGCGATTGGCTGCGATGCTGAAAAACTCCACAATGCTCTCGGCGATGCGCGGCCCTACTTCATTCACATTCTGCAGTTCCTCCACTCCGGCACTCTCCAGCGCTTCCATCGATCCAAAATGCTCAGCCAGAAACTGTGCCGTGCGCTCCCCAACCATCCGAATGCCAAGACCGTAGATAACCCGCTCGAGCGGCAGTTTCTTCGAGTTCTCAATCTCGTCGAGAATGTTCTGCGCGGACTTGTCACCCATGCGCTCCAGGCTGAGCAGATCATCTTTCGTCAGCTTGTAGATGTCCGCAACATTCTTCACCAGCCCGCGTTCGGTAAGCTGGTTTACCAGCGCATCGCCCATCCCGTCAATGTTCATCACTCCGCGCGAGGCAAAATGCAGAATCGTCTCCCGCAGCTTGGCCGGACAATTGGCGTTCACGCAGCGATAGTCGACTTCGCCTTCAGTCCGCACAACCTTCGTGCCGCAAACGGGACACTTCTCGGGCGCCTCTATTCCCTTTTCGCCGCGCGGGTGCTCTTTATCGACTTCCACTACTTTTGGAATGACATCGCCGCCACGCTCAACTCGCACCCAGTCGCCGATCTTAACGCCCAGGCGTTCGATCTCATCCATGTTGTGCAGGGTTGCATTGCGAACCGTGGTGCCGCCGATCGCCACCGGTGTCAATTCCGCAACAGGAGTGAGTTTGCCAGTCCGGCCAACCTGCCAGCGCACATTCTCAAGCTTGGTAACAGCCCCACGTGCGGCGTACTTGTATGCAATCGCCCAGCGCGGAGCCTTTCCCGTGAACCCGAGTTCGTCCTGCAATGCAGTCCGATCCACTTTCACCACGATGCCGTCAATCTCGTATGCCAGCGACTCGCGTTTTCCAGCCCACTCCTGGATGAATGCCCAAACCTCTTCCATGCTGTGAACAATCCTGCGATTCCGATTGACCTTGAACCCGGCGGCCTCGAGCGCGTCCAGCGTCTTCCAGTGGCGATCAAAATAAGTGCGGCCGTTCTCGAGCAAGATATAAGGGAAAAAATCCATGCGGCGTTCCGCCGTAACGTTTGCATCCAACTGGCGCACCGTGCCGGCGGTGAAGTTGCGTGGATTGGCAAATGTCGCGAGGCCCTGGCGTTCACGCTCTTCATTCACTTTCCTAAAAGCCGCCAGCGGCATCAGCAGTTCGCCTCGAACTTCAAAATCCGCCGGGATGCCCGCTTTCTTCAACTTCTCCTTTGGAATGGAAAGCGGCACAGACCGCACCGTGCGCACGTTAAGCGTGACGTCTTCCCCCACGCTTCCGTCGCCGCGAGTGATTCCGCGCACCAGCTTCCCATCTTCATAAATCAGCGCCAGCGACATGCCATCGAGCTTCAACTCGCAAACGTAATCCACATCTGTGCGGCCTGTGAGCTCGTGCACGCGCCGTTCCCAGTCCCGAAGCTCCTCCTCGTTGTAAGTGTTGTCGAGCGACAACATGGGCGAAGAATGTGGCACCTTGACGAAGCCTTCGCGAGGCCTGCCTCCGACGCGCTGCGTGGGAGAATCCGCCGTGATCAGGTGCGGGTGCTCCGCCTCCAGAACCTTCAACTGCAGCATCAGCTTGTCGAAATCGAGGTCGCTGATTTCAGGATCGTCCACGACGTAATAAAGATATTCGTGGTGCCGGATCTTCTCGCGCAGCGATTCGATCTTTTTTTCGAGGTCTTTGCTAGTGGCAGGCATCGCCAAAGATTATAGGCGGGAACGAACGTAAACTTCTTCGCCACGGATTACACGGATCTGCACGGATAAGGCAAAGATCTGGATTGATCCGTGGAAATCCGACTGAATCCGTGGCGTTCTAACGTCAGACCAAATCATCCAGCTTCAGCGCCGCAGCCCCACCCTTCCATGACGCCTCAAACTCCTTCTCGACAAATCCCGCGTCGTACCCGCGCCTCTCCTGCAGCAGCGCCTGATGCAGCCCCCACAGCGACCGCGGATTCCTCAGATTCCGTTCCAGATCGTCGCGGAACACTTTCTCTGCGCCGTCCGCGTCCCCATTCATCAGCAGAGTGGCCCCCAACGCTTCGCGCACAGGGAAAAACCAGTCAGGCGGCTCTCCATATTTAAGCGTGTCCTGGATGGCGACGGCCTCGCGCAGCATGGCGATGGCAGCGCTGTTGTCTTTTTTCGCCACCGCGACCTTCGCCCCCAGAACATCCTCCGCGATCTTCATTATGTCCTTCGCCTTGTTGTTGATCGGCATTTGGAAAATCACATCGGGAGGCGTGGCCGCTTCCGCGTCAGAAACAATCTTGTACTCGGCCTCAGCTTCAGCCACCTTGCCTGTGCCAGCCAGCGCCATGCCGCGCCCGAAATGCCAGAACACAGTCGCGGTTTTCATCGCCGCATCGGGCTGCGGCATCTTCAGGATTTCATTCCAATGGTGGAAGCGAATCTCCACCGCCATTGGAATGGTCATGAAGCCTTCGAGCGGTGGCATGTCTTTCACATGCGGACCAACATTTGCGACCAGCAACTCCGCATTTTGCTTCGATGCCGCATAGTTGCCGTTCATCGCCGCGCACATGGCGATAAAGTGCAGGTTGTGGCTGTAATACATCATCGGATAGATACCCTGCACTCCCGTGGCTTTAATGTAGGAGCGATCAACTTCCGCCGCTTTCTCATTCGTCTTGACAGCCGCTTCATAGTCTCCGGTGCGAATGTAAACATGCGCGGGCATGTGAACGATGTGCCCGGCGCCGGGCGCCAGCGCAGCCAGCTTATTCGCTCCCGCCAGCGCGCGCTCGGGCGTGGGCGAAGCCTCCACGGCATGAATGTAGTAATGGATTGCTCCTAGATGATTGGGATCGCGCCTCATCACCGACTCCAGCGTCGACACGATTTCATCCGTGCCAGCCTCCGGCGTACCATCGACATGCCACAGCCCCCAGGGATGCAGATTCATGCCAGCCTCGGCGAAGAGCGTGGCAGCATCGAGGTCGTCCGGAAATTCGCTGACCACCTGCCGCATCGCGTCGCGATACTCTTCAGCCGCTTGCTTCAAGTCTGATTTTGGATCCGCCGGAAACCGCTTCGCCAGCGCCTGGATGTAGGCCTGATCGCTAGTCGAAGCATCCACCGACAGATCGACTGCCTTCTGCACCGCATCGTGCGCGTGCTTGTAACGCTCAGGATCCGCGGGATCGTTATAATTCGGTCCCACCGCCTCGGCAACACCCCAGTACGCCATGGCCATCTTGGGATCAAGTTCCGCGGCATGTTGGAACGATCGCGCCGCTTCATCGTGATTGAACGCGTAGATGAATCGCAGGCCTTGATCGAAGAACTGCTGCGCCTCCGGGTTCTTGGTGGATACAGGGTGATGAAGGTCCCCCAGCCCGGTCACCAGCACGACAGTATGCTGCTGAGCATGCGAAGCATGGTCTTGGGCTGCTGCGCCCAGGCACAGAAGCACTCCACAGATAACGTGCGCCAGAGTTTTCATCTAAAAAATCCTCCCGATTTCGAAATTGCAGACGGGCGGGTCAAAGAGGAGCACAGGAGACACGCGCCTTTTCCGAGCGGCCACAGCTTATTCCAAACTGAGGCCGCTTGCCAAGTATGTCGTGACGGTGGAAAGAACGACTCAGGTACAATCCAACTTCGATCCAGCCATGCGCAAGGCGACTGTAATCTACAACCCTGATTCCGGCGGTGGCCGCGTGCGGCGCAAGTCGCAACTGGAATACGTGCTGGCCTTGCTCGAAGGCGCAAACGTCGAGGCCCAACTCGTCTTCGCCGATTCCCGCGCCCACGCCGAGGAAAAAGCTCGCCAGGCCATTCTCGCAGGCTGCGACACGGTCTTTGCCTGCGGCGGCGATGGCACCATCCACAACCTGATTCAAGTTCTCGCCAACACCAGCGTCGCGCTCGCGATTTTGCCCATGGGCACCGCCAACGCGCTGGCCCATGACCTGGGCATTTCCATGAATATCGCGGCAGCGGCCGAAGCAGCTCTGCACGGCACTCCCCGCCGGGTCGCGCTCGGCCGCATACGGTGTCTCGATTTCGATGGCACACCCTGCGCCCGCTTTTTCATCGTCGCCGCCGGCGCCGGTGTGGATGCCCACCTGTTCTATAAACTCCACACTGGCGCGAAGCAGCGCATGGGCATGGCGGCCTACTACGCCAAGGCCTGGAATCTTTGGGCTACCTATCCCATGACGCGTTTTGTGGTTGAATTTTCTGAAACCGGATCAGAAGCGTTCCGCCAAGCCGACGTCACCGAATTGATCGCCGTGCGCATCTGCAATTTCGGTGGAGTGCTGCAGGAACTGGCTCCCGGAGCTTCCCTCGATCGCAACGACGTGCGGATAGTCTTCTGCCGCACCGCCAGCCGCCTCGCCTATCTTCTCTACGTGACGCGTGGACTGCTGCGCCGCAATTGGAACGTCCCGGGAATTGAACTGGCGTCGAGCCCGAGAGTTCAGTGCAAATATCTGCCGGAGTCCAGTTCCGGCGATGCCGCAACTGCGGCAAAGACGAAGATCTACGTCGAGGCCGACGGCGAACTGGTGGGCACGCTGCCTGTCGAAATCACGACGGTCCCCGACGCCCTGACTCTATTGGTGCCTTCTCGTCAGGTTTCACAGCTGGCAATTATGCACACAGCCAAATAGAATCCCTACCTTGGAACCCATCACCCATTTCCTGACCGGCGCATGCCTGGGCCGCGCCGGGCTCAATCGCAAGACAGCGTTGGCCACGCTCACACTCACCCTAGCCGCCGAGGCTCCTGATCTCGACGTTCTCAGCCGCTTCGGTGGCCCAGCTTTCGGTTTCGCCCATCATCGCGGCTTTACCCACTCGTTCCTCGGCATCCCACTCGACGCCGCTGTCGTGGTCGGCTTTGTCTACCTGGTCTGGCGCCTGCGCGGACGCAAGTTGAAAGATCCGAACCTCCCGCCGCGCTGGGGACTGCTTTACCTCTACGCCTGCCTCGCCGGCCTCAGCCACATCCTGCTCGACTTCACCAATAACTACGGCGTCCGCCCCTTCTGGCCCTTCTCCGAGCGCTGGTATTCATGGGACATCGTTTTTATTTTCGAACCAATCATGTTTGGATTTCTGCTGCTCGGATTGATCGTCCCGGGGCTCTTCTCGCTGATTGACAAAGAAATCGGTTCACGCCATCGCGGTCCGCGAGGCCGGGTTGCGGCCACGCTGGCTCTGACAGCGGTGGTCTTAATGTGGGGCCTGCGCGACTACGAGCATCGCCGCGCCGTCAGCGCCCTTGCCGCCCGCACCTACCAGGACGCAGAGCCGCTGCGCGTGTCTGCCTACCCCTCACTGGCGGATCCATTCCAGTGGTACGGCGTGGTCGAGACTCCGGGCTTCTTCGCGCTCGCGCCGGTGAACTCGCTAGGTCCGCAAGTTGATCCCGAGGATAAACTCGAAATCCGCTACAAGCCCGAAGAAACACGGGTCACCCTAGCCGCAAAGAAATCTTATCTGGGACGCGTCTACCTCGACTGGGCGCAATATCCCATCACGGAAACCGAAACACTATCCGCTCCTGAGAGCGGTTACATCGTGAACTTCCAGGATCTGCGCTTTGTGCAAACGCCCGGCGCTCTGAGCCGCTTTGTGAATATGCTTAGACGCTTGTTCGGCCGTCCTCCCAGCAAGTCCTCCAAGATTCTTGCTGCGGAGGTCGAACTCGACCAGAAGCTGCACATAGTGGGTGATGTTTACGGCTCTGACGAACAGCGAGTCGTGGCACCCGAACCACATTAGTGTTGAAATTCCACTCTCGGTTGGGGACGGACTCCTTCGTCCATCCAGAGAGCGCAGCGAGCCGCCGGGCGATGCAGCCGCCAGTAAGGGCGCTTGACGTACTCGCCTTCGCGGCCCAGAATAATACTTCAGTCCTGAGGTGCTCATGCTGCCCTATCTATTCGTCCTACTCGCCATCGCCGTCCGCTTCCTGCCTTTCGTCGGCCCATTCAATGTGCTCCCACACGCCTGGCACTTCACCCCGGTAGCGGCATCGCTGCTATTCTTCGGAGCCCGTGGCTCGAAGCGTCAAATGTGGATTCCGCTGGTACTGCTCGCGACGACTGACGTAATCCTCACCAAGTTCATCTACAACTACGTTTTCTCCTGGGATCATCTGGTCACCTGGGCCTGGTACGCGGCCATCCTGTGGCTGGGGACAAACCTGCGGGAAAAATCCGGACCTGTCCGAGTAGTGGGCGCGGCGTTGGCTAGCTCAGTTTCGTTTTTCCTGATCAGCAATTTCGCAGTATGGGCCGCCTGGCCGGAAATGTATCCCCGAGGCTTCAACGGTCTGATGATGTCCTATGCCGCAGGCATCCCATTCTTCCGCGGCACACTCGAGAGCGACCTGTTCTTCTCCATAGCGTTTTTTGGAACCCCAGTGTTCCTGCACGCGCTCTCTGGCTGGATGCACAAGTCGGGCGACCATACCGCACCCGTGTAACAAGCTCATGTGGGGACAGCCGGCTCGGCTGTCCGCTGAGCAAAAGCGAGGCCGCGGCAGTTATTCGGCCGCCTTCCGCCTCTTGCTCCGCCGCATCAGCAGCCAAACCAGCACCGCGCCCGCGATTGCGCCCAGCAGCCATCCAAGATGCTGCCGCACCACTGTTCCCATCAGCTCGACGATCTGCGGCCCAAACCACAACGTCAGCAACGAAAGCACCAGGAAGCGCACGAACCTTCCCGCAAACATGGCCGCCACAAAATCGCGGAACCGCATCTCAAACACCGCCGCTCCCAGCACGAAAATCTTGAAGGGCGTGGGCGGCGGCAGCATGGCTGGAAACATCAAAGCCCAGAATTCGTGCTCTTCGAACGATCGGTGAATCCGCAGAAAGCGTTCTTCGGTTATCCGCTTGCGCAACACCTTTTCGCCGCCCACATACCCAATGATGTACAGCGGAATGCTGCCGAGCACCGAACCGAGCGAAGCCATCACCACATAGAGCAGCAGTCGCCGGTGATCCTGGTACACATAGACCGCAACAATCGCATCCACGGGCATTCCAAGCAGTGCCGAGTCTGCGAATGCGATCGCGAACACACCCCAAATCCCTAGCGGCATGAGCACTCGCAAAATCCACGCCGTGTACTTCGCCAGAATGTGTCCAATGGTTTTCAAAAGGAAATTCAGTCTACGTGAAAACCCACTCCCTATTCACACGGCCGCAACATTTTGCCTCCCCTGCTGCCACCCCCTTTGTTTACTCGCAGGTTACGGGTTACTCCCAAAGTTACCACTGCACCGATCTTGGTGCATATTTAATCACCCCGTAACATTCCCTCGCTATAACTGAACTATGGATCCGCACGTGTACAACACGCTGATCCTCTCCGACCTGCACCTCGGTGCAGAGACCAGCCATGCCCGCGAAGCCACGCGCGTGCTCAAAAAAAACCGTTTCCAGCGGCTGATCTTACTAGGAGACATTTTTGCCGACCTCAACTTCGCCCGTCTCACCAAAGACCACTGGAAGTTTCTCGGCTACATTCGCAAGCTCTCGAATCCCAAACGCAATATCGAAGTCGTTTGGGTCGAAGGCAATCACGACCATGGGCTCACCAACATCATGTCGCACCTGGTGGGCGTCCGCGTCTACCAGCACTACGCCTGGCAATACGCGGGATTGCGGCACATTGCAATCCACGGTCATCAATTCGACGGTTTCCAGGTAAATAATCTGCGCTTCAGCCAGCTGGGCACTTCACTCTATCTCCAGTTGCAGAAGCTCGACTTCAAAAGCAAGCCAATCGTGCGGCTCATTGACCGCCTGAATACGCGTTGGCTCCGCATGTCGTCGAAGGTTTCCGCCGGCGCCCTGCACTACGCCCGCCAGCAAGGCGCCGATCGTATCTTCTGCGGTCACACTCACGAGGCTGTCCACGTCGAGCAGGACGGGGTTCACTACTACAATTCAGGCGGCTGGGTCGATTCCCGCCTGACTTATCTCACGGTTGACGAGCAGGGCGTTCAGATCCATGACTTTAACGAGCATGAATATGACGAGCATGAACCCCACGAGCGAGCGGACGAGGGCGACGTCACCCCGGCGCCAGTCGAAGTCGATTCTTCGCCCACTGACCTCGCTGACGAATCAGGACTACTCGGAGATGTGGAATACGAGAGCGTTGGCCATTAGAATCAGCAGGGTGGCTCGATAAACCCCAGCTCTGGTGACTCTTGCGCAAGCTGACAATTGTTTTCCACGACGGCGGCGGCGGACACCGCAGCGCAGCAGATGCTCTGAAAACTATCCTTTCCACGCAGGAGCGTCCCTGGGAAGTTAGCCTTCTCAACTTGCAGGAGTTGCTCGATTCCCTCGACCTGTTCCGCACCGTGACCGGCGTCCGCACACAGGATATTTATAACCGCGTCCTGCGCAAGGGCTGGACCCGCCTGACGCCGCAAATGCTTAAGGTTCTACAGCGCGTCATTCGTCTCTATCACCTCCGGCTGGTGAAGGCGCTGCAAACTTATTGGATGCAACATCCTACCGACCTCGTCCTCTCGGTGATCCCGCACTTCAACCGTGTGCTGGCAGAGAGCATCAAAAGCGTTGGATCCGAGACGCCCTTTGTCACGCTTATTACTGATCTGGCGGATTACCCGCCCCACTTCTGGATCGAACTTGAGTCCGAATACATCATCGTCGGAACCGAACGCGCGAAACAGCAGGCCCTGATGATGGGCCATCGTGCGCACCGCATCTTTGAGGCATCAGGAATGGTACTCAAGCCAAGGTTCTACGAACAGGCAACCGTAGATCGCGCCGCCGAACGAAAGAAGCTTGGCCTCGACACGAACCTTCCCACAGGCATCGTTCTGTTTGGAGGCTATGGATCCCAGGTGATGGTCGACATTGCCAGAAAACTGGATCGCAGCGACAGCCAGGTCCAGTTGATACTGCTCTGCGGGCACAACGAGAAACTCGCCGCGAAACTGAAAAGTTTGAAAACGAAAAGGCCGATCCTCGTCGTCGGATTCACCCCAAACGTCGAATACTATATGGCGTTGTCGGACTTCTTCATCGGAAAGCCTGGCCCCGGGTCCATCAGCGAAGCCCTACAGTTTCACCTGCCAGTGATCGTTGAATGCAACGTAAAAACGCTGCCGCAGGAGCGGTACAACGCCGAGTGGGTAACGGAAAAGGGTTTTGGAGTTGTAGTGACCAGTGTCCGCGAAATAGCATCCAGCGTGAAACGGCTCCTGCAAAGTTCGACCTTCGATGAGCTCCGGCGCAACGTCGGCGCCTATTCGAACCGGGCACTCTTTGAGATACCGAAGTTCCTCGACCAATGCCAGAAAGCGGAGACGAACCTGCTCTGACGAACCTGCTGTGGTGTTACCGAGGACTCATCCACAGCGGTGAAAGGCTGGCCACAAGGAAAGCCACTGCCACAATTGGCGTGGTCACGTAGAACCGCGGAAGTTTGATCGATCCCAGCGTGAGCCAACGCGTGTGCCACCAGATATTCCCCGACAACAAATCTTCCATGCTCTTAGGGTAATACCAGTTCAACAGGAACCACAGCGCGTCTTCCACCACCAGAATGGAAAACCATGCTGCCGTCAGGAAAAGCAGCGGGATCAAGGATACCCCTCCAACCCGCATCACCCAATAACCCTGCGAGGAGGCAAACAAGCGGCTCAAAACCGGGTGGCCTATGCCAAAAGCTTCCACCAACAGCAATTCGCCCCACAAAATCATGGGCATAACCACTGCGAAAACGAACAGGTGATACACCGTGAGATAGTGCTTTTCGCAGACCTGCGAGAGAATACTTTCTCCAAACACCTTCCTGCCCCAGCCTTTTGGGTTCGCCGCGGAAGCCCAGCCGTTCTGCTTTTCAATAAGGATTTCGAAAATGGCCAAAGCTAAACTAAGAACGAGAACATTCAGAAACCAAGCCAGCAAGATCATCCACATTTGCATGCGATCTCATTTGACCAGCAACCTTCAAACGCTGTCAATTTGGTTTCCGGCTACCCCAAGCCGGTGAGATCGCCGTGACGGATGGTCTACGAGGACGCATGCCGTAGGGTCGGCGAGGTCAGAACCTCCACACCACTCCGGTCGACACCCGGTACTCGTTCTGGTTCTCGCTCAACAGGTGGGTATGAACGTAGTCAAACTGCAGCCGCCAGGAAAAGTTTCTGAATGGGAGCTTGCGGTCTACGCCCCCCCCGATGTCGAAAGCAACAGGGTGGTAAAGGTTGCCGCCCGACCTGGTTTGTTGGATCCCGCCCATCACATGCGCGAATGGCCGCCACTTTCCGTAGTTCATGGAAACCCGCGGTCCGAGAACCAGGTTGTACTGCTGAATCGTTCCTGAGTTCGCCGCACCCCGGGTGTAAATACCGCTGCCATCTAGCACGATACCAATGTAGGACAAACGGTGAAACGGAAATACCTCCACCGAACCATCCCATCCGCGGAACGCAAGCCGGTTCACAACATCCTCAGAAGAGGCATAGGCGGCTCCGGCATAAAGATTTCCACTCGGGATCAACTGGGCTTTCGATCTGGTTGGAAACAACGTCAAGCTCAGGAATGCCAGAACCACGGCAGCGGTTTTCGACACGAAGATGAGTCCTCCACGGCAATTATGCCAGTAGCAGATTCTACCTGAATGCGCGAACTTCGTTAGATACAGTGTACGGAACCCCAGGATGCCCCGTTCCCCAAAATTGTCCGGGTGCAGCACTGGGACACCACGACAAAAAATTACACTCTTTTCATGATTCCGAAACCCCTCGCCGAACGTCTATCTATTAGCATGGAATCCTCAAACATGAATTGGCAAACATGGCCGCAGCCGCAGCACTTGGCTGCCTTTGGAACACAACACAAGGAGTCGAAGTTGAAACTCAGTTTGGAAACTCGCAATCGCGGCGATGTGATGATCGTTCACTGCCAGGGCCGACTTGTCTATCGCGACGAGGCCGCTGCCCTTTCGCGCGTGGTCGCTGAAATTCTCGAGGATAGCGGCAAAGTGGTTCTCGATCTTAGCGGGGTCACCTCTATGGACAGTGCCGGCATCGGCGAACTGGCATTCCTGCACACTTCGGCGCGAGCCCAAAACGCGGACCTGAAGTGCGCCAGTCCCAGCCCGCTGGTGCGAGAACTATTGCATCTCACCAACCTGAATTCAGTCCTCGAGATTCATCCCAGCGTCCAAGAAGCCCTGGCCGCTTTCCAGTCCGCAGAAGCCTGCGCCGACTGCTGATTGGCCGCGCTCTGGGCGTGACTTGGATTCTTGATTGTCATCCTGAAGCAGGGCGCCTTTTGCCTGCTGAAGGACCTGGGCGAGCCGCGCGATGCATCGCGTACTTTGCGATGCAATACTCGCCCGTTTGGCTCGCTTCCTTATCCCTCTTCGATCCCTAACTCTCCCGCTGAAATCGATACCTCCCCGTCCGCTCCAGTGCCACCGCTTCCGCCACTTTCAGCAACGCCCGCGCCGCATGGGACAAACCCGATTCCTTGCGATAGATCAACCGCAGTTTTCGTTGCACCCGCAGTTCCCGCACCGGAATCCGCACTAGTTCCCCCCTCGCCAGTTCCGCCTCCACACTGATCTCCGGCATGAATGCCACTCCGTTTCCCATCGCGACAAACTGCTTGATGGCCTGCAACGTCGGCAGTTCAAGCCCCATATGCAGCGGCGTTTTGTATCGCGCGAATGTCTGCAGAACCTTCTCGCGGTACGGCGAAGAAACAATGTGCGCCACGAACGACTCCGCCCCCAGTTGCCGGATGCTCACTTCCCGCGCCGTGGCCAGCGGATGCTTCGGCGGTACCACCAGCACCAACTCATCCAGATAAGTCACCACTGAGCGCAGACGCGGCTCCTCCGGCTTGTACGACAACACGCCCAGTTCGGCGCTGTGCTGCAGCACGTCATCCGGAATGCGGCTGCCCAGCGCCCGCTGCACCGTAATCTTGATCATGGGATGCAGCCGCCGGAACTCCGCCAGCACCGGCAGCAAATAAAGCGCCGTGAATTCGTTGGCCGCAATCACCAGCTTGCCCTTTTGCAATTCCCGCAACTCCGTCAGCGACTCGTGCGCATCACGGCGTAGGTTCAGCAATCGCTCGGCGTATTCGTAGAGCACCTGCCCGGCGTCGGTCAGCACTCCCTCCCGTGACGAGCGGTCGAACAGCGCTTCGCCCAGTTCATCCTCAAGCTTGCGTATGGTCTGGCTCACCGCCGACTGCGTCCGGTGCAGTTTTTCGGCCGCCCGCGAGAACCGGTGCTCGCGCGCAACCGCCAGAAAGACTTCCAGCTGGGAAAGTTCCATTTCCTATCCCCTTATGATAACTTCACTATCCATTAGACAATCTTATCATAGAAGATAATCTAATGATGAGTGAACAATTATAAGTTTTGCTTCACCGTTGCCGGCCCGTACCATAGGGAAGAACAAGAGAAGAACAACCGAAGGAAGACCCATGGCCACGGACCAGGTTCACATCACAGTTTTCGACACCACCCTGCGCGACGGAGAGCAGTCGCCCGGTTGCAGCATGAACATCCAGGAAAAGCTGCGTGTCGCGCACCAGCTCGACCGTCTAGGCGTCGATGTGATCGAAGCCGGATTTCCTATCGCCTCCGACGGCGACTTTGAAGCGGTAAAGGCCATCGCTGCGGTCATCCGCCGCCCCATCATCGCCGGACTGGCCCGCGCCTGCCGTCCTGATATCGAGCGCGCCTGGGAAGCTCTGAAACACGCTGCCCATCCCCGCATTCACGTCTTCCTCGCCACCTCCGACATTCATTTGAACTACAAGCTGCGCCTGAGCCGCGAGGAGTGTCTCGCCCACGCCCGCGAAGCCGTCGCCTTCGCCAAGTCGCTCTGCGATGACATCGAGTTTTCTCCCGAAGACGCTACCCGCACCGACCCTGAATTCCTCTGCCAGGTGCTCGATGCCGTCATAAAAGCCGGCGCCACCACGCTCAATATCCCCGACACCGTCGGCTACACTGTGCCCTCGGAGTTCGGCGAACTGATCGCAACCATCCGCCGCCGCGTCAAGGGAATCGAGAACGTCACTATCTCCGCCCACTGCCACAATGACCTCGGCATGGCCGTCGCCAACAGCATGGCGGCTGTCGCCGCCGGAGCCCGCCAGGTCGAGTGCACCATCAATGGCATCGGCGAGCGCGCCGGCAACGCTGCTCTCGAAGAAATTGTCATGGCGATGCGTGTCCGCCACGATCGCTATCCTTACCAGACCGCCATCGCCGCCGAACATCTTTTCACCGCCAGCCAGTTGCTCAGCGAGATCACCGGCGTCCCCGTGCAGCCCAACAAGGCCGTTACCGGACGCAACGCTTTCGCCCACGAAGCCGGCATCCACCAGGATGGCATTCTCAAGAATCCGCTGACCTACGAAATCATGACCCCGCAGTCCGTCGGCGTGCCTGACTCAAAACTCGTGCTGGGCAAGCACTCCGGCCGTCACGCGCTCGCCATCCGCTGCGAACAACTCGGCTACCAGTTTGACCGCCGCGCTCTCGATGATATCTATCGCCGCTTCGTGCGCCTCGCCGACAAGATCAAACACGTCGAAGACCATCACCTGCTCGAATTGATCCGCGACACGCACAAGCCAGCTGGATCAGCCACACCGCTGTTCGAACCGCTGCAAACGGCAGTCGCCGCTGCCGCCGGCGCCCCAAGCCCTGAACCGCTCCGGCCATTTCCCATGGCGCAGCAAACCAATACTTTCGGTGTCCCCATTCCCTCCGAACACCACCACGATCAGCAGCAGGAAGACTACCTCTGGGGCGTGTAGACAATTGAGTAATCTGGTAATTTGTTAATTGAGTAATTTGAAATCGGAATCAGCCGTCGCTGCTCCACGATTCGCGACTTAAAAGTACAAGATTACAAAATTTCCCAATTACAAAATTTCCCTCATGCTCCTCGACCTAACGATCCTTCCCGGCGACGGCATCGGCCCGGAAGTCACCGAGCAAGCCGTCTTGGTTCTGCAGGCTGTGGCCAACGCCTTCGGCCACGACCTCAAGCTCCAGCAAAAAAACATCGGCGGCGTAGCCCTGTCAGCAACGAGTGATCCCTTGCCCCCCGATACAATCCAGGCCTGCCTGTCTTCCTCCGCAGTCCTGCTCGGAGCAGTAGGCAATCCCGCCTTCGATCACTATCCCAACCACCTTCGCCCCGAAGCGGGACTCCTCCGCCTGCGCCGCGAACTAGGCGCCTACGCCAACCTGCGTCCCGCAATTTGTTTCCCCGCTCTAGAAGACTGTTCACCGCTCCGCGCCGATCTGGTCCGCGGCACCGACATAATGATCGTCCGCGAACTTCTCGGCGGCCTCTATTTTGGAGACCCGCGTTCGATCACAGGCGAGCCCGGCGCCCGCATCGCCACCAATACGATGACTTACGGCGAGCCGGCCATCGAACGCATCGCCCGCGTCGCCTTCGATCTCGCGGCGAAGCGCCGAAAAAAAGTTCTGTCCGTCGACAAAGCGAACGTGTTGGAGTGTTCGCGCCTGTGGCGCGAAGTCGTCACCCGCTGCGCCAAAGCTTATCCCGGAGTGCACCTTTCCCACATGTACGTGGATTCCGCAGCCATGTCGCTGGTGCAGCGTCCCAAAGATTTCGACGTGATCCTCACCGAAAATATGTTTGGCGATATTCTCTCCGACCAGGCTGGCGGAGTAGTAGGCTCGCTAGGCCTGCTGGCCTCGGCCAGCATCGGCGGCCCGGTAGGCGTGTACGAACCAGTACACGGTTCCGCGCCAGATATCGCGGGAAAAGGAATCGCAAATCCTCTCGGCGCAATTCTTTCCGCCGCCTTGCTGCTGCGCCATTCTTTTCAACTGGAAACCGAAGCGACTTGTATCGAGAACTCTGTCAGCGCTGTGCTGACGCAAGGCTCCCGCACCGCCGACCTGGTCCGATCCGGAGAAAAAGCGACGCGAACTTCCGAGATGGGAAAGCTGGTGGTTGAGGCGGTGAAGGAATTAGCAGCGGCTGCGAAGCGAAAGTCAGCTTGATTCTCACACCCGGGACGAGGGTCCTCCGGGCAGCGTCTTCACCGGTCGCGCGCTCACTCCGGCCGCGACGTCATACTTTCCCGTCAAGTCATACCACCGAATCCGCAACATCTCCCAAAACATGCGCGCCCCGTCAAGCAGTGGATGAATCCGCGTGTCTCCGCTGTGTCCCCAGCACACCGCGACTTCCTCCACGCGAAACCCAAACTTGCGCGCCAGAAAAAGAATCTCCGGATCGAACCCCCAGCGCTCGATGCGCTCCAAAGGCAGAATCGTCTGTGCGGCCCGCCGCGTGAAAGCCTTGAATCCGCATTGCGTGTCCTTGAATCTCAGACCCAAAATAATCCGCAGCAGCAGATTGAAGACTCGTCCAAAAAGCTGCCGGTGCGCCGACTGACGCCGCGTCTGCAATTCCGCCTGCAACCAGCGTGAACCAATGGCGATGTCCGCCCCCCCCGCCAGCGCCGCCAACAATTTCGGCATCTCCTCAATGGGCGAAGATAAATCTGCGTCGCTGAACAGGATCACTTCGCCGCGCGCGTTCAGCATGCCATTGCGCACCGCATAACCCTTGCCGCGATTGCCGGGATTCTCCACCAGCCGCAACACGGGATCCCTTTCAGCAAACCCGCGCACCAGTTCTGCCGTGTTGTCGCGCGATCCATCGTTCACCACAATCACTTCCGCATTCCAACCCTGTGCGCGAACGTAAGCCAGCACCTTCTCCAGGGTCACCCCCAGGCGCGCACCCTCGTTGTAAGCGGGAATAACGATGCTGTAAGCGATGTCCGTCAACTGTGGCTGCAAGAAACTCTTTGCCATTGTACGTTCTAGAAAGCCGGTTGAGGAAACTGAGAACTGAGAACCGAGAACTGAGAATTGCCTTCCTACGCCACGCTGCGTTTCTCCACCAGCATGCTGAAAAACTCATTCACCAGCTCAGCGTCCCACAAGCCCTGGCGGGCTTCCTCGCGCATGGTCTGCGCGGCCTGATCGTGTGAACGCGCGGGTTTGTAAGGCCGCGCCGTGCGCAGCGCATCGTACACATCCACCACCTGCAAGACCCGCGGCAGGAGCGGGATCTCGCCGGCCCGCAGTCCATCCGGATACCCCGACCCATCCGCATGTTCATGATGATGCCGGATGATCGGCAGCACCAGCCGCAACGACTTCAGCGGCCTGCAGATGTTCTCCCCCGTCACCGGATGCTGCTTCATGATCTCCCACTCCGCCGAAGTTAGATTGCTGCCCTTCTTCAGAATCGCATCCGGCACCGCAATCTTGCCCAGGTCGTGCAGATATCCTCCACGCCGCAGCGCCACAATCGAATCTTCATCCAACCTGAGATGCCGCCCCAAATCCGCCGCCCGTACCGCCAGCCGCTCGCAGTGCCCCTCAGTGTAAGGATCGCGCCCTTCCACGATCAGCCCCAGCGTGCACAGCACCGAATCCGCCGTCTCCAACTCGTCGGTAAATTCCTTCACCCGCAGCAGCGACTTCACCCGCGCCGTCAACTCTTCCGCCAGCACAGGCTTGTTCAGGAAGTCGTCTGCGCCCGCTTCAATCCCGTGAAGCTTGTCGGTGCTGTCAGTCAGTCCCGTAATCAGGACAAAAGGAATCAAACGCGTAGCCGGATCACTCTTGAGTTCCCGGCACAATTCGTAGCCCGACCTCCCCGGCATTCTTACATCCGACAAAATCAGGTCGGGTGGCTGCCTCCGCACCTCCGCCGCAGCTTGCTCCGCATTCTCCGCCGTCACCACATCGTAGCCACGCTGCGTCAGCAACTGGCTCATCAGCCCGGCAATGGTGGGATGGTCATCCACCACCAGAATCCGCGGGGCCTGCCGTCGTGTAGCGAGTACGTGCATATCCTGATCTGAGGCTCCTTTAGGCTGGGAAGTTGTCCCGTCTTCATCGCTCACCGCCCGACGGGAATCGCGAGGGAAACTCATGACGCAAAAGCTCACTCAGTCAATTCTACTGCAACATCAACTATCGCGGCCCGACGCAAGGTCCGCGGTGCCGCAAATCGCGCCCTGGCTCCAATCCCACTTCGGAACTTTTCGACGAAACAATTTTGCCATCTGGTGACATCTAACCTTGTCCTCCACCCCATTTCCTGCTTACTCTCGGCCATGGTCCGTCTCTCGCAATCCCGGTTCCTGATCGCGCTTCCGTTGCTCATCCTTATCATTATCATTGTGATTCCATCAAGCATCGCCGCCGCGCCCAAAACGCACGTCATTTCTTTCGGAAAATGGACCACCGTCCCATGGTTCCCGAGCATCGCCGCCGCACATGACAAGCCGCTGACCTTGAAAGTTCGGCCACTTCTCCTCGACGCCCACGTTAAGGAATTCACTCTCGGCCCCGTTCACGACGTCACCGACCGCCTGTTCGTAGTCCGGCGCGCCTTCCGTGTCAACGATAATCTCCCTCAGGAATCCGCCTCGCCGCCGCACTGGCAATGGCAGGTCGGCGGATGGCTGCTCGTCGACCGCACCACCGGACACATCGCTCCTATCAATCTCCCCGAGTTTGATGTTTTCTACTCGGAAGCCAGTTGGTACCGCGATTACGCCGCCTACTGCGGCGTCTCCGACGACGGCAAGAAAATCTACGCCATAGTCGCGCAGCTCAACCGCCGCAAACCAGTGCTGAAGAAGCTATTCGACGGCCAGAGCATTCCTGAAAATGCCGCCCCCGATTCCGCCTGCCCCACTCCCGCCTGGCAGCGGTCCCCCGCCCGCGTAACCTTCGAACCCGCAGCCGCTCCCAAGCAAACCTTCGCCATCCGAGGCCACACAGTCGACCTTGTAATTGAAAGCGAAGACCCGGAAGATGAGGGAGCCTCAAGATAAACAGCAATCTTCCGCCGCCCGGGAGTCTACTTCTGAGAACTGAGAACTGATTAATTCCTTTGCCCGCAAGATTCGGATAGTCCGTTCGTCCCCCCTCGCCTAAGCTGTCCCTATCATGCCTCTCACAAACATGACTTCCCTAATAATGACGGCGGATGCCATACTCGCAAAGGAACTCCCAAGCGAAATGCCAGTCGCGCAATCCAACTCTACGAAGTTCAGCGACGACCAAAGCTGGAGCGCAGTGCTCACGCGCGATTCGGCGCGTGACGGAGAGTTTGTCTTCGCTGTCGCCACCACAGGCGTCTATTGCCGGCCGTCGTGTCCGGCGCGGCGTCCGCGGCGCGAGAACGTGAAGTTCTTCGCGCGTCCGGAGCAAGCGGAGAAAGCCGGTTTTCGCGCCTGCCTGCGCTGCCGCCCGCGGTCGTTCGGCGGCAGCGGCAATCCGCAATCGGACTCGGCAAAAGCGATTTGCCGCTATATCGAACAACACCTCGATGAGCCCGTCACGCTTGAGCGCCTGGGCAAGGCGTTTCGGCAAAGCCCGTTCCACTTGCAGCGCCGCTTCAAGGCTGCGCTTGGAATCACGCCGCGCGAGTATGCCGATTCCTGCCGCCTGCGCCTGCTCAAGCGCAATCTGCAAGCCGGAGACAACGTGACTCGCGCCATGTATGACGCCGGTTACGGCTCCAGCAGCCGCCTCTACGAAAAGACGGCGTCGCAACTGGGCATGACGCCCGACAAATACCGCCGCGGCGCCATCGCCGCTACCGTTCGCTACGCCTGCGCCGACTCGCCGCTTGGTCGCATGCTGATCGCAGCCACCGACCGCGGTGTCTGCTCGATCCAGTTCGCGCGATCCGATGGCGAGTTGATCGAAGGCTTGAAGCGTGAATTTCCTTTCGCCGTACGCAAGCCCGACGAAGGCGGATTGCAAGCCTGGATTGCAGCGTTGCTTCAGAAGATGGCGGGCAAGGAATTGAATGCGACTTTGCCGTTGGATATCCGCGCCACCGCATTTCAGCGCAGGGTGTGGACGTACTTGCAGTCAATCCCGTTCGGAGCGACCCAGTCTTACAAACAGGTCGCGAGGGGAATCGGCCAACCCAGCGCCAGCCGCGCCGTGGCTCGCGCCTGCGCAACGAATCCCGTGGCGATCGCGATTCCGTGCCATCGTGTGGTCCGCGAAGATGGCAGCATCAGCGGCTATCGCTGGGGCGTGGAGCGCAAGAAGACGCTGTTGGAGATGGAGCAGCGGTAGCCCTGATTCAACTCAATGCTGCGCGTCCGTACTTACTCGATCCGTGCAGTGCCTGCGGATGCGGAGGTCACCCGGCTACCGCCGCAGGCCCTTGGTAGCGGTAATTGCCAAAGCCGAGGATGAGGTAGCCAATGCCGCACAGGAGGAAGATCAGAACAAAACCGAACACCGCACTCTGCCCGAAGGCTTTGGCAACGTCGATGGCCACGATAATCGCGATTACGATATTGACCAGCGGGATCAAGTAGAGAAGGAGCCACCACCAAGGCCTGCCGGCAATCTGTAACAAGATGTAAAGGTTGTAGATCGGAATCAGGATGGCCCAGCCGGGGTGACCCGCTTTCTCAAATACTTTCCACCGCCGATGACGACGACCACCAACACCGCCAGCCAGAACAGCATGGCCATGCCGCTAAAAACGGCGCCTACTGCACTGCTCCCATCGTTTTGCAATAACACTGCCAAGGTCGACGTCATTGATCCTCCTGGTCTAAAGCGGACGGAATCTCCGCGCCGGTTCCCAACGGCCCACACTATATACCCATCGCGCGGATTCGATCGCACTATTTTTCCGGGGCTTGGGTTCTCCAACTCTTGCGCGCCACGACGGCCCAGTTCCCGAACGCCAGCGCAATGGTCGCGACCAGGATCAGGGAATGGCTGAGGTCGGTCCGGAATAAAAGGCCAAAACAGAGCAGCACGCCTAACGCGGCGAAGATCACTCCTCCGGGCAAGCGAAAGCCTGCCGCATTGGGCTGCTTTCTCCGCAGCACGGGAAGCGCGGCGCACACCAGGCCGTAATAGGACAATCTCGCTACCGCCGAGAGCGTTGCGTTTCCAGCGAAGTTGCCAAACAGAGCCATCAGCCAGACCAGCAGCGCAAAGACGAGAATCGAAAAATAAGGCGTACGGAACCTGGGATGAATCGCGCCGAACCATGAAGGGAAATCTCCACGTTCAGCAAGTGCGAACGTCATGCGCGGGATGCCAAGGATGCCTGCGCCGACATTCCCATAAACCGAAATCAGTGCCCCGACGGCGACCAGAGCGGCTCCGCCACGTCCCATGACGATTCGGGCCACGTCCGCAAGGGGGCGGTCGCTGTGGCCGGGATCGGACAACAAACCAACCACATCCCACTGAATCAGTGCGTAAATCGCAGTGCAGATGCCGAGGGCAGCGAACAGTGCGAATGCCGCATCGCGTCGGGGGTCCTTGGCCTCGCCCATCGGCATCAACGCCGCTTCAAAACCACCATAGGCAAAGACCATTAGCACCAAGGCGTGCAGCCAGGCGTTGCCCTCCGGGACTACCCTCGCGGTGGGAACTGCGCCATGCGCAAGCAGATAGACCGCTCCCGCCACGCAGACCAGGCCGAGCGGCAGAAGCTTCGCCACAGTAAAAGCATTGCTCACATGAGTCCCCATCCGCACCCCCCGATAGTTGATCGCCGCCAGGATGCCGATGACAAGGGTCAAGATCAAAAGTCTTGGTAGCAGTTGCCGAGCGCCAACCCAGAACTCTCCCATATAGACGACAAAAAGGTTGGCGTTGGCTGCGCCAGAGGCGATGCGAACAAGCCAAGCCAGCCAGCCCACCTGGATTCCGAGAAGGCGTCCGAACGCTACTCGAACGTAAAGGTAAGGACCGCCGGGTTCAGTGAATTGGGACGCGACTTCAGCGAAGCAGGCCATGACGATAGCAATTGCAGCGCCTGCCAGCAGAACCGCCAGTACACTGGCCCGTCCAAGTAAGCCGGCGACCACCGAAGGCAGGCCGAAGACGCCGCTGCCGATGATGGAATTCACCACCAACGCGGCCAGGCTCCAGCGGCCGATGGCACGGACCAGATTGTGGCTGGGCCGGTTTGTTGAAGCGGATTCCATCCGCGTCTTTGTATCACAAACGGAGGATGAGGACAGTAGTTGCAGGCTGTAGCGCCGTGCTCCGCGCTGGCTTGGACAGCCGAGGCGGCTGTCTCTACATGATCTGTATGAAATCAGAAGCTCGGCTGGTGACTTTGGAGCAACTGGTGACTGCACTGTTGGCTGCGGTGGAGAATCCGGCGGACGCGCTTAAAGTTGTAGGCGTGACTAAGATGCGTTCCGGGAGCGGCGTGAAAACCCTTGCTGGTAGCGGTGTTCAGCGCCATCCCTCGCGAGAGGTTACTCTCCAGACCAAAGTAATCGCGTGAATTACGAAAGCGCATGATCGTGGGGTATCTATCCGCTGCGCGCCGCCGATGAGATGTTGAAACACGCCGAACAACACCGGCGGCCCATGGGGAACGACACTCAGATGGACGACCTTCACGAGCGGATGGTGCGAGTTACCGAGGACCTGCGGGCGATTCAGCGGGAACTGAACTATGCTGCCATGCAAGCGCCCAGCGACCCGGAGTTGATGGAGGCGCTGAGCGCGCTGCCCGAGACCGAAGCCATCCAGGTGCTGACCAAGTCGCTCGATCAGATGCGCCACTTCCTATGGTTCTACAACCAGGTGATGAGCAACGATCCCGAACTCGGCGACAAGCTGCGGCAGTCGAATGCGTCGCAGACTGTGGAAGACGGCAAGGTGGATACCTCATTCCTCGATAAGCTGACGCGAGCCGATGAGGCAGTGCTGCTGCGCTATCTGGCGGACGGGAAAGACCGCAAGCCGAACTAGCCTTCTTCCATGTTGAGGAGCGAAAAGCAGAAACCAAGACCCCTCGCTTCGCTCGGGATGACAATCGCATTTAGTGTCAACTAAAATCCACGGCCACGGACTATCGTTTTCCTTACTTCTCCACCGGGACTCAATACAACCAGGTTGGCCTCCGCGCCGGGGACGAGTGTCCCATGCTGCGCTAGGCCCGCTGCCCTTGCCGGATTCAGCGTCGCGGCGCGCACTGCGTGCTGCAGACTCCAGCCAGCGAATTTGGCTACGTTGCGGACTGCGCGGTCCATGGTGAGGACGCTACCGGCGAGTTTTCCGCCAGCTGTGCATTTGCCGTCTTTGACTTCGACCTGAATGGGGCCGAGTTGGTAGGTGCCGTCCGGCATACCCGTGGCGGCCATGGCGTCGGTGATGAGCACCGCGCGGTCGAGTCCTTTGGCTTGCAGGAAGAGTTGCACGACTTCGGGCGCGACGTGAATTCCGTCCACAATAATATCGGCGGT
This sequence comes from Candidatus Dormiibacterota bacterium, assembly GCA_035566655.1. Classification (GTDB taxonomy): domain Bacteria; phylum Acidobacteriota; class Terriglobia; order Terriglobales; family Acidobacteriaceae; genus Sulfotelmatobacter. Next base: position 67,503 of record DATMQT010000087.1, read on the forward strand.
GATGTGCTTGTCGGTAAGCACTTCGGCGAGGATGCCGGGATCGCGATGGTCGAGCGGGCGCATGGCGTTGAAAGTGTGAGTGGCGTGATGGGCGCCGGCCTTCACGCCCGCGCGGGCCACATCGAGCACAGCGTCGGAGTGGCCGATACTCACGAGAACCTTGCGCCGCGCGGCTTCGGCGATTACTTCGAGCGCTCCAGGAAGTTCAGGGGCGATGGTCATCATGCGCACGTGCCCGCGCGCAGCTTGCCAGAGACGGTCAAAGATTTCGAGTGTGGGCGTGATGAGATATTCCGGGGGATGCACGCCTCGGCGCAAGTGACTGAGAAACGGGCCTTCCAGATGGATTCCGAGCGGATGAGCCTCGACCGCGTTGCCATTGCCAGGGTGAGAATCCTGAACTGCTTCGATGGCGTCGGCCAGCCGCTCTAGAGCGCCGCAGGTTTGATCGAGCGGAGCGGCGACCGTGGTGGGGAAGTAGCCGGTGACGCCGTGCGTGGTCAGGAATTTGTTCAGATGCGGCAATTCCGAAGTCGCAGCGCGCATGACATCGAGTCCAGCCCCGCCGTGCATGTGAATGTCGACGAAACCGGGCGCCAGAATGGCTTCGTTGTCGGTGAGATCGACAACGGTCGCGTTCTTCGGGATTTCCTTTTGAGCCCGCGTGGAAACGGCGGAGATGAGGCCGTCCTCAATAAACAGGAGCGGCTCCCGTATTTCTTCCTGAGGCGAATAGAGGCGATCAGCGCAGAGGACAATCATGTTTCGTTTGACGCGTGTACATCCGATCCCGGTGCGTCATCAGTGTAGCGCGAAAGTGTACCCAGCAAACGTGGAGGATGCTGCTGGCGCGCGATGTTATAATCGTAATGCCTATCGAGAAGTAAGCATGCGGGTGGATGGTGTTCCTTGTTGCCGCCCGCGGCAACGTCGGGGAGTGGCTCAGCCTGGTAGAGCACCTGGTTCGGGACCAGGGGGTCGGAGGTTCAAATCCTCTCTCCCCGACCAATCTTTAGTTCCCGATCTGCGCTGTTAACCCGCGCCCGAGTGCGCGCCCTATGCTTGCATCAGTACCCAACTAGTACGAACCATAGGTACTCGTTGGACCTTCCTTAGTACTTCGCCAATTGTTCTCTCCAGTACTGGCCGCCTCCTGCCGATGGAATCCTGCATAGATCGCTTTTGAACCTTGTTCTTGCCTCCTGTGCGACCTATGCTCTCGGCTGGGGATTGCCTTGTGAAACGAGTCCGTGTGCTGGTCGCAAATCATCCGCGCTTGATGCGGGAACTGGTGATGGCAACGATTGCCGACCAGCCCGATATTGAGGTTGTGGGCGAGGTCCAGAACGAGAGCGATCTTACCGACATCGTGGAACAGGTGCAGCCGGATGTGCTGATTATTGCCATCAACAAGTACTTCTACACAATCTTGGGCAACCGCGATGACGGCCGCATTCAGGTCATCTCTTCCGATCTCCGCCTGTTTGGGAACTGGAGTGACCTCGCCGCACTCCCCGCACTGCCCGACCAAAGCAGTGGCCTTGAGATTCCGCTGGCAGTTCTGAAGGACCTGGGCTCGGACCTGGCTGCCGACCTGTTCCTGGCGTCTGAAATTCCACCAGGCACTGGCCTGGGATCTTCCGCGAGTGTGTGCGTGAATCTTTTGAAAGTGCTGACTACATACTTGCGTTGTCCACTATCCAAGTACGATCTGGCGGAGCGAGCCTTCAACATCACGCGCCTTGGACTGAAACGGCACGTGGGCAAGCAGGACGAATACGCCGCGGCCTTTGGCGGCTTGAACTACATCCGCTTCAGTGCGGATGGAACCACCCAGGTCGAGCCTCTCCAGCTTGATCCCGGCGTGCTTTCCGCCTTGCAGTCCAACCTCATGCTGTTCTTTACCGGAGCCGCTCACCATTCCTGGGACATCCTCGCCGATCAGGAAAAATCTACGCGTTTGCCCGACGGACCCGCCGTGGAAGCGCTGCACCAGGTAAAAGAGGCTGCCGCCGTAATGAAAGAAGCTCTCTTGTGCGGCGATCTGGAACATTTCGGCCATTTGCTCGACGATGCCTGGCAAGCCAAGAAACGCATCTCCCATCGCATTTCCAGCCCGCGCATCGACCACCTCTACGGGTTGGCGTGCGCCTCCGGCGCACTGGGCGGCAAGATTACCGGCGCGGGTGGCGGAGGATTTCTTCTGCTCTACTCCGAGCCTGAATGTCAGGCTGCGGTGCGCTCTGCCCTGCAGCGCGAGGGTGTGCAGGAAATGGCGTTTGCCTTCGACGGTCAAGGGGCGCAAGTCATCGTCAACGATCCTTTCATCGACCATGACGAGCACTCGGGCACACGCTGGACGTTCATGCCGTTGTCATCTGCGGCGACGGTCTGATTTCCGACTCTGCTGGAATATGATCGATTTTTGATCCCGAGATCCCACATTGAAAGCTTTTCTGCTGGCCGGAGGACACGGCACGCGCTTGCGTCCTCTCACTGACTCTGTTCCCAAGTGCCTGGTGCCGATTCGCGGTACGCCGCTGCTCGACATCTGGCTCGATCTTTGCGCTCGCTCTGGCATTACCGAAGTCCTCATCAACCTGCATGCGAACCGGCAAGCCATCGAGCAGCATCTCCAACGGAGGCATTCGCCCGTGAATGTCCGTCTAGTCTATGAAGAGCGATTGCTCGGCTCGGCGGGGACGCTGGCGGCCAATCGCGCCTGGATCGGTTCCGATCCCGCCTTCTGGGTCCTGTATTCCGACGTTCTCACCAACACGAATTTAAGGCGCATGAGCGATTTCCACTTCGCTCACGGTGATGTAGCGACCCTCGGTCTTTACCAGGTGGCTGAGCCCTCCCGTTGCGGCGTTGCCATCACCGACGACAGCGGAGTCATTATCGACTTCGAAGAAAAGCCGGAAAACCCGCGCTGCAATTGGGTCTTCTCCGGGCTGATGGTGGCAGGCCCCGGTTTTTTTGATGTGATCCCGCCCTGCATTCCCGCGGACATCGCCTTCCACGTGCTGCCGCATCTCCTCGGGAAAATGCGGGCCTTTCCCATCGCCGACTACTTGCTCGACATTGGCACTATGACCAACTATCAAAAGGCACAGACCACGTGGCCCGGTAACGCAGGCTCGTTATCACCGGATCAAAGCAACGGTGAAGCCTTTCGCACACTTCCACCCCGCGCTGACCCTGATATCCGCGGCGTTTTATCAGGATGGAAGTCATGAGTTCGGCACAACTGCGCGGTGTCATCTTTGACATGGATGGCGTCCTCGTCGACAGTCATGCAGTCCATCGCAAGGCCTGGCGCCGGTTTTTCCAGACACTGGGACGCGACGTGCCCGAGTCCGAGCTGGATTTCATTCTGGATGGCCGCAAACGCGGCGACATTCTGCGCCATTTTCTCGGCAACAGTCCAGATCCGGAACTCGAGGAATTCGGCAAGCGCAAGGATTGCATCTTCCGGCAAATGCGGCTCGATGTTTCTCCGATTCCGGGAGCGGTCCGCATGGTGCGCGAGCTTCATGGCATGGGCGCCGCTTTGGCCCTGGCGACCTCCGCCAGCCGCAGTCGCGCCCACTCTACACTGGTAGATCTGGGCTTGCTGAATTGTTTCCAGCAAGTCGTGACTGGAGAAGATGTGCTCTTGGGCAAACCGGATGCCGCGGTTTACCAACTGGCCCGCAGCCGCATCGGGATCGAACCCGAGCATCTCCTGGCGGTGGAAGATGCAGTGCCAGGGATTCGGGCAGCGGTGGCTGCTGGATTACATTGTGTGGGAGTGGCGTCGCATGAAACGCCGGAGAATCTTCGCGCCGCGGGAGCAGTTCACGTCCTGCAAGACTTCGAGTCTGTCTCCGCGCATGATCTGGAATGTATTCTGCCGGCAGGCGATCACGGGCGAGTGTCTCGGCAGGCTGCCGCAGTTGGCCGTGGCTAAACGGTAAGACCTTCGTTGCGGCACACCTCAACGATCGCGAGTCGGTCCGGCGCTCCCACTTTGCGGAGCATACGATGCACGTGGTTCTTCACAGTTTGCTCGGACAGGTTCAGCCGCGAAGCCATTTCCTTGTTAGTAAGTCCCTGCTGGATCAGGCCCACTAACTGTTGCTCCCGGCGGCTGAGGCCAAGGCTGGTCTTGAGGTGCAGGCTCGGAATGGCGGGCTTATGCCGTACCACCCACTGAAATAGCGCCACGGACAAGGCCGCCGGGCACACCGCTTCGCCCGCGGCGACCGCTCGAATCGTGCGCGCTACCTCCGCAGCCGAAGCATCTTTCAAGATGTAGCCCACAGCGCCCGCTTGGACCACGCGAAGGAAAACGGCTTCCTCGGCCTCCATGCCCACCATCACCACTCTTATGGCTGGGTTTAGTTGACGCAACTCGCGTACCACCCCGTTTTCCGCCAAAACCGGCGAGACCGAATCGAGCACAACAACGTTGGCGCGCGTCGCTAGAATCTGCTCAAACATCTCGGAGCCGTACGTTCCGGCCCCCACCACGCGGATGTCGTCTTTCTTCGACAGGATGCGCAGCAACGCCTCGCGCAACAGCCGATTCTCAGCCAGCAAAAAAACTGCGGCAACCGCTCCCGGAAATTCTGAAACTGCAGTTCCCATCTGCTAACGAACCTTCCCGCAAGAACCTGCCCCGTCCCGCGCCTGCCTGGAACTACCTGACCCCTAGTAGCCGTATTCCGTTTCACATCACATTTCACGCTAGCTGCCTCGCAGATGCGAGGTCAAGGGGAAAGCTTGTCTAAGCGCGGCGTGATTCCCGCAGCGGGATTCTCCCCTATGGATTCCCGAAAATGGCCTCCAACGGGGCCAAATGCAAACACTAAGGGTCTGGCAGGAGGCCTCTTCGCTCCCTGTGGGAGTCGGCTTATCGAGGCTTCCGGGGGCGCGTCTCCAGTTCATCAAGCGCCTTGCGATAGTCGGCATCGTCCGGGGAGTACTTGACGGCGCTTCGCAGCGCGCTTAGCGCCCGAGTCCGGTCCCCGTTCTTGAGATAAATCTGGCTGATCTCGAAGTAGGAGTCGGATTCTTTGGGATTGACGATCGTTATCTTGCGAAATGCGTCCAGCGCCAGGTCCAACTTGCCTTGTTGCTCTAGAATCTTGCCGAAAACGTAGAGATAGTCCGGGTTGTAGGGGTCTGTGCGGAGAGCAGAGTCGATGGCCTGGCGTGACTCGTCGATCTTTCCGCGGGAAAAATCAATCTTCGCCATCTGTGCAAGAGCAGGCGCGTTTCCCGGGTCCTCCGCCAGAGCCTGACTCAGCAGATCGAGCGCCGGGGAGAGTTCATTCTTGCGTGCCAGTTCCCCTGCTTCGGTCGCGAGATGATCGGCGTGCATCTTATGCCTCTTTGATTCTTGTGCGCTCTGAGATCGCTTTTCGTATTCGCCCTGCACCTGTTTCGCAGGCTGGTCTTGCCCCACACATTTATAGGCGCGCGACAGCAGGTAAAGATCCGCGGGATCGACCGCTTCCGAGCCGGCCAGTGGCTGAAGCAATCCGATGGCCTCGTCACACTTGTTCGCATGTAGGGCCGTCTTTGCAAGGAGTTCCTGGGTTTGGGTGTAGGGTTCCAGGTGGTATGCTGCTTTTGCATCCTGATAGGCGCGCTCGGTGTCGTTGCGATCCGCATACAGGCTCCCGCGGAAGTAGTGCGTTGACCCTGAACCCGGCGCCAGACGGATGGCCTCATTAAACTGTGCGAGGGCCTTTTCTTCGTCGCCCTTTGCCTGATAAGCCACACCCAGTTGTTCGTGGGCCGCCGCGGACGCGGGATTCCTCCGCACGGCACGCTTCAATTCAACGATTGCGTCATCGTAGTGCAGCAAGTGAATGTCAAGTTTGCCCAATTCGACCAGTGCGGCGGCACTCTCCGGATGGGCCGCCGCCGCTTCTCGCAGCAGACGCCCGGTCTGGTCATAGTTGTAAACGCTGAAGTACGCCGCAGCCAGCCCGAGCGCAGCCTTCTCGTTGTGCGGATCAGCCTTGAGAATCTTCTGGTACGTTTCCATCGCGGCGGCGAACTGCCGATTTTGCAGGAGTGTGGCCGCGTCCCGCAGTTCGTTCGTGTGGTCCCGAGAATCCTGTTGGGCACTGAGTGTGCCCCCGCTCACGGCGATCAGCAACACACAATTCCAGCACAGAAATCTGGTCCGGTTTTCCGTACGAAGGGCAGCCCCCGAGCCCCGACAGTGAGCGCGTACGATCACAGGGAACCAGGCAAAGGCGAGAGTGAACAACACAAACATCGGAGGTCGTATTTCCGGAAGCGAGTTATTGGAGCAAAAATCAGGCCGCCTGCCAAGGGCAAGGCGGCCAAGACTATCGTAATCCCGTTCTTTAGAAACTGAACTTTACCCCCAGTTGAGCGGCGAACGGGAAGGCACCGGGCGATATCTCGTCGTGGGCCCCGTAAATTTGTCCATTTGGACCGATGGCCTGTCCCTGTTTAGGAATAGCGGTGAGGGGAGCACAGCCGGTCGGCGTTGCGCTGACCGTGAAATCGACAGTACAGCCCGTCACATTCACGTATCCGCTCACGTCCGGGTTGGAGTAGAGATTGGCCCGGTTGGTCAGGTTAAAGATATCGGCAACCAGGCTGAGATTGTAGCGTTCTTTGAACTTAAAGTCCTTGGAGAGGCGCATGTCCCAGGTGAAGAAGTCCGGCTGGCGCGCCGGATATCGGGTCAGAAGGAAGGGCTGACCACTGCCTAACTGCACCACGGGCCGATCATTATTGGCGAACTGGTTGATTACGCCGTCGCCATTCAGGTCCGCGGAAGAATAGGCGGGGTAGGGCAGGCCGCTGTGGGCAATGAAGTTGGCGTCCCACTTGAATCCGTAGGGTAGATCAACCACGATGCCGGACTTGAACTGATGGGTTATGTCCAGGCCGTTCCGGCCATAGTCGATGTTGATGTTGAACGGGTCCTGCCCGCCGAAAAAGGTATCGGTGTCTCGCTCACTGGAATCATTGCTGTAATTTCGTGACCAGGTGTAGTTGGCGAACCACTCGTAGTGGTGCCCGAAACGCTTGTTCATGCTGGCCGTGAGCTGACTGTAATTGCCGCGGCTGAAACTGGCCAGTTCCAAAGCGCCGGAAAACGGCGTAAGGGTACAGTCCAGCGGCGTGGGTTCTCCGCCGAACACGAAAACGCCGTTGGCCGGGCAAACAAAGCCGCCGGTCGCAGGGTCACCCGTGGATCCCAAGATAGCGCGGCCGAACTGATCGGTTCCGATCGGAACCAGGTTCCGCTGCCAGTTGGAAGTGCTGAATCCTCCGGTCTTCAGGTGCGTCGAGTGCATATAGGCGTAGTTGACGGCAACCGTCCACTCGCCCGTGAACTGATGTTCCACTCCAACCGTAAAGTTCGAAACCCGGGGATTTCGCAGGGCCGGGTCGGCGTACGCAATGGCCGGGCACCCGATGAAAGGTGGACCAAAGGCGCACAGACCCGCCGACGTGGTGGAAAGAGCTGAGGGAAAGTTGTAGGGGAAACCGCTTCCGGGTGCGCAACCAAAGTTCGTGGGACAGAAGAGGGTGGTCGACTTCGAGCCGCCACCATTGGAAGCCTGCGGGAAAAAGATGGTCGGCGTTTGCGCGTAGTACAGACCCCACGCCGCCCGCAAAACGGTAGGATGATCGGCTGAGCCCAGGCTCCAAGCCACTCCAACACGCGGACCCCACTGTTTGTAATCGTTCGGGGTGTGCTGAGGGACGGGAGAGATCTTTGTGCCCTGACCGATGGGGCCCACGCCCGTGTAGACCTCCTGCCCGGGGATTGGAGTCTGGTTCTGTGGGTTGTGAGTTCCATCCCAGCGGAGGCCGTAAGTAATTGTCAAACGCGGCTTAGCTTGCCATTTATCTTGCCAGTAAAGCCCGATACCGGTCTGGTAGTTCGGTTTCAGCGTATTGGCGGTAAACGGATCCTGTCCATTCAGGCCGAAACCTTGGAAATAGAAGAATGGACTTGAGGTGTCAAAGGCGGCCAAGTTCGCGAACTCGTACCTTCCCGCGGTCCAGCCAGCAAATACGTCCTTGCGGTCGACGAAGGAGTTGACATCGCCTCCGAACTTCACGTCGTGCTTGCTGAACGAGTAGGAGAAATTATCCTGCACCTGGATCTTGCCGTTGTCATTGTTGGCGGGAAGATAAAAGCGCTGTCCGAATGTACCGTTGGGAACAATCTGGATTTCGGGCGCGCCTCCGGAAATCGGATGGCGCTTGCGGGTTTCGCCCTCGAGCAGAACCCGGAAATCATTCACTTTCCGCCCGACGGCTGTAGTCAGCGCGAAAACGCCACTAATTCCCTGGTTCACGAATTGCTCGGTGTTGCCGAAGGCGTCGGAGGTCTCCGACTGCCCGTGACCGCCGGTGAAACCCTTAGTGTGATTGCGCGTGCCGAGACCGCGAACACTGAAGTGGTTGGCCTGGCTGAGTTGGTAGTCGTAGTGTCCCAGAAGGGTGAAGAAATCCTGGAATTGAGTATGGGGGCCGTCTAAAGCGCCCAAGTTGGGGATACCGTAACAACCGGGGAGCAAATTCATCCCGACCGCATTTGTAAGACAGGCGGGCCCGAGAACATCCGTGCCACTTCCCGCCGGAATTACTGGGCCCGCATCGTTCTGACATGCAGGATCTCCATGACAGAAATTCGTGGTCAGCGGACCGCTGTTCCGCTGAATATCTGTGGAGACGAAGAGGAATTGACGGTCTTTCCGAATGGGAAAGCCTATCGATCCCCCGAACTGGTGTTGCCAGTCGATATTCGGAGGATTGTGCAGTGCATCGTCCTTAGTTATGCCCTTGCCGCGATAATATTCGTGAGCCTCGCCGTGAAGGTTGTTGGTACCGGACTTCGTAACGACGTTCAGCAATCCTCCAGTGGCGCGGCCAAATTCCGGGGCGAATCCGTTGGTGACGACTTGAAACTCCTGCACGGCTTCGATAGGCACGGTTAAGTTCTTGGTTTCGAGCGAGCCGAAATTCTCGCCGAAGAAATTATTCGTCGTGTCCGCACCGTCGATCACCAGTCCGGTGTAATCGCTCTGTTGCCCACCCAGTCGTATGTTGCCGCGCAAGCCGGGAACCACCTGGGCCGAAGGGGTCAACTGGGCCAAATCGCGATAGTCGCGACCCGGGAATGGGAGATTCTCCAGGCTTCTGGAATCGAGCAACTGGCTGATGCCGGACGTGGAGGTGTCCACGGCCTCGATGTTCGCATTCACGGTCACCGATTCCTGTGCCGACTTCAGTGGCATGTTTACGTCGAGTGGCAGGGACGAGCCCACGTTCACCACAATGCCTTTGACCGTAGTGACCGCAAAGTTCGGAGCCGCCGCGACCAACGTGTATTCACCCGCCGGGGGAACAGCTTCAAAGTCGTAACCTCCATCTGCGGATGTTTGCATTTCCCGGCGGAAGCCGGTGGAGGCGTTCGACAGCGTAATCTTGGCGCCGGGGACTACTGCGTGTGACGTATCGTAAACGGTGCCATGAACGGCTCCGCGCTCCAACGTCTGGGCGAAACTAAACGTGCTTGCTGCAACCAGCACCCAAGCCAGGGTCACTCTTGAAACACGCATTTCCAGCCTCCAGGAAAAAAAGCAGCTTTCTTCTTTGTCACAATCTGACAACACAAACCCCGGCATCTTGGCGAGAGTTCGTCGAGGTGCGGAAACTGCATCCCTAGTTGAAAACCATTAAGCGCGCATTAGACTTCTCGCGCAGGTGCCGTGTCAAGACTATTTTTTGTGCGGAATGCGTCAAACTCTCTTACTGCTAAGGATTGTTGCCGGGGCGTGCTTCTGCCGCGCATTTTTCGGGTTCGCTCCAGAAATCCGTTCCCATCGAATTCAGCATTCCAGCCGAGGCCTTAAGTTGAATCATCACGACGAAAATCAGGGGAGCGGGCCATCCACTCCGCATCGAAACGCGCGCGATCGTAGAAAGACTTCTGCGTCCCGATGCCCGTTGTCGAAAGACCAGCATATAGATTGGCGCGCCGCACTGCGTCTTGTTCGGGGACTCCTTCAGCGAGGAACACAGCGAAACTCCCGATAAATGCGTCGCCCGCGCCCGTGCTGTCGATGCTCTTTACGGCAAACGGCGGGACGTGCTCGCTTAAACCGCGGCCGGCCAGCAGCGATCCGTTGGCTCCCAGGGTGACAATGACCCGACGGATCCCGCCTGCCACCAGTTTTTCTGCGCACCGCTTCGCGTCTTCCACATTCCCGACCGCAATCCCAGTGATGGTTTCAGCCTCACTCTCGTTCGGCACAAAGTAATCGAGACCCGCTAACGCGCTCATGTCAATGGGTTGCCCGGGCGCCGGATTCAGGATGCAGCGAATGCCATGCTTCCGTGCAAACGTGACCGTGTAGTAGACGGTTTCCAGAGGGATCTCAAACTGCAGGACGATGCAATCGGCCGCGTTGAGCATCTCGGCCGCGGCGTCAACATCCCCAGGTTTCATTGCATCGTTTGCGCCCTTCACCACCAGAATGCGGTTCTGCCCGTTGGCCTCGACAAAGATCGGCGCGACCCCGCTGGACAGTCCCTCGACCTGCTTCACGTGGGTTGCATCGATGCCGAGTTTCTTGAAGTTCTCGATGGTGGCCGGACCAAACAGGTCGCTTCCAACGCGCGCCACCATGAACACATCTGCGCCGCAAAGACGCGCAGCAACCGCTTGATTCGCGCCCTTGCCTCCAAATCCAAGATCGAATTTCTGGCCGAAGATTGTTTCCCCCGGCTTGGGAAACCGTTCCGCGAAAGTTGTCAGGTCGATGTTGGCACTTCCTACCACCGCAATCCGAGGGCGCCTGGCCATAATTCTTTTCTCACAGAACCTGAGAACGCCGAGTCTATTTCGCGGTGCGAATCGTGTCAACGAAGAAGGCGTTGCGGTCAGGCCTGGCAAAGTCTTCTCTGCGGAGAATGATTGCCGCACCGCAGTTGTTGAGTTGAAAATTTCTGCTATAGTTGCGTTCCTCGGAGGTTCCGTGCCATGCCCCGAATTGTGCGTTGTGCCCTGATTCAAGCCAGCAATGCGCTCAGTACGGAGCGCCCTCTTGCGCAGATCAGGAAAGCGATGATCGACAAGCACCTGAAGTTGATCGAGCAGGCGGCGCGGAAGAAAACGCAGATACTTTGCCTGCAGGAGCTTTTCTACGGCCCTTATTTTTGTGCCGAGCAGAACGGTCGCTGGTATGAATTGACCGAGCGCGTGCCGGACGGTCCGACCGTCCGTCTAATGCAAAAAGTGGCGGCCAAGCACCGCATGGTGATTGTGGTTCCGGTTTACGAAGAACAGATGCCCGGGGTGTACTTCAACACTGCGGCGGTGATTGATGCCGACGGCCACTACCTGGGGAAATACCGCAAGCACCACATCCCGCACTGCCACCCCGGATTCTGGGAGAAGTTTTATTTCACTCCCGGCGATGGTGGATACCCAGTCTTTGAAACAAAATATGCGCGGGTCGGGGTCTACATTTGCTACGACCGACATTTCCCCGAGGGCGCGCGCATTTTGGGATTGAACGGCGCAGAGATCGTGTTTAATCCTTCGGCTACCGTTGCCGGCCTCTCGGAATATTTGTGGGAACTCGAACAACCCGCCCATGCTGTGGCCAACGGTTATTTTGTGGGCGCCATCAACCGAGTCGGCGTCGAAAAACCGTGGAGCATTGGAGAGTTTTACGGCAAGAGCTACTTCTGCAACCCGCGCGGCAAAGTTATTGCGCAGGCCAGCCGGGACAAAGACGAAGTGGTAGTAGCGGACCTCGATCTTGAGATGATCGCGGAAGTCCGTAAAGTGTGGCAGTTCTTCCGTGATCGCCGGCCAGAAAGTTACGGCCCAATTACGGCGCAGACTGGAGAAGCCGCAGCGGCAGACTGAAGCATCGCCTCCGTTCTCATGTCTCACGACCGAAACTCATGACCACTCCCGACCCTCTCCGCTCCAGAATCGAATCCAGTCCTCTCTACAATCCTGACCTCGCGCCCACCACCGCCGAGCAGCGGCATTGGGGCACATACAATTTCGCGGCGCTTTGGATTTCGATGTCGGTGAACATTCTCACCTACATGCTGGCGGCGAGCCTGATCCAGGGCGGGATGAACTGGAAACAGGCGGTGATGACAATTTTTATCGGCAACGTCATCGTGCTGGTTCCGATGCTGTTGAATTCTCACCCCGGAGCCAAGTACGGGGTTCCGTTTCCAGTGCTGGCTCGCGCTTCGTTCGGAGTGCTGGGCGCCAACGTGGCAGCGGTGCTGCGGGCACTGGTGGCATGCGGATGGTTCGGCATTCAAACCTGGATCGGTGGCGAAGCGATCAGCACTCTGCTGGCTACGCTCGCTTCCAGATGGAAGAATGTCCCCTACGGAACCGCTATTTGCTTTCTTCTGTTCTGGCTGATCAACCTCGCCGTGATTCTCATGGGGATCGAATACATTCGAATTCTTCAGGGCATCAGCGCGCCGATTTTATTAGGGGTTGGATTGCTGCTTCTGGCATGGGCCTATCACGCCGCGGGCGGCTTTGGCCCCATGCTCGCCGCTCCATCGCGTTTCACGAACTTCTCCGATTTCCTGAAGTTTCTGATCCCCGCCTTGAATGGCACCGTGGGATTCTGGGCTACGGTCTCGTTGAATATTCCCGACTTCACGCGCTTCGCACGCAACCAGCGCGACCAGATCATCGGACAAGCGCTGGCTCTGCCGCCGACGATGACTCTCTATGCTTTTATCGGCATCGCCGTGACCTCCGCCACCGTCGTGATTTACGGTACGGCCATCTCGGACCCGGTGCAGTTGCTCAGCCGCTTTCACTCGCCAGTGGCTGTAGTGATCTCGCTGATCGCAATTTTGCTGGCGACGCTGAATGTCAATATTGGCGCCAACGTCGTGTCGCCGGCCAACGACTTCTCCAATCTGTGGCCTCGGCGAATCAGCTTTCGCACGGGTGGTGTAATTACCTGTTTCATGGGGATTGCAACCATGCCGTGGAAGCTACTGGCCGATTACAAAACATTCATCCTCGGCTGGCTGGGCGGCTACGCGGCTTTTCTAGGGCCGGTCGCGGGCATCATGATCTGCGACTATTTCGTTGTGCGCCGCTGTGTTCTGAAAGTGGACGACCTCTATCTTCGCGGGGGAATCTACGAATATTCCCGGGGATTCAACTGGCGCGCGGTGATTGCGCTTGCGCTGGGAGCGGGGACGGCGCTGGTCGGACTGGCAGTTCCGTCCGTGCGCGTTCTTTATGACTATTCCTGGTTTGTGGGTTTTGCTGTTTCCTTCGCAGTCTACTACGCGATGATGAAGCTTCAGCGCCCGGCTGTGCTTGCACCGATGGTCTTATAGTCAGGGTCTCGTTTTCGTGGTTTCCTGAAATGCCGGGAGAACTTCGCGCCGATAAATTTCCAGCGACTGTTCCTCATCTCCACACATTAAGTACAAATTAAACTGCGTAACTCCCACACTCGCTAATTTGCGCAGCTTCTCGTGATGAGCCTTGACCGGCCCGACCAGGCAAAAGCGGTCGACCACTTCGTCAGAAACAAAGTTTGCGTTATCACTTTCGACCACGCAGTGGTGTTGATAGTCGTAGCCGCCCCGGTCCCGCACGTACGAAGTAAGCGCCGGAGGCAGATCCTCCGGCTTGTACTGCCGGATGAGATCCATCACGTGATTTGAAACCAGCGCCGGGAACCAGCGCACACGTTCGCGGGCGGTGGCCAAATCGTCAGAAACCCAAACCGGAGCAGCCGACATCACTTCAATCTCGCTCGGATCGCGTCCCGCGGCGTGAGCACCCTCCTTCACGAACCCAAGGCACCACGAAATCAAATCGGGGTCGGCAAACTGAAGGATGATTCCGTCGGCGACCCGGCCTGCCATGTGCAGCACCTTCGGCCCATAACCCGCGATCCAGACTCGCGGCGATACTGTGGCCCACGTAAGGCGCGTAGGCTGACCTTCGAATTCAATTTCGCGGCCGGCCGTGAGGTCGCGAAAAATCTTTACCGCAGTTTCGAGCTGCGACCAGCTGACCGGCTTCTTGCCGAGCACACGTCGCGAGCTGTCACCCCGTCCGATGCCCAGTTCCATCCTGCCCCCTGAGATCAGATTCAGCGTGGCGAACAGGCTGGCTGTCACCGTGAGATCGCGAACCGCGGGATTGGTAACCAGCGTGCCCAGCCGCATTCCCCGCGTGTTCGCGGCCATCAGCGTGAGCAAAGGGTACGGCTCCTTCCATAAAACATGGGAATCGAACATCCAGCCGTACTGGAAACCGGCAGCTTCGGCCTGGCGAGTCAATCCCAGGATGCGCTCAACAGAGATGTCTGGCTTTAACGTGATGCCAAATTGCATGGCAGGCCCTTTTTCTTCACTCAAGAAATTATGAGGAGCTGAGGAGCGGCAGTTTAGCATAGAATTCCTTCTTCATCTCAGCCGAGAGGAGGAATGGATGGGCTTTGACACCGTCATCGGTAACGGATCGGTCGTCACCGCAACCGACACCTATGTTGCGGATATCGCTATCGCTAACGGCAAAATCGCGGCCATCGGTAAAGATCTTCCTCGACAGAATGCCACCAACGTGCTCGATGCGTCGGGAAAGTATGTTCTCCCCGGCGGGATCGACGTGCATACGCATCTCGACATGCCATTCGGCGGCACCACGAGCGCCGATGATTTTGAAACGGGCACACGCGCCGCGGCCTTCGGCGGGACAACCACGTTGATCGACTTCGCCATTCAGTACAAAGGCCAGCCGTTGCGTAAAGCGTTCGACACCTGGATGGACAAAGCCTCGAAGAAAGCGGTTTGCGATTATGCCTTTCATTGCATCGTTACCGATATAAGTAATGGTCAATTGCAGGAGATGAATTCTCTGGTGGACGAGGGCGTGACCAGCTTCAAACTGTTCATGGCCTACCCCGGTGTCTTCATGCTCGATGACGCCAGCATCTTCCGGGCGCTGCAAACTGCAGCAAAAAACGGTGGCCTGATTTGCATGCACGCTGAAAACGGAAGCGCAATTGACGTCATCGTGCAGCAGGCGCTGGCAGAAGGGAAGAAGGCGCCGAAGTATCACGCCCTCACCCGTCCCACGACGGCGGAGGCTGAAGCCGTGTCACGCGCGATTGCCTTAGCGGAGATGGCGGGAGCGCCGATCTACATCGTGCACTTAAGCTGCAATGAAGCTTTGGAGAAGGTTCGCGAGGCGCGCGACCGCGGCCTTCCCGTCTATGCCGAAACCTGCCCTCAGTATTTGTATCTGTCGATCGAAAACTTTGACGTGCCCGGCTTTGAAGGCGCGAAGTATGTTTTTACGCCGCCGCTTCGGGAGAAATGGCATCAGGAAAAACTCTGGAACGGTCTCACGCGAGATCATCTGCAGGTCGTCTCCACCGATCACTGCCCATTCTGTTTTAAAGAGCAGAAGGAACTCGGGCGCGACGACTTCACCAAGATTCCGAACGGCGGCCCCGGCGTTGAGCACCGCATGAGCCTGATTTACTCCGGCGGTGTCGCTCAGGGACGTTTCAGCGTAAATCGTTTCGTCGAGTTGGTTTCCACAACTCCGGCAAAGCTCTTTGGATTGTATCCGCGCAAGGGAACGATTGCAGTCGGCAGCGACGCTGATCTCGTAATTTTCGATCCCCAGCGTAGACACACGATCAGCTCCAAGACCCACCACATGCGAGTTGATTACTCGATGTTCGAAGGCATCCAGGTGACGGGCATGCCCGACGTGGTTCTTTCCCGAGGGCACGTTGTGGTGGAAGGAGATAAATTTCTCGGGCGCGCCGGACAGGGAGAGTTCCTCCGGCGGTCGACTTATTCCCAAGTGAACGGCTAGTTCGTGGAGAACAGTTACACGCATTCCATTCCTGCAACTTAAAAGGAGAACCGATGTTCACGCCCTCGAGTCTGAGCATTGCGCTGCTGATGATGATCACAAGCGCCGTTTGCTGGGGATCGTGGGCCAACACTTATAAGGGCGTCAAGGGTTATCGCTTTGAACTCTTCTACTGGGACTATGCGATTGGCATCTTTCTTGTCTCGCTGGTACTTGCGTTCACGATGGGGAGCACAGGGCACGATGCATCCAGTTTTCTAAACAACGTCCACGCGGCGGACACTTCAAACATCGTGAACGCGCTCATCGGTGGCGCGCTCTTCAATCTTGCCAATCTCTTGCTCGTGGCTGCGATTGACATGGCCGGACTCGCAGTCGCGTTTCCCATCTCAATTGGAATCGCGCTGGTGGTTGGCACTGTATTGAGCTACGCGCTTCAGCCGAAAGGGAATGCACTTCTTCTCACACTGGGCGTGGCCTGTGCGTTTGTCGCGGTGCTTTTAGACGGCAAGGCTTATGGCAGTCTCGCCGCTACGGGACGGTCTGTCTCGAAAAAAAGCCTGATCACATGCGTGGTGTCGGGGATTCTGATGGGACTGTGGGCCCCGTTCATGACGCATGCGATGACCCGCGGCAATCCCCTGGGACCCTATAGCGCTGCCGTCTTCCTGACTCTGGGAGCACTCCTCTCCTGCTTCATCTGGAATATTTATTTCATGAAACACCCGCTGGTAGGGGAGCCCGTAAGCTTCAGTGGATTTTTCACCGGGCCCGCCTCGGGGCATCTGCTCGGGCTTTTCGGGGGATGCATCTGGGGCGTGGGGACGGTTTTCAATTTGGTGGCAGCGAACTTCACGGGCGTCGCAATCTCATACGCCATTGGCCAGTCTGCACCCATGGTTGCGGCGCTCTGGGGAATTCTCGCGTGGAAAGAATTTGCGAACTCCGGACCGCGTGCCAAGACCTACCTCAGCCTGATGTTCGTCTTCTACGCCATGGCAATTTTTCTGGTGGCGCGGGCGAATGAGTGAGAGACGCTACTTGCCTCTGATCCGGCTGATGAATAGATTTAAGAAACGGTCCGCATCCGAAGCCAGGCAAACTCGCGCATTTGGTTTCAGTTCGATGACACCCTCGATCTCGTAGTGGTCTCCGTGTAGCACGTTGTTTTCGTTCGAGCCCATGCGGTTCGCGACCGTTTCTCCCCGAGTAAATTCACCCTTGGTTTCCACGTCCACGTGCATTTCCTTAAGCGTGCCCAGGGTCGGATCGAGAGCGATGCCCACGGCTAGCGGGTCATACATTGCGGCCCCACTGTATCCGCTCTTCTCGCTGCGGGTCAAATAGAAGTCGGCAATTTTAGCGATGAAGTCGCTCTGCGGTCCGTGGGACGACTGAAGTTCGGCGAGATATTTTCGCGTGATCAACGTCCGCTCACCCACGTCGGAGCCGACCATCGTCACCATCCAGCCCGCGTTGAATACGATTTGAGCCGCTTCGGGATCGTTGTAGATGTTCGCTTCCGCCGCTCCGTTGACATTTCCGCCGCTGATCGAGCCGCCCATGATGACGATATCCTTTACGAGAGCCGCGATCGAAGGGTCTTTCGAAACCGCAAGCGCGATATTGGTCAATGGTCCCACCGGAATCAATGTGATCTCGTGCGGATATCTGTGGATCATCTCGATGATGAGATCCGGGCCAAAACGGGGATCCGCTTTGCATTTCGAAGCCGGCAACTCAACGTTGGCCAGGCCGTTCTTGCCATGCCAGAACTGCGCAGTAATCAACTTCCGATTGAGCGGATGTTGCGCTCCCCCTGCGACCACAACGTCGCAGCGTCCCGCCAGTGAAACAACCTTCAGCGCATTCTCCAATCCCTGCCGAGCGTCCACGTTGCCGGGCACTACCGTCAACGCTTCTACTTTGAACTCCGGAGAGTTCAACGCGAGGATGATGGCCATGGCGTCGTCGGTTCCCGGGTCAGTGTCAATGATCACCCTGCGAAACGCGGATTGAGTAACTGCACTCGTCAGCGACAGTAGAACGAAGAACAGAGTCAGAAAGACTGAAATGCGAAGGTGTCTCACCTTAGGAACTCCTTCTTGAAAGAGCCTGGCTCAGCTTATAGCAGCATGCCTGCGATGGAAGCCGACATCAGGTTTGCCATGGTGCCAGCCAGCATCGCGCGAATTCCGAGGCGCGCAAGTTCGCCCTTTTTGTTCGGCGCGAGTGCTCCGATGCCGCCGATCTGGATTCCTATGGAACTGAGATTTGCGAACCCGCAAAGCGCAAACGTGGCGATGGTGAACGAACGTGGATCGAGCGCGCCCTTCATCGGCCCCAGCATGGAAAATGCTACCAGTTCGTTCAGCACCATGCGCGTGCCGAGCAGAGTTCCAATCACACCGCAGTCGCGCCAGGGTACGCCAATTACCCAGGCAACCGGGGCGAAGACTACGCCGAAGATTTTCTCCAGACTCTCTGGAAACCAGCCTACCCAATGGTGAATTCCACCCATGATGCCGTCTGCCAGCGCGATCAGCGCCAGGAACGCAATCAGCATGGCAGCGATGTTCAAGGCCATATGCAGGCCATCGGTCGTTCCCCGGGCGACCGCGCCCAGCAGATTCTCTTCTTTCTCGGCCTGCTCCTCGCCTTCGGGCATGACAACCCGTCCCGCGGTTTTCGGCTGCTCGGTCTCGGGCACCAGCATCTTCGCCATAAGCAGCGTTCCGGGCGCAGTCATAATCACTGCGCTCAGCAGGTGTTTGGGCTCTATGCCGAACGCGATGTAAGCCGCCATGATTCCACCGGAGACGTGGGCCATGCCGCTGGTCATCACGGTCATTAGTTCCGAGCGCGTCAGGTCAGGCAGAAACGGCCGGATGGTTACCGGCGCTTCCGTTTGTCCCATGAAAATGCTGGCCGCGATGTTGAGCGATTCCGCGCCACTGGCGCCCATCACACGGGTCATGACCCAGGCGGCAATCTTAATGACGATCTGCATGACGCCGAAGTGATAGAGAACGGCGAAAAACGCGCAGATGAAAATAATAGTCGGCAATACTTGAAAGGCGAAATAGAAACCGAGATGGGAGCCTTGCTTCCCGAGATCGCCGAACACAAACTGCGAGCCGACATAAGAATAGCTAAGCAGGCGGCTGACCTTATCGCCGGCCCACTGAAAGATTCGCCGCCCGATGTCGACTCTCAAAACCAGAACGGCAAAGGCGAACTGCAAACCCAGGCCCCACGCCACGGTTTTCTTACGAATGGCGTGGCGATTGGTAGAAAAGATATAGGCCAAGGTCAACATCGTGGCGAGGCCGAGAATTCCAGTGAAGCGTCCCATTCAGTTTTTCTCTCCGGTTTTTGCGATCCCGCGCCCAATCACGCGATGAATCAGCGGCCTTTTCTCGCGCACGGGGGAATCAGTAATCTGGTAGCTCTGCTCTAGCAACTCCCGGGCCCGAGTCGCGCGCGTCTCTGCATTGTAGTAGATCGTTGCCAGCGGTTCGCCCGTGGCAACGGCATCGCCGACTTTTTTGTGAAGCACAATCCCCACCGCGGGATCGACCGCATCCTCTTTGCGTTCGCGGCCGCCGCCGAGAATGACGCACGCAGTACCCACCTGCTCGCACTGCAGAGACGCAAGATATCCATTCTTTGGGCTGGAAAGCACCGTCGCATGGTGAGCCTGAGGCAGTTTCTTTGGATCGTCAATCGCCCGCGGATCCCCTCCCTGCAGTTCCACCATTTTGCGGAACCGGTCGAACGCCTTACCGGAAGCGATCAGCTTGGCGCTTTGTTCTTTCCCTTCTGCGACCGTTGCGGAAACTCCGCCCAAGTGCAGCATCCACCCCGCAAGCTCGAGGCACAGCTGACGCAAATCTTCCGGTCCTTCCCCGCGAAGAATATCCACTACTTCGACCACCTCAAGCGCATTGCCGATCATGCATCCCAGAGGCTGGTCCATATCCGTGATGAGCGCCACAACCTGCTTGCCCATTCGCTCGCCGGTTTCAACCATAAGATCGGCGAGAAAAGCAGCATCCTTCTCACTTTTCATGAATGCCCCTGAGCCGGTCTTCACATCTAGCACGAGCGCGTCGATGCCTTCTGCCAGTTTCTTACTCATGATCGAAGCGCAGATCAAGTATGGACTCTCCACCGTGCCGGTCACATCGCGCAGCGCGTAGAGCTTGCGATCGGCGGGAGCGATTTCGGCAGTCTGACCAATCATGGCGCAACCGCAAGTCTCGAGTACACGTCGAAATTGAGCAACAGGAAGATTCACATTGAAGCCGGGGATGGCCTCAAGTTTGTCCAGCGTGCCTCCCGTATGTCCCAGTCCACGCCCACTGATCATGGGAACAGTTACGCCCGCGGCTGCGGCGAGCGGCGCCAGCACGAGGGAAGTCTTGTCGCCCACCCCGCCCGTCGAGTGCTTGTCAACTTTCTTTGCCGGAAGCGAAGAAAGATCGAGCACTTCGCCCGAGCGCAGCATCGCATCCGTGAGTGCCGCGGTTTCGGCACGCGTCATGCCGCGCAGCACTACCGCCATCAGCCAGGCCGAAACCTGATAGTCGGGAATATCGCCGCGAGTGTAGGAGTTAACCAGAGACTCAATTTCGTCCCGCGACAACTCGCCGCCATCCCGCTTCTTGCGAATCAGATCGATGGCGCGGAAACTCTGGGATGAGGCTGGTGTCTGGCTCACTGGAGACGAAATCCTTCCGGAAGCAGTTCGGTAATGTGAGCCTGTTGTGGCCCCGCGGCCCCTTGAAAGAATATGGTTGCGTCAGGACCGAATTCGTAGATGACCTGACGGCACGCGCCGCAGGGTGAGCAGGGCACTCCCTGGTCGTTGACTACAGAGACCGCGCGGATCTCAATCTTAGGCCCAAGCGCCGCCACGGCCGAGAAAATCGCCGTGCGCTCTGCGCAGTTGGTCATTCCGTAGGAAGCATTCTCCACATTACATCCCGCGAAGATTTTTCCGTTGGAAAGGAGGACGGCAGCCCCGACCCGAAATTTCGAGTAGGGCGCATGCGCGTTCTTCATGACCCTCTTTGCGGACCGAAGCAGTCTTGCCCGTGCGGAAGCCGAAAGCGTTTTCTTGCGCATAGCGGTTAGATTTCGTGGAAAACGGTGAAATCGATGGCCATTGTAAACCCTGACCAAACAATCCATCGCTTTTTATTGGGGCCCAATTGATGGAAGAGAAATGGCCCAGGCCGCGAACTCGCACTCTGAGATTTCCTGCCGTACAATTACAGCGCAAGGACAAGGCAATCCAGTGCCGGTGGATCACAACCATCCCGACGTCACCCACGAATTGACCAGTAACGTCGGTAGTCACCAGTCGCGCGGCGGGACTTCCCTCGCGATTCTTGGGGGGCGCCCACTCCTGCCAAACTCTGGAATTCCTCTCGACTTGAATTGGGTGCGGGAAGTTCGCGTGAACACCAGCGCGGTGGAACGCCGTGCCCAGACGCAGGTTGCGCGAAGAACGGTAAAGAAGGAATGGCAGGCGGCTTGGCTTCTGCGCGCGATCACCTGCATGGATCTCACTACGCTCTCCGGCGATGATACAGAGGAGCGCGTCCGGCGCCTATGCGCGAAGGCACGGCAACCGCTGCAGCATGATCTTGTACAGAAGCTCGGTGTGGAAGAACTAGAAGTGAAAGTCGCTGCCGTTTGTGTGTATCACCTCTTTGTTGAGACTGCTCTGCACGCCTTGGAGGGAAGTGGCGTTCACGTCGCGGCGGTCTCTACTGGCTTCCCGGCAGGTTTATCGCCCCTTGCGGAGCGGGTTGCCGAGATTCGCCGCTCGGTAGAAGCGGGCGCTCACGAAATCGACGTTGTGATCACACGCGCGTTCGTGTTCGGCGGACGCTGGCAGGCTCTATATGACGAAGTTGCGGCCTTCAAACAGGCCTGTGGTTCCGCGCACATGAAGGTGATTCTCGCGACTGGCGACCTGCTGACTCTGCGCAACGTGGCGCGCGCAAGCGTCGTAGCCATGATGGCTGGCGCTGATTTCATTAAGACTTCAACCGGCAAGGAACCGATCAACGCCACGTTGCCCGTAGGCTTGGTCATGACCCGCGCCATCCGAGAATATGCCCAGCAAACGGGAATGGCTGTGGGGTTCAAAGCGGCCGGCGGAATTCGCACCGCCAAGCAGTCGCTCGATTGGCTCGCCATGATGAAAGAGGAGCTAGGACTGTCGTGGGTGCGCGCGGAGCTTTTTCGCTTCGGAGCCAGCGGGTTGTTGGGCGATATCGAGCGGCAACTGGAACATCACGCGACGGGGCGTTACTCGGCGGAGTATCGTCATCCCATAGCGTAGTCGCTAAACGTTTTGTCAGAGAATCGAGCCGACCGACATGAGTATCGCTGAAAAATTTTTGACCATGGAGTACGGTCCCGCTCCAGAAGATCCGACAGAAGCGCGAGCCTGGCTGCAGCGCCATAGCCATCGCTTCGGGCACTTCATTAATGGTGGGTGGCAAGCTCCCGCCGCCGGAGACTACTTCGACACGCTCGATCCTTCGAATGGAGACAAGCTCGCTTCCGTCGCCCAAGGCTCGTCCCGGGACATCGACAGCGCAGTACACGCCGCGCGCGGGGCGTTTCCAAAGTGGCGGGCACTCACTCCACACGTTCGGGCGCGGTATCTGTATGCCCTGGCCCGACTGGTGCAGAAACATTCCCGTCTTCTCGCCGTTCTGGAGACGATGGACAACGGCAAGCCGATCCGCGAAAGCCGTGACATCGACATTCCACTGGTGGCGCGGCACTTCTATCACCATGCGGGCTGGGCGCAACTTCTTGAGCAGGAATTTCCTGAGTATGAACCTTGTGGCGTCGTGGGGCAGATCATCCCGTGGAATTTTCCGCTGCTTATGGCGGCCTGGAAGATTGCGCCCGCTCTGGCCACCGGAAACACCCTGGTGTTGAAGCCGGCAGAGTTCACTCCTCTGACCGCGCTCGCGTTCGCTGAGCTTTGCCAGGAAGCAGGATTGCCCGCCGGAGTCGTAAACATCGTAACCGGTGACGGCTCGACCGGTGAGGCTTTGGTGAAACATCCCGACGTGGACAAAATTGCGTTCACTGGCTCCACTGAAGTTGGACGCGCGATTCGCGGTGCAACGGCAGCAACACCCAAACGCCTATCGCTGGAGTTGGGAGGCAAGTCTCCGTTCATCATTTTCGACGATGCTGACCTGGACAGCGCAGTCGAGGGGTTGGTGGACGGAATCTGGTTCAACCAGGGGCAGGTCTGCTGCGCGGGCTCACGCCTGCTGATGCAGGAAAGTATTGCGGAGCTCTTGCTCGGCAAGATCCGGGAGCGCATGAGCAGCCTGCGCGTCGGTCTTCCTTTGGACAAGGCAATCGACATCGGCCCGATCGTTGCCCGCGTGCAACTGGACCGTATTCAGCGCATGGTTGGCCAGGGGATCGCCGAGGGAGCAACCTGCTGGCAACCGCAGGTCGCTTTGCCGGCGCGCGGCTTTTACTATCCGCCCACGCTGCTCAGTAATGTACATCCGACATCTATCGTCGCGCAGCAGGAGATCTTCGGTCCCGTGCTCGCTGCCATGACGTTTCGCACTCCGAGAGAAGCGGTTGAACTGGCCAACAACACGGTGTACGGCTTGGCGGCATGCGTATGGAGCGAGAACATCAACGTCGCATTGCAGACTGCTGCGCAACTAAAGGCTGGCGTCGTGTGGGTGAACTGCACGAACCTGTTCGACGCTTCCTGCGGCTTCGGCGGCTACCGTGAGAGCGGGTTCGGTCGCGAAGGTGGCAGAGAAGGCCTGGTGGAATATTTGCAGCCGTCATGGTTTAAGAATGCCCCTAAGTTAGCTGCTGCGAATCTGCCCTCGTCGTCGGAGCCCAAAGAGGAACCATCGAACGGCTCTCCGGCCATCGATCGCACCGTGAAGCTTTACATCGGCGGCAAGCAGGTACGGCCGGACTCTGGCTACAGCATGGAGGTCCGTTCCCCCGACGGACGTTTGCTGGGGGAAGCTTCGCTGGGAAACCGCAAAGACATTCGAAACGCCGTCGAGGCGGCCCGCAAGGCCGAAGCGTGGGCCAAGGCCACCGCGCACAATCGCGCGCAAGTTCTCTATTACTGCGCTGAGAACGTTTCTCAACGCCGCGACGAAATTGTCCGCGCGCTGACAGCTATCGTCGGACCGAAGCAGGCCGCTGCAGAATTGGATCTCGGGATCGAACGCATCTTTTCCTACGCGGCATGGACCGACAAGTTCGATGGTGCCGTACACAATCCTCCGTTTCGCAACATCGCGATTGCCATGAATGAGCCGCTCGGGACCGTGGGCATCCTATGTCCCGCGGAAGCCCCCCTGCTGGGTTTCCTCTCTCTCGTGCTGCCTGCCCTGGCGATGGGTAACACAGTGATCGCTGTGCCGTCGGAGGCTTATCCGCTCATCACCAGTGATCTCTATCAGCTCTTCGACACCAGCGATGTGCCGGGTGGCGCGGTGAACATTGTGACGGGCTATGCTTCACAGCTTTTGAAAACTCTCGCTGAGCACGATGATGTGGACGCCATCTGGTGCTTTGGAGACGAAGCCAATGCATCTGCCGCGAAGGCGATGTCGGTGGGCAATTTGAAGCAGGTCTGGACCAATGAAGGCCGCGCCATCGACTGGTTCAACCCGAAACTGGCCGAGGGCCGCTGGTTTCTGGAGCATGCCACCCAGGTGAAGAACATCTGGGTTCCTTACGGCGAATAATTTGTGCCGAGTCCGAATTGCTTTTGTGCTGACTCCGGACTAGCATACTTTCGTAATTCTTCTCCGCCCGGCATCTTGGCGTCACGTCATGCCAAATCGTGTTCGATCTACGTGCTGATTTAAGGAGGATATATGGGCATCGCAGTAACACCGCAGATTCATCCGCAGGTCGCGGACTTCATCGAGAAGCCGCGCAAAATGTTGATCAACGGGAATTGGGTGAGCTCCATTTCCGGCAAGACGTTCCCCACCTACAATCCCGCTACAGGTGAAATTCTTGCGCAAGTAGCGGAAGGAGATCGTGACGATATCGAGCAGGCCGTGAAGGCCGCTCGCGAGGCCTTCGACCATGGTCCATGGCGCCGCCTGACCGCATCCGAACGCGGACGCCTCATCTATAAGCTCGCCGACTTACTCGAGCAGCACACCGAAGAGTTTGCCTACCTCGAGAGCCTGGACAATGGGAAGCCTCTTACCATCGCAAGGGCTGCGGATGTGCCGTTGGCCGTGGACCTCTTCCGCTATATGGCGGGATGGACCACGAAGCTCGAAGGTAATACGATTCCGATCTCGGTCCCGTACACACCGGGCGCGAAATATCTTGCCTACACGCTGCTCGAGCCCGTTGGAGTTGCAGGTCAGATCATCCCCTGGAATTTCCCCCTGCTGATGGCAGCGTGGAAGCTGGGTCCGGCGCTGGCCTGCGGTTGCACCGTAGTGTTGAAGCCGGCGGAACAAACGCCGCTCTCAGCGCTGCGTCTCGGCGATCTGATCATGGAAGCCGGGTTCCCCGAGGGCGTGGTGAACATCGTGCCGGGATACGGCGAGACGGCAGGCGCCGCTTTGGCCGCTCATCCGGACGTGGACAAAATTGCGTTCACCGGTTCCACGGAAGTCGGCAAGCTCATCGTGCATGCGGCAGCTGGCAACCTGAAGAGAGTATCGCTCGAACTGGGCGGAAAGTCCCCGAACGTCGTGTACAAGGATGCCGATCTTGAGACTGCGATTCCGGGCGCGGCGAGCGCTATCTTCTTTAATCACGGCCAGTGTTGCTGTGCCGGATCGCGTCTCTATATTGAGAAGCCGATCTTCGACCAGGTTGTGGAAGGTGTTGCCGACCACGCAAAGAAAATCAACGTAGGTTCCGGTCTCGATCCGGAGACCAGCATGGGTCCTCTGGTCTCGCAGGAACAGTTAAGCCGCGTCTGCGGCTATCTTGAAGCAGGTTTCTCGGAAGGCGCAACGGCGCTTTCGGGCGGACATAGAAAAGGGGACAAAGGTTATTTCGTCGAGCCTACGGTTCTCGTGAACACTCGCGAAGACATGAAGGTGGTTCGGGAAGAAATCTTCGGGCCGGTGGTAACGGCAATGCCGTTTAGCGATCCCGAGGAGCTTATGTCGCGCGCCAACGACAGCGAATACGGCCTGGCTGCTGCCGTCTGGACGCGTGACATCAGCAAGGCTCACCGCACCGCGGAACTTCTGCGCGCAGGCACGGTGTGGATCAACTGCTACAACATTTTCGACGCTGCGCTGCCCTTCGGCGGATACAAACAATCCGGCTGGGGCCGCGAAATGGGGCACGATGTTCTAAACAATTACACGCAAACCAAAGCCATCTGCACCAAGTTGGCCTAACGAAGGTCATGAAAAGGGACGGCGTTCACCGCCGTCCCTTTTGCTTTCCGTTGTGCCTCTCGCGAAAAACTACCTCTCCATCAGGAGAACCTTTTCGGCATCGTCGATTTCAGTCAGTTTTACCTCGATCACCTCATCCATGGTGGTCTGAACATTGCGCCCGACGAAGCTGGCCTCGACCGGTATCTCGCGATGACCGCGGTCAATCAGCACGCACAGCTGTACCCGCCGCGGCCTGCCGTGCGAAAACAGTGCATCCAGCGCCGCCCGTGTCGTGCGTCCAGTGAAGAGAACATCGTCGACCAGAACTATGTTCTTGTCCTCAATGGAAAACCCGATCTCCTTGTCCTGCACGACTGGCTTCGGCCCGAGCGTTGAAAGATCATCGCGATAGAAGGTGATATCCAACGTCCCCACTGGAACCTTGGCGGTCTCGATGCGGGCGATGATTTTGCCCAGGCGCTCTGCAAGGGGAACACCGCGGCGGCGAATCCCGACCAATCCCAAGCCGTCAACGCCGCCATTTTTCTCGACAATCTCATACGCTAACCGTACCAGCGTGCGCTCGATTTCTGACGCCGACATGAGTTGCGCCTTCTGGCGCAGACCGGCCTTGCGGGAGGGAGTTTTCGCATTCATCATCGAATGTCGCCTCTCAAGAGAATATACGTGACAGATTGCCGCCAGACTCTGCATGATTGCACGGCGGCCTCTCACTGTATTCAACGCAGGCTCAGAGGTCAAGCGGTTGGGTGTAAGACATGACGATGAATCAAATGTCGCCCGGCTCGCTCGATAGAATGCTTTCGGCAAGACCGTGAGCGCTGTCGGCTTCGCAGTGCCGGACCGTAACCGTTCGCGTCAGGACACCGGTGTCGTTTTGCAATGCTTCCAGCGTAATCGTGTGCGGGTTCGTAACCGCGCCATCGCCCGGCAGAATTCCCACGCCCAGATTGCGTCCTCCCGCTTTTGCCCGGTAGAGCGCGGTATCTGCGAGTTCGATGATCTCTTCCGCACAAACGGCTTCGTACGCGCTGCGGCTCCAGGGGTAAGGAGCCCATCCCACAGAACAAGTCTTCCGCACTCGAACGCCGTGTCCAAGATCAAAGGCTTCTGAAGCCATGATGTCCAGGATTCGTTCGCAGAAAGCAGGCGTACCCGATGGGTCGGCCGAGCGTGACATGATCAGAAATTCTTCTCCGCCCCAACGGACCAGCACATCGGACTTCCGCACCACCTTGCCCAGACGCTCGGCTACGCGCTGCAATAGACGATCACCTGCGGGATGACCGTGAAGATCGTTCACTTGCTTGAAGAAGTCCACATCCACCATGATGAAGACCAGATCGCGATGATCCAGCTTGCGAATGTCGTTGCCCCGCGCCCGCTCGTAATTTCGCAGAACCTGTCCAGCTTCTGCCGTAACAATCTCTTCGAGATAACGCCGGTTCCACACTCCCGTTAAAGGATCGGTGAAGGAAATTTCCTGAAGTTCAAGATTTTTGCGTTGCAATTCCAGACTGTGCCACCGCAGAGACTGTTCCTTGCTTTCCAGTTCGTCTTTTAAGGTGCACATCTCTTCGAGATTCTGGCGCGACAGCCGCAGCAGGTGGAGCAGTTCCCGGTCCATCCAGTGCTGCTTGAGGAACACCAGCGTGCCCATGAACACCATTGCCGCCACAGTCAGGAACAACCGGTAAGACCGCACTCGCGCTGGGGCTCCTCCCCCGAACTCCGCCCAAGCCACCATCAACGGCGTGGAGAATACCGCTATCATCGCCAATCGCGCGGTCCACATGCTGTGACTATGACGCGGCTCCTGCTCAGTGGGCTGGTCGGAGGAAGATCCGCGCGCCGTCACACCCACCACTGCGAACCACGCCATGCCCGCTACCAGCGGAACATCATAGAGACTGCCGGTGTAATACTGGTGAAAATCAATTGCCACGCCGGCGAGAATCGAGCCCACGCTGTAAAACAACGCCGCCTTGAAAAGCTGCCCGTAGGTGCCATGCCAGGAGCCGTGGCTGCGCTTCCAAACCAGCGCCACTCCCGCCATCAGGACGACCTGTTCACAAGCGTAGAGCACATCGAAGCTGTGGCCGTACGCGGCCTCATTCGGGGAAACGTACTGCCAGGGAATCACGATAAAGAGATACAGGTAGAGCCACCACGTGAGCAGCAAAAAGAAGTCGAGAGATACGAGCCGCAGAGAATGGTTGTTGCGTTGAATGTGCGGCTGTACCACCAGGGCCGCCATCATGGGGACGACGTGGAGGAACAGGACCACATCTCCCACAAATGGATTAGGCGTGTCCTGCCGCAGATAGACCTCGAAGTACGTCCACAGAACATGCGTGCAGAGCCACATCCCGCAACCGAACGCCATGAGGGACCAGAAAAGCTTGGCTCTCTTGTAGCTGGTTCTGATGTTGGAGAGGATGGCGAGCGTTGCGCACAACAGCAGAGCAAACTGCGTCAGGTCGCCGAAGGCAGTGAGTCCCTGGCCGCGCGGTGCCAGCAGAGACACGACCACGTGCACGCAAACCACCGCGCACACGATTCCCGTCCACCTGCCGGGTCGCTTCACGGAAATTGAGCTCACGCTAAGAGTGTATGGTTCAGCCGGATGACGCGGGTGTTACGAAAGTAATCTCGCCTGTGGGCTCAACGTGCCATCCGGCTTTCTAGCGGAATGCGGCTGCGAATCGCTTAACAAAATGGAAAACATCCTGATAAGAGTTGTAGAGAGGGACCGGAGCAACCCGGAAAGTGTCCGGCTCCCGCCAGTCGCCCACGATGCCTTGTTGCGCCAGTCGCTCACACAGCGCCCGCCCATTCTGGGGGATTCGAATGGAAAGCTGTGCCCCACGCCGTCCTTTTTCGCGCGGAGTAATGATCGCAAATCCTGCCGATGATTTCTGACTTAGCAAGAACTCCAGATAACCGGTCAGCGACACGCTCTTCGCGCGCAAACTCTCCATGCCCGCTTCGTGGAAGATGTCCATCGATGCTCGCAAAACCGCTAGGCTGACAATGGACGGATTGCTCAACTGCCAGCCGTCGGCCCCGGGCATCGCCTGAAAGCTCGGGCCCATCTCGAATCGCGACTCTTCGTCGTGACCCCACCAGCCCGTAAAGCGGGGCAGATCCCAGGCGTGTGCATGCCTCTCGTGAACAAAACACCCAGCAACACATCCCGGGCCCCCATTCAAATATTTGTAGCTGCACCACACCGCAAAGTCTGGACCCCACTCATGGAGTTTCAACTGCAAATTGCCGGCTGCGTGCGCCAGATCGAATCCCACCACGCAGCCCCGCGCGTGACCCAGTCGCGTGATGCGTTCCAGGTCAAACGCCTGACCGGTCGCATAATTCACTCCTCCCAGCATGATCAGCGCGATCTCATCTCCCTCACGCTCGATCAATGACTCAATCTCTTCATCGCGAAGACAGGACTCTCCGGGCAGTGGTGTCAATTCGATCAACGATGTCGCGGGTTCAAAGCCGTGGAAACGAATCTGTGACTGCACGGCGTACTGGTCAGAGGGAAAAGCGCCACGCTCGAGAACAATTTTGTGCCGCCTCTTTGTGGGACGATAAAAAGAAACCATCATCAGGTGAAGGTTCACGGTGAGCGAATTCATCACCACAACTTCGAGAGGCTTCGCTCCCACCAATTCTGCAGTCTGTTCTGTGAGCAGTCTGTGGTAGGGCATCCAGGGATGCTTCGCATGGAAATGACCCTCGACGCCAAGCTGCGCCCAGTCTTTCAATTCCTGCTCAATGTATGCTGCTGCTGTCTTAGGCTGCAGCCCCAGGGAATGTCCGCCGAGATACACGCAATCACGGCCCGCAGTGCGAGGAAAGAAGAAACGCTCCCGGTAGCCTCGCAAGGAATCGCGTTCGTCCATCGCAATCGCAAAATCCTCGCCCGATTGAAACTCTGGGTTTGCATGGATATTGATCACTGGATCTCCAGTGGAGCGAGATCGCGGCGTATCAGCCGGTCCGCTTTTTCCCAGTCGAGATCCTCGACACTATTGATGGACTCGCAGAGTTCGGCCAGCATGCGGTCCTGAAGCGCCCCGCGCGCAAGTGCAACCGAGTAAGGGATGCGATGAAACGTCACCATGGCATACTTCGGGACAAAAAGCTGCGGATACTTCGCTTCCAGCGCCAATTCTACTTTTTTTCGAAGCAGAAACCGCGAGTCTGCAACCCGGTCTCTCATCTCCGTAAAATTCTCAACGGCCATATCAGCGATGGCATCGGTATTAACTTTGCGGGCATGTTCAAAGTCTGCGAACACTCGCGGCCAGTCCGCACCGAAGCGGTCGAGCAACTCCATGAGCGAAGTGCAGTCTTCAAATCCGCAATTTATGCCCTGGCCGAAGAACGGAACAATGGCATGAGCCGCATCCCCGAGAAGCAAAGCTTTTCCGTCCAAATGCCACGGTGAACACTTGACGGTCACCATCGCGCCGGTTGGATTTGTGAAATAGTTGTCACCCAAGTCCGGCATCAGGGGAACGGCGTCGGGGAAGCGAGCCTGGAAAAGCCGCATCACGTCTGCGGGGGTGGTCAGGCTGGCAAAGCTGTCCGCGCCTTCAAACGGCAGAAACAGAATGCAGGCGAACGTGCCGTCGATATTCGGCAGCGCAATTAACATGTGGTTGCCCCGCGGCCAGATGTGCAGGGCCTGAGTCTCCAGCAGGTGCTCGCCTTTGGGACCGGCCGGAATCGTCAGCTCCTTGTAGCCGTAGTCGAGATATTGCTGCGAAAAGTTGAACCGGCTCAGCTTGAGCATCTCCGTTCGAATCGAGGATGCTGAACCATCGCAGCCGATCGTAACGCGAGTCTCCCGAATCGTCTCTTTACCAGTAGCTTCATTGCGCAATCGGATCGCGCCGGTCCTCAAGTCGTACCCGGTGCAGCGCTCATTGAAATGAATGGTCGCACCCTGTTCCTCCGCGGCGTTCATGAGCGCGATGTTCAGCTCCGCCCGGGAAATCGAGTTGATCACCTCGGTTTCATTCTTCCCGTAGGGTTGGAAGGTAAGTTCTCCCGCAACGGAATGCATCATCCGCCCTTTCATCGGAATGATGATGGTCCGCATCCTCTCCCACAGCCCAGCCTGCTGCAAACCATGAATGCCGCGAGTCGAGAGCGCAAGATTGATAGACCGTCCCGCACTCATGCGCACGCGCCGCATGTCCGAACGCCGCTCATAGATCTCAACTGCGAATCCCCTCTGTATCAGAAGAATCGCCAGAAGCGGGCCGTTCAGTCCAGCGCCGATCAGAGTGATTTTTTCAGCTGGGGGCTTCATCGGATAGATTCGAAGAACACTTTCGACAAACCGGACTAAAGCGGCGACGCCTCACTCCGTCAGCAACGTCCTTGCCTCCCACAATTCTGGAAAGAATTTCTTGTCGAGTGTGAGCTTCAGATAAGAAGCTCCCGCGCTCCCCCCGGTGCCCATGCGGATTCCAATGATCCGTTCGACCAGTTGAATGTGTCGCAATCGCCAGCTCACCACCAACTCGTCAAACTCCGTCAATCGTTCGCACACATCAATCCAATCGCGATGATGATGCTCGTCTTTGTAGAGCTCGTGGACCGCGCGGGCACGGGCGTCGAATTGCTCCTTTTCGGTTGCTCCTTCGGCGACTGGCGCGAGTTTGCCCATCGCTTGCAGCGCACCGAAGAACACGTCGCGCAGCGACGGCTCCTCCAACCGGCGTTTCAGGCTCGCATAGGCTTCGGCTGTGGGCCGGTGATAGCGAAGCATTTTCTCGTCCTTCAAGCCGCACAGGAATTCAATCTCTCGAAACTGTTCGGACTGAAACCCGCTCGCCGGCTCCAGAAGGCCGCGAAATGCGAGAAAATGCGTCGGCAGCATCGTTTCCAGAATCGTGAACTGTTCTACCAACACTCGTGTGATCTCCGTGCACCGCCGCAGCAACCGCGCCGCCTCGTACACTTCGTCGCGGGACTGTGGAGCCTGGCCGGCTCTTTGCAAATTCGCCACCACGGCATCCAGGTCATGCAGCAATTCCTTGAACCACAGTTCGTAAGTCTGATGCACCAGAATGAAGAGCAATTCGTCATGGTGGGTTGGCGACGACTGCGGCTGCTGCAACTCCAGCAATTCCGGAACTTTCAAATACGAGCTGTATGTCAGCCGCCCGGGTTCGGGCGCGATCGGCGACGCGATGACCGCCGCATACTTCTTGTCTTCGGCCGCGCTAGCTTCGGCTTTGAGCCCCAGGAACCGCGCTGCATTCCCGCCCAGAAGCTTAGTCTTTGCGTCCTGCGGTAAGTTGCTTTGGCGAATCAGCGATCCCACGCGTTCTTCACCGAGCGGAAACGGATAATCCGAGCCGAGCATCACCCGGTCCGCTCCCATCGTTCCCACCAGAAATTGCAGCGCGCCCTGGTCGAACACCGCGGAGTCCGTGTAGAACCGGTTGAGATAGTGGCTCGGCGGATGCTGAGATTCTCCCCGCACAATAGGCTGACGATGCCAGGCGTTCTCCAGTCGCCCAAGCAAGAACGCGAAACTTCCACCGCCATGTGCGAAACAAATTCGAAGCGTGCTCGGTAGTCGATCAAGCGCCCCGCTCAGAATCAGCGCTACCACTGAAAGCTGTGTCTCCGCGGGCATGCCGACAGTCCACGCCATCATGTATTTCGGCATCCGATCCGGTCCGAACATATCCCACGGATGGACGAGCACAGCCGCGCCCTCATCTGCGCAGTGGTGCAAAAAAGTTACGATGCCAGCGTCGTCCAGGTTTTTGCTTCCAACGTGATTTCCGATCTGCACACCGAGGTGTCCAGCCCGCATGCACCGGCTAAGTTCCTTGCACGCCGCGTCAATATCCTGCAGCGGCACCTGGCACAGCGATTTCAGCCTGCCCTTTGCCCGGCTGCAGAGCTCGAGCGCTGCGTCGTTGAACAATTTGGCGCAGTCCAGCGCGTGCTCCACCCCACGCTCATACGCAAACAGAACCGGTGTGGCGGAGATTACCTGCACGTCAACACCGTCGCGATCCATTTCCCGCAGTCGAACCTCAGGATCCCAACACGCCGAATAAATATGCCGGAAGAATCGGTCCCCGACCATGATGTCCGCTTTTCCCGGCTCGGTGTGCTTGATCCACGGCCAGTTCGGCGTGCCGAAGCGCGCCGCCAAGTCTGGCCATGAGTCAGGGAAAAAGTGGTTGTGAATATCAATGACTTGCATTATTTGCCCGGATGAATCGTGCCGCAATGTTTGCATTTACGCCGGTTCTCATTCGAATAGAACTGTTCGAAAATGGGTGGCAGATCCTTGACGATGTTTTTCAACTTCACTTCCGCGCGATGGATCAACTGGTGGCAGTTAGGGCAATACCATTCAAACGCGTCCAACGAGCCTTCAGGGCGGGGCACTTCGACGACCACTCCGATGGTATTCGCCGGCCGCTGCGGCGAATGCCGCAGATGCTTGGGCAGAAGAAATATTTCGCCTTCCTTGATTGGCACTTCCAGCGGCGGCTTACCAGGTGTCTCCATGAGGCGGAGAGAAATGTTGCCTTTCAACTGATAAAAGAATTCTTCCGTCGGATCGTCGTGATAGTCGCGCCGCTGATTCGGCCCGCCCACCACGGTGACCATCATCTCGCCATCCTCCCACACCTGCGCGTTGCCCACGGGAGGCTTGAGCTTCTCTTTGTTGTCTTCGATCCACGCCTGAAAATTGAAAGCCTTCAGACTCTTGATGGACGCCATCGCGCCTCCTATTTCAGCGGTTTGTAGGCCCTGGCCGTAATCTCAATCAACAGGTGTGGATGCGGCAACTGATGCACGGCCACAGTGGTCCGCGCCGGGCCATCGTACCCGAAGAACTCGCCGTACACCTCGTTGTAACCGCCAAAATCATTCATGGTGACTAGATAAGCAGAAATTTCAATTACATCTTTTAACTCTGCCCCTGCGCTCTGCAAAACGTCGCGAATGTTCTCGATCACAGCGCGAGTTTGCTCGCGGATGTCGAGCCGCGTAGTTCCCAACGGATCGACTTCGGCGCCGGCAATCGTGTTGTCGGCGCGGCGCGCACTGGTGCCAGATACAAACAGAAAATCGCCGGCCCGCTTCACGTGCGGATACTTGCCGCGCGGCGCCGCTTTTCCCTCAACCACTTTACTCTCAGTTCCGCTCATCGGTTTCCGCTAGCATCACAACCGGATGCAGATATTATTCAGTTCTGAATAGAAGTTCAAAGAATGTATCCCGCCTTCTCGGCCAATGCCGGAGAGTCCCGCTCCACCAAATGGCGTTCTCAGATCGCGCAAGAACCAGCAATTTACCCATGTGATGCCGACATTCATTTGCTGTGCGACACGATGACCGCGCTTCAGGTCGCTGGTCCAGATCGACGCCGCCAGACCGTACTTCGTGTCATTCGCCATGGCGACGGCCTCCTCTTCCGAGTCGAACGGCGCGATGTGGCACACCGGCCCAAAGATTTCCTCCTTCACTGAGCGCGCTGATTCGGGAAGTCCAGTATAGATGGTCGGTTGCACGTAGAATCCATGGTCACGATCGTCGCCAAACTTCGGAACTCCCCCGCCAGTTATGACCGTTGCTCCCTCTTCCTGGGCCAGTCGATAGTAGGAGAGCACCTTCTCGCGATGCGGCGCCGAAATCAGCGGCCCAAAATCAGTCTTGGGATCGTTCGGCCAGCCCGGGTTAAGGCTCGCCGCCCTCCGTTTCAGTGCCTCAACAAAAGCGTTGAAGATTTTTCGCTCCACATAAACGCGCTCCGCGCACAAACAGACTTGCCCAGTATTAAGGAACACAGCATCAGCTAGTCCACTCACTGCGTCCTCAAAATTGCAATCCGCGAACACAACGGCCGCATTCTTTCCGCCAAGTTCAAACGAAACCGGTTTCACCGTGGATGCCACCGACTTCATGATGGCCGCACCGGTTCCGGACTCGCCGGTGAATGTGATCGCGGCCACATCAGGATGTTGCGTCAGAAACTCTCCCGCGGACCCAGGCCCAAAGCCATGAACCACGTTATAGACGCCATTCGGAATTCCCGCGTCCTGCATCGCTTCGGCAAGAAGCGTGCCCGTAGCCGGAGTTTCCTCCGAAGGCTTCACGACCACTGCATTTCCACAAGCGAGTGCCGGCGCCACTTTCCAGGTGAGCAGCAGCAGCGGCAGGTTCCAAGGCGTGATCACGCCGATCACACCCAGCCGCTTCCGCACCGCATAATTCAGAGCATTGGTTCCATCGGGAGTCTCTGTTTGGAATGATTCCAGCCCAGACATTTTCATCAGGTCGGCAAAGACGCGGAAATTTGCAGCGGCCCGAGGCACGTCAAGCTTGGAAGCCAGCGAAACCGGCTTCCCCGTATCGGCGACTTCGGCTTGAACGAAACAATCAAACCGCTTCTCAATCGCATCCGCGACCCGGTGCAACCGCGCCACCCGCTCGCGCACTCCAAGTCGACCCCATTCCCCGCGTAACGCTCGCCGGGCCGCGTGCACAGCTTCATCCACTTGTGACTGGTTGGCTTCGGTGACCTGCGCGATCACCGTCCCGTCCGCGGGATTCACATCCGCAAACTCGCGCTTCCCGGGCACGAATCGGCCATCAATGTAATTCTGGACTAATTTCACGAAATCCCCAGGCGGGTCTCGGCAATCCTAGCAGGGCTGCCGAGGCGAGGCAATCTCTGCGCTAGCTTGCGAGCCTTCGCTGTTCCAGGTAGCGCTGCAATGCATCGCGCCAGGAAGGCATTGCAATTCCAAGAGATTGCAAACGTGCCGGCGACAAGACTGAATAAGCGGGTCGCGGCGCTGGCCGCGCCATCTGCTGACTGCTTACCGGACGCACGATTGTTGCCAGCTCCGCGCTCCGAACAATTTCTTGCGCAAACTCAAACCAGGTGCAATCGCCCGCGTTTGTCACGTGTACGACTCCACTTGCATTCTTCCGGCACAAATCAATAATCGTCCCCGCAAGGTCGACGGCATAAGTTGGGCAGCCGCGCTGGTCGTTGACTACATCGAGAGCCGGACGACTTGCAGCCAGCTTCAAGATTGTGTCGGGAAAACATTTCCCGCCAATGCCGAACAGCCACGACGTTCTGACAATGCAGCACTCCGGCATCAGTTCCAACAGTCTTATCTCCGCCTCTGCCTTGGTTCGCCCATAAACGCTCTGCGGATTTCGTGCGTCCCCGATGTTATAAGGAGTGGTCTTCTTTCCATCGAAGACGTAATCGGAACTGAGGAACCCAAGCCGCGCCCCAGCTTCCTTCGCCGCTGTGGCAACGTTCACCGCTCCGTCGCGGTTCACGGCAAACGCCAGGCTCGGATTGCTCTCGCATCCGTCGACGTCGGTGTAAGCTGCCGCCAGCACAATCCACTCTGGCCGGCTTTCCCGCACCGCCCGCTGCACCCTGTCCGCATCGCGGATGTCTACACCATGCGAGGTGAGTCCCGTAACTGTATCTCCACTCCACTCGCGCATGAGCGCCTTGCCCAGCAGGCCGGAAGCGCCAAAAATTGTGACTCGCATCGGGATCTAGTCGAAACCCTCGGCATCGCGGAAAGCGGCGCCCCGCTGGTCTTTTGCCGATACGATCGGTTCACTGTCCAGTTCCCAGTTGATCTTCAAGTCAGGATCGTTCCAGGCGATGGTGCGTTCGTGCTCAGGCGCGTAGAAATCAGTCGCCTTGTATAGCACGTGCGCCTTTTCCGACAGCACGCGAAAGCCGTGCGCAAATCCCGTCGCAATCCACAGCATGCGCTTGTTCTCGCCCGACAATCGCACCGCTTCCCAGCGGCCAAAGGTCGGAGAACTGCGGCGCATGTCGACGGCGACGTCCAGAATTTCTCCGTCCACGACCCGGACTAGCTTTCCCTGCGGATGCTTTACCTGATAATGCAAGCCTCGCAGAACATTGCGGGAGGAGCATGAGTGATTATCTTGCACAAACTCCCCAGCAATTCCCGCATCGGCCATCACTCGCCGGTTATAACTCTCGAAGAAAAACCCGCGCTCGTCCCCAAATACCCGCGGTTCAAGAATCAACACGCCGGGCAGCGAAGTCGAAATTGTGGTGAGCGCATTCATCGTAGGCCGAATTGCCTGAACTGCATTCATCAGAATACCTTCTCGCGCAAGATTTGCAGCAGATAAGCGCCGTAACTGCTGTTCTTCATCGAGGTCCCAACTCTTTCCACCTGAGCGGCCGTGATGTAACCGGAGCGAAGCGCGATCTCTTCGGGACAAGCCACCATCAGTCCTTGCCTCTTCTCTATCGCTTGAATGTAAAGCGACGCATCCATCAGGGACTCATGTGTGCCCGTGTCGAGCCACGCCATTCCCCTCCCCATCACCACAACTTCCAACTGGCCGCGCTCAAGGTACTTTTTGTTCACATCGGTGATCTCCAGTTCTCCGCGCGCACTGGGCTTCAACGACTTCGCGATCTTTACCACCTGGTCGTCATAGAAATAAAGTCCGGTCACAGCGTAACGCGACTTCGGCCGCCGAGGCTTCTCCTCGATGCTGAGGGCCCGCCCACCCTCATCGAATTCCACAACCCCATATCGTTCGGGATCGTGTACAGGATAGGCAAAGACGCGCGCACCTTTTGTCTTAGCCGCCGCGTCCCGCAGATCCTTAGCCAGGTCGTGCCCATAGAAGATATTGTCCCCCAATACCAGCGCACACGGGCTCGCTCCCAGAAACGCCTCGCCCAACAAAAAAGCCTGCGCAATTCCTTCTGGTTTGGGCTGCACCTTGTATCGCAACTCGATTCCAAACTGACTTCCATCGCCCAGCAGCGCCTGAAACTGGAGTATGTCTTCCGGAGTAGTAATAACAAGGATGTCACGAATACCCGCCAGCATCAGCGTGCACAGCGGGTAATAGATCATCGGCTTGTTGTAAACCGGGAGCAGGCTCTTGCCCATGGCCTGAGTCGCGGGATACAGGCGTGTCCCCGATCCTCCCGCCAGAATGATTCCCTTATAACTCGTACGAGTTGAAGACTTCGTCATGAATCGAGTTTTCGCCCTCGCAATTCAAGCAGAGTAGTGCGTTTCAATCCATTCCCGGTAGCTTCCGCTCGTCACTTCGCGGACCCACTCTTCATTCTCCAGGTACCAACGCACGGTCTTGCGGATTCCACTCTCAAATGTTTCCAGCGGACGCCAGCCGAGTTCCCGCTCAATCTTGGTGGCATCCATGGCGTAACGCCGGTCGTGCCCGGGACGGTCTTTCACAAACGTAATCAGGCCGCGGCGCGAAGGCCCATGACGTCCCTCCATCTCATCCACAATGTCGCAGATTGTCTCCACGATGTCGATGTTGCGCTTCTCATTCCAGCCACCGATGTTATAAGTCTGCCCCGCTTGTCCCCGGGCGAGGACAGTTGCGATCGCAGCGCAGTGATCCTCAACGTAAAGCCAGTCGCGAACATTCTGCCCGTCTCCGTAAACGGGCAGCGGTTTACCATCGCGCGCGTTCAGGATCATTAGCGGCATCAATTTTTCGGGGAACTGGAATCGTCCATAGTTATTCGAGCAGTTCGTGGTGAGGACCGGCATCCCGTATGTGTGGTGGTAGGCCCGCACAAAATGATCGGACGCTGCTTTCGACGCGGCGTACGGACTGTTGGGAGCGTAAGGCGTGGCCTCGGAAAATGCCGAATCTTCGGGCCCAAGCGAACCATATACCTCATCCGTGGAAACGTGCAAAAAACGGAAATCGATTCTCTCCTGCTCGGCCAAGCCGCCCCAATATGCCCGTACCTCTTCCAGCATCGCAAAAGTCCCGTCCACGTTCGTTCGGATGAAATCATCCGGTCCCCGGATGGAGCGATCTACATGGCTCTCTGCTGCGAAATGCAAAATGGCCCGCGGCTGGCGACGCTCCAACAAGCCTCGCACCAAAGCACGGTCAGCAATGTCCCCGTGCACAAACTCATATCGCCGATCATTTGCGATGGTTTTCAGGTTGCCGAGATTCCCCGCGTACGTGAGTTTGTCCAGGTTCACGATGGAATACGAATCTCGCTCCATGCGTTGCAGGATGAAGTTCGATCCGATAAAGCCCGCTCCGCCAGTGACGAGGATCGTATTTTCCATGAGTGGAAGTTGCTCTGGAGTCAACCGCACCGACCGCGCGGGCGACGCAGTCCCCTGCAACGCCCGTCCAATTGTAAACAAAAAGGACGGGTTCCCCCGTCCTTGTGTTGATGCATTCGATTTTTGCGCGTCAAGACGCTTGGCGCCGGAACACCATTAGGTTGCCTATCCCGCCTTTTGCTGCGCACCCGGCAAGCGCTCTAACACCAGTCCACTCGGTTTTTTAGGGTGCGCCGCTGTCCGTTCCCAACCCATCATATCGAAATACACTCCTTCAATCTCCCCGGCAACCGCAGTCCACTGATAGTGTTCGCGGACGCGGCGTTTCGCGGCCTGTCCCGCAGCCTCACGCACCGCTGGATTCGCAATCAGAAACCGCAGCCGGTCCGCCAAATCTGCAACGTCGCCGCGCCGGAAAGTGAATCCAGCGTGGGCAACGGCCTCGCGATTCTCCGCAACGTCACTGCTGAGCACACACAACCCCGCGCCCATCGCATCCAGCAGAGCCAGGGACAAGCCCTCCAGGTCAGAGGGCAAGACGAAGACCATCGCATGGGTCAGCAATTCGTCCAGCGCTTTGCCCGAGACCCAGTCCAGCATCTTGATTCGCTCGCCGGCATGACCCCGCAACCGCCGTGAGTAATCGTCGCAATAGCTCGACGGCCCCGCCATCACAAGCTTTATGTCCGTGTCCAACTTCTCGTACGCTTCGACCAGCAGATGGCAGCCCTTTTCCGGAGAAAACCTTCCTAGAAATAAAATGTATTTCCCCGGCTCCAGGCCCCAATCAAAGATCTTGTCAGGCAAACCCCGCTCGCGCAGCACCCCGCCGTTCGGGACATAAGACGTCTCCGCTCCACAGGTCTCGCTGTAATGCCTCTGCAATGTCTCAGAGACCACCATCGTGTGGTTGGGCAAACTTACCGCCGCGCGCTCCCCAAGCCGCAGCACGGCGGAGGCGATGCGCCCCCATTTCTTGCGCTGCCAGTCGAGGCCCTGCACCGTGACCACGGTTTTCCTTCCCGCAAGACGCGGAATAAACGAAAACAGCGCCGGCCCCAGAGCGTGGTAGTGCACCACATCGCAAGGCCGCACCAGAACATGGATCGTGCTCAAGAACGTATGCACCAATGTTTCCAGATGCTTGGACCGGATCGTGCGCAGTCGCACCACGTGCATGCCGTTGTGCTCTTTCCCCGGAGGAGTGAAGTAACTGCGGCAATACACGGTGACGTGGTGCCCCATCCCCGCCAACCTTTTCCCAATCTCTTCATAGTAGGTCTCAATGCCACTGTACTTCGAGACCACGCCTCGTCCTCCGATGAATGCGATGTGGAGCATCTTTTTCTGCGCCGGCGCCGGAGGCCTTGATGCGTGTGACGATGGCATCTGCTCGCCAACCAGGCGCTCATACAAGCCAACCAGCGCTTCGTAGTGCGCCTCCGGCGTGTAGCTCCTCCGCACCTGTTCCCGGCCCGTCCGGCCCATTTTGTCCGCAAGTTCCGGCTGCGAGCTGAGAAACTGTATGGCGGACACCAATTGCTCCACATCGCCTGTCTCGTATAGGAGTCCCGTCTTGCCGGCATGGACCAGTTCCCGGCGCGATCCCAAGTCTGTGGCGACGACAGCTCGCCCTTCCGCATAGGACTCGAGAATCGTCTTACCCAGAGTTTCGTAAGCATGCGAAGGCAGCACGGTGAATCGTGAGTTGGCAATCGCGCGCTCCAGTTCCGCTCCCCGCAGGTGGCCGGCGAACTCCACGTTGACCAATCCCAGATCGGCAGCCAGTTGTTGCAACTTGCCGCGCTCCGGTCCGTCCCCCGCCACGATCAGGCGAAGATTTGGAAGGTGCTGCATCGCGTGCAACAAGTCGTCTACGCCTTTTTCTGCCGACAACCGGCCAAAGTAAAGCAGCGGAGCGTTCTCCGCATGCCGCACCGTGACAAGCTCGACTGGCTGGAAGTGCGGAAGCACCTCGAACTTGGCCGGATCCCATCCGTGCTCGACAAATTTGTCGCGTACAAATTGGCTCGGCGCAAGAAAGCAGTC
This sequence comes from Candidatus Dormiibacterota bacterium, assembly GCA_035566655.1. Classification (GTDB taxonomy): domain Bacteria; phylum Acidobacteriota; class Terriglobia; order Terriglobales; family Acidobacteriaceae; genus Sulfotelmatobacter. The sequence continues at coordinate 109,040 of DATMQT010000087.1, forward strand.
AACGCATTTCCGGTACGTTCCCAGCCAGTTGTGAACGTAAGCCTCCGCCACCAGCGTCATCCGCGCGCCCCACCTCGGATAGCACTTCTCCTTCAGCGCGTGCCAGAATTCGCCGCCCTTGCAGGCCTCGCAAGCCTCCCCACGCAACACCAGGTTATAGCTGGCGCACAGCACCTTGAAATCGTTCAGATGGTAGACGACCGGAACGTTCTGCTTCTTCAGTTCCCACAAGATCGAGGGCGACAAATGGTGATAAATATTCCGCACGTGGGCCACGTCCGGCTGGAAATCCGCGATCATCGCCCGAATCCGCCGCCGCGCCTCGCGTGAATAAATCGCATGCACCGCCAGCCTTGCCTTGTGAAACCATCCACCCGGCTCCTTGAAGTCAATATGCGGAATGGAATGACGATCATATGGAGTGGGCTGGCCTCGCGGATCAGCCATCGAAAACAGCGCCACCTCATGCCCCCTCGAGCGTAGGAGTTCCATGGCTTCGAACAGGTAAACCTCAGTGCCGCTGAACGGGTAGTTATATTTGTTGCAAAACAGAATCCTCATGAGGAGAGCTCCAATCCTTGTTTGCGAAATCTTTGTTTGCGAAATTCCGGGTCACGATCAGATCTAAGAACCGGTCGGCAAGTTGAGTCAGATTTGTTCTGCGGCTAAAGTTGTGAACGACTTGCACCCGCGCAGCGTGCCGGATCCAGTCCAGCAGACTCACAGCAGAGCGATCTTCTTTACGCATCAGTTCATGAAGGAAGAGAATCCTTCCTGCAAAACTCCCCAGCTCTCCAGGCGAGTAGAGGAACCCCGTTTCCCCAGTTATGACGAGCTCCGGGATTCCAGTAATCGCCGGTGCGAGCACGATTCTGCCCCGCGCCATCGCCTCCATGAGCACCAACGGGATGCCTTCGCTACGGCTGGTAAGGACAATCACATCGGCGCCACGATAGAGTGAATCCATCTGCTCACGGGGCACGTGTCCAAGAAGCCTGAAGCGATCTTGCAGCCGGTGTTGCCGGATCCACCGCTCCAGACGTTGCCGCTCCGGACCATCCCCTGCAATCGCACACTCAAAATCGAGTCCGCGGTCGCGCAGTCGCGCACACGCGCGAACCAGGAATGCATGATCCTTCACCGCATGCAAGCGTCCCACGGCCAGCAAATTAAGATGGCGCGCAGGATCGACTTTCCGAAACTCCGCCTGTTCCGGCACATCAACGCCCAGCCGCAAGACAACGATCTTCCGCGCGTCGATTGCCGGAAAATGCTCCAGAATAAAGCGGCGGTTGAATTCAGAAATGGTTACGCAAAACCGGCAATTCTCCAGCTTCGTTTCGAGGTAAGCGCCATTGACCAGCAGGTCCGACCCGTGCAGCGTCAGGCTGTAGCTCACCCCCAACAAACGGGCCGCAACCATCGCGATCCATGCCCCGAAGTAGCCGTGATGCACGTGGATGTGATCCACTCCACGTTCCCGCAACTGAACCGCATAGCACGCCCCCAACCAGGTGTGCAGAAGAGCCTTCACGCGGCGCTTAGGCGATTCCTTCCCGCGTAGAAGCACGCGCGCCACCAAGCTGGCAATCCGTTCCCAGCGCTGCGCTGCCAACCCGAGTGCCCGCAGCAGAGTAAGCACTCGAACCGGTTGCAGGCAGAGAATCTCCGGCTGGAAAGTTGCAGCGGCCGCCCCACGATCGACCGCATTAGTGCTTCGCACACTGCCCGGGATGACCTGAACTCCTCGCCCCCGCAGTTCCGTTATCTCCTCGCCTACATAGGGCTCCACGGCTACGGGAAATTGATTGGCGAGATAGGCAACCGTCAACACGGGACCAAAGAGTGGCACAATTAGAGGGGCGAGATTTAAGCAGCGGAGCTGCGAAGTGTGTGGAGAGATCGCGACACGCCACGTTCCAGGTCTTTAACCGCACGATGCTGCTGCGCTGCCAGCATTCCCGCCAGCGTGAACAGCAGCCCGTTCACAAACTGATAATTCATTACTACAACCGCGGCATTCACCCAGTACACACCGAGCAACACCGGCCACATGGCATGGAATTGCCGATTCAGCAGACCGTTGCGTTCCGTCCGCGGAATCAGACCCCGTCCCAGACGAAAAATCTCCCACATCAGCCAGACATAAAGCGCTAAGCCGAAGACGCCATGCTCCACCAGTATTTCCAGGTATGTATTGTGGGGATACAACTCCTTCTCCTTGTAGCCGCTGACGTGGCGGGCCAGTTCCGCAGGCATCTGGTTCACACCCCAACCCGTAAACGGTTTCTCCAGAAACATCTGCCAGCCGCCGGCATACACCGCCTCGCGGAAATCAAGCGGGCCGGATTCGTGAAGCCGGTCCATGAGCGCCCGGCGCTGATCGTCAAAACTCAAAGTGACAAGTAAGCCCACTGCGCCCACGATCGCCACGCCAACGCACATCCGCCGCAGTCGCCGACTATGCGAAAGAAAAATTAGGAGCCCAATGCTGAACGCGAACGACAGCCAGACCGCCCTCGTCATCGTCGCCAAAATTGCTACCGGCAGGGAAGCCAGTAGCAAGGCGGCCTTTAGTCGGCGTATTCTTCCCCGCAGAAAGGCGTGCAACGCCAGTACGCCAAGCAAATTCAACGAAACCCCGTTTGCCACCGCCTGCAATAATGGCCCGCGCGCCCGGTCGGCGTGGTACCCCAGGCTTTCATCCAGGATAAAGCGAGGAAAGATCACCGCCTTTGCGCCTACCAGAAACGCGATCGATGTGAAACACAGATAGGCAAGCGCGATAAGCCCGAAAAGCTCGAACCGCCGCAGAGCCCGCTCTTCCCGGAACACCAGCCCCGCCAGGTGAAACAGAGCGAACGGTACAAAGAATTTCGCCGCAAGAAGACTCCAGCTCTGGGCGTCGAACGGCTGCCCGATCACGCTCGCGACCGCCAGAAGTATCAGCCACATCATCGGCCAAGTCACCCGTTCTACCACCAGTAACGGCTGACGGGCTACAACCGCTCGACCGGCCACGGCGAGGACCAACAATACAAACGCAACGCGATCGATTTCGTAGAAGGACACATCGGGAGGACGCAGGAGCATGGCCGCCAGAGCCGCAAGAAACAGCGCCACCGGCGCCATCATCATCGCTTGCACCGGGCGCAGCCCCATTCGCAAGCCTCGACACGCGACCGCGCCCGCCCACGAAGCAGGTAGCACGACCCTCCCCGGGGCCGACGACATCATTCTCCGCTCCCGCGCAAGACAACCGCCACAGTCTTCAGCAGAATCCTCAGGTCCATCCCCAGGCTCCAGCAGTGGATATACTCAATATCCAGGTTCATTCCGGCTTGAAAGGACGGATCCCGCCGCGCCGTCACCTGCCATAGTCCGGTCATCCCCGGCATCACGTCGAGTCTTGGCAAGTGCTCAATCGAATACGCGGAATAATCGTCCAGCGGGTGCGGTCGCGGCCCCACCAAGCTCATCTCCCCCTTCAAGACGTTCCACAGCTGCGGCAGTTCGTCCAGACTATAGCGGCGCAGGAGCCGCCCCACTCGCGTAATTCGCGGATCGTCCGCAATTTTGAAGCACGGCCCCTGTCGCTGATTTCGCTCCCGCAGAGTTTGCTTCAACGCGTCTGCATCCGAAACCATGGTGCGAAACTTGTAGCAGCGAAACGGCCGCCCCTTGCGTCCCGCGCGCGGTGCCGCATAGAGTACATGCCCCGGTGAATCCAGTCTAATCAGAATTGCGAGCAGGGCCAGCACTGGTGCCATCAAAATCAGCGCTGCCCCGGCACTTGCTACGTCCAGTACGCGTTTCAAGAACAATCCGGTGACGGGCAGCCGCTCCTCGTGCAGCGAGATGAGAGGCATATCCCCAATCCGTTCCGTCTCCCGTGTCGGCTCGCAGCCAAAAAGATCCGGTGCCATCTTCACGTCCAGCCGCAGTTGCTGGGCCGCGCGCACCACCCGCAGAGTTTTTTCCCGATCATGCGGCCCTGCCAGAATCACCTCGTCCACGAATCCGGTGCGCGCCAGTTCTGCCAGATCGCTGGTGCGTCCCATCACCCCTTTTCCTGGCAGCTTCCTGTCATCCAGGAAACCGCAAACCGATCGTCCTAACTCCGGATGCTCTCCCAAATAGTTCGCCAGTCGCTGGCCTAGTCCGCCCGCTCCCACAATGAGCACGTTCCGCATGCCGCCCGTGGCGCGTGTACGGTGTTGGATGCCCCGATGTTGGGTCCAACGCGATGCCAACAGGGCTCCTGAGTGCAAAATGCCGGCAGTCCATACCAGCGTTGATTGCACCCAGTTCCCGCCGGTCCGACCCTGCCGTGGACCACGTTCGCCCACCGGAAGAACGCTAGCGACTACCACGTGCCCGATCGCTTCCCGCTGCGGCTTTTTCCGCACCCCGAAAGAACCTACTCCCGGGATTAGCCGCGCTGCCCACTCGGTTCCCTGAGGTATCTGCTGTCTTGAATGTAAGAAAGGTAAAGACACTTCAGACCAATTCCAACTCGTATCCCTGGATCTCAATCGCCAGCGAGCGCTGGATCGATTCAATTGAGATCAACAGCTTTCCCTTTTCATGTTTCACGAGCACCCCTTCCAATCCGTGCAGACAACCGCCCCGGATCCGCACTCGTTGTCCGGCGTGAACGAACGGGGCCAGGGAAAAGAGCCCCTTCTCTTGCAGCAGCAATTGCAGATCTTCAATCTGCTTCGGCGGCACCGCCACTACTAGTCCTCCGAAACTCACAAAACCGATCAGCCCCGCGGTTTGCAGTACCGCCTGCCGCGCAATTTGGGATTGGTCGATATGCACGAACGCATACCCGGGAAACAGAGGAATCGTCACCACTTTCTGCCGGTCGCTCCAGGTGTGGTGTTCGGTCAGCAGGGGAAGGTAAACTTCGCAGCTCTTGTGGTTGAGCTGGGCAACTACTCTCTTCTCGAACCGGTATCGCGTCTGCACCGCAAACCATTGCGGCAGGGCGGCTCCCACCACCGCTACCGGCTGCGGCTGCGTTGGCATCCAGTGGACAACCCCCGCCGCCGGGACTCCATAGCTACCGCTCATTGAGTCCCATTGCCATTTCTTGTTTTCGTTTGCACAACGTTTTCGGTTCTTGCCGCTCCAAAGCCTTGCGGCAAGCACTAGTTACTGACTGGAACTGCCTTGCCGTGGTTCGCGGCCATCGGCACAAACCCTGCCGTTATCGCAATATGCTTCCCCGTCTACAGTCTGCGATAGATCCGCTCCGGGACCGGAAACCTTCTCTCGCTCAACACCGTTCCCAAAATCCGGGACTGCGCACCTTCCAGCGTTTCCTTGATCTTGCGCGCAGTCGCTCTCCGCGTGCTTTGGGCTCCCAGCACGAGAATGATTCCGTCCGCCATTTGTCCCAGCAACGTGGCCTCGCTCGATATCCCCGCCGCAGGCCCATGAATTACGGCGTACTCAAATTCATTGCGCAACTCCGAAAGGCGGGAGAGCCAATACGGCCCTGTCCCAGATTCCTCCCCGCACTCGCCCCGGCCGTACCCCGGCACGCGCCACAGGTTGGCCGCTGCCTGGCTAGACCAGGACTTGATCGCACCGTTCCTTCTGTGGACGATCTCCCCTTCGCGGTGTTCGCGTCGCACAATGGCGACATGAGCACGCGTCTCCAGCGCCAGAGCCTGACCCACCTGATCGCAGATATCGGCCATCGATGTTTGACCCCACCGCGCTGAAAACGACCTGCCTCACCGGTTGGGATCCACCTGCAAAGAACACTCGCTGCACCAATCCTCGAATTTGTTCCCGGCCGAAATTCTCCGGATTCCATTCGTTCGTCTCGCGCGCCGTCCCAACCTGCGGCAGCTCTGCTTCTCGCGTCCGTGACCCTAACAGTTCTGTTCGGTGCAGCACGTCGGCGTTCGCGCTCATCTCATCTCCTTCAGGCGGACAACCGCCTGCCCATTCCTTCCGGTATCGAAGCCAAGACTGGTATTTCCAAATACTTCAGCACTTCCTCTGGCGTGCGCAGCGCTGGGTCCAGATAGTCTGCCGCAAACGCGGCTCCAGTACCCAAAGCCAGGGCCGCTACACAGCCCACCAGCACCACCACTCCGGCCGGCCACACCGGCAGCGTGGGCACAACCGGCTGCTGGGCGATAGCCACATTGACGATGCCGCCCTCGTCCAGCGCGTCGCCCATACGTGCTTCTTCCCGTTTCTTCACATAGAGAAGATAGTTCTCCTGCGCCGCCTTCTCGCTGCTCGTCAGGTCGTCCTGGACAATCGCATCCTCGCCGAGTTGCCGGGCCAGGCTGCGGTATCCCGCCAAGTGCGCGCTCGTAGTTGCCTCTCGCGCTTCCAATCCCTTCATCTCAACCTGCGCCTTCTGTAGCTCTGCTTTCGCCCATTCGTAGTTCGCATCCTGATCTGTGGTCTCGTCGTGCAGCGGACTCAGCTTCTCGGCCGCGATCGCAGACTTGGCTTGCAGGATTTGCTGCTCAACCTCCTGCACTAGACGATGACTCGGCTCAAACTTGGTTAGCAACTGAGTCCTCTTCAACTCCAGATCCAGCAGGCTCCCCTTGAGCGCCCGCAACAGCTCCGGATTGTCCGCCGAGCGAACCTGGGTGATAGTCCGCTCCGGCAACCTCGCCAACTGCGCACTGAGTTCTTGCACCCGATGCTTTGTCTGTGCCATCTCCACCTGAGTCTGCCGGTAACCGGCCTCTTCTTCGTCGAGTCGGTGCAGAACCAGGTCGCGTTGCTGGGCGGCGATCACCACGTCATGGCTCTTCGTGAAGTCCACCATCTTTTTCTTAGCCTCCTCCAGTTGCCGCCGCGACTCTCCAGTCTGCTGATCGAAGAAATGCAGTTGTCCGCTGGGCCGGTGGACCTCCGTATGCTTTTCCAGATAAATCCTGGCCAGCGACTGCAGCACGTGAGCCGCCTCGCGCGCATCCGGCGCGTCGTAGCTCACTGCGATCAAATTGGTTTTCTTGATCCCCTCCACCTTCAACCGGCTGGCCAGCCGCTTCGTCGCTCGCTCCACCCGTGCCGCCTGCTCTTCGTGAGGACGCAGCCATCTCAGCCAGCCGTGCGCCTCCAGGTTGTTGACCTCCACCACGCGCCGCAACACGTCAGCGTCCTTCAGCAACTCCACCTCTGAATTCAGGTCCTCTTCGGTCACTTCTACCCGGGAGAAATCAGGAGGCGCGTTCGGCTGCGCGGTTACCGGAGGATCAGCTCGTCCTCGACGCACCAGCACCCGCACGTGGGCGCGATATGTGGTCCCGGCAAACGCATACACCACTGCCAGGACCAGCACCAGGCCCGAGACGCCCAAAAACAGTTTCCGTTGCCGGAACAGGACGATCGCCAACTCCCGCATCGTCGGCGACACTGCTTCGTCCCTGCGCGCTGGATCTTGATCTGCCATGCGGATTGACCTGCGTCGCTTGCTAAAACTGTGTGGAACTCACATACATGCTTAAGGAAGGCTTGCTGAGAAACCGCTCGATCTTCGAGATGGAATTTTGAGGAATAAACACCAGATCGCCCGGGCGCAACTGGGGGGCCTCGCCTAAGCCTCTTTCCTTCAACATCGTCTTCACGTTGAAAACCCGCGCCTCCACCAGATCATCATTCACGCGCCGGAATAGTAGTACCTGCGAGTGCCGGGCCTCGTGTGTAAATCCGCCCGCGATCTCAACCGCTTCCAGAATGCTGGTGTCGCCGCGCAACTCGTACTTGCCGGGCCGGCTCACCTCTCCCCCAGCCACAAAATAGGGATGCTCAAACTCTTTCAGCGCCACCGCCACCTGCGGATCGTGCAGATATCCCGTGTAGGCATGCCCCACTGCCAGACGGAACTGCTCCAGCGTGAGTCCCCGGGCCAGCACCGGCCCCGCATCTTTAAGCGTGACATAGCCGTCCGGTTGTATGGTGAGTGTCTGGTCGAACTCAGGAGAAAGCGTGAAGCTCAATGCCACCACATCGCTGTGGTTCAGCCGGTATAGCGGACGGCGTTCCCCTCCGAGCCCAGGGTTTCCCATGCCGTCCGCTTGTCCGGGTTTTGCGGCCACCATTCCTGCGCTCTCCGTCCCAGCCCCGGTTTGGCCAGTTGGAAAAGCCCGTGGGTTTGCTCCCAGGTCCTGCTTCCTCTTTTCCTCCTGGGCGAATGCGGCCACGCAAAGCTGCAATGACAACACGCCCATCAACGCAACTTTTGTCCAGCCAACGAAGGGCTTCATTGCGTGATGAGCTCTATTTTCCTGGATTCCGAGACCCGCTCAGCTTCCGCGGTCCTCTTCGTGCAAGGTACCTGCATGCTGATTTCGCCACAAGACTTGGGAAGTGTTGTCTACCAGCGTGGTCATGCCCGGTTTGGATGGAAAATGCAGAAACGCGGGCTGTTGCGGACTTTCTCCGTGTGGCGGCTGTTGCGATAGGGCCGCAAGACTGCTCCCTCACGGCCTACCCCCGAAAGTAGACTTGTATGTTCCCTACATCACACGCCACTCACAGAGCGAAGACTGAGAGGCACAGGGCAAACCCGCGCCACTGCGCGATTCCTCTGGAATTTCATCAAAACTCCCAGTTCCTACTATGGGCCGATCAACGGGTTTCCACAGCCTCCCCTTCTGTTTTCCCGATTTGAGAGCGGCACGCAAATTATGTGACCTGTTCCCTTGAGTACTGCCCCGCCCGCCCCTACCATCAGGACGGTAGCAAATCTAGTTCGTTCGGAGCCCTGCTTCGTGTGTCCGTCTCCCGTTGTCCATTCACCAGCAATCAGCGTACTTATTGCAGACTCCAACCGCATGCAGGCGCAGCTACTCACCAGCGCTCTGCGCCGCCGCTCCGAGTTTCGCATCTCCACCTGCTTGGTCGACATCGCCTCGATCCAGCAAGCGGTTGCTTCCACTCCGGCCAAAGTGGTTGTTCTCTCCTTGAATCACTCCACCAGCATTGCCAGCCAGATGGCGGCCATGCGCCGCGTTCATCTCTCTCACCCCGGCCTCGCTAAAGTTCTTTTGGTCGAATCCTACGATCGCGAACTGGTGGTCAGCGCGTTCCGCTCCGGAGTCCGCGGCATTTTCTGCATCTCCAATACTCATTTCCCGCTTCTCTGCCGCTGCATCCAGCGCGTCGCCGGAGGTCAGATCTGGGCCAACACTGAGCAAATGACCTTTCTGCTCGACTTGATCTCCGAGGTACCTTCGCTGCGAGTGCTCAACTCCCGCGGCCGCGAACTCCTCACCCCGCGCGAAGAACAGGTGGTCGCACTCGTCGCCGAAGGCCTCAGCAACCGCGACACCGCCCGCGAACTCAACCTCAGCGAGCACACCATCAAAAAGTATCTCTTCCGCATTTTCGATAAGCTCGGCATCTCATCCCGCGTCGAACTCGTCCTCTATGCCGTCAACCATGGTGCTCCCCTCCAGGCCGAATGGCTGGCCGGCATGAGTCACTCCACTTCCGACTAAAGGCGAATCTCGAAAGGCCGTCCAATTTGTAAACGATCTCCCGCGCCTGTATAAATCAGGGGACAGAACTCCGTGCCTGACGACCCTTCCACGCCCGAGCCCAATCCTCCCCCGCGAGGTCCGACCATCATCGCCGCTGGCCTGCTGCTGGCTGCTCTGGCCCTGGTTGTCCTCTATACCAGCCGTCGAGCGTTCCTGAGTCCAGTGGCGTTGGTCGTGGTCGCCGCCATCGGCGTGGCTGCGTTGCTCCTGCAGTTGCGCCTGAGGCCTCACGGTTCTTCGTCTGCTGGATCTTCTTCCGTTCGAGGTCCGCTCTGGCTCAACCTGCTCGGCGTTGTGTTCGCCGTGGGAGCCCTATTCGCCGACGTTCTCCACCTCAGTCCAGTCGTGATGCTGATCGCCGCACTCGGCGGCGTGGTGTCCTTTGCGGTCAGCGGCGTTATAGTCCTCGCTGCCCTGCGCAAACGCGGCGTTTGAATCTTCTTACGGCTTGAATTCCATCGCCACCGTTGTCTCTACCACCACCGGCTGCCCGTCAACCCGGTAAGGCTCGAACCGCCACCACCGCATAGCATCCATCGCAGCCCGCGCCAGTACATCCGGCCCATTCAGCGCATGCATCTCGACGACAGATCCATTGCGCCCCACCACCACATCCAGGACGATCACGCCTCGCAACTTAGCCGGCCGCGCCGCCGCAGGATATTCAGGATCCACTCGGTGCGTCACCAGCTTTTCCATCACGTCAGCCGGAACGTGGGCCTGTGGCCGCTGCGGCTCCACCGTTTTTTCACTTCCCCCCAGGCTGGACTCCAGATCTTCCCACCCGCGATTCCAGCGCCACCACAAAACACCCAGCAGGAGTGCCGCCGCCACCAGATAGAAAATCCATCCACGCCGGCTCCGCCTGCGGGCAGGCGGCAGTCCGCCGCCCGACCCTCTACCCTCGGAACCTTTCCCGGCCGCCTCGATCGCGATCTTCGCCCGAACTCCCAGTTCCGGTTCCGCCTTCACAGCTCCTGCCCAATCGCGGATCGCCGCCTGCTGCTCCACCGACAGCCCGACAAACTCCATCCCCACGCGCAGCTTGTCATGATGCCGCACCAGCGCCCGCGTGCGCAGCGGTTCCGCCGCCATCGGCAGCCGGACCTCCACCCCCACCGCCTCGCCCGGCAACAACTCCCCCGCTAACACCGCCGCTAATCCTCGGTCACCCAGGTTCACCAAACGTCCCGGCAGAGTATCCGGAATCCCGGAACGCAGCAGGGTTACATCCAGCGGCGCCTGCACACGGTACCGCACCCCCCGCCGCCGCGAAGGTAGGTCCCGCCACTGCCCTTGTGCTCCTGCTGCCATGCTAAGAATTGCTAACGACCAATCACCACGGAAACATCAGCGCCGCATCTCTACGATCTCGCTCCCATCCGCCACTAGCACCACGCTGGCCATGCCGATGAACAGCCCGTGTTCCACCACTCCCGGCATATCGCTAAGCCGCCGCGCCAGCCCATCCGCATCCGGAATCTGTCCGAACCGGCAGTCGAGAATGTAATTATTCTCGTCGCTCAAGTACGGCTTCCCGTCCGCTCCGCGCCGCATTGCGACAGATGCGCCCAACGCCTCAATCTTTTTCGCGACCACGGCCTGCGCGAACTTGATCACTTCCACCGGCAACGGAAACTTCCCCAGCACCGGAACTCTCTTCGTCGCGTCGGCCACAATCACCAACTGCTTCGTCGCCGAGGCCACAATCTTTTCCCGCAGCAGCGCCCCGCCGCCGCCTTTGATCAGCCGCAATTGCGGGTCAACTTCGTCCGCCCCGTCCACGGTCACGTCGATCTGCTGACATTCATCCAGCGTGGTCAACGGAATCCCCAAAGAAGCCGCCTGCTCCCGCGAACGCTCCGAGGTCGGAATGCCACGAATCCGCAACCCATTCTTCACCTTTTCGCCGAGCAGTTGAATGAAGTGCGCCGCCGTCGACCCAGTCCCCAGCCCGACGATTTGCCCGTCATGCACAAGCCGCAAGCTCGCCCGCGCCGCCGCCTCTTTTTCCTGATCGTTCGCCATAATTGTTCGAAGTTGAGGACTGCCCTCGAAACTTCTGAACTAGCCGCTCACTCACCCAAAACTCTTCTCCACATAAACCAAATACCCCGCCAGCACCAGACCAAACAACACTGTCAGAATCGCGATCAGATCCACAACGAATCCCGCCGGCTCAAACTTCCCTTCATCCAGTTGCGCCCGCGTTTTTCGATATCGCGCCAGTCCCGCCACCATCATCGCCACGCCCGCAAGAATCGCGCTCATCCCCATCCACACCGAAAGCCCCGCAGTCTTCGAGACGTGGCCTTGAAACTCCGTCAACTGCCGCATGGCAATGGCAAACCGTCCAATCGCAAACCCAAACACCACAACCGCGACACTGGTCCGCACCCACGCCAGAAACGTGCGCTCGTTAGCCAGATGATCGCGCGCCCGGTTGGAATTCTCAACCACATCGCCTCCCCGTGACGAAACTATAATGAGCTACCGACAACGCCCGCAGCATTATTCCACAGCCTTCGCCACCAGCGGGCCCACCACTGCAATATTCTTGATCAAGTCCTCCGGCACACCATGCCGCTGCTGCAAGTATTCCGGACTATTGTAGGAAACCCAAACCTTCCCGCCTTCGTCCTCCGCCACCAACGCCTTCAGCGGCAGATCGATCGCCAGCGAGGGCGCAGCCACCATCAGCGGCGTCCCGCCCCTCGGATTGCCAAAGATCACAACCTTCGTAGGCCGCATCTTCATCCCAACCTTCTCCGCTTCGCCGCTGTGGTCGATCACAGCGAACACCCGCACCCCGCGCTCGGCGAGAACCCCTTCCAGCCGCTTCAAGGTTTCGTCCACCGTATACGAGCTTGCGACCTGTACCAGATCGTTCGCTTGCATAACCTCACCCCCTTGCTCCTTCAATCGAAGCCCCCCGCAGTCTACATTGCTCCGCTCTCGGAGAGCCTCGTACAGTAAGCACGGTAGACAGTTTGGCAACTTGTGGAAATTCCTTAACCTGAGCTTTACGTTGGTCGGAGCCGTCGCGGAATCTGCCCCAATTTGCAGCATCTCTGTGCTCTGCCGTTCACACACTTGTGAATTTCTTTTCTTCAGGAATTCATTTCTGATTTACCCTCCCGTAGCCGCGCACCTACTACCTTGTCGTCTGTAGCTTCTCTGAAATTCAGGAGGAAATTCATGTCTTTGTCACGTTTGATGGCGCAAGTCAGACAGCACCTCGCCGTTGGCGCAAGCCTGTTCGCGTTGCTGGCCAACTTGGGAGCGCCGGTCACATCCGCCGCTCAAGAACCCGCCAAGCACCCCACCACGGCAACTCCCATTCAGCACGTCATCGTGATCATCGGGGAAAACCGCACCTTCGATCACGTCTTCGCCACCTATCAGCCGACCAGCACGGACACCGTCCTGAACCTGCTGTCAGAGGGCATCGTCAAGGCAGACGGCACTCCGGGCCTCAACTTCGCCGCGGCCAGTCAGTCCACAGCCAGCGACACCACGTCTTATCAACTAAGTCCCTCCAGCAATACGCCGTATACCTACCTGCCGCCAGTGCTTGCCGGGGGATATACCACTCCGCCGTTCAAAAACACAGGGCAGGCCAAGAGATTTGAAAACGGGTTGCCGAGCAACTATTACATCTACCTGACCACCGGCGGCACCGGCCTCAATCACGGCGAGGTGGACATTCGCGTCCCGAACCCAACCAGTCTGCCCTCCGGCCCGTTCCAGTTGACTTCAGCGACGCATCCCTACGACGCCTACGACAACAGCCCCGTCCACCGCTTCTACCAGATGTGGCAGCAGTTCGATTGCAGTGCGGCCCACATTACAACCGCGAATCCCAGCGGATGTATTGGCGACCTGTTCCCTTGGGTCGAGGACTCGATCGGCGCTGGAGACAATGGACTTCCCCAGCCCAGCGGCTTCAATGACACCACCACCAAGGAAGGCTCAACCGCCATGGCCTTCTACAACGTGCAACAGGGCGATGCGCCTTACTTTAAGTTTCTTGCCGACAACTATGCGATGAGCGACAACTTCCACCAATCCGTGATGGGCGGAACTGGCGCCAACCACGTGATGCTCGGCACCGGCGACGCGATCTGGTATAGCGATGGCAACGGAAATCCCTTGCAGCCACCCCACAATCAACTGGTTGCCGCAGGCAGCCCTAATGCCGGCATCGTAGACGAGATCGAGAACCCCGATCCCCAGTCCGGCACCAACAACTATTACACCGAGGATGGCTATGGTGGCGGCTCGTATGGATCTCCATCCTACGGCGGCGGCACCTATACCAACTGTTCCGACACAACTCAGGGCGGGGTGACACAACTTACCTCCTACCTGAGCTCACTAAGCCCCGCCATCAAGCCCAACTGCGATGCGAACCACTTCTATCTCCTGAATAACTACAACCCCGGCTATTACGGCAGCGGCGCGAGCGCTTTTGCCGATATTGGCAATCCAAACGAGACCGTCTTCACCATTCCCCCATCCTCGCTCCGCAACATCGGCGATGCCTTGAATACAGCCGGTGTTTCCTGGGCCTACTATGGCGACCAGTGGACCGCCTATCTGAAGAATCCGGACGGGAACTACGTAACCGCCGACAACACCTACTGCAACATCTGCGACTTCTTCCAGTACTCGACCTCGATCATGAGCAGCGCGTCGAGCCGGGCGAATTTGCAGGACACCACTGCCCTCTATTCGGCCATTAAGCACGGAACGCTACCGGCCGTGTCCTATGTGAAACCCGACGGCTGGCTCGACGGCCACCCGGCTTCCTCGAAGCTCATCCTGTTCGAGGGCTTCGTAAAGAAGATCGTGGACGACGTCCAGGCTAACCCGGCATTGTGGAGCACTACCGCGATCATCGTCACCTTCGACGAGGGCGGCGGTTACTATGACTCCGGCTACGTTCAGCCTCTGGATTACTTCGGCGACGGCACCAGAATTCCCACCCTCGTCGTCTCTCCATTCACGAAAGCCGGCCATATCTCGCACGCCTACGCCGACCACGTTTCGATCCTGAAGTTCATCGAAGCGAACTGGGGACTGGCTCCGCTCACCAGCCGCAGCCGCGACAATTTCCCCAACCCCATCACCGGCAGCAACCCTTACGTCCCGACGAACAGCCCAGCCATTACCGATCTGATGGACCTGTTCAGCTTCTAGGGCCGCAAGTAGTTAGGGAACTAAGCCGCAATCTGTGAAAGACGAAGCGGATGACCCGGGAAGGTCATCCGCTTTGTAGTTCTACCCTGCGTTCCCCTGTGTCCCCTGTGCTAAAGGTTTTGCTCCCCGCTGGAATCCCCCGCGTCCGCCCAGCATCCGTTATCCTAGTAACGACCTAATATGGCCACACCGAAATCTAAAGCGTCCGACGGCACCAGTGCCGTCATCGACCCCGCCGCCAGCAACCCGGAGCGCGAACAAGTCTTCAACGCCTTCCGCCAATGGGGATACCTCGAAGGCGACCTCGACCCGTTAGGCTTCCTCCGCCCGCGCCCTACTCCCGAACTGCAAATCAACAGCCAGTACGCCCGCGAAGCCCGCGCCATCTACTCCAGCACGATTGGCATCGAGATCAACCACATCTACAATCCCGAACGCCGCCGCTGGATCTACGAGCAGATGGAATCGCCATCCCAAGGTTTCGAGGTTACCGAAAAAGACCAGAAACGCGTTCTCGACCTGCTAATCCGCGCCGACATATTCGAACAAGTCATGCAGCAGCGCTATCTAGGCAGCAAGCGTTTCTCACTCGAAGGCGTAACGGCTCTGATCCCGCTAGTCGATGAACTTCTCGACACCGGTTCCCGCCTCGGTGCGATCGAACTAGTAATGGGCATGAGCCACCGCGGACGCCTCAACGTAATTGCCCATGTAGCCAAACGTCCCCCGGACGAGATCTTCGCCGGATTCGAAGACGTCAACCCGCGCAGCGTCCTGGGCTCCGGCGACGTCAAGTACCACATGGGCGCAACCGGCGAGTACACGACGCACAGCGGCAACAAGGTCCACATCCACCTGGTTTCAAACCCCAGCCACCTCGAAGCAGTCGATCCAGTAACCGTCGGCCGCACGCGCGCCAAGCAGGACCGCACCGGAGAAGGCGGACGCGAAAAGTATCTCCCACTGCTCGTCCACGGCGACGCCGCTTTCGCCGGACAAGGCATCCTGGCCGAGACCATGAACTACGCCGACCTCCCGGGCTACACCGTAGGCGGCTCGATTCATGTGGTCGTCAACAACCTGCTCGGATTCACAACCAGCTACGTCGAAGAGCACTCCACCCGTTTCGCCGCTTGCATCGCGCGCCGCCAGTCCATTCCCATCTTCCACGTCAACGGCGAGGATGTGGACGCAGTAGTCCGCGTAGCCCGCCTAGCCACGGAATATCGTTACCGGTTCGGCACCGACGTTGTAATCGACCTGATTGGATACCGCCGCCACGGTCACAGCGAAGTCGACGATCCCACCGTTACCCAGCCGCTGCTCTACAAAAAGATCAAAGAGCATCCGCCGCTCTGGGAAATCTACGCCGATGACATCGGAGCAGCCGACGCCCCGGCGCAAGCCGCCGCCATCAAAGCCGAGTTCGAATCCGCGCAAAAAGACGCCGGCAAGCTAACCCAGAAGCCGTTGATGCGCGACCTCCCAAAGTATTGGGACCAATACTACGGCGGCCTCCACAAGCCAGAATTCGAAGTAGAAACCGGACTCTCAAATGAAGAGTTAGCCGACCTTACGAATCACCTCACAACGTACCCCGCAGGTTTCCACATCCACCCGAAAGTAAAGAAGCTTTTGGAACAGCGGGCCGAAATGGGCGCAGGAAAACGCGCAGTCGACTATGGCATGGCTGAAGCTCTAGCCTTCGCCAGCCTGGCAAAAGCCGGAATCCCGGTGCGTCTCTCCGGCCAGGACTCCCGCCGCGGCACCTTCAACCAGCGCCACTCCGTTCTAATCGATATCGAGAACGAAAACGAATATGTCCCGCTGGAAAACATCGCGCCCGGCCAGGCCCGCTGCGGAATCCACAACTCCACTCTTTCGGAACCCGGCGTCCTCGGCTTCGAATACGGCTACAGCCGCGACTATCCCGAAGCGCTAGTCCTCTGGGAAGCCCAGTTCGGCGACTTCGTAAACGTAGCGCAAGCCATCATCGACCAATTCATCTCCGCCGGAGAAGCCAAGTGGAACCTGCTCTCCGGCGTTGTCCTGCTTCTCCCGCACGGCTACGAAGGCCAGGGCCCGGAACACTCCAGCGCCCGCATCGAGCGCTTCCTGCAACTAGCCGCGAAACATAACATCCAGATCACGCAACCCTCGAACGCCGCGCAGTATTTTCACCTGCTCCGCCGCCAGGCCCTGCGCCACTGGCGAAAACCGCTGGTAGTCTTCACCCCGAAAAGCATGCTGCGCCATCCCGATGCTTCCTCCCCCATTGAGGACTTCGCACGTCCAAGTTTCCGGCTTGTGATTCCCGACACAGAAATAGGACAGGCCAACCGAATCCTGGTCTGCACCGGAAAAATCGGCCACGAACTTCGCGCCGAGCGCAAAAAGAGAAAAGACAGCAACACCGCAATCGTCTTCCTGGAACAGCTCTATCCTTTCCCGGACAAGGAACTAACCGCCGAATTCGCCCGCCACGGCAACTCCGGAGAAATCGTCTGGGTGCAGGAAGAGCCCGCCAACATGGGAGCCCTATTCAACATGCTCCCCCGCCTCCAGCGCATAGCCGGCGAGCGCCACGTGATGTCAGTAAAGCGCAGTTCGAGCGCGAGCCCGGCAACGGGCAGCGCAAAAGCGCACGAGGTAGAACAAAAGACGCTGCTGACCCTAGCCTTCACCACAAAGGGATAGCCCGTAGAACAAGCTGCGACGAGTCGCGAAGCGACGGCCTTCATTAGCCACGCACCTAAGTACGGGGGAGCAGACGAGAGAGAACGCAGTCCTTTCAGGGACGACGCTACTCCTGAGTTGATTTCCTTATTGGATTTCCTTATCGCCTGACAAACCTGAAGCGGGAACTTCACGCTAGTCTGGTCTTTCCGTCACAACCTTCCCTCCGGACCCCGGCAGCACAGCCTTCGCACCTCCAACCCCCTCGCCCGCAAACAACGCCTCCAAACTCGAATACGCATAAATAGTCGGCGCATGATTCTGCATCAACCCGCCCGTATCGGCCGTAGGCCCGTAATTGCTGTGCACATCCCGCCCCAGCATCCGCAGCATCGCCATCAACTGTCCCCGATGATGTGCCGTATGCGTCATCCGCCTCGTCATCACCCATGCCCTCGAACGCTGCACATCAAAAAATTTCGCATCCCCTTCCCACCACGCCTCGTCCTTTTCGTGTAACGCCGCCAGCCGTTTCCCGCTGTCCTCCGCATACCGCTTCATGAACGCCAGTCGGATCTCCTGCTTCGGCAGCGGAGGCGCGCCCACATCAATCCCCAACATAGTGCGGAACCAAAGATCTTCGCTCACGCACTGATGCACCATCTGCTCATGCACAGTGCGCCCTCGTGGATCGCTTTCCCGCGGCCGCACCGCAAGATCCTCATCGCGGAACTCACTCCACACGCTGATCACTTTGACCCGCTCGGTCGAATACGTCTCGACAAGAAATGCGTATCTCATAGCCGCAAATGTTACCCTAAACCTCCGAATTCAAGCCCATGCCCCGCCGCCATCAACCCCTCCGCGTAGCCATCGATACCGGCGGCACCTTCACCGACTGTGTCTGGATCGACGCCACCAAGCGGCTGCGCATGCTGAAAGTCTTCTCCACTCCAGCCGACCCCTCCCAAGCCATCGTCGAAGCCCTCCGCAAAATCAATCACGAAGGCGAGCTAGTAATCCTGCACGGCACCACAGTCGGTACAAACACATTGCTGGAACGCAAAGGCGCCCGCACCGCCCTGGTCACCACCGCCGGTTTCGAAGACGCCATCGAAATCGGCCGCCAGGCGCGCCCCAAGCTCTACGATTTCTTCTTCGACCGCATCGAGCCCCTGGTCCCCGCCGATCTCCGCTTCGGAATAGAAGAACGCACCGCCAGCGACGGCGATATCCTGATCTCGCCTTCGCCCGCAGATTTGAAATCGCTGGTCTCCCAGGTAGAAACAAAACATCCAGAGTCGACCGCGATCTCCTTACTCTTCTGTTTCGCAAATCCGAA
>DATMQT010000088.1:0-74856 GCA_035566655.1 Candidatus Dormiibacterota bacterium
AGGCGCAGTATTCGGCGCTGCTCTATTCGAATGGAACTTTTGTGGACGATGTGATCGTCCACCGTCTGGGCGAAGACGACTACCTTCTGGTGATCAACGCGGGCACCCGCGAAAAAGATTTCAACTGGGTACGCGACAACACGCGGCAGTTCGACTGTGCGGTGGAGAACCTTTCGGACGACTTTACCCAGATTGCCATCCAGGGGCCGAAAGGCGTGAATACGCTTCAGAAGCTGACCGATGCGGATTTGAGCGCCGTAAAGTTTTACTGGGTCACGCGCGGCACGGTCTGCGGGCTGAAGAATATTCTGATTGCGCGCACGGGATACACGGCAGAAGACGGATTCGAGATCTACATTCCCGCGGATGAGGCGACCAGTGCGCGGGTTTGGAATGAAATTCTAAGTGCTGGGAGAGACTTCGGCTTGGTCCCGTGCGGCCTGGGTGCGCGCAACACCTTGCGGCTCGAAGGCAAGCTTCCGCTCTACGGCCACGAGATTTCCGATACGATTAATGTTTGGGCAGCCGGGCTCGACCGCTTCTGCAAGATGGAGAAACCGGAGTTTGTCGGCCGCGCCGCGCTGGAGAAGGCGAAGGCTGCGGGTGTGACGCGAACTTTGGTTGGCCTCGAGATGGTGGAGCGCGGCATCGCGCGCGATGGATATAAGGTGCTGGATGGCAGCGGGCGTGAGATCGGATACGTCACCAGTGGCTCTCCCGCGCCGTTCCTGAAGAAGAATATTGCGCTGGCATATGTGCCCCCGGAGTTTGGCGCAGTGGGCACGACGATGAAGGTCGAAGTTCGCGGGCAGGGTGTGGCAGCGCAAGTCGTCCCGACGCCGTTTTATAAGAGACCGAAGAAATGAAAACCGCAGAGGATGCCGAGGGCGCAGAGGAATTCGCCCGTAGCTAGAAGCTAGGAGCTGACACAGCCATCATGGCCTATCCAACAGACCGTAAGTACACCAAAGAGCACGAGTGGATTCAGGCGAGCGGGACTTCCGCCAGCATCGGCATCACCGACCACGCGCAGGAATCGCTGGGCGATATTGTGTTCGTCGAGTTGCCCAAAATCGGCGCGGAACTCGCGGCGGGCAAGACTTTTGGCACGGTCGAGTCCGTAAAGGCTGTGTCGGATTTGTATGCTCCGGCCTCAGGCACGGTCACCGAGACCAACGGAGAGCTGGCCACGTCCCCGGAGAAAGTGAACAAAGACCCGCACGGCTCCTGGATGATGAAGATCACGCTGAAGAATCCGGGGGAACTGGATGGGCTGCTTTCCGCCGCAGACTATGAGAAGTTCGTGGCCGAAGAAGGTGGGCACTGAGTCGAGAATTATGCGATCCTCAGCGGGCTCTGAGCCTACGGACCGCGGTCACAATCCAACTGCCTTCGAGTTACATCTAACAACTTCCTATGCGCTATTTACCAAAATCTCCTGCTGACCGCGAAGCCATGCTGAAGGCGATTGGCATCGGCTCGGTCGACGAACTGTTCGCTCCGATTCCGGCGGAATACCGGCTAAGCCGAGACCTCAAGGTGCCGCGCCAGATGGCGGAGTCGGAAATTGTGGACTACTTCCGCCAGCGCTCGCGGGAAAACGGCGAAGGCTATACCAGTTTTTTGGGCGCTGGCGCTTACGCTCATTACCGGCCCGTCATTATTGATTCTCTGATCTCGCGCGGCGAGTTCCTCACGGCTTACACGCCTTATCAAGCAGAGATTTCGCAGGGCACACTGCAATCGATTTTCGAATTTCAGACGATGATCTGCGAGTTGACCGGCATGGAAGTCGCCAACGCTTCCATGTACGACGGCTCAACTGCTGCGGCCGAGGCCGTGATGATGGCGGTGCGGCTCACGGGCCGGCGGTCGGTAGTGCTGGCGCGCAGCCTGCATCCGGAATATCGCGAAGTGTTGGCGACCTACGCCACGCATCAGGGAATGCCGCTGACCGTGGCGGGTTTCGGCGCGAATGGGCGGGTAAACGTTGAAGAGCTTGAGAAGTTGATTACCGCGCAGACCGCGGCTGTCTTGATCCAGTCGCCGAATTTCTTTGGCACGATCGAAGATGTGTCGGCGATCGCCGAGATTGCGCACAAGCGCGGTGCGATGCTCGTGGTCTCGATTGCCGAAGCTGTGTCGTTGGGAATCGTGGAACCGCCGCGCGAGGCCGATGTCATCGCCATGGAAGCGCAATCGTTCGGTGTGCCGCTGGGGTTCGGCGGTCCCTACTGCGGCGTGATTGCCACACGGGAAAAGTATGTGAGGCAGATGCCGGGAAGGCTCGTAGGCCAGACGGTCGATAAACAGGGCAAGCGCGGATTTGTACTCACCCTGGCCACCCGTGAGCAGCACATCCGCCGCGAGAAGGCGACCTCGAACATCTGCACCAACCAGGCACTGGTCGCGCTGATGGTCAACATCTTCATGACCGTGTATGGCAAGGTCGGATTGAAGGAGCTGGCGAAACAGAATCTGGCGAAGACCGCATATGCTGCCGGGCAGTTCGCGAAGCACGGCAAAGTTCTGTTCGCAGCCTCTCCACGCTTCAACGAGTTCGTCGTGCAAACCAGCGAAGATCCCCGCGTCATAAACAGCCGACTGCTCGAGCATAAGACCGTCGGCGGACTTCCGCTGAAGAAGTTTTATCCCGAACTGGGGAACGCTGCGCTGTGGTGCTGCACGGAACTGACCACGCGCAGCGCGATCGACACGGCGGTGGGACTAGTGGCTGAGGGCCGGGGTTCGGCGTCATCCGTCAAAGAAGAAGCTGGGGTTGAGGAGGTGGCGCGATGAAAAATAGGATTCGCAAAGCCACTCTCCACGTCAATCAGAACGAAGGCCTCATCTTCGAGAAATCTTCTGCAGGCAAGGCCGCCTGGAAACTTCCGCCGCTGGACGTTCCGGAAGTGGATACTTCAAACCTTCTAGGTTCCTCCGAAAGAAACGACCTCGGCAACATGCCCGAGGTGAGTGAGATCGAGATCATCCGCCATTTCACGCGGCTTTCCACCTGGAATTACGCGATCGATCTTGGAATGTACCCGCTGGGCTCGTGCACGATGAAGTACAACCCGCGCGTGAATGAAGCCGTGGCGCGCGTGGAGGGAATCGCGAACGGCCATCCCTACCAGCCGGAGAAGATTTCACAGGGCGCGCTGCACATTTTCAAGACGCTGAGTGAGTGCCTGATCGAAATCACCGGCATGGACGCGATCACTATGCAGCCCGCGGCGGGCGCACACGGCGAAATGACAGGGCTCCTGATGGTGCGTGCGTATCACCACGCGCAGGGGCGTCCTCGCAAGAAAATTCTGATTCCAG
Source organism: Candidatus Dormiibacterota bacterium (assembly GCA_035566655.1). Taxonomy (GTDB): domain Bacteria; phylum Acidobacteriota; class Terriglobia; order Terriglobales; family Acidobacteriaceae; genus Sulfotelmatobacter. The sequence continues at coordinate 3,328 of DATMQT010000088.1, forward strand.
ATTCGGCCCACGGCACGAACCCGGCGACGGCCGCCATGGTCGACTACGCGGTCGAAAACCTGAAGTCGGACTCACGCGGCATGGTTGATGTCGGCGCGCTCGAAGCGCAGATGAATGAAGACGTCGCCGCGCTCATGCTCACCAATCCCAACACGCTGGGCGTTTTCGAGCAGGACATCCACAAGATTGCCGACATTCTGCACGCCAAGGGCGGCCTGCTTTACATGGACGGCGCGAACATGAACGCGCTGGTCGGCAAAGTGCGGCCGGGCGACTTTGGGGTCGACGTGATGCACCTTAACCTGCACAAAACTTTTTCCACGCCGCACGGCGGCGGCGGGCCGGGATCGGGGCCGGTGGCCATCAAGAAAATTCTCGAGCCCTTCCTGCCCACGCCGGTGCTCATCACCAAGGCCGATGGCACGCTGGGTTTTGAATACAATCGTCCACAGTCGGTAGGGCGGGTACGCGCGTTCTACGGGAACTTTGGCATGTTCGTGCGGGCGCTGGCTTACATCCAGGCCAACGGGCCGGATGGTTTGAGGCAGACCACGGAAGACGCTGTGCTAAACGCCAACTACATTCGCAAAGGTCTCGAGGGCACGTACGATCTGCCCTACTCCACGCCGACCATGCACGAAGTTGTTTTCAGCGACCGGTTGCAGGCAAAAAAAGGCGTGAAGACAATGGACATCGCTAAGAGATTGATCGACTACGGCTTCCACCCTTACACGACAGCGTTTCCGCTGATTGTGCCGGGCGCGCTGATGATCGAGCCTACCGAGAGCGAGTCGAAAGAAGAAATGGATTTGTTCATCGACGCCATGAAGTCGATCGCGGAAGAGGTGGAAGAAAATCCGCAGACGGTGCTCGATGCCCCGCACTCCACGAGGGTTTCCCGGCTAGACGAAACCGCCGCCGCACGCAAACCCGTGCTGCGCTGGAAGCCAGCAGTGTAATTTCGTAGCGCCGGCGTCTCGCCGGCGCTACGAAAATCAGGAATTCTCGCGCCACCCGCCGCTCTTGCGTCACTTCGCCGAAATGTCCACCGAAGCGCGCGTCGTCTCCCAGTCCATGCGCAGTATGCAGCCGCCCGCGGACTTATCGTAGGCAATCGTAAAATTCTCCACCGGCGCCGGCAGCTTCGAGGCCTTCATGTCGATGCGTGCCAGTTCATCACTCTCATATTTGTAAGGGATGCCCCACTCGCCAGTCTTTTTGTTAATGATCAGCGTCCACTTGTCGGCGGTGGGAACCGTAAAGATGGTGTAGCTGCCGGCAGGGACAGTCTTGCCGCCGACGACAACATCGGCGCTGGCGACGAATGTCGTGGCCTCATTGGCTCCTGTGCGCCAAACCTGGCCGAAAGGCACGAGGTCGCCGTAAATCTTGCGGCCTTTCATGCGCGGGCTGGAGTAATCCGTCTTGACAGTTTTGCCGCCGAGATCACATGTTGCCGAGGCGGCGGGACTGGGCTTGCCTCCGCCCATCTGAGCGGAAGCGGCGGCTGTGAACAGGATGGCGAACAGCGTGGGAAGGGCGATTCGTTTGAGCATGGTTTCTCCTCGTTGAGATTGTAATGGCAAGAATATTAGACGCGTCGAAAAGTGTTTTGTCAGCAGACGAATGATTATGCTCCATCTGCGGTGACGGTTACAATCGTCGCATGACTGTATTCGAAGAAAAGCAGGAAGAACTGGAACACTACGAGACCATGATGGGCGTGCCGCGCGGCCGGCTGGCAGTTACACTGGACACGATCACCGATGCTATGGCGCTGGTTGGGCAGCACGGTGTCTATTGCCAGAGCCAGCGCTGGCCGGGAAAGCCGGTGATGGACATCCAGATCATCATGAAAAGCCTGACGGACGCGAAAGAATTGATCCAGAATGTGATGGAAGGGCTGAAGAACAATTCCTGACGATTGATTTGAACTAACGCGCGGAGTCGTAACTTCTGAGCGTCTCGTGAATCTTATAGCTGAATAACACCGCGAGTGCGCGGACGGTCGGTGAAGGTCAACTCATGAAGAACGAGGTTCGCAAAAACGATCGCAAGATAGACGATCGCCAGATGGATGAAAAGAAGTTCCGGCAAATCGGCCGTCGGGAATTGCTGAAGCTGACGCCGGTGCTGGCGCTGGGCGCGTTCGCCATCCCCAGTCTGCAGGAAGGGTTGCTGAAGAAAGGGCTGGGCTTCAGTGACTGGGCTTCGGCGCGGCTTTTCCGCTCCGGCCATCGGGCGCCAGAATTCGATAATGCCGACCTGACTCCGTTTGCGAAGTTTCCTATCAACGGTTATGACGTGGACGATCCCGGAGTGATCTTCGAGAACTGGACGCTGACCGTCAGCGGCGCGGTTAAGAAGCCAGGGGAATACAAGTTGTCGCAAGTACAGGCGCTGCCACGCTTTCGGCAAAACACGCGGCACATCTGCGTCGAGGGCTGGGACGTGATTGGGCGATTCGGCGGAGCTCGGCTCTCGGACTTTCTGCAACTGGTGGGCGCTGATCCCGCGGCGCGTTTCATCACGGTGAACTGCGCCGACGATTACTACGAATCGCTGGATATGGCGACGGCACTTCATCCGCAGACTCTGCTTTGTTATGAAATGTATGAGCAGCCGCTCACGCGGGCGCACGGCGCGCCCCTGCGTTTGCAGATTCCCACGAAGGTTGGGTACAAGCAAGCCAAGTACTTGACAGATTTGAAAGTCACGAATGTGCTGGACCGAGTTGGGTACTGGGAAGACCAGGGTTATTCGTGGTTTTACGGGTTGTAGCGGGAGTTGTCCACGAGGGTTCGCGTATGAGCGGTGCAGTTATCGAAATCATTCAGCCTAAGGGCAAAAACACCGAGGGCGACGAAGAAGCACCGGTAGTCGTGGCGCGTGCCGTCTACGAGCATCCCTTCATCGTGCGCCTCTGCCACTGGATCAATGCCGTTGCACTTTTCGTGATGGTGGGCAGCGGGCTGCAAATTTTCCGCGCCTTCCCCAGCTTCGGCGCCAAGATTCCGCAGAAGGATTTGCTGCATTGGCCGAAGGCGTTCGCCATCGGCGGCTGGCTGGGCGGAGCGTTGCAGTGGCATCTTACCTTCATGTGGATCTACATCGCGACTGGCGTCATCTATCTCGGCTTCCAGCTCTTCAGCGGAAACTATCGCCAGGTTTTGTTCACGCATCGCGACATTCCGGGCGTGTGGCCGATGGTGCGGCACTATTTCTTCTTTGGACCGAAGCCGCCGGTTCGCGAGGCCTACAACCCGCTCCAGAAGCACGCTTATACGACCGCGATTGGGCTGGGTGTGCTCTCGGTGCTTACTGGTTTCGCCGTGTGGAAGCCGGTTCAGTTTTCCTGGCTCGCCTGGATGATGGGAGGATTTCACTGGGCGCGCATCTGGCACTTCGCGGTGATGTGGGCGATCTTGTTTTTTGTGCTGGGACATCTGGTGATGGTGGTCCTGCACGGCTGGAATAATTTCGTCTCCATGCTGACGGGTTGGAAGAAAGATTCGGAATACTGAACCACGCGAGCAGCGAGGATTGCGAACTAGATGTCCGAACCAGGCATGGTGTTGAACAATCCGCTGCAGATGGGCACGCGCGAGCAGGACCTGATCCTGAGCGTACAGCGCGGCCAGCATGATTTGTTCTATGAGCTGGTCAGGCCGTATGAACGCCGCGTCTACGCGGCGGCTCTCGCGATTCTGCGCAATGAGCATGATGCCGAGGATGCGGCGCAGGAAGCGATGCTGAAGGCGTTCGCGAATATCCGGCAGTTCCGGGCTGAGGCCCGCTTCAGTACGTGGCTGATTCAGATCACGGTGAATGAAGCCCTGATGCGCCGGCGAAGGGAGCGAACAGTGGCGATGGAGCCGATCGACGACCGCCGCGATGAAGAGAGTGAGTATGCGCCGCGGGATTTTGCCGACTGGCGCGAGATACCGTCAGAAGCGCTGGAACGCAAGGAAGTCCGGCAGCGCCTAGCGGAGGCGCTGGGGACGCTTGATCGAAAATATCGCGAGGTCTTTGTGCTGCGCGATATGGAACACTTGAACATTCAGGAGACCGCCGAGGCGCTGGGCATTACGGTGGCCTCGGTGAAAACGCGGCTGTTGCGGGCGCGGCTGATGCTGCGCGATCTGCTGGCTGCCGGATGGGAGCAGGGCTGGTTCAGCCGGCTGCCATTCGAGAAGGGGAACAAGCCATGGTAGCGAATCAGAAAACGTTGAACTGCGAGCAGGTGCGGCGTGAGGTGTCGAATTACGTGGATGGAGATGTGAATGGGGAGCTGCGTTCCTCGATGGAGGAGCATTTCAAGACGTGCGCGCGTTGTTCGTCGGTGGTAGCAGGGGTGAGGAATGTGATTCAGCTGTATGGCGATGAGCGCATGCTCGAGGTGCCGGTAGGTTTCGGCCGGAGGTTGGAGAAACGTCTGGCGACGAATACTGTGGTGAAGGGGAGGGGATGGTCGAGCTGGTCGGCGTGGCTGGTGCCAGTGGCGGCGCTGGCTTTGATTGCGGGAAGCCTGCTGTTGACGAACTCGCTGACCCGCGGCCATTTCATCCGATCGCACCATGCGGAGCCGAGCAATAACGTGCCTCCCGACTTGGTGGTGGTGGTTTCGGACGGATCGAAATTGTTTCACGTACCGGGATGTGCTTTTATTCACGACAAAGCTTCCGAGAAGACGATGACGGCGAAGGAGGCGATGGCGGAGGGATATGTACCTTGTACGCGGTGCCTGCGGCAGTATCTGAAGACTTCCGTAACGGGAAAGCCCGGATTGGAGGTCGCTGATAGTGTGGATGAAGCGGACGAAGAACGGGAACAGCTGGCCGGTGAGACAGGGGCCGCCAGCAGGTAGCGTCGCAGCTTAGTGTTTCGAGCCCGCGTAAGTTGTTGATTCCCGGTGCGCAGCTCTGGTTTCTGTTTGTGTATTTCTAAAAGCTATAGACAGTGTGCTGCTAAGTCATTGAGTCTGAAAGGCTATTTCGCGCCTCGAAGTTAAATCGATTTACCTTGCCCGTACAGCGATAGTTCCCAGCCGGAGGAGCCGAACCATGAAGTGGCCTCCCGAACGCGTCCTGCGTGGCTGCAAATCGAATAGCGGGGGATTCCAAGCGACGGTCGGATCGCGAATGGCGATCCGCGCTCCGAAATTGCCGGGCCGCATTCCGCCAATTGCTGGCGGCTAAGATAAAACGACGCGGCGCGGACCGGACGGCCCGCGCCTGCATTCCGGACGACAGACTAGTTCTGCTTCATCTCGTCTTTCTTCATCGAGTCATCTTTCTTCATGTCGTCCTTCTTCATGCTGTCGTCTTTCTTCATCTGATCTTTCTTTGCCATCTTCTTGGCTTTCTTGTCCTTCTTCATCTCGTCTTTCTTCATCGAGTCGTCTTTCTTCATGGAATCGTCTTTTTTCATGCTGTCTTGCTGCATCGAGTCTTGTTTCATGGAATCCTGGGCGAAGGCTGCCAGCGGGGCGGCCAACATACAGGCGAGCATCAAACTGCCGAAAATCTTCTTCATAGTGTTCTCCTTGGAGTGAGTATTGAGTCAGGTCGTCCGGCAGGTCTGCACCTGCAGGCTCAGATGGGATGTGCCGGGCGCTAGAAAGTTACAACGGAGATCAAAGGCTTAACCACAGAGGACACGAGGGAACACGGGGTAAGGCGAATCGTTTCAACAGGCTAGTTGATCGCGGGAGATCTTGAGGCCGCTTAGATTGCCGAGCGCGGTTACAGCGACCGATTCGGTTTTGAAGAATTCCTGGGCCAGGCTCTGTAGATCAGCGGCGGTTACGGCTTCGATCTTCTCGATTAATTCGTCGAGGTCCTGGAAGTGGTCGAAATACATTTCCTGGCGCGCGAGGTTTGACATACGCGCCGTGCTGGACTCGAGGGAGAGCATCAGGCTGCCTTTAAGTTGATCTTTCGAGCGGCGCAGCTCTTCTTCGGGGACTGGCTTAGTCTTCAGATCGTGAAATTCGTTGACCACTGCCTTCACAACTTTATTTGCCGACGCGAGTGAGGTCCCGGCGTAGACGGCCATGCATCCGGTATCGCGGTACGGGTTGAGGTCGCTATAGATGGAGTAGGCGAGGCCCTGGCGCTCGCGGATATTCTGGAACAGCCGGGAACTCATGCCGCCGCCGAGCAGCGTGTTGAGAATGTAGCCGGCGTGGCGCTTCTCATGCGCGATGGGATAGGCTGGGACGCCGATGCAGAGCTGCACTTGTTCGAGCGCTTTTTTGTTGCGCAGCACGATTCGGGGAACAATCTTCGGCTCGGGCGAGTGGAAGCCGTTCTTCGCGGGCTTGAGATGCTCGAAGTGCTTGACCACGAGGTCGACGAAGTGGTCGTGATTGAGGTGCCCGGCGGCGGCTACGATGATGTTGCCGGGGGCGAAGCGGTGGGTGTAGGTTTCGAGCACGGCTGCGCGCTCGAATTTCTTTACCGTTTCTTTGGTGCCCAGGATTGGCTTGCCTAGCGGATGATCTTTCCAGAAATTCTGGGTGAAGATTTCGTGGACGAGGTAATCGGGATTGTCCTCGTCCATCTTGATCTCTTCGAGGATTACGCCGCGCTCGCGGGCGATGTCTTCGGCAGTGAATGTGGGATGCAGGACCAGGTCGGTGAGAATTTCGAGCGCGACCGGGACGTTTTCGTCGAGCACCTTGACGTTGAAGCAGATGCATTCTTTGGAGGTGAAGGCGTCCATGTTGCCGCCGATGGAATCCACCTGGCGGGCAATCTCTTCGGCAGTGCGGTGCTTGGTGCCTTTGAAGACCATGTGCTCGATGAAGTGCGAGATGCCATTCGATTGTGGCGTCTCGTCCCGCGAGCCGGTTTCGAGCCAAATCCCGATGGAGGCCGAGCGGATGTGCTCCATCTGCTCGGTGATGACGGTGAGGCCGTGGGGCAAGACCTGGCGGCGAATATTGCGGACTTCTTTTGCCATGACTTAGTTTTGATCGTGGAACTATCTAGAAGGTGCAGTACTATTCTTACATATCTGGCGGGATGGGGTGGGGTGTGCGAGAATTGGATTGTTAGTGATTTAGAATCAGTAGGTTGCAGGTATGGTCGAAGATTTGAAATCGCTGCAAGGTATGGACCCCGAGGAACTCACTGCGCTCGTGATCGAAGCGGGTGAGCCTGGCTATCGCGCCAAGCAGATCATGGAGGCGGTGTACCGGCATCGTGTGGAAAGTTTGGAGGAGATTTCCACACTGCCGCAGGAGTTCCGCGAAAAACTGGCACAGAGCGGGGTGTCCGTTGGGGCGGCGCGCATTGAGAACAAATTTTTGTCGGTGGATGGGACGGTGCGGTATTTGATTGGGTTTGCCGACGGGCAGAGTGTGGAGACCGTGTGGATGCCGGAGGGGGATGGGGGGGAAGCCGGGGATGGGTCAGAGGCTGGGGAGGCGGCGGAAGCGGTTACGACGCGTGCGTTCGGTCGGTCGACCATCTGCATTTCGAGCCAGGTTGGTTGTGCTGTCGATTGCCAGTTTTGTTTGACGGCGTTGCTTGGGGTGAAGCGCAATCTTACTGCGGGAGAGATTGTCGGGCAGGTTTGTGCGGTGCTGAAAGATCAGAAAGTTTCGCCGCCGGAGGATCGCATCAATCTGGTTTTCATGGGGATGGGCGAGCCGTTTCTGAATTACGAGAATTTCATTAAGGCTTCGCGACTACTTGTTGAGGGCGTGGGCATCGCCGAGCGGCGGATGACGGTTTCTACGGCTGGAATCGTGCCGCGAATTCGCGACTTCGGCGAAGAAAAAATCCGGCCCAAGCTCGCGATTTCTCTGAATGCTTCGAACGATGCGCTGCGGACGCAACTAATGCCGGTGAACAAGAAGTGGACGCTGGAAATGTTGATGGCGGCTGCGCGGGAGTTTCCGCTGCGGACTCGCGAGTGGATCACGTTCGAGTACGTTCTGCTGGGCGGCGTGAACGACACGCCGGAGAATGCGCGGGAAGTTGCCGAGTTGCTGCGCGGGCTGCGCTGCAAGGTGAATCTGATCGCGTTGAATCCGGGGCCGGGGATTGATTTCAGGACTCCGAGCGCGGAGCGGGTGACGGCATTTCAAAACATTTTGCGGGGAGCTGGGATTCCTGCGTATGTGCGGCGTCCGCGCGGGCGGGACATTTACGCGGCTTGCGGCCAGCTTAAGAGGACGGTTGAGGCTGCCACATCACCGGAACTCCAGCAGCATTCGATTTCTCCTCAGCCGTCGCAGGGATGACGGGGAGTTCGACGCGGATGGTGATGCCCGAGTTGCGGACTTGCTGCCACGAAAGCCGGCCCTGATGTTGCTGAAGGATGCCCTGACAGGCGTTCAGTCCGAGGCCGGAGAGAGTCTCGTCTTCCTCAGTCCCGGCATCGGCTGCGGGGATACTCTCCGAAAGGCCGTCGGCGAGGCTGGTGTCGGAGAAGGTAACGATGACAAGGCCATCCATGCGCGCTGCGGCAATGGTCAGTGTACGGCTGCTGTGCTGATGCACCACGTGGAGAGCGTCGTTGATGATCTGTACGCAGACCTGGAGCAACTGGTTGGAATCTCCGCGAACCATCAGCAGCTCTTGCGGAAGGTCGGTTCGAACTTCCATGTTAAGGCCCTGCCACTGGGGTTGCGAAAGCCTGACGGCGGTACGCAGCAGCCCGGTGAGATCGACGGGGCCCATTGCAGCCGGGCCTTGTTTGGCGAAACTGAGGAGGCTGGCGACCAGAGAGCGGGTACGCCGGGCATGCTGTCCGATTCTTAACGCCAGTTCGTGCTGTTCCGGAGAGAGAGGCGTGGTCAGCAGCAGATCGGAATAACCCAGCATGGCGGTGATGGGGTTGTTTAATTCGTGGGCGGCGCCGCCGACCAACTGTGCGACCGAGGCGAGTTTTTCCGATTCGGTGATCTGGGCCTGCAAGCGTTTCAGATTGGCGATGGAGTCGCGCGAGTGGGTCAGCAGGCGGAGCAATTCGCGGTCAAGCAGGCGCTGACGGATGAAAACCATGACGCCCATGAGAAGCGCCGCGGCCAGAGTCAAGACCAGGCGGAACGAAAGGATGCGCGGTGGAATCGTGGTATCGAGCAGGGCCCAGGCGGCAAACAGGGGAAGAGAAAAAGCCGCGATCATGCCCACGCGGGCCGGCCACACGCCGTGGGAAGAAGAGGAGCGGACGGCGGCTTGCGGTTCGCGCTCACGGGTCCAGAGAGCGATTCCGGTGATCCAAGCCATGGAAACTGCCAGGGGAATATCGAAGAGACTTCCGCTGTAATAGACGTGGCGGTTGATGGCCCAGTTGGCGAGGTGAGAACTGGCGGCGTAGGTAAAGCTGGCGCCGAACAGACTGGCATAGAAAGTTTTCCAGCCGCCCTTGCTGCCCATCCAAGCCATGAATAAGGCGGCAAGAAACGCGACTTTCTCGATGAGATACAGCGAGTTCAGGTTGTTGTTGTAGGTTTCAACGTTGGCTACGACATACTGCCAGGGGATCACGATGAGGAGGTAAAGGTAGATCCACCAAATCATCATCAAAGCAAAATCGAGGCGGCGCAGGCGTGCGGCATATTCATCCGGAGGGGCGTGGGGACGGAGCGCTAGAGCGGCCATCAGTGGGACAATGTGCAGAAAGAGAATCATGTCGGCGTCGCACAGGTCTGGGACATCAGTGCGCAACCAGACTTCGTAATAAGTCCAGAACACCTGGTAAGTCAGCCAGAAAGCAATGCCGGAGGCGATGAGGGTCCAGAACAAGCGCAAGCGCCCGCGCGATTGCACGGCATGGGGGATGAGGGCAACCGTCCCGGAAAACAACAAGAGGCACTGAACCACGTCGCTGAGGGCGGTGAGGCGAAAGGATTGAGGCAGAAAGAGCGCAGCCAGGACCAGAGTCGCCAGACAGGCGAAGACGGCCGCGGCCCACAGCTTGGAGTAGGTGCGCAAGAAAACGATCCTCGGTGCCATTTTAGACTGGGTGGAGAGAAGCTTCCGGTTACGGAAGTAACCCGGGGAAGTTTGTAATCGTAAGTTAGTAATTGGGAGGGGGATAAAGTTTTGCTTGCTCCCAGCCTTTCTTATCAATAATATGCGAAGCAATCCTATACCTGACCAATCTGTGGGGCATCTGGACGTGATTCGAATTGCAAGTTGACGCAAAGAATCGTTTGCTGGGAAGAGCGCAAGCGCCAGTGGATCCGAGCGAGGTTCGCCGGACCGAGCGCTGGCTGGCGACGGCACGCGTGTTTCTGGCAGTGTCGGCGCTGGTTGCGATCCGCATGGACCCCTCACAACTGGGTGATTCCCCTGCGGCTTACGGGCTGCTGGGGTTCTACATGGGGAACAGCATTCTGGTGCTGATGCTGTTGCGGCGGCGGAAAGCGTCGACGGCGCGGTTTCGCGTTCTGGTACACACGGCTGACATTGTATGGCCGGCATTTATTTCGGTATTCGGGGATGGGCCGAGAAGCCCGTTCATCCTGTTTTTTGTTTTCGTTTTGACCGCGGCGGCTTACCGGTGGGGCTTATGGGAGACGCTGAGCACGGCGGCGGCGGAGGTGGTGTTGCTGTGGGCGGAGAGCTTCATGCTGTTCCACGTGTGGGTGGCGCGTGGGGGAGTCCTGCCGTGGCACATTTTTTCCGGCCTGCGAATGAATACAACCGAGTTCGAACCCAAGCGGTTGTTCATGTTGTCGGTTTACTTGCTGGTGATGGGGTTGTTGCTGGGCTATTTGTCAGAGCAACAAAAGCACCTGCGGGCGGAGAAGGCGGCCGTGACCCGCATGCTGTCGAAAGTTCGGGTGGACGCGGGGTTGACGGGAACGCTGCAACAGATGTGCAGCGAAATCGTGAGCATGTACCGGGCAGCGCGGCTGCTGGTCGCTTCGCAGGAGATTCACAGCCACCGAACTTTTCTAGGAGAGGTGCACAGCGAGGATGGGACGCCTTCCGATTTCGTATGGCTGGATTCTGGTCCACGGGAAGCCAAGAGTTATCTGGAGGATTTTCCGGGTGAGGTGTTTTACGCCGCGAAAGAAAGCGAGCGCTGGTCTGTGATCGCACTGGATCGGGAAGGTAACCCCGTGCCATCGCCTTCCACAGAACCGTTTGATCGGCTGAGGGAACGGCAATTCTTCGAGTCTGTGATTGCGATTTCCTTTGTGTTTGGCGGCGAGTGGCGGGGGCGGATCTTTGTGTTCGATCCGTCGTGGAAAGGGGACACGCAAGAGGAATTGCGGTTTCTGCTCGACTTGCTCCGGCAGGTGGGGCCGGCAGTGTACAACGTTTACCTGCTGCACCGGCTGCGGCGCCGGGCCGGAGCCGCGGAGCGGGCGCGCTTTGCCCGCGAATTGCACGATGGAGCAGTGCAGTCGCTGATCGCAGTGGAGATGCAGGTGGACGTTCTGAAGCGGCAGGCGGAGACCACGCCGGCCGTGGTAGGCGGTGAGCTGGGGCGGATCCAGGGCCTGCTGCGCGAGGAAGTTCTGAAGTTGCGGGAACTGATGCAGCAGATGAAGTCGATCGACGTGGATGCGCGGAGGTTGCTCAGCCTGCTGAATGACGCCGTGGAGCGATTTGAGCGGGAGACTGGGATCTCCGCGCGTTTCGTGACAGACATAGTGAAACTGGAGATGCCAGATAAAGTTTGCCGGGAACTGCTGAGGATTGTGCAGGAAGGACTGGTGAACGCGCGCAAGCACAGCAAAGCGCGCCATATGCTGGTGCGGCTTAGTGCGAGCGACAGCCAGTGGAGCCTGACGCTGGAGGATGATGGCAAGGGCTTCCCCTTCACCGGCCGCTTAACGCAGGACGAACTGGACCAGATGGGCAAGGGGCCCATGATTATCAAGGAACGGGTGCGTTTAATTGCAGGCGCACTCACGGTAGAATCGAATCCCGGAGTGGGGACAAGGTTGGAAGTCAAGGTTCCGAAGAGTGGAGAAGTTTCCGATGAACTTTAAGAAAGCACAGCCGGTTCGAATCGTGATCGCCGACGACCATCCGATTTTCCGGGATGGATTGCGCCGGCTTCTGGAAGCTGAGCCGGATTTGAAAGTTTTGGGTGAAGCCTCGGACGGGGCGGAAGCGGTAAGGCTGGCGCGCACTTTGAAGCCGGACATCCTTTTACTGGATTTGGCGATGCCCAAGCATCCTGGGCTCGAAGCCTTGCGGGAACTGGGAACCGGGGCAAACGCCACCCCGGTGCGCGTGATCCTGCTGACCGCGGCGGCGGAGAAGAGCCAGATCGTGGAGGCCTTGCAGTTGGGCGCGCGGGGTGTGGTGTTGAAGGATTCCGCCACTCAGTTGCTGTTGAAGGCGATCCACACTGTGATGTCGGGGGAGTACTGGGTGGGACGGGAAAGCGTTTCGAACCTGGTGCAGTATCTGCGAACGTTGGTGCAGTCTTCCAGCGACGAAGCGCGGCAGAAGAAATTTGGCTTGACCCCGCGCGAGCTGGAGATTGTGGCCGCGGTGGTGGCGGGATACTCGAATAAAGAGATTGCGGAATACTTCAAGATCAGCGAAGACACGGTTAAACACCATCTGAGCAATATTTTCGACAAATTGGGAGTGTCGACGCGGCTGGAGTTGGCGCTGTTTGCCGTCAACCAGTCGCTTCCGCTGAAAAGCATTGGCTGACAAGTAACCTGGTGCTTGCTCTAAAGTAACTTAGATGGCACATACGGGCTATTGGCGGGCGCAGGCCTTGCGCTTATGATTTCGTCAGACCAGCCTCGGGATAAAAATTGATCCGGTCACAGATTTGGTGATCTTCTCCCCTGTGGAAGAACTGAGGGGGTGTGGTTTAAGACAGATTCTTAAGGAGACGGAGCCCGTGGCAAACTTTATGAAGAGCCTTTGGAACGATGAGAGTGGTCAGGATATCGCAGAGTATGCAGTGATGCTGGCGGTGATTCTGGTGATCGTGGTGGGCACGATCCGGCTCATCGGGTCGAACGCCAACAACGTGTTCTCCAATGTTGGCAGCGCTATTCAGTAGTGGCAGCAGGAATCAGAGCTTGGGCGCCAGGTCTTAGGTGCTAGGTCTTAGGCAAAGAACCTGACACTTAGGAGCTAAGACCCTGCCTCCCTGAGACCCCATTTCCCGAAGTCCACCCTTCCCAATTCATTCTTATGCGCTCTGGAGTAGTGCTTTCTCTTACTTCGGAGCGGGTGCGGTTAGCGCTACCTTCTCGCTGCCGGGAATCGAATACCGGGTTAGGTAGGGGAAGAAGGGCGTGATCTCGAAAGGCATTTTTTCTTTCGCCGAGGTCAGGGCCACCGGTTTTGCCTTGGCCATTTCCAACTGATCGGACCAGGGATCGAGCTTGATGCGACCTCCGAGTGGGAGGGCGGCAATCTGATCAGTGCGTTGCGGTTGCAATTCCGGCGCGGCGGCCAGCAGCGCTGACATGCGGATGCTCTTGCCTTGAGCCAGGCTGTTGCCCAGATGCGGTCGAATCAGATTGGGCAGATCGGGAGCGCGTTGTTGTAAGGCCTTCAAGAACAACCCGGCAGTGCCCAGCTTGTCTTTGTAGGGAGAATTCTTCAACAGTTCGAGAGCCTTGGTATCGGCGGCTTCTTCGTCGCCCGGCCGGCGTTTGAAATCCAAACGCTGGAACGATTCTTCATCGGAGAAGAACATGCGGTCGTTGAAGGCCAGCTTGGTGTCGAATTTGTGGCCCAGCACAATGTGACTGAGTTCGTGGGCCATGACCATGGCGAGCGAGGCTTCATCAGGCAGCACGTCGAGCATACCGCGACTGACCACGATGGTGTGACCGATGGTGAACGACTCGAGGGGGGAAGTGATCAGGACGCGGCAGCGGATGTCCCCCTGCATGTCGATATTATTGGTGACCATCAGATTGTTGACCACGGTCTGAAGGACTTTGTCGACTTCCCCCGGAGGCGCGAGCAGACCGATCTTTTGCATACGCTCAACCGCATTGTCCTCCGCCTGACGTTCCCACATGCGCTCGGCGACGACGGGAGTTGCGTCGGCGGCTACGTCGCTTTGATCTTTCACCGAGGAGGCGTCCTGAGGAGAGTCGACTAGAATCTGAGTGAACTCTGAATTTTTGTTCAGGGCCTTCAAGTCGTATCCCCAAAGCCGGGTCTGGGCGCGGAAGTGCAGACTCTTTGTGACGCCATACTTGAAATCGGATTCTTCGCTGTAGATGTATGCGGGAAGCCACGAGCCGGGGCGCATGTTCAGGCGCCAACTGTCGAAGTGCAGGAAAAAGCCGGTCTTGGGGTGGGGGGAATAGGTGCCGTTGAAGCGGACCACATTGTAATCCTGATCCTCAACCCAGATTCTGCCGATGAAGCGCGATGTGCCCGAGCCTTCTTTGGGTTCGACATCGATCACCAGGCAGCGTACTTCTCCGAGAAACTCACGGCGCACGAAGGTGAAGTTGTAGTACTTCTTCTGGAAATCGGTATCGAGGACCACCATCTGAGCGAAGCCCAAAGGGAGGAAGTGCATGGCGTAGAGGCTGGTGAGGCGGTTGACCATGCGGCGGCCAAAGCCGGGTTGGCCCGCGAATAAAGTGTCCTCGGGGCCGTCGCTCATGTCGAGGCGGCCGAGGAAATACTGGTCCTTGGTGGGAACGTAACCTCCGTTGCTGTCGTTTTTGAAGTCCTGGAGATAAGTTTCAACCAGAGGCCGCATGTGGCGCATTTGCGCGACGAAGAGATGCTCTCTCTGGACGACCCGGTCCATCACGTCGTTGAACGAAGCTGGAGGTTGCGAAGAAAGCTTTCCCGAGCCCTGTGCCGAGGGCGCCGCGCCAGTGATTGTGGCTTGCGGTGCGGAAGGCGCTGGATCCTGAGACACTGCGGGCAATGACGATATCAGCAACAGCAAGAACGAAAGCGAACCCACCTGGGAAATACGCATACGCATAAAGACCTTTACGAACAACTTATGCCAACTGAAAAATAATATGCAAAACGACGGTGGAATCGGCGGGCTGGCCATCCCGCATCGCCGGTTTGAAGCGAATCTGTTCGGCAGCCCTGACTGCATTGTCGTCGAGGCCGTGCCCCAAGCCGTGTACCACGCGCACCACACGGAGACGACCGGATGCTTCCAAAACCACTTCCAGGAGAACTTCGCCCTCAATCCGCATACTCCGGGCTTCTTGAGTATAGACGGGAGTTGGCTTGGAAAGGATTTCCGCCGGCAGTACTTTGGCCGCAGTTTCTGCCACTCGGGAGTGCACGGTGGGCGGAGCGGGAACATCGGCGCTGGCGAAACCACTGGATTGAACTTGTGCAGATGCGCGAGGCCGGTTGTCAGGGATAGCCGTGCCGTTGCCAAATCCAGAACTTACGACCACGCCCGGCACTCCCTTGGCACCACCAGCGCCGTTGCCGGAACCCGGGCCGGAGGGCAGATCAAAAGATCCGAGAGATGCGATGTTGACGGCTTTGGCCGGATTGCCTTTGCCGGGAATTCCGTTGGGATCGCCGAAGCCTCCGGTCTGCACTTGTGACGCAGGCCGCGCGGTGGTTGGAGTGGCCGAACTGCCGGCGGAGAACGTGTTCATCTTCACCGCTTGCTTGGGAATCACAGGCGCGGAGTTGATAGGCAGCGGCTCTAATTTTTTGGGCGCAATGCTCACGACCGGAGCAGGAGTATCTTCCACTTTCAGCGGAGCTTTCGGCAGCGGCGCGGGAAGCCGTAAAGCGTTAGAGGGTGGATCAAGATTCGCGACCACCACGGGCTTGAGGTGGCTTGGCGGTTGCGGCTGATGATTGACCGGAACGGGAGTGCTCACGAGCGCGACCAAGTGGTAACTATGCTCGGCGGGCGAGAAGACTGAGGGATACAACAAGCGCACCCAGACCAGAAACGCAATCGTTAAGGCTTGCGCCCCGGTGCCAAAGGCGAATTCCGTCCAGGGCTTTCTAGTCTCCGGTAGCAGGGAGAAGAGAGGCGCTTGGGAAGCAGGAGAACTCATATCCACATTTACTCGTCAGTTCGTGAAAACACCGGTACGGGGTTGAAGTTTCTCAGGGCTGTTTTTCAGACCTGCTTCTCAGGCCTGGGCAGCTTGGAAACCTGGGATTGCCGAGGCCGATCAGCCTTTAGTCTACTACCCCAAGGTCAAAAGCTGCACGAGAAAGGCCATTTCGCCGGCGAGCAGGAAGTTTATCTTGCTGATCCTTCAATTACTTACGCTTGCTGGCGCGGCGAGTGCCGCGGGCCGACGACGAAAGAGCAATAAATTACACCCCTGCACGCGTCTTTTACGCCGCCCAGAGCGGTTGAAGCCCGCAGGATTTCGAGCCGCAAAAGTTAGCAAAGTCTCAACCCAGACGGATCGAAGCTTGCAAGCATTTGGCCACCTAATGCCTTGTCGGCACTTCTGACTGGCGTCTCTGGCTAGCAGCGCACAACTTTGGGACTGTCGATCCCCTTGGTCGCGTTGCGCGTGTCCACCACCAGTTGGGCCTCGGCGACGATCTTTTTATAGTCGTAGTCCGAGTGATCGGTAACAATCACGATGCAATCGTACTGGCCGAGTTGCTCCAGTTCGGTGCGCTTCATCTGCAAGTCGTACTTGCGTCCCTTCCCGATGAAAGGGAAATAGGGGTCGTGGTAGCTGACCTGAGCGCCTTCGTGTTGCAGAAGCTCGATGATGGTGAGGGCGGGAGACTCGCGTAGATCATCAATGTCGCGCTTGTAGGCCACGCCCAGAACCAGGACGCGCGATCCATTGACGGATTTTTTCTGCTGGTTCAGCGCTCCACCGATGGAGGCGAGCACGTGATAGGGCATGTTGTTGTTAATTTCCCCCGCCAGTTCGATGAAGCGGGTGCGAAAGTCAAACTCCTTCGCCTTCCACGAAAGGTAGAAGGGATCGATAGGAATGCAATGTCCACCCAGGCCGGGGCCGGGGTAGAAAGGATGAAAGCCAAAGGGTTTGGTGGACGCGGCGGCGATGACTTCCCAGATGTCGATGCCCATCCGAAGACACAGCAGCTTCAGTTCGTTGACCAGCGCAATGTTAACGCAGCGGTAGATGTTCTCCAGCAGCTTGGTCATTTCGGCCGCAGCAGGCGAGGAGACGGGAACCGTGAGATGGAAGATGGATCCGTAGAGCGCGGCCGCTAATTCGGAGGCTTGCGGGTTCACTCCGCCAACGACTTTGGGGATGTCGCTACGCGCGACGGATGTGTTGCCCGGATCTTCACGCTCGGGAGAGAACGCGACGAAGAATTCTTTCTCCGCCGAGGAAGCGTTGGAGGAAGTGCTTGACGAAGTTCCGCGGGCGGCCTTCAGGCCGTTCTTGTTTTCCTTCTCCAGAATCGGCACCATAACTTCTTCGGTGGTTCCGGGGTAGGTGGTACTCTCCAGAACAATCAGCTGCCCGGGCTGCAAGTGGGGTGCAATGGCGTGCGTGGTATCGGTGATGAAGCTGAGGTCGGGTTCGTGATATTGGTTGAGAGGAGTGGGAACGCAGATGATGACGGCGTCCATCTCCACCAACTTGGCGTAATCGGAGGTTGCGGAAAAGCCGTGCGCCTGGGCGGCGCGGATTTCTTCCGTGCTGATGCGGTAGATGTAAGATCCGCCTTGTGCGAGAGTATCGACCTTGCGCTTATCGATGTCGAAGCCGGTGACGCGAAACTTCTGCTCGCTGAACAGCAGGGCGAGCGGCAATCCCACGTAGCCCAGGCCGATGATGCCGACGCGAGCCTGACGCTGCTGGATCTTGAGCTTGAGTTGATCGGGGGTACGACTTGCGGCAGAGTGACTGGTCATCGTCGCGTGATAAGGGCGTCTTGGTTCTGTAGGTCGAGGATTTCGTTTCGATTCTAGCACGCAGTTGCGAGCGCGCGGCGCTGCGCACGGCTGAGGAATCAGATGTAATTTCCTAAAGATGGAACTTATGAGAAGACAGAGAGCATGGAAGCGGGCGCTGGCCGGGGCATTGCTGGCCTGCGTGTTGATGGTGGCGGCGGCGAAGGCCGGTGGC
The DNA here is from genome assembly GCA_035566655.1 of Candidatus Dormiibacterota bacterium. Classification (GTDB taxonomy): domain Bacteria; phylum Acidobacteriota; class Terriglobia; order Terriglobales; family Acidobacteriaceae; genus Sulfotelmatobacter. The sequence goes on from DATMQT010000088.1 coordinate 21,323, forward strand.
TTTCTTGTGATGGACGCGCCGCGGCGCTCCGATGTGATCCTGGTGCTGGCGGGGGAAACGGACCGGCGTCCCGAACTTGCCCTGCAGCTTCTGGCGCAGGGATATGGGCGACGGATGGTGCTGGATGTGCCGGCCGACGCGAAAATCTACGAATTTACTCAGCTTCAATTGGCTCGGAAGTACGTTCAGGATCTGCCGCAGGCAGCGTCGGTGAGCGTTTGTCCCATCGAAGGGCTGTCTACTAAGGACGAGTCGAAAGAAGCGGAGAAGTGCATCGAACGCGAAGGCGGGAAAAGCGTGCTCATTGTAACTTCGGATTTCCACACCCGGCGCGCGTTAAGCGTTTTCCGGAGGGAAATCCCTGGACATGAGTACTCGGTCGCCGCTGCCCGGGACGAAACGCAATTCGGCGTCCAATGGTGGACTCATCGCCAATGGGCAAAAACCTTCGTGAATGAGTGGATGCGGCTGATCTGGTGGAAGGTGGTAGATCAATGGAGGTGAGCTGCACATCACCACGGAGGCACCCTTCGGCTTCACTCAGGGCAGGCTCCGACGCGGAGAACAACTCAAAATTGTTTTAGTTTTTTCCTTCTGCTTCTCCATGTCGGAGCCTGCCCTGAGTGAAGCCGAAGGGTGCCTCCGTGGTGAAAGGCTCGTTGCTGGATTAGAAAGTTTTCCACAGCCAGGGCCGCTTAACACCACAAATAGCATTGACTGCCAAGAACTTTGGAGGGTACGATGCGTTAACAGTAATCAACTAAGTTATTAACGGAGCGTGGGATGGGCATGTGTGCTTTCCGCAGAATGGTAAGTTGCGTGCTACTGCTGATTGTGCCTGCTTCGCTATTTGCCGCCGATTCGGGTGCGGCCATGCTTTACGCCGATGGCGCTGCCTGGTTGAATGGCAGTCACGTTCCGAAGTCTTCCGCTATTTTTGCCGGTGACCTGGTGCAAACCCGGTCTGACTCGGCGGCCAACATCCACGCAGCCGGTTCCAGCATTACGGTTCTTGGCGATTCTCTGGTGCAGTTTGAAGGCACCTCATTGAAAGTGGAACATGGGGGCGTGAGCGTCTCCACGTCGAAGGGGATCGCCACGACTGCGGGCGATGTGCGAGTGGCGCCGGTGTCCAACGCGTGGACGGAATTCAACGTAACCGATGTTGACGGAACGGTGCGCATCGCCGCCCGCAAGGGCGACCTGACGGTCACCGACGACAACGGTACAGTCACGCTGGCTCAGGGGCAGGAAACTACGCGCGACGAGCAGTCCGATCAAAGCAAAGACAAGAAAAAAGACAAGAAGCGCGGTGCGGGTGCCGCTCCGGCCGCCGGCGGCGGTGTGCTGAATTCAACCATTGCGATCGGCGTGGGTGCCGCAGCGGTGGGCGGGATCACGGCCTGGGTGCTTCTGCATAGCGACAATCCGGTTAGTCCGGCTGCGCCTTAGCAGGCGGAAGTGCAAAGTTCGATTGCGGAAGAGTTTGAGCCGTCCAGCAAATGCTGGACGGCTTGATGCTTTTAGGGGACCCTTTTCTGAGTGCAAAAGGCAAGTTTGTCATCCCGAGCGAAAGCGAGGGATCTTGGTTCTTGCATGGGCCACCCGCGGTGCAGCATCGTCAAACACCAAGGTCCCTCGCTTCGCTCGGGATGACAATCCGCACTTGATGACGATCCGCACTTGATGACAATCGGCAATCGGGATCGCAGTTGTGAAGCGTCCTAGAAGTTTGTGGCGGGTTGGTGTAACGCTTCTGGTGAGGCTGGAAGTTCTTCTGGAGGTTTGCTGCGCGCGACGCGGCGTTTGCGGGCGGGTTGCGCGAAGGGTTCCGCGGCTGCGACGGTGCACAGCACGTAGAACAGGGCGGCGTTTGCGGGAATCTGCAGATTGAAGTCGACCACGCTGTGCACCAGGATGCCAGTGAAGCCGAGCACGCAGGCCAGAGTTACAGCGCCACTGATCTCGCCGGTCCAGTTTCCTATTTTCTTGAGGGCGCGTGTGTACAGTGTCACCAGAAACCAGATCATCGTGGCAAATCCGAGCAATCCCATTTCCACCAGCAGTTGTAGATAATCGTTGTGGGCTTCGTTGACGAAGAAATTGGTGTAGAAGGTACGGAATTGCGGATACACAACGGGAAATGTACCCAGACCCCAGCCCAGAACCGGCTTCTTGAGGAACATCTTGAAGCCATCCCGGTTGATGTAGGCGCGAACGTCGCCGGAAATTTCGATATGGGACGGCCCCACGGTCGCGATGCGTTTGCTGAGTTCGGCACCGCCGACCCAGGTGAGCAGGCCGACCACGATTGCCAGAAATACTCCGACGCCGATGGCGGTGCGGAGACTTCTTTTCTGCTTAACCAGCAATGCCGATAGAATGATGAGTTCGGCGAGAATGGCGAGCATGCCGCCGCGCGATCCCGAAAGAAAAATGGTTCCCACCATTACGGCCGCCACGGCCCCGGCCACAGCGCGGGTTCTGCTGGGGGCCAGCCGGGTCAGCGCCAACACCAGAGGAATGGGGACGAGCATTTCCATCAGGCCAGCGTAATGGTTGTGGTTTACATAAGGACCGTAGATCCAACCGCCCATGCGGGGTTGGCGAATCCAGTACAACCTGCCGTTGGAGGAAATGCCCTGGAGCAACGCAAAGCTGGCCAGCGCGGCTCCGTACAACGAAAAAATCAGCGCTAGAGTACGCGCCTGCGATCCTCGAATCAGGGTTTGCCCGGCAAGGAAACACAGCATGGCGTAGGAGAGGTAGAGGAGCGCCAGTGACACCGTGTCGTGCCGGTAGGCAGTGATTCGGAAAACCAGTTGCGAAACGATGAGCAGGGCGAAGATTCCCATGGGAAGAAACAAGGGATTCCACCTGATCTTCATGTCGCCGTCCAGGACCTGCTTGCCGATCCACAAGAGAAACAGAGCGGCGGAGCCAGCTTCCATGAGAAAGATCGACCAGGGTTCGACCGCGCCGAAGGCGAGCGGGCCAAACAGGAGCAGGCCGAAAATCCCGTACAGCAAAGCGGTTTCGACTTGGGCAGCAACCTCGCGACGACGGTTTTCGGGATTTCTGGTCTCTCTCATCAGATTGAATCCACGCAATTCGAGGGGCTACTGCCGCTTGGCCACGAGGCGGAAATCGTCGACCCAGAGCTTACCACGGATGGGACTGCCTGCTGGCAGCCGTCGGACGTGCAGCACCAGCAGCCTGCAATCGTCTCCCGTGGTGAATTCCCCGGTGGCGGACTTCCAGAATCCGGCTTCTTTCAATTCGTCGCTGTCATACACGACGTCCCGAGTGTAGGCATCCTGAAGTGTAATATGGGGCGCGCCAGCGCCTTCGAATTCTCCATTCTTGTAGTACGCGGAGAAGTCGTAGGTAGTATCGGGCTGAACCGCAATGAATTGACGAATCCCCGCATCGTTGACTCCGGGTCCATCAAAGGTGATGAGTAGGGAGCGATGCCCGCTGTGAAAATCGCTGGGATCCAGCGTGAGGGTCACGCTCTGCTGCTTCTCGTACTGCCAGTCGAAGCCACCGTTCAGAACATCCAGATTGAAATCCCCGTTGACAATCAAGTTATTCCGCGTAGGCAGATAGGAGGACAGGCCGAAGCGCGGGGCCGCTTGCTGCCACACTAGACGGGCTTGATCCACATCCTTGTGGTCAAGAAGGTAATTCAGGTATGCGTAAACGGAGCGTTGTTCGAAGGTTTGCGGCGTGGCCATGAGAGCAGCCCAGACCTTGGCAGTGGCCGCGGTTTCTTGTTTGGTCGTCAGCAGAATCAGAAACGCGATATAGGCCTCGGAGCGAGGGGGAACAACGTCGCGCAGGAGCACGTCTACATCCGGGTTGATACGCCAGCAGAATTGGATCGCGGGAGCCGCCAGGTAAGGATCATTCTCCAGCACCACGCGGAATTCACGCAGGGCTTTTTCGTTGTCGCCTTGCACGAGGTAGAAGTTGGCGGCTTCCCAGGCCACGTCAGGTGTGGTGGGATCGGCCTGGATGGCGTGCTCCAGCGCCCAAGTTTGATTGGAAATGTCGCCCAGCACCTGGTAAGCCGACGCCAGGTCGAACCAGTAGCGGGCGGAATGCGGGTTGAGCTGCACGGCGGCGCGGTAGGGTTCAATGGCTGCGCCCGGATCTCTGGCCACCAGGGCGTAATAGCGTCCGACATGATCGCGGTAGTCGGCGTTTCCCGGGTCGAGACGGGCCGCACGTTCGAGGCTGGCGAGTTCCGGTCTTTCGCCATACGCGGAAGCGACAAACAGCCGGCCCGCCAGCAGTACATAGATCAGGCAGAGCGCCGCACTCGCGCCAATGACGAGTCTCTTCCGCCCAGCCGTTTTGAGTGGTATTTCCATGCTGTCCAGCTGGAAACGCAACTACAAGCCACGCGCGTTCCGCCTTACGCGCTATTGGGCGACGCTTCCGCGGTGTCCTCAGCGTCACCATCCTCTTCATCATCGTTGCCGTGCGATGCATCGTCGCGATAGTAGCGGGAGTATTTGCTCTTGTATTCGTAGTAGTAGTAGTAATCGGGCGAGCTGAGGTCGACCGCATTCAAGAGCACGCCGGAGACTTTTGCATTCACCTGCAACAGAATGTCGCGGGAGCGGCGGAGCGCCTGCTTGGTGGTTTGTCCGGAACGAATGACCAGCACGATGGCGTCGGCGCGCGGCGACAGCACCACGGCATCGGTGACCGACAGTGTGGGGGGTGTGTCCACGACGATGTGATCGAACTGGCCGCGGAGTTCTTCTAGTACGTCGCGCATATTGTTCGAGGCCAGCAGTTCAGCCGGATTCGGGGGAGGCGTTCCCGCGGGCAATATGGACAGGTTGGGCAAGACAGGGGAGCGCGTGATGGTCTGTTGCAACGTAGCGCTTCCGGTGAGGACGTTGCTGAGTCCACTGCGCGGGCCCATGCCCAGCGTCTTATGGATGCTGGGGCGCCTGAGGTCGGCGTCGATCAGCAGGACTCGAATGCCTTTCTGGGCCAGCACTACCGCGCAATTGATGCTGGTGGTCGTCTTTCCCTCCTGGGGCAGCGCGCTGGTGACCATGATTACCTTGGGAGGCGCGCCCAGGTTGGAGAGCAACAGCGAAGTGCGCAGTGCGCGATAGGATTCCGCCATCTGCGATTGCGGCCTGACCTGGGTGACCAACTCCACCGCTTCGTTGGATGTAGCGATCACCAGGCGCTTCGAGTTCGCGCCCTCGCGCGCCGTTCTCGATCCCATGGGAATCATGCCGAGCGGCGGGAGGCCGGAAATCATTTGCGCTTGTTCGGTGGTGCGCACGGTGTTGTCCAAGCCCTCTAGCAGGAATGCGAGCCCTACCCCCGAGGTCAAACCCAGCATGAAGGCGAAGGCGAGATTCCGCGGGATATTGGGCTCGATGGGAGCGGTGGGGACGCGGGCGACATCCACAATGCGAAAGTTGTTGGATTTAAGTCCGGCCGAAACTCCGGCCTCCTTCATCTTTTCCATCAAGCCTTCATAGAGCGTGCGGTAGCTCTCGAGGTCACGCTTCAGGATGCTATACTGGATGGCGCTCTCGTTGAGCTTGTTGGCCTCCTGCTTCTGTTTTTCGAGGGCGGCCCGCAACATGTTTTCCCGTTGCAGGGCGGCCATGTATTGCCCGCGGATTTTGCCAGCGACCTTCTTCGTTTCCGCCAGAATCTGCGTGTCGATTTCCTTCAACTGGTTGTTCAGTTGCGCCACTTTCGGGTAAGACGGTCCAAACTGGGTACTCAATTCCGCCGCCTGGATTCTGACGTCGGCCTCTTTGGCACGAAGACTCTCCAACAGTAGCGAGGCAGGCTGGGCTCCGGTTCCAGCCGCATCCAGCACAGAGGCAGCTGACGCAATGGTGTCCGCGTCCCCGGATTGAACCAGGCGGTAGACGGATTCCTTGTCCATGCGCTCGGATTCCGCGGCGGTCAGCGCTTTGTTCAACTCATCCAGTTTCTGGGTGGTGATGTTCTGCTTTTCATCGATGCCCAGAATTTCGTGTTCTTTCTGGTAGCGCACCAGTTTTTCCTGGGAGGTCTCTACCTTCATCTGCAGGTCCACGAGCTGCTTGGAAAGCCAGTCGGAAGCCTGCATGGTGGAGTCGAACCGGGACTTGAAATTATTCTCGGTGTATGTGGTCATCAAAGTGTTGACCACGTTCTGAGTCAACTCCTTGTCGGAACTGCGGAACGACACCTTGATGATGTGCGTGTTGGGAGAGAGGGTTACCTTCAGATTCCCCCGGAAACTGGCGAGCAAGCCGGAGGTTCGGGCGGTGTCAGCCTGCAGGGGGTCGGGGGCAAGATCGAGCGAGGAAGGCAGGGCCGGCGTTTTGCCGCCGAACTCTGGGCGGCGGTCGAGGCCCAATTCCTTCACCACTTGCAGCGCGAGAAGATCGCTCTGCAGAATCATTACTTCGGTGTCGAGTTCGGTGGGATCGAAATAATCGACGTTGAAAGTTGGAGAGTTATTGAAGTTGACCAGGCCGGAATCCGGCTTGTTGATTTCAATGCTGCCGCTGGCCTCATAGACCGGGGTCATCTTGAGGCTGGCGATGGCGACAACGGAAAAGATAGTGAACAGGCACGCGAGAACCGTCCACTTGCGCTTCATTAAGACGCGAACATACTCGCCGAGGGCAGATTCCTGAGAGATAAGTTCGGGGTAAACGTGCGGGCCAATCGACCTCCCAAAGTGCCCGCCCATGGGCTGCATTTCGCGAACGGCGGGGCTATTGGCCTGCACCAGCGGTCCTGAATCCATGCATTCTCCTCAACAAGCTTTCCAACCCTTTCAGGCCTAAACCAGGCCATTCAGGCATACCCGAAATCCAAAGAAAACCCGGCGCCTCGATGGCTGGTTCATCGCCCGGGTCTATCTCGCAGTATGTATCGGTTTCGCGAATATTCTAGCATTGCCCGGCGGGAAAACCATTCACCAATCTCACTAATCTTCACTAATCGGGGAAGCAGCGCTTTTGGTGCAATGAGACAGCGGTTGCGGGAGTACGGGAGACCAAGAGAGGTACTCCTCGGGGCCGCGAGTTTGTGTTTCGATCATGAAGTGATCGTTGTCAGTCCTATTTTGAAGCGCGTTGTGTATCCGTGGCTGGCAAATTCCGGCTACCTTCGCCGGCGTGCCAATGGCGGCGCTTTTTGTGTTCTTACCTACCATGGAGTTTTGCCTGCCGGATACGAGGTAGGCGATCTGCAACAGGATGGCAGCCTGGTGAGCGCTGAGAATCTGCGTGCCCAGCTTCAATTGCTGAAGGAGTGCTACCACGTTGTCTCGCCCGACGAGGTACGCGACTGGGTTGTCGACGGAAAAGAATTGCCCGAGCGGGCTGTCCTGCTTACCTGCGACGACGGGCTGCGTAATGTTCTTACCGACATGACGCCGATCCTGCAGGAAGAGGGTGTTTCGTGCATTTTCTTCGTACTGGGTGCCTCCGCCGCGCAGAACTCCCAGAGGCTGTGGTACGAGGAACTGTACCTGTTGCTGCTGGCTGCACCCGCGGGGAACTACATTCTCGATGGGTTGGGCGATGGGCAGGGCGGTGAGTTGGGAATGAATGTCGAGTTGCAGGATCGGGCGCAGAGGAGATCCGCGTGGTGGAATCTGGTAAAGAGCCTGTCACAACACGATCAGCCGGCGAGAGAAACTTTCATCGAAAGATCCCGACTCCGATTCGGATTACCTGATCGATGGAACGCGGAACGCACAAGCAGCGAGGCGCAGCGCCGCCGCTTCGGCTTGCTCAACCGGAGCGAGTTGCGGCAACTCGTCGACCAGGGGATGAGCGTTGGATCACACACGCTGAACCACCCCATGCTTTCGCAACAAACTTCCGAGTTGGCCTGGAAAGAGATTTCCGAGAGCCGGACCTCACTCGAAGATGCTATTGGAATACCGGTATGGGCGCTGGCTTATCCGTTTGGAGATCCGGGGTCGGTGACGACTAGAGAGATGCTGATGGCGGAGCAAGCTGGTTTTCAGTGCGCGTTCATGAATGTCGGAGGAGGATTCGGGGCATCCTTGCCAGTATTTGCGCTGCCCAGAGTTCACGTGGCCGCGGATATGAGCCTGGCTGAATTCGAGGCGCATCTCTCCGGCTTCCACCGGGATTTCCGCTCGCGCCTGTCGGGTGCAACACCCTAAGTACTTACCCTTTCTTCTTCGGGCGCCGCAGTCGCCTTTCAATTCTCGCGTCTCGCGCCTCAGAGCTCGCGTTTCCAGAGGCCGCAACTCTCGGATTCTTCCCTAGCGACGTCCCGATCGCATCTTCGACCGCTTGGAGCGCATTCCGCTTGGCAATTCTGCTGGACCGTTTACTCATCCCTACAATCATGCCACAGCCGCTGACTTTCTACTTATAACCTGGGCGCTGATGCCAGTTGACCAAAGGCCTTCTCTCGCAGATTGCAAAAAGTCCGCTATACTTCCGCTATACTACGGGCAACGTAATTCCCAGCCGGAAAGCGGGCCGCAACTTGTCTTTTCAATCCTCAACCAGGAGCGCAATGCCATTTCACATGAGGCGGATGGGATGAATTGGTCGGAGCAGGTGGTTCTGGTCACGGGCGGGACGGGGTCGTTCGGCAAGAAGTTTGTCGAGGTCATGCTGAAGGAGCATCACCCCAAGAAGCTGGTGATCTTCAGCCGGGACGAACTCAAGCAGCACGACATGCGGGCATCGGGTTTCGACCATTCCAGCCTGCGCTACTTTCTTGGGGATGTGAGGGACGCGGGGCGCCTGCAGCGGGCTTTCGACGGCGTGACCGTGGTGGTGCATGCGGCAGCTCTGAAGCAGGTTCCTGCCTGTGAATACAATCCGTTCGAAGCCATCCAGACCAACATCATGGGCGGGCGCAATGTGATTGACGCCGCGATCGACCAGGGCGTGCGCCGGGTGCTGGCGCTGAGCACCGATAAGGCCGTGAATCCCATTAATCTCTATGGCGCAACCAAACTCTGCGCCGAGAAAGTGTTTGTCCAGGCGAATGCCTACGCCGGTTCCAAAGATACTCGATTTGCCTGTGCCCGTTACGGCAATGTCGTGGGCAGCCGGGGCAGCGTGATCCCGGTGTTTCAGGAGCAACGAAAGACGGGCAGGATCACAATCACCGATCCGCGCATGACCCGTTTCTGGATTACGCTCGACCGCGGCGTGAAGTTCGTCATTCGGTGCCTCGAGGAGATGCATGGCGGCGAGATCTTTGTCCCGAAGATTCCCAGCATGCGAATGGTTGACCTGGCCGAAAGCATCGCGCCGGGTTGCGAGGTCGACGTCATCGGCATTCGTCCGGGAGAAAAATTGCACGAAGTGCTGGTTTCCGAAGATGAGGCTCGAAACACGGTGGAGGTCGAGGGCATGTACGTGATTCGGCCGTCGCATCCGTGGTGGAGCGGGGAGAATTGGGTCAGTGGCCGCGCGTTGCCGGAGGGCTTCCGCTATGCGAGCGACACCAACTCGAGTTGGCTGACGAACGAACAACTCCAGGAGCTGATCTCGCCTTCAAAAGCGGTTCCTGCTTGATTGATTCTTTGATTTTGAAAAAGTAATACACAGATGACATGCGAGCGACGCCCACAAGCCAGGAAGTGCTTGCCATCGACGGGGGAACTTCGGTTCGCGAGGCGATGCTTCCTTATGGCCGCCAGTCGATTTCCGAGGAGGATATCCAGGCCGTCGCGGAGGTTCTGCGTTCCGATTGGCTGACCACTGGTCCCAAGGTCGCCGAATTTGAAGAAGCACTGGCCGCGCGGGTGGGTACAAAATATGCCGTCGCTTTCAGTTCCGGCACCGCAGCCCTGCATGGAGCGGCATTCGCTGCAGGATTGAAGCCCGGCGATGAAGCGATTACGTCGCCTCTAACTTTTGCTGCGACTGCGAACTGCGCGCTCTATCAAGGAGCGCGCCCGGTTTTTGCCGATGTGTCTTCCGATACCCTGAACCTCGATCCGGATCGACTCGCCGAGCGCATTACGCCGAACACCCGCGCTGTCTTACCGGTCGACTATGCCGGGCACCCCGCAGATCTCGATCCGATTCTCGCCATGGCAGAGCGGCATGGGCTCATCGTGATCGAGGATGCCTGTCACGCGCTGGGTGCGGAATACTATGGACGACGCACCGGCAGCATCGCGCAGATGTCTGTATTCAGTTTTCACCCGGTGAAGCATCTGGCAACCGGAGAAGGCGGCATGGTCACCACGGACCGCGCCGATCTAGTGGAAAGCCTGCGCCGGTTCCGGAATCACGGAATCTCAAGCGATGCCCGCCAACGCGAGGCTTCTGGCCAGTGGCATTACGAAATGGTCGCGCTCGGGTTCAACTACCGGCTAACGGACATAGCTTGTGCTCTCGGGTTGTCGCAGTTGAAAAAACTCGAGGCCAACCTCGCCCGCCGCCGCGAGATTGCAGCTCGCTACTCAACGGCGTTTCGCAATCTTCCTGGCGTGATTATTCCTAGTGTGCGATCCGAGGTGAATCCAGCCTGGCATCTGTATCCGATTCGCGTGAACGCGGGGCAGTCGAGCATGGGCCGAGCTCAAGTATTTCGCGCGCTGCGGGCAGAGAATATCGGGGTCACCGTGCACTACATTCCCGTGCATCTGCATCCGTATTATCGAGAGCGGTTTGGCTATTGCGGCGGAGAATATCCGGTGGCCGAAGCGGCTTACGAGCAACTCATCAGTTTGCCCATGTTTCACGGGATGACCGACGACGATGTCGAGGATGTAGCCCACGCGGTCGAAAAGGTTCTGACTTCATTCAATCGAGACTAGGGTCACCCGACCCGTCACTTACGATGAGAACAGTCTTCATCATGCAGGCGCGGACCGGCAGCAGGCGGCTGCCGGGAAAAGCGATGTTGCCGGTAGGCGGCTATCCCAGCGTCTTGCTGGCCGCGTTGCGAGCCGGCAACCAGGGACTTGAAGGTGTCGTGGCTACTTCGGCTGAACCTTCCGATGATGCGCTGGCTGATGTTCTCGGCATGCATGGAATCCGCGTTGTGCGGGGACCGTTGGAAGACGTCCTGGCGCGATATGCCCTGGCAGCCGCAGAGTTGCCCGAGGATTGCGTTGTAGTCCGGTTGACGGGCGACAACGTGGTCCCAGACGGGGCTTTGGTGCAAGAACTCGCCTCGGCCTTTCTCGGGTCGGGCGTGGAATATCTTGCGCAGGACTCTCCCCAAAGCCATCTCCCCTACGGGCTGCGTGGAGAGGTCCTTACGGTTGCGACGCTGCGGCGGGCGCACGCTATCGCCACCAGCGCGTACGACCGCGAGCACGTGACTCCGTGGGTTCAGCGGAATTGCAAATCGAAGATACACGTGCCGGAGGTTTTGCGCGCTTCCGATCTCAGCCAGCTGCGGTGCACCATCGACGATGATCAGGACTATCATCGGGTATGCCGCTTGTTTGATGGCGTGGCCGATCCGGTTCACGTGGGGTGGTTCGAGCTGGCGAGGAAATTAGCGGGACTCGATGGGGAACCGGCGTTTCGTGTACCTTACCGCATTTCTGGCAGCGGACTCCACAGTGAGTTGGCACTTGGCACTGTCCAACTGGGGATGGAGTATGGTATTGCGAACCGCGCAGGTCGACCGACCCGGCCGCTAGCGATCCGGATGGTGCGCGAGGCCATCGCTCACGGAGTTACTGCACTGGACACGGCTCGCAGTTACGGCGAGGCGGAGGAAGTTCTCGGCGACGCGCTGTCCGGGGCTTGGCGATCGCGGGTTGAGGTAATTACCAAGTTGGATATTCTGGCTTCGTTGCGCCACGATTCTGATGCAAGTGCGCTTCGCTCCGCGGTGAGTGAGAGCGTGAAACGTTCCTGCTACGCTCTGAAGGTAATCAGGCTGTCGACGCTGTTGCTTCATCGCTGGGAGCACTACCGCGCTTGTGGGGGGGCAGTTTGGCGTCGCCTTTTAGAATTGCTCGATGAGGGAACGATCGGGGTTTTAGGAGCATCTGTTTATGAGCCACGCGAGGCGTTGGAACTCTTGCAGGACCCGGCCGTTCGACATTTGCAAATTCCCATGAACGTTCTGGATTGGCGGTGGAAGGCTAACGGCGTTGACCAGGCATTGGCCGAGCGTCCGGATGTGGTGGTGCATGCCCGCAGTGCGCTGCTTCAGGGGCTTCTCGCCAGTCCGGCGGGCGCGGTGTGCTGGCCCTTGTCGGGGGAATTTGATGGATCGTCCTGCCTTGCCCGGCTGCGAGAGCAAGCGGCCAAGTTCGGCCGGGAGAGTGTAATGGATCTGTGTCTCGCCTACGTTCGCGCGCAACCCTGGATTACGAGCACCGTGGTGGGTTGTGAGACGCTGGAGCAGGTGAGGGGGAATCTGCGGCTGTTCTGCCTGCCCAAGCTCACACTAGGGCAGTGCGCGGAACTGGAGGATTCGTTACCGAAAGCGCCCGAACGTCTTTTGAATCCATCCCAATGGAAACCGGTGCATGAGCAATCTGCGAAGTAGCAAACCAGATCCGTTAGCGATGTTTCGCATCGACGGCAGGGTAGCTTTTCTGTCGGGGGCAAGCGGCCATCTGGGCCGGACAATGGCCAGAGCACTAGCTTATGCGGGCGCGCACGTTGTATTGAACGGACGCACGCAAAACGGTCTCGACGCATTGGAGGGCGAGTTGACGAATGCTGGGCTGAGCGCGTCTGTGGCGTGCTTTGATGTGACCGATGAAAGCGCAGCGCGGCGGAACATGGGCCTGATTGGCGAGCAATACGGGGGGTTGGATGTGCTGGTTAACAATGCGAGCACGGTCCGGCCGGGCACAATGGAGGACGCGACAGCTGCGGACTTTGAGCAACTCTACCGGGTGAACGTGGTCGCGGCGTTCCAGCTTCTGCAGCTTGCGACTCCGTTGCTTAAGGAGGCAGGATCGCGAAGGGCAGGCAGCGCTTCGGTGATTAACATCGCATCGATGTACGGCAGTGTAAGCCCGGATCCGTCGATTTATGGAACGAGCGGAGCCAATAGTCCGCCGTATTACGGCCCGGCCAAGGCCGGTCTGATCCAGCTTACGCGTTATGCAGCCTGTCATCTCGCCACACAAGGGATTCGGGTGAACTGCATCAGTCCGGGACCGTTTCCCATCGGAAAATATCTGGAGCGGGATGCCGAGTTTCACGGCAGGCTCCAGGCCAAAAATCCCATGCACCGAACCGGAGATCCCGAGGAGCTGCAGGGGCCCCTGCTGTTTCTGGCGTCGAATGCTTCTTCGTTCGTGACGGGAATCAACTTGGCCGTGGATGGCGGGTGGACTGCCTGGTAGGAAGGCTCGCCAGCTCGCGAGATAGAAATTTGGGAATGATCCTCGTAACCGGAGCTAGTGGGCTGCTCGGCGCCAGTCTTGTTTCCCAGGCGCACAAGCGGAACCGCGAAGTGGTTGGGCTTTATCACCGGCATCCGGTCCACATTGATGGAGTGAAATTGCTGGCCGCCGATCTGACAGATCAGGCCGAAACCACCCGGATCTTCCAGGAATTGCGGCCTTCGAGTGTGGTGCACTGCGCTGCCGCGACCGATGTAGACTGGTGCGAAGATCATCCTGGCGAAGCGCACAGAGTCAACGTAATGGCGCCCGCGACCATCGCCGCGGTCAGTTCGCGAAGCGGTGCACGGTTGATCTATATCTCCACAGACTCAGTGTTTGACGGCGCACGTGGCAATTATGTCGAGACGGATACGCCGGGGCCAGTGAACGTCTATGCCAGGACCAAGTTGCAGGGCGAGAGGGAAGTAGTCCGCCAGAATCCGGCAGCTTTGATTGCACGGGTCAACTTCTACGGATGGAACGCGCAGAACAAGCATAGCTTGGCGGAGTGGATCCTGAAGCAGCTGACTCTTGGGAGGCGCGTGCCAGGATTCTCTGATGTGGTTTTTTGCCCAGTGCTGGCGCACGATCTGGCGGAAGTCATGCTGGCGCTCTTAGACAAGAATCTGGCCGGTCTTTACCATGTGGTTGGGTCTGAAGCCGTCAGCAAGTACGAGTTTGCCAAGCGAGTTGCTTCGATGTTTGGTTTTGACCCGGGGCAGGTCGTGCCCACGCACTTGGCCGATGCAACCCTGAAGGCACAGCGTCCCCTGGATACATCACTCAACACGGAGAGGATTTGCGCTGCTCTGGGGCGCCCCATGCCTGACGTTGAGGCGGGGCTTCGCAGGTTTGCTCAACTGCGCGAGAACGGCCACACGCACCGCACTAAGATCCCCTGATGGAAATTTGAGAATGACGACACTGAAACTGGGAAAGAAGTCCGTAGGAGCCGAGCACCCAACATATTTCGTGGCTGATATAGCGTCTAATCACGACGGGGATCTCGAACGCGCTAAACTCCTGATCCGTCTCTGTGCGGAGGCGGGGGCCGACGCGGCCAAGTTTCAGAATTTTCGCGCTCCCAAACTTGTCAGCGAGCGCGGCTTCAACAGTTTGGGCAATCAGCTTTCTCACCAGACGAAATGGAAGAAAAGCGTATTCCAGGTTTACCGCGAAGCCAGTTTGCCCTGGGAGTGGACCCCGGAGTTGAAGCGGGAATGCGAAGCTTGCGGAATTGAATATTTTTCGGCGCCCTATGATCTGGAAGCCGTGGATATGCTCGACCCCTTCGTGAGCTTATTTAAGATTGGTTCGGGCGATATTACGTGGCCCGAAATGTTGCACAAGGTAGCATCCAAAAAGAAGCCGGTACTCTTGGCCACCGGCGCTTCCGAGATGGAGGAAGTGCAGCGAGCGGTTGAAGAAGTGCTCAAGGTCAATTCGCAACTCGTTCTGATGCAATGCAACACAAACTATACCGGGAGCCGGGAGAACTTCCGGCACATTCATTTGCGCGTGCTAGAGACCTTCCGCGCCATGTTCCCCTCGGTCGTGCTAGGCCTTTCCGACCACACTCCGGGATATGCGACGGTACTCGGAGCGGTTGCCTTAGGCGCTCGCGTGATCGAGAAGCACTTTACCGACGATAACCAGCGTGAAGGTCCGGACCATCCTTTTTCCATGACGCCTTCCTCGTGGAGGGAGATGGTTGATCGAACGCGTGAATTGGAGTGTGCGTTGAGCTCGCCACAGAAATTCGTAGCGGAGAACGAGCAGGAAACAGTGATCGTGCAGCGGCGCTGCCTTCGGGCGACTCAGGACTTGAAAGCGGGAACGGTCCTCAGGGAAGACATGCTGGAGGCGCTGCGGCCGGCTCCTAGAGAAGGGGTTGTACCATTCGATCTGCCCAGGGTCGTCGGCAGGAAACTGCTCCGCGATCTGCCGCAAGGCGAGTGCTTGAGATGGAACTTGTTGGCTGGGATTGAGGGCTCCGAGTAAAGATTCTTTGCGGTCGAAGGTCACCTGAAGTGTCCAAGGTCCCGATGTTGGAAAAACACCCAGTTGGATCCTCGGGCGATTTGCACGCTGTGCCTGATCTCCCCCTGGCGAATAAAGATAGGCACATCGCTCAGGAGGTCGAGCACGAAAGATGACGGACAGTCGTACTTTGCTTATCCGCTGCGACACCAGTGTGGCGATTGGGACTGGACATGCCATGCGTTGCCTTGCTTTAGCGCAGGCTTGGCAGGACGCCGGTGGCAAAACTGTATTTGCCATGGCCCAGTCCACAACGGCGATGGAGAAACGTCTGCAGCGTGAGGGCATGAGAGTGGCTCGCTTGCAGGCTGAGCCCGGTTCGTCGGACGACGCCAAAGAGACTATTGCGCTTGCCCAGAGAATACAGCCTTCCTGGGTCGTCGTGGACGGCTATATCTTCGAAGCGGAATACCAAGCTTCACTGAAAGGGGCGGGGCTTAAGGTCTTGTTCATCGACGACAACGGCCACGCTGCACACTACTCAGCGGATCTCGTCCTCAATCAGAATGCCCACGCCAACGTAGGGCTGTATCGAAGTCGCGAACCCTCGACCGTGATCCTGTTGGGCCCACACTATGCTCTGTTGCGGCGCGAGTTCACCGCCTGGCGCAGGTGGAAGCGGGAAATTCCAGCCGTTGCTCGAAATGTCCTAGTGACGATGGGAGGTAGCGATCCCGATAATTTCACACGAACGGCGGTCGACGGGCTCCGCGGGGTGAGGGACCGCCTCAGGATCAGGGTTCTCGTGGGTGGCAGCAATCCACACATCGCTTCATTGGAAGAACTCGGAGCGGATGAGACAAACTCGATTCAACTGATTCGCGACGCAACCGACATGCCGGAGCAAATGAGCTGGGCCGATCTCGCCGTTGCGGGTGCGGGAGCGGCCTGCTTGGAGATGTGTCTGATGGCGCTGCCTGCGTTGCTGATCGACTTGGCGGAGAATCAAACGCCGATCGCAAACGAATTCTCGCGGCGTGGGACTGCCTATCACTTGGGGAGCTCGAAAACAGTGATCCCGGACCGGATCGAGGCCGAGACGCGACGGTTACTCGTCTCAGTGGTGGAAAGAAGCGTGATGGCACAACGAGGCCGGGAACTCGTGGACGGCACAGGCGCCGCGCGCGTTGTCCGCAAACTGTTGGTATCCTGAGCATCAATGCGAATCGGTCGTCTAAACAAGCAGAGTGCGTCTTTCGCTGTTCGTCCTGAACGAGGGAACGTGTCGAGACATTTGGCCTAGTGAGTCGCCGCTCGATCCGGCCCGGGCAGGCCCCTCGCCGAGGTTCTGGGCAAGTTGCCGCAAGCTGTATAGAATTGGGAACGCCGCTGAGCTGGGATTTGGTCCTCAACTCATGAGACTTTTCAGTCAACTGTTGAAAAGAGTGATCTACCCAACCCTGTCCAAGGTTGGTTATCTGCATCACTACGCCGAGCGGGCGCAACTATCTGTGGTTACCTACCACGGAGTGCTGCCCGCAGGTTACAAAGTAACGGATCTTCACCTTGACGGCTCTTGGGTGACTGCTGACGTGTTTCGGCGGCAACTGTGCTTGCTGCGTTCCCGTTACAACGTCGTTTCTCCCGCGCAAGTGCGGCTCTGGTGCAAGGGCGAAGAATCGCTGCCTCCGCGAGCCGTGCTTTTGACATGCGACGACGGTCTATCGAACGCACTTACAGATATGCTGCCCATCCTGCAAGAGGAGGGGCTCCCCTGCCTTTTCTTCGTGACCTCGCGTTCCCTCGCGGCAGAGCCCTCTATGCTATGGTACGAAGAACTCTACTTGACCTTGCAGGAAGCACCAGAAGGGGCCTTCGAAGGCACGTTTTGTGGAGTGCCGATAAAAACCTACCTCAATAGCAGTGTGGCGCAGAGGACTTCTTGTTGGTACGGCATGATGGAGATGCTGGGAAGGTGCGAAGCTGAAGCTCGCTTCGAATTTGCGGGAGCAATTCGCGCGAAGTTTGGCTTTCCGGAGGATTGGAGGGTGCAACATCTCGAGCAGTTGGCGAATCGCTTTCGAATTTTGACGCGTTCTGAAATCAGCCAGCTGCTGGCGGCGGGAATGGGCATCGGCTCGCACACCATCAGCCACCCTAAACTGTCACAACTGCCCGCGGAATCGTCATGGAGCGAGATTGCGGAGAGCCGTCGCGCACTCGAGAAGGCTCTGGGCGTGCCTGTATGGTCCATTGCATATCCGTTCGGAGGGACTGACTCGGTGTCGAGCCGGGAAGTGCAGATGGCAGAAAAGGCCGGGTACGATTGTGCATTCGTGAATATTGGGGGCACATTCAGGAAAACTGCACTCGGGTGGTTCGGTATCCCGCGGGTGCACATCTCGCTCGACACAACGGTGCCCGAATTCGAGGCACATGTGTCAGGTCTGCACGACAGTTTGCGCCGCCATTTCGGTCTCAGGGAACAGGGTCGTCTCGCATGACTCCAGTCGGGAAGCTGGATCCTCAGTGAGTTCGCCATGCGCCTAGTGCTACATCGCGATATTCCCGACGATCCATTGTTGCAGGACCAGTGGAATACGCTGGTGCTGCAGATGGAACGGCCAGAGATCTTCTACACGCATCAATGGTCACTCGCAGTGCGGCGGGCCTTTAGCGACTCTCTCTGGCCAATGTTGGTACTTGCCTATGAAGGAGAGAAGTTGACCGGCGTTGCTGCTCTAACGACTGACTCGTCGCAGAGCACGGCTAGTTTTCTCTGTAGTACGAGCGCAGACTACTGTGATCTTCTGAGTCACCCTGATCAGCGCGCTGAATTCTTAGAGGTGGTCCTGGCAGAACTCCGCCGGGCAGGTGTGCCAAGTCTCGTCTTGACTAGCATTCCAGCCGAGTCGGCCACGATTAAGGCGATGTCATCGGCCGCGCGCGAAAACGGTTATCACCTCTTCGTTCGGCCCACAGCGATGTGTGCGCAGGTGGACCTGGGGTCTGAAGCAGAACGCGACAAACTCAAAACGGCACTCGGAAAAAAGAAAATCTTCCGCTACAGCATGAACTCTCTGGTAAAGGAAGGCCCCGTTTCCTTTCGCCACCTGGTGACGTGGGAAGCAATCGCACCGGTGCTTTCGAGCTTCAGCGTGGCTCACGTTGCGCGCTTCCTGGCCATGGGACGCATCAGCAACCTTGTGAGCGCGCGGCGTAGACTCCTTCTCTCCGAACTTGGCAGTTTGCTCTCGGAGTCTGGCCGTGTGGTGGTGAGTCAGATGCTGGTTGGGGAACGTCCCATTGCCTGGAATTATGGCTTTCAATTTCGGGGAAGCTGGTTTTGGTACCAGCCCACTTTCGACACATCCTACGAACGGCTCTCGCCGGGGTATTGCCTTCTCAGCAAGATGATATCGGAGGCATGCGACAAGCCCGAGATGCGAGTCGTCGACCTGGGCCTGGGTTCGGAAGGATACAAGGAACGCTTCTCAAACAGTGCTCGCTCCACGCTGCATGCCAGCCTAACGAAATCGCATGGGCAACACATGCGAGAGATCGTCCGGTACAGCGCTGCTCAGGCCGTGAAGTCTATCCCAAGGGCTGAAACTGCTGTTCGCGGTGTTCTCGGCTACATCGGCAGTACTCGGCAGCGATTCGAGCAAGCAGGTAGGTCAGGCCGCGCAGAGCGGGGTATGAAAAGGTTGACGACTATGATTAACGGGTGCAAGGAAATTGTTTTTTACCAGTGGAGTGAAGATCGGCCCCAGAAGCTCCCCCGTTCGAAGGAAGGGCTGAGTCTAATGCCGCTCGATTTGGAGATTCTAGCCATCGGCGCGATTTCGTATGAGACTGAGGCTGACACGATAAGCTACATTCTGCGCTCGGCTCGCCGGCTGCAATCGAAGACGGCACAAGGTTTCGCGCTCGTCAACAGGGAGAGAACCCCCGTACACTTCTGCTGGGCCCGTGATTTCGAAGGTTTCGAAATACCACAGTTAGATACTCGTCTGCGCGCCCCTATGGAGAATGCTGCAATGATTTTTGATTGCTGGACGCCCCAATCCATTCGAGAACGTGGATTTTTCAGGATTGCGTTGTCGCTGGCCGCACAACGGCTCTCAACGTCGGGCAACGAGCCTTGGACGTTGACTACGGTCGCGAATCACTCAGGCCGGGGTATTGAAAGTGTGGGTTTTGAGAGAAAGTATTCCATGATTAAGAAGATGCTGGCATGGCAAAGGGTTCGCAAAGTTACTTTTAATTCAGCCAGTCGAAAAGTGGAGGCGCAGGCCAGTTAGGTCCGCAGTGATCCTTGAAAGTTCTCCTGGTCCATCCCGAAGACTCTCCGTGCGCAGGGCCGTGGGTCGGAGGGACCTGGGACCTCATCGTAGACCTGGGGAAGTCATCCCCAGCCATGCGGGCATCCTGGCAAGAGCGTTTGGGGTGCCCCATCTTGCCGTTGGACTCGTTGCGCCGTGGGATCGAAGATTTTGATTCGATCCGTGCCATCTTGCAGGCAGGGCGCAATAATTTGGTCGATGAACTAGGGCTGGATTGGTGGGATTTGATCAGCGTTTCGATCTACTCTTCCCTCGAACAGGCCGTGCTGTTGGTGCGCTTGGCGGGAGAGATTGCTCCGACTGCGGAATTATACACAACGCGCGCCGGGTGGCCTGCGAGCGGGGTTGCCCTCCCATTGAAACGTCCTTTGCGCGCATTTTCCAGTGCATCTCGCCGGTCACGCTTTCACCACTATGGCGAGAGGGTTCGGAGATTTTCCCTGGCCCAACTCACCCAGATATTCCTGGACAAGTACGATCCGCGCTATCGCTGGCGCACTCGTTTCGCAACCAAACGGCGCGAGTGGCGAAGACCATTCGTTCTTTTGCCCAGTGCCTATACCAATGTGTCGCGTATGGCAGCGGCGTACGCCAGCATGCTTCCCGAGCAACAGTTTCTGGTAGTCGCGACGCGCCCTAGCGGCACTCACTTCAACCCTACTCCTAACGTAGCCTGTACAAGCTTGGCCGTGTATGCTGGAGGACCCGAGCCACAGGCAGAGTATCTTGAGACCCTCGGCAAGTGGAGGAACCTGAAACAAAGCCTCGAACATCTGCCGGAGATGAACTTGCTTCTCCGTGCGGGTATGCTGGAGAAGTTCCCAAACCTGTTGCGGGACGGAATCGCCGTCCGCAATGCCTGGCGAAACCTTCTCTCTCGAGAGCAGGTGGTTGCGGTGATGTGCGGGGATGACAGCAATCCCTACACCCGTCTTCCTGTTTTGCTGGCCCGCCACCAGGGAATCCCGACGCTGGATTTTCATCATGGCGCGTTGGATGGCCGCTTTATTTTGAAAGAGCTGTCCTCCGATGTCTATCTCGCGAAGGGAGAGATGGAACGCGACTATCTGTTGAGGATCTGCCGTCTGCCCGCCGACCGTGTAGTTCTAGCGGGACCCGCCCGTCCACGCGCGACTCCGGTTCACGACCGTGCCGAGGATAAACGTTCGATGATAATTTTTTTCTCGGAGCCTTACGAAATTGCGGGCTGGCGGACCGAAGAGGTTTACCGCGAGATTCTACTTCCCCTGGCGAGAGTCGCCCGCGAAGCTTGCAGGAAGTTAGTGGTAAAACTGCATCCTTTCGAAAGCCGCCATGAACGGATGGCTCTCATCAAAAGGGTGTTGCCACCGGCAGACGCAGCCCTGGTTGAACTTGTGGGCGGTCCGTTTACACCTCAACTTGTGGCGAAGGCATGGTTCGGGGTCACGGTGGAGTCTACCACTGCTATCGATTGTTCTTTGCTCGGCGTTCCATGTTTCTTGTGCGAGTGGTTGAACCCCTCGCCCTACGGCTATACACGGCAATACGCCCGGTTTGGAGTTGGCCGAATGGTCAAGTCTCCTGAACAACTGCGCGATTTGCCGCGCATGGTGACGGAGCCAGCCGTGCCATTATTCGAAGAGTGTCTCCTCAAGCCAATGGATCCGGAGTGGCTGCGCCGAACGATTGCTACGGGTGCATGTGCAACCACCCTAGAGGTACCTTCGCCGGAAACAAGTTAATTCCTCAAAATACTGAATGACCAAGAGACAACAACTGATAACGATCTTCACCCCGTCTCACGCCGATGCGGCCAACACCAACGCTCAGCAACTGACTGTGAAGGAGATTGTGGCTAGGCTCGATCCCGCACGATTTCGCGTGACCATGTTCTCGGGAGGGCAACCTGATCCGCGGATCGCTGCGCGCGCAAATACAACGCTGATTCCCTCGCACCGGCGCGGAAACACGCTGCAGTTCCTGACGCGCTTACTGGTTGTTCGGCCCCACATTTATTTCTACCCGAGATTCGGACCCTTGGATAACCTCTTCTTTTTTCTGCGCCACAAGCTGCGGCTGAAAACCGCCGTGGTCACTCACGTGGTGCTGGTCATGAATGAGGCCACAGGCAAGCTCGCTGGCCATTCAATTCGTGAGGCAGACGCGGTCTTTGCCAACTCCCGCTACGTAGCTGAGACCGTCCGAAGTACGTTCGGCATTGAAATAGGGACAATTCACAATGGGATCGACAGGGGGTTCTTTTTCCCGCGCGAGCAGGAATCGTCTCAGCCCGCCGCCCGGGTCGTCTTTTATGCCGGATCTTTTCAGGCGCGCAAGCGAGTGGACCTGATCGTTCAGCAAGCGGCGCGTCATCCCGATGTGCAGTTTCGATTGGCCGGACGAGGCGAGACCGAACCGATGTGCCGCGCACTGGTGGAAAAGCTTGGTTGCCACAACGTTGAGTTTGTCGGCCATCTGACGCTGGCGCAACTGGGCGACGAAATGCGCAAGTCTGATTTGTTTCTGTTCCCGAGCATTCTGGAGGGCCATCCTCAAGTCCTCGGGCAAGCCGGTGCGTGTGGCCTGCCAAGTATTGCGATGAATCTGTACCACCCCGACTACGTGCTGAATGGCGAGAGCGGGTTCTTGGTAGAATCGGATGCTGAACTCGTCGAGAAACTGGAATTGCTGTTGCGTGACCCCAACTTGCGGCGGTCAATGTCGCGCGCGGCGGCGTTGCATGCTCTGCAATTTGATTGGGACCGCATCGCTCTCCAATGGGAGGAAGTTTTCGAGGCAGTGACCGCAGAGCGCTAGATCCCTCCGAATGTGTGGAATTTATGGCATCTTTGATCCGAATGATCCGCTGGGCGAGCGTTGGCTCGCCTGGGCGGACCGCGCTCAGGCTCTCCTTTCTCATCGCGGACCGGATGGTCACCGGCGGCAGTTGCTCATGGACAATCGCTGCCTCCTCGGGCACAACCGTCTGGCCATCATCGACCTCGAAGGTGGTGCCCAACCGCTAGCCAACGAAGATGAATCGGTTTGGGTGGTGTGCAACGGCGAGATCTATAACTACATAGAACTCCGCGAAAAGCTGATCGCAGCCGGGCATCACTTTCGCACGCAGAGCGACTGCGAGGTTCTGGTTCACCTTTTTGAAGACAAGGGACAAAATCTGCTCAACGATCTTGAAGGCATGTTTGCCTTTGCGCTCGTCGATACGCGCCGCAGAGAACTGTTGCTGGCTCGAGACCGCTTCGGGGAAAAGCCGCTGTACCGGGCACGCGTTGCGGGCGGCGGAATTGCATTTGCTTCGGAGATGAAGGCCCTGCTGGCGTTGCCTGACGTCGATTTGCGGCTCGACATAGCCGCAGTCGCTCAGTTTTTAGCCTTGCGGTATGTTCCCGCGCCGCGCACCCATGTGCTGGGGATTCGGAAACTCTGTGCAGGCGAGGCGATCAGCGTCGGACGCAGCGCTGCCCTTGCGAGTTCCAGGTTCTGGACTCCCGAGCTTCCCGCGAACGGCATTGAAGGAGTCCGCGGTCCTTCCCTCGAGGAGGCCGTAGAAGAAGTGCGCGAGCGCGTGCGCCAGGCGGTGCGAATTCGCCTACGCAGCGATGTTCCGGTCGGCGCGTTTCTTTCGGGTGGAATCGATTCCACCGCGATTGCCTGCGCCGTCAGAGATTTTCTGCCGGCAGCCCGGTTCAGCACATTTTGCGCGTCCTTCGACGACAGGCAACTCGATGAAGCTCCGTTCGCGGGGCAGATCGCTGAGCGACTCGCTTCCGATCATCATGAGGTTCACTTTTCTTCGTCAGAGCTATTGCCGCTCTTCGAAGACCTCATCGATCACTGCGATGAACCGTTTGCGGATGTTTCCATTTTCCCGACCTTCGCCGTTTGCCGGGCTGCTCGCCAGAATTGCAAGGTGATGCTCTCCGGCGACGGTGGGGACGAGTGTTTTGCTGGCTACCGGCCGACGTTTGCGTATTACAGGTGGCACGGCCTGCGCCGCACTCCGGCAGTAAATTTTCTGGCGGAGACCGCCTTCCGGCATTACCCCGATGGTTGGCGCGGCCGGGGTTTACTTAATTTTCTGAGCCAGGACGATGGTCAGCTTCTTCGCGCCGGTCGCACCCAGACGCCGCTGCTTCAATCGTTTCTTCCTCGGTATCGGGAAGAGGCGCAGTCCGGGCTAGCGGAACTCGAAACTGCCGACCGGCATCACGCCCGGCTGAGGTATCCGCACTCCGGGATGGAAGCGACATGGTTTGGATATCTTCCGGAGCAAATTCTCGTCAAGGTGGATCGGGCCAGCATGCGTAGTGCACTCGAATGCCGGGCGCCATTCCTGGACTCGGACTTATTTCAGTTCGTCACCCACTTGCCGCTGCACTATCACTTTGCAAACGGGCAGGGGAAGGCTCTACTGCGGAAGGCGCTTCCGGCGTGGGTTCCGCCGGAGATTCGCTGGCGAGAGAAGCAAGGGTTTACGCCCCCGCTGGCGGCCTGGCTAAGATCGGAACTTCGCGAGCGGGTAGAAAATGACTTGGCTAACTATCCAGCAGCATTGCAAGCGGTTCTTGATCCGGCGCCTGCTCGCGAGGTTTTCGCCCAACACCTGGCGGGAGCCGACTGCAGCGACCAACTGTTTCGATGGATGGTGCTGATCCGCCGCTGCGGACAGCTCTAAAGCAAGGTAAGCCTTCAACCCTATGCGTCTGGCGCCTGTAATCAATAATTCGCTTGCCCTGGTGGTGCTCGATATCCTGAGCAAAGCCACGCCGCTCGTGGTGTTTCCGTTTATAGTGCGCGCGCTGGGCCCGGCGACTTACGGCAAAATAGGGTTCGCCACGGCCGTAGCGGGGTTCTTCGGGTTGGTGGCATCGCCCGGTTTTTCTACTTACGCTCTGCGGGAAGCCGCGAAGGATGAGGGCCGGGTCCATTTCCTCGTCCGCCATGTGCTGGGGGCAAGAGTTGCATTCGCCGTGGTCTCCTACGTTCTGCTAATCGCCTTCGCCCTGACGTTCGCTCCTCACGACTTCACGACTCGCCTGCTGATTGTCCTCTCAGGTTTGGTATTCCTAGTGAACAGCGTGGACGCGCAGTGGGTGTTCATGGCGCGTTCCCGGATGTGGATGGTTACTCTGCGCGGCACCGTGGGGCAGTTGATTTATGGCGGCCTCATCCTCGCGCTGATACGGCGCCCCTCCGACGCGTGGATCGTGCCGGTCGCAAGCGTTGTTTCGTTATTAGCTGGAACGTTGCTCATCTGGCTGCCCGCCCGCCGCGAGTACCACATCCCGTGGCCAGTCATCTCGCCCGAGGTCTGGCGCAGTTTTCTGCCCATCTGCATGATCATGGGCCTGGCCGCAACGATGTCGATGATTTACGACCAGATCGACACGGTGATGCTGCGGTATATGCGGAGCGAGGCGGAGGTGGGCCTCTACGTCGCCAGTTACCGCATGATGGCGATCGCCATATCCTTCGTCGCGATTCTGGGGCAGGTGTTTTTCCCGTTGCTCTCGGAGACGACCGGCCAGGACCGAGAGAGCGAGCAGCGCTATCTAGGTTGGTTGGGGCAGGCAAGCGTGGGCTTGGCGCTTCCGATCGCAACCGGAGGCTTCATCCTGGCGGAGCCGCTCACCCGGTTTGTTCTCGGGGCACAGTACCTTGGTACGGCAACTTTGTTTCGCTGGCTCATGCTGACTGTCATAGCCGGGCCGCTGGCAAGCTACTTCGGAGCGCAACTCATCCCCAGCGGTCGAGAAAAAAAATATCTGTACGCGGTCATCGCCGGGGCGGTGGTGAACGTGGTCTTGAATCTGTTCCTGATTCCGCGCTACGGCGCAATCGCAGCCGCTTTCACCACGGCGATCAGCCAGGCGGCAGTTGCATACATGAACTATCACTTTGTGCGGGACCTGCCCCGGCCCGGCTTGCTGAAAGCACTCGGGCTCTCCGTGATGGCATCGGTCGTAATGGCCGCAGGGCTGGTGCTCGCGCGCTCGGTCTTCACGCTGCACGTGGTGGTTCTTGTCGTGCTGGGCGCCTTGGTCTATGCGGCTGTCTACTGGGGTGGCCGGACGCCGTGGAATCACCGGCAAATGTGAACTGTGAACTTCTTTGGCGGTGGTGTCAGTC
This sequence comes from Candidatus Dormiibacterota bacterium, assembly GCA_035566655.1. GTDB lineage: Bacteria > Acidobacteriota > Terriglobia > Terriglobales > Acidobacteriaceae > Sulfotelmatobacter. The sequence continues at coordinate 47,147 of DATMQT010000088.1, forward strand.
TGATTTCGAAAGAAGCTCAGAATAATGCCGCGAGGAACGAAGCTAGGCCATGCCAAGCGCAGATGACGAGATGACAGAGCTGAAGCATTAGCCATTCGGTGGCACCGGCAAATAGCGGCTCAAGAACGCAGAGAACTAGGTCAAACATGGCTATGCGCCAGCAAGTGCCTTCAGTATAGGGCTTCCGTCAATCAAGTTCGATGTGGATGCGGTTTAGGGGAGGGTGCAGAGTTCTTCGTCGACGCGGTGAACCCGGGTACAGCACGCTACACCTGGATGCGTTAGAATCTCAGTCTTCACGCCGTGGAGGATCAGATGAAGACCCCGGTCACGGGGAACGTCGAGAGTCGCGTTCCGCAATCGAACCAGGAGTGGCAGGCCTGGGGCGAGAAGGACCCGCTCTTCGGCGTAATTCCGCAGCCCGGAAGAGAACGGGACGGGGCCACTCCGTGGACTGACGCCGATTTTTATCAGACCGGTCGAAGTGACTGGGATGAGTTCATGCGGCGCTGGCAGCGTTACGGCGTCGAGCGGCAAAGCTGTGTTGAAATCGGTTGCGGCGCCGGAAGGCTAACCCGGCACATTGCGGAAGACTTCGGCGAGGTGCATGCCCTTGACGTTGCCCAGGGCATGATCAATTATGCCCGGCAGCATGTAGGCTCCAATGTGCATCTCTACTTGACCGATGGCATCTCGCTTCCCGTCCCGGACAGCAGCGTAACCGCCGTATTCTCGGTGATTGTGTTCCTGCATTTTGACCGGATCGAGCACGCGGCCGCCTACTTTCGGGAAATGGCGCGCACGTTGAAACCGGGCGGCACCATCATGATCCAGATGCCCCTGCACCAGTGGCCCGCGAATCTCAAGCCGGTCGTGCGCGGCTGGTTTGCGGCGGCACACAATGCCTACATGGCGCTGCGCCGCACCAAGGGTTGGTATCACAGGTTCAAGTTGGCGCGTCACCAGTGGAGTCCGTTCATGCAGAGCGTCACCTACGATGCCGCCTGGGTGCGCGACTCTTTGAACTCTCTCGGATTCCGCGATATCGAAACGTGCTCCTTCCAGCTCAGCCGGGGTGGGGCCGTGTATTCGTGGGTCTTTGCCCGAAAGGCCCCCAAGGCGTGACTTCAGCCTCGAATCATGTTTTGCTCACCGGAGGAGCTGGGTTCATCGGCTCCCATGTTTCGGAAGCCCTTCTGCGCCGTGGGCTGCAAGTCACTGTTTTCGACAATCTCGATGACTTCTACTCACCCGCGGCCAAGCGGACAAACCTGGATGAAGTCCGAAGAGTCGGCAATTTTTCTTTCTGCGAAATCGACCTGTGCAATTTCGACGCGCTTCGTCAGGCGATCTTGAGGTTGCAGCCCGACACTATTATTCACTTGGCGGCGCGTGCCGGAGTGAGACCTTCAATCGAAAACCCGCAGCTTTACGAGCGGGTCAACGTTGGGGCCACCGTGAATCTTCTTGAGTTGGCTCGGCAACTTAGTGTGAAACGTTTCATCTTTGGGTCGTCGAGTTCGGTTTATGGAATAACAAACCGCGCTCCTTTTGCGGAAGATGATCCCTGCCTGCGTCCAATCTCCCCCTATGCTGCCACCAAACTCGCCGGAGAATTTTTCTGTCACACGTATGCTCATCTGTACGGTCTCTCGACAATTTGCTTGCGATTCTTTACGGTGTACGGCCCACGCCAACGCCCCGATCTGGCGATCCGGAAGTTCGCGACCTTAATGGAGGCTGGCAAGCCGATCCCGGTATTCGGAAACGGCTCCATGGGGCGCGACTACACCTTCGTGGATGACACGGTGGCCGGAGTACTGGCCGCGCTGGAGTATGAATTCCCCCCGGGCGATGCGCCGTTTGATGTATTTAATCTGGGCAACTCGCATCCCGTAACGCTGAATGAATTAATCGCAGCGCTCGAGCACGCGACTGGCCGGACCGCGATCCGTGATCAAAAGCCATTGCAACCTGGTGATGTGCCCATCACGTCGGCTAACATCGATAAAGCCGCTCGCCTGCTGGGGTACCGGCCGGCCACGCCACTGGCGGAAGGTTTGGAGAAGTTTGTCCGCTGGCTTCGTCAGGAGCCATCCTGTTGAATCCATGACAAAGAGATCAGAATTTCGAAAAGCGCGCGTCGCTGTCCTCCTCTCCAGTCGTGAAAAATTCAGTGCCTACTATGGCGGAGCGTTAGCGCGCTGGAGCTTCGAGGTTTACAGCCGCCTGGCCAGCTCATTTGATGTCACGGTTTTCGGTTATCCGACCCCACCGAAAGATCTTTATCCGATGCACTATGCAACCAGTTCCGCCTGGAGGCTCTGCGACTTCATCTCCCATATTCCCCTCGCTCGCCGATTTGAAGAAGAGCTATGGCTGCGCGCTCTGTTTGCCAGACTCCGGGACTTCGACGTCGTACATATTCACAATCGGCCGCAATGGATAAGGGTACTTCGCTATCTCAGCTTCGACGGCGCAATCGTCTTGCATCTGCAAAACGACCACTTGGGCCACTGGAGCCCCAGCATGCTGGATGACGTCGCGCGACACCTGGATGCGGTTGTGGTCTGCAGCGAATACCTGCGCAACACATTTGCCGCAAAGTCTTCCGCTCTGGCTGCTAAGACGACAGTCGTTCTCAATGGAGTGAATACAGATTTGTTTTTTCCGCAGGAAGAACTGCGTGAGCCCAAAACGATCTTCTTCGTCGGCAGACTTCACCCCGAGAAAGGCGTTCTGGAACTTGTTCAAGCCTATGCCCGGGTGCTGAAGGTTCATCCCGATGCAAAACTCCTAATCGGAGGCAGCACGGGCTTCGGCACCCATGCGCCTACCGCTTATGTTCGCGAGGTCGAAGCGCTGGCTGCCTCGATCGTCAAAACGCATCCGGGAAGCGTTCAATTCACCGGATATCTTCACCATGATCGGGACCTGCCCGTCTGGTTTCAGAGAGCGACTCTCTTTGCTTGTCCGTCGATTTTCCAGGAGCCATTTGGTCTAGTGAATGCCGAAGCAATGGCCTGCGCCACTCCAGTCGTAGGATCAAGACGAGGCGGAATCCCCGAAGTGTTGGGAGATACTGGCCTCTTGATTGACCCGGAAGATGTCGAGGGCCTAGCCGATGCGATGTGTACGCTGCTGGGCGACCCTGAGTACGCGCGAAAACTTGGCCGCGCCGCTCATCAACGTTGCCGCGAAATGTTCGGTTGGCAAGTCCTCGCCGGGCGCTGGAATTCCTTGCTGCAGAGCATCGCGAATGCCGTCGCTGAGTTCAATCGCCGCGCGGGTTAAGTTTGTCCATGCCTGATAGATTTAGGGGCTTGCTACTCCCGATGCACATACTGACTCTTACCCCCTTCTATCCAACTGCCGAAGACGATGCTCGCGGCTGTTTTATCGCGGAGGCGCTGGTGGAACTGCGACGTCAGGGAATACAGTCCTCAGTGATCGCGGTTCATCCCTTGCACCGCCCGCATCCTAGGAGCGCCGCGAAAGCGCCTTTGGCAACGTGGAAGAATTATTTCTCCATTCCTGGGAATGCAGGGCTATCCAGCGCCGGACGATTTTTGCACACGGCTATCAGAGCCCATGCGCGTCAACTTCACGCGCAGCATCCGGTAAGCCTGATTCATGCTCACGGCGCCCTGCCCTGCGGGCACGCGGCGATGCTGCTCGCAAAAGATCTAAGCGTTCCCTTTGTTCTGACCGTGCACGGGCTGGATGTATTCGCTACCCGCCAAGTTTCCGGTTGGTTTGGACGGCGTTGCTCCGCGGTCTCGGGGCATGTCTACCAAGCTGCTGCCCGCGTGATCTGCATCAGCGAGCAGGTTGCCCAGCGTGCCCGCGAAGGCCTCGGTGACGCGGCCAGGATCAGCGTCGTATACAACGGCGTGGATACGTCGTTGTTCAGCCCCGCCATCACTCGAAGTGGCGACGCTAAATCTGACCAATCCGTGATCCTGAGTGTCGGCAATCTGATCCCAATCAAAGGACACGATTTACTGCTGCGATCAGTAGCGGCAATCGATCCCGAACATTTGGCGGTTCATTGTCAGATCATTGGCGACGGTTCAGAACGCGCGCCATTGCAGAAGCTGGCGCGCGAGTTGTGCATCGCAGACCGGGTTCAGTTTCTCGGCCGCAGGCCTCGCGCCGATGTTGCCGCCGCCATGCGAGAGTGCACGCTGTTTGCCCTGCCTAGTTGGTATGAAGGACTGGGCTGCGTATATTTAGAAGCCATGTCAGCAGAGCGGCCCGCTATCGCGTGCCGGGGCCAGGGAATCGAGGAGATCATCCGCCAGGGAGAGAATGGCTGGCTGGTTGAGCCTAAGAATCTAAACGAACTGACCGCCGCGTTGCATCGATTACTCTCCGATCGCACCCTTCGCGAGAACCTCGGCCGCAATGGCCGCCAGACCATTCTGCAGGGCCACACCCTGGCACACCAGGCAAGCCAACTCTTGTCCATCTACCGCGAGTTGCTCCCATGACGAAGGCCGTCAGGGTTGCGCTGCTGACAGAAATCATCTCGCCCTATCGCATTCCGGTTTTTAACGCGTTGGCCCGTCGGAAAGGGATTGACCTCCATGTCATCTTTCTCGCGGAGACGGACGCCACCCAGCGGCACTGGCTGGTATACAAAGAGGAGATCGAGTTTTCCTACGAGGTGCTGCCGGCCTGGCGGCGGCGGTGGCGGGGCTGGCACATTCTGTTGAATCGCGGCCTGTCGCCTGCGCTGGAGCGTTTCCATCCCCACTCCCTCCTTTGCGGAGGCTACAATTATCCCGCTTTTTGGCAGGCACTGACCTGGGCGAAATTTCATTCCGTGCACTTTGCCGCCTGGATTGAGAGCACAAGTCGAGACCAGCGGGATCCCAGTGTTGTCGCAGCGTTCATCAAGCGACTGTTCGTCCGTAACTGCAGTGCATTTGCAGTTCCGGGCAAATCGTCCTTTGAGTATGTGAGGTCCATGGGAGTTCCGGCGGAACTGATTCACCGAGCTCCTAATGCTGTAGATAATCGGCGGTTCGCTGATCTGGCTCGCGGGGTGAGAGAACGGGAAGCACAGTGCCGCGCTGAATTGGGCCTGCCGCGGCGGTACTTTGTGTATGCGGGGCGAGTGACACGGGAGAAGGGCGTTTTCCATTTGCTGGAGGCATACACTCGACTGGAGCCTGGGCTGCGCTCGGAGGTGGGATTGGTGTTGGTCGGGGAGGAAACGGCTAGGAACGAGTTGATGCGGAACGCCGCAAAGCTTTACCCGGGCAGAGTGGTTTTCCCAGGATTTGTGCAGCGCGACCAACTGGCGGCCTTCTATGCGCTGGCCGAGGCGCTGGTCTTCCCAACGTTGAGCGATCCATGGGGTCTTGTGGTAAATGAAGCCATGGCCTGCGGTCTGCCGGTCATTGCCAGCGATGCCGCCGGCTGTGTAGCAGATCTCGTACAGGACCGCGAGAACGGCTACGTCGTACCATCCGCCAATGTGGCCAGACTGGCGGAGGCGATGGCGGCCTATGCGCGCGACCCGGAACTTGCTTCGCGGATGGGCGATCGCAGTGCTAGGCTAATAGAAGGCTTCTCGCCGGAGTGTTGCGCGGCTGGCTTGGCGACGGCGGTCGGCGTGCCGCTCTGAGATTCTCCTAGGATAATTGAGAACGTGAAGAGCATCAGGATTTTTCTCTTCCTGCGGTGCGAGCATATACTCAAGCAATTACGATGCGGAACTGACACCCTTGCGGAGACGATAAGCCCCAAAAAAGGAGATTTGTATGTTGAGAGAACGAGCATTCTTGGTCTGCCTTCTTCTTTCAAGCGAGCTTCTAGCCCAGAACGTGGTTGTTAATCCCACAGGTGCCCAGTCCATCGTTCAGCCCGCTGGTACAACCCTCTCAACGAACAGTCTGAGCAACATCACTTACGTTACCCCGTCCGATAACTGGTCGCAGGCTCCTACAATTCCGGCCACGCTTTCCGCCGGATCGAACGTCATCCATCTGACCGTTTGTCCGCGCGGCCTGACCACGCAGGCAGTCGGCCTGTTCAACTACTACGCGAGCGTCTACATTGCGACCGTGGGAACGGCGGAAGTCGCGCTCATCACGGCCACGACCTGCACGCAACAAGGGGGAAGCGCGGGAACGATCACCGTGACCGCCGCGAATTCTCATGGCATGGGCTACACCGTAGGCACGGCTTCGCAGGGCGTGCAGGAAGCCATTTACGCCGCCCCCATCAGCGCTAACTACACCTCGACGGCGCAGGAACTGGGCATGACCGTCGTCCCGCCGGGGCAGTATACCTTTCAGGGGCAGGTGAACGTCGTCAACTCGGCCGAAGTCGTCGACTTCTCCGGCTCGGTCGTGACCTGCAACCAACTGGACGCGAAATCCTGCTTGCTGGTGGGAGCGTTGGCCCACCAAGCGAACACCTGGGATGTGACCATCCGCAACTTCACCGGGCAGCCGGGCTGCAACAACTGCAACTTTGCGATGATTGAAGACGCGGCCCAGAAAACCAACTTCATCGGCATTGGCCCAGCGCAGCCGAATCCGGTGGGCACGCTGACCAACGGAGCCTCCTTCGGCTCGATGATTCTTGTGGACAACGATCAGGCGGCGGTGATCGACCGCTTCTCCACCTTCTTCGCGCGCTGGTTTCACTGCGACTCGACGTTCTGCTCGGTGGCGATCAAAGGAAACACGGGCGCCGGAAACTCCGCCGTGATTTACCTCTCGCACGCCAACCTGAATCTGAACTGCGGAGCCAACGGCGTGGACAACCAGAGCGGAAACACGCTGCATATCTCCGATTCGGTCATTGAGAACCAGGCGCAGTTTGGCGTCCGCGCTACCGCTACTTTCGGCGACATCCAGAGCGCGGATCTCGACAACGTATACTTTGAGGCCGGGGGATGCCCGAACCCTTTGGGGATTGGCACCGCTGGGCTGATCGTCGAAAGCGGTTTCGCCACCATCAAAGGCTCGATCGGGCCGCAGGGAATCGCGCCACGCTACGCCAATACGGGAGCCACCCAGTACAACTACTACATCGTGGCCCACAGCTCATTCGGCGGAGGGCTTATCAGCGCGCCATTCCTCGTGGGCGATGCGCTCACCAACCAAGCGGGCAGCATCCCGGTGAAGTGGCCGCAGTTTGGCACCACCGGCACCATCACCTACGACGTGATTCGGACCTCTGGCCCGGCAAACAGTCCCGCACCTTATCTCGCGATCTGCGGCGGCGGTTCGACCACCGCCTGCGGAACCGTGGCCACTGGATTGACTCCCGGAGCGGCGTGCACGGTGGGGACGGCGCACATCTGTTCGTTCACCGATACGGCATCGGCCGCGACCAGCGCCGCGACCAGTTCCAATCTGCCCGCGTTTCCGACGTATTACGTGGCGTTCGGAGACGGTTCTGGGGCGGGAGTGTTCTGGCCCGGCGCGGTGGTCTATACCCCGGCGGGAGATGCGGTAGGAAGCAGCCCGAATCCTTCCGGCGTACACTTTGACCGCTTCGGCGACAACGTGGCCACCTCGGCGGCCGATCCGGTGATTCAGGTGGTGGACAGCTATGGCGGGGTGATGCCGAGGTTTTTCGCGCAGGATTGCAGCAGCTACTACGGCGGAACCTGGATTTCCTGTCTCGAAACCGGGAGCGGTTCGAGCGGGCCGGGAGCGACTTTGCTGAACTCCGGCCAGCCCGGCTCACCCGACACGGCGGGGCGCAAAGGCCGTCTGATCTTTGAGCAGGGACTATTTGGCAGCATCGCGGGCGGCCACAAAATCACGCTGGTCGATTCGAATATGGCGAAGACCCTGAACGCCACGGGGATGCGTCCCACTTACGACGCCAACGACACCTACATTGGCCTCGATAATCCCGCGGCCGTGGCCGCCTCGGGAGCCCAGCTTGCCTTCGGAGCGCCCGTCTCAATCTCTAACTACATTGGAAATGTGGGAGACAGTACGAGCTTTCTGGAGCGGCTGACGGCCTCGGCGAAGACCTTCAACGTTGTACCACTACGGCTCGGCACCGGCTCTACGATCACCCAATACAACGGTCTTACAACCGCCGGGACCGGCCTTGCACCAAATCTAGGAACCCCATTCAATTCCATCACCTTATCGGGGAATGAGCCTGCCCAAACCATCTATACGACAGCGGCCTCCGGCCCGGGATCAGCGGGGAACTACCGTATTTGCATCACCCTATGGCCGACAAACAGCGGGACAGGGACAACGACGGCAATCCAGGGCAACGCAATTGCTCCCAGCGGATCGGGCATAGTCACCTTACCGGTGGGGCCAGCCTTGAACGCAGCTTCGCTTACAAATGGCGGGGGAGCCTGTGCAGCGCTGCATGTTGCGGCAAGCTCCGCAATCCAGTGCAGCACCACAGGATACTCAGGAACTGGAACGTATATGATGAGTTGCACCGTGGAACAGTTGCAGTAACACCTGTATCGAATCGTACTAAAACCGCCCCTCCCTATATGATTGAGAATTCCAATTTCAAGACCATCAGGATTTTTCCCGTGGTCGCGGCATGCTCCGTAATCCTCCTGTTGTACTTGTCGGTGAAACGCCCTTATCTGTTTGGCGAGTTCAATCTGCTTGCTCTGTTGGTCCTGGTGGTCGCGGGCTTGATCGCCTCTCAATACGAAACTCATTTCTGGACAATCATGATCGCGATTTTCTTCTGGGCGGGTTCTGCATTTCCCCTGGCCGGTCCCATGAGCATGTTCCGCTGGGTGGTGCTGGGTTTGGGCGCATTCCTGGGTCTTGGTTATTATGTCCGAAGGTCGAACAGGATTCCCTTCAATCATCTGCACCTCCTGGGTTTGTTCACAGTAATTGCCGCTTTTGTCTCGGCTATTGTTTCTGTAAATCCAGTGATGACTCTTCTCAAGGCTCTGAGTCTAGCCGCACTCTTTGTCTACGCTTCCATCGGTGCACGGATCCTTTGGTCAAGAAATCCGGAGCCCTTTTTCTGGAAACTGTTGCTGATGGCCGAAGGGCTGGTTTACTTCTCTGTACTTTGCTACTCGGCCTCGTTCGAAGCATGGGGCAATGCGAATTCTCTCGGGTTGATTATGGGCTGTCTGTGCTGGCCCGTGTTGCTGTGGCGTTTGTTACTTTCGCCAACCCGTCAGAAGTCGTCGCCTCGCGCCTTCATCTCCCTGTTGTTGTGCGGTGCGCTCTTGGTTCTTAGCCTCTCTCGGGCATCCATAGCGGCGGCGTCTCTGACTTCGGTGTTCTTGCTGGTGGGCAGCAGGCGTTATCGAACACTGCTGATGGGCGTGAGTCTGTTTGCGGCGATTTTGCTGAGCGTCTTTCTACTGGCGCCAGATCGTTTTCAGGCTGGCTCCGAGACTCTGCTCTACAAAAAAGGTGAACGCGGAAATATCATGGATTCGCGCCAGAAGCCGTGGGAAAGAAGTCTACGCACTTTTCGGGAGCATCCGTGGCTGGGACTCGGTTTTGGCGCTGCCGACAACAGCGCCGAATGGCGTCCGAACTATGTCACCATAGGCCAGCAGAGCCGAGAACGTGGCAGTAGCTATCTCACCATGTTGGAGACCACGGGCGCCGTCGGTACTTCCTTTTTCGCCCTGCTGCTTTTTGCTCTTATCCGCGAAATCAGCAGGGTATTCGCAGGGCTGCGTCGCAGTGGAAAGCTGGACCAACCAGCTGTATTAGCGGCCGCGATCTTACTGGCCGGCTTGGTGAATGCGGCCTTTGAGGACTGGATGATTGCTGTGGGCTACTATATGTGCGTTATTTTCTGGGTGCTCGCGCTTTCTCTGCGAGACTGGATGGCGTGCCCGGCCTGGTCAGATACGCAGCAGGCAACGGAAAGACGTGGCCCCGTTGGCGTTCAAAGGCATCTTGCGTTGCGAGGACAGTAGGTGTGAATCAGAGCCAGCCTACTTGAACGCCTCAACGTAAAGCGAATGAGGAAGCTCTCGAGAATCTCCCGGTTCGTAAGGGGGAACACTTTCCTCGTACAGTCGGCTGCGGCCTTCGGCTGATTCCTCAACGTCCTGGAACCCCGCAGCCCGCAGGACCTCATCGAGGTAGCTCAGATCAAAGGCCGTCCGGTGCTGTCCGTCACAGAAAACGAAGTTGGAAAACCTGCCTCCCAGGGAGTCAAAGTGCCGCGGATAGTCGTCATAGAACCAGTCGGAGCGTTTTTCGGCGTACGCAACAATCGCGCTCGCCAAACTCGGAACGATCAAACGGATTCCGCCGCCCGACCGTAAGACTCTGCAAGATTCCTTTAGAAGCCGCTGCAATTCGTCGGGATAGAAATGCTCGAACATGTGCGTGGAATAAACGGAATCGGCATAGCTTGCGGGAAACGGCAAACCATTTCTAACATCCAGCCACAAGTCGATCTTGTTGAAGGGGTTGGCGTCAATATTCACGAAGCCCTTCAGATACTTGGGACCGCAACCGAGATGAAGGTGTCTCGGCCGCTTCGACGAGCCACTGCCGTTGAGATACTTCCGAGCCAGGTAATTGGGTAGGGTTGCCTTGGCGAGTCCCCAGAACACTAAGTCCTTGTAGCGTTGGTGAAGCAAGTACCCTCCGTAGCTTGGGCCATATTATAGAGTACACATCGCCGGGGTCTCTTTTCGTCCTCAGGCGGTGCGTTCCAACTCGCTCTTGACCACTTCTGCGCCCGTCCCCAGCGAAACGTCGGCACCTAAGTCAATCCTTCCGGGTGTGGGCGGCGGGGCCAGATGGTGTCCCAGCCGGATCATCGGCCGCTCCACCAGTTCATAGCTCAAAACCGCCATCAGAAAGACCATCCCCATATTAAGCGGGAATCGTTGCAGCAACGAGAAGGGATAACTCGCTCCCGGAATCAGAAACAATTCCTGCCAAAGATAAAGACTGTAGGAGAGCCGCCCCACCCATTTCATCGCCGGCTTCTCAAGAAGCCGTCCCACGATTCCAGCGGGACGCAGAACCGTTCCGGCAACCAGCGCGGCCAGCAGCATTGATTCCCAAATGCTGTAGATGTGCCGTCGCGGAACCACCTGAAACAGAACATACGCAATCGCAAAAGTCCAGAACACGCCCGCGTTGAACCGCCGTTCCAGCCATAACCGCCATCGTGGTTCAGCCAGCACCAGCGCGGCCAGGCAACCCAGAAGCAACCCGTCCAACCGGACGTCCGTGCGCGAAGGGAACAACAAATCCGGCAGGTAGCGGTTCAACCACTGATGATGAAAATCCCACCAGCGCCATACTGCGACCAGTATCGCCAGCCCGGCCGCTAGATAGCGAGCCCGCACTCGCCCAGAGAACGCCAGCAACGCTGGCCATAGAAGATAGAAGTGTTCCTCGATTGCCAGCGACCAGTAGTGAATGGTGTATCCACCCCAACCGGCGCGGATCCATTCCGGCGGCAAGTAATTCCGGAAAAAAAGTATGCAACTCCACCATTCCAGCGGTGTCACCACAACCACTGCACCCGTCGCCAGCAGACCCAGCACTAGCAAATAGGTAAACGCGGCTGGAAGAATACGGCAGGCCCGCCGAATGTAGAAGCCCTTCAGACTGATACTGCCAAAGAGTTGTTCTTCCTCTAGCAGACGCGAGCAGATCAGGAATCCGCTGATGGCAAAGAACAGGCTCACCCCATTGGCTCCAGTTTGCAGTAAAGGATGCCAACTGGCCTGCCGATGAAATCCCGACGCCACATGATCGAGCAACACGGCGGCGATCGCAATTGCACGCCAGCCATCCAGTGTCGGCAAGTAGCCCGACCTGAATTTCGACCCCTTCGTTTGCGATGGAGAGGAACTCATGGCCTGCTTCGAAGCAGGGCCACATTATAGAGCACACCGCTTGGACTTCTGGCGAAGCTGGCATTTGCCTGCTGACCTTTCAAGAATCTATATACTTGCTGGGTTCTCCCGCTCTGCGATGATTCATCTTTTTCTCGATGCCTCGGCTGCTAGTTCTGGAAGCGGCCCCACGTACGTGCGCAACGTTGTTCCTCACCTCGCGGCGAGAGCCGATCTCCGTTCCACCATCCTGGTCTCTCCGTTCTTGCGCCGGGAATTTCAAGACCGATCCAATCTTCAATCTAATGTGTCGTTCGTTGAGTTCGCGGACGAGTCCGTCAGCGCTGCCATCCGATTCGTGCACGCGCAAAGGTCGATTCCTGGGTTGATTCGTCGCAGCGGGGCGAACGTCTTGTTATCGGCAGGAAACATGGCCTTGTTTCGATCCCCCGTGCCCCAGATTCTTCTGAGCGGCAACGCTCTGTACACCTCCAAAGATTTCTACCGCGATCTAGTGCAGCGGGGTGACTGCGGACTGTGGCTCGATACCAAGCTCAAGGAACAAATGGCCAAATGGTCGGTGCGGACCGCCGATCGTACGGTTGCACCGAGCCAGGCTTTCGCGGACGAGATCGAGCGCTGGACCGGAGTTCGCGCCCTGGCCATCCACCACGGCTTTGACCGGAATCTTTTTTTTCGAGACACGGAACCACCGCCCGAGGAACTCAAGAAGAAGCTGGAACGGACGAGCGCTGAACTGCGCCTTCTGTTTGTCAGCCACTACAACTATTATCGAAACTTCGAGACTCTGATTCGCGCGGTCAGCGTGCTGCGAAAACTGATCGCACCGCGGGAGGCAAGTCTGTTTCTTTCGTGCAAGCTCCGGCCGGGTGCGAATCCAGGATCGTACCGGACCGAATCTGCGGCGCGACTGGTGCAAGAATTGGGCGTGGGTTCGAATGTGATCGAACTTGGAGCAGTCCCGTACCATCTTCTGCACCACGTTTATCCGGCCTGCGATCTCTATGTGACGCCGGCCTACGTGGAGACATTTGCTCATCCCCTTGTCGAGGCGATGGCGAGTGGCTTGCCAGTCATTGCCTCCGATCTGGCGGTACATCGCGAGGTCTGCGGAGACGCAGCCCTGTACTGCCCGACATTCTCGCCAGACCTTCTCGCAGAAACGGTAGCTCGCGTGGCGCAATCTCCCGAGCTGTTCAAGAAAATGTCCGAACGTGGCTTGAAGCGCTCCCTCGACTTCTCCTGGAAGGATCACGTCGCACAAATAGTTTCAATTGCCCAGACGCTGCTCTGATGACGAATGGTGTCATCTCGTGCAAGCTACGGCATACACTCCCGCAGTCCGAGTTGCGTTGTCCCAGGTCTCCTGCTTAAATGACTGTTCGCGAAAAGTAAGGGGCCACTGCATGCGGTGGTATTTCGGACTCTTTTTTGTCTCCGGTTTTTGCAGCATCAAGTCTTCTGCACTCCAAAGAATTCTATGAACTTGCCAGGCGCCACCTCCGAACGGGAGGCATCCTTCAACAATGGTTTCCTCAGGACAACGCTTCAGACCCGTCGGCGCTAGTCTCCGTGGCCAAGGCCATTCGGGAGTCCTTATCCTTACGTTCGCGTGTTTTATACCGTGGGAGGTCGGGGAAATCACTTTCTGGCCAGCATGTCACCGCTGACGCAAACCTCGGACGAGCTCCTGGCCAGCCATTTGCCGCCCGCCGCCGTTTCCGATCTCTTAGAGCTTGGACCGCATCACAGCGCCGAGGAGCAGTTTGCCTCGGTCAAGAATAGCGAGTTTCCGATAGAAAGTCTGATTGCGCGCGCTTCCGGCAACGTGCCGGCCCTCCAAGGCGACCGGCCCATCAACGAATACTACATTTTGCGCGAGTGCCGAAGATCCGGACTATAGACAACACATGTGTCGGGATAGTGCTGCTCATACAGACTCATCGAACCGCCAGGAAAGAGTACGTACCAGCCGGAGTACTCACCGGCGAACCGCTCGGATTGCAGAAGTGCAGAATCACCGCGTTCGCTTCCTTAGCGTAAGCGCTAAGTGACAGGTTACCCAACGCTGCTGGCGGATGTACTCCACTGACTTCGTCCGTCGCACTGAGCCCAACAGCGGTCCCAGTCAGATCGAGGCAACTTTGACCCGGAACTGATGTTCCTGGAAGGCGGTTCGTTGCGTAAATCTTCATCTGGGAAAGCGCCGTTCCGGCACCCAAAGTGAATGTGTTTCCGTCCTTGATCACAAGCGGGACCGCGAGGGTTTTTTCCCAGGCAGTGAGGCGCTCTTTCCAGTTCGTTCCGTCTGGCAAGGCATTGATGTAGTTGCTGATCGAAACCGGAGCCCCAAAGGCTAGGGGGATATTCTTGCGACTGGCGTACGCAGAGTTGTCGCTGCCGATCCATACATCCTCAACATCCATGTTCGGGCGATAGTTCGAGGTCGCTACCGTCTTGTCGGGGTTGGAGTCTACTAGGGTGATGATGCTGCCGCTGTGGAACCCCGTCAGGTTCGTGCCAATAAAATTCAGTCTGCCTTTGAGGTTGGCCGCCTCGCGATAGCCGTCCTTATTGCGCATGAGCAAGGTGGCGGTGTTGTAGCCTCCCAGTTGCACGCTGATGCTTCCTAACCCTCCTGCCGCGCCAGCCATCAGCGAGTACGCCCCGCCCGTCCCGACCAAACTAAACGAGGAAGGAGCGTAGTTGCCGTTGACGCTAACGATGCCTATTCCATTTCCACCGCTGAGATTCGACTCGCCTACGAACGTTGCCACGGGAACTTGAGTCGGGTCGGTACCGCGGCCAGCGCTCAGCACTAGATTTCCAGGCCAGAATCCCAGATAAGGAACGAATCTCATCGGCGGCAGGCTGTAACTGGTAGTGTTGTTTGCCAGGTTGTCAGTGAAGGATTCGATCGCCTCGCCGCCAGAGACCTTGCCTACCACCACTGAACCGCAGCCGCTAACCGATCCTCCCCGGCATCCGAGGGTGTAAGGTGCGATGATGTTCGCGCCGTTGCCTGTGGTCCGCAGAATGTCGTAGCTGATCGAACCTCCGCCGTAGGGATGAATGGCCGGGAAGTAGCCGGTCAGCGTCCCCGAACACGCTCCTGGCGTGTTGCCGAGGTACAGGGGTGCGCTGGGTCCGTTCGCCCCGGATGATCCGCTCAGATTGGCGACCGCCCAGTAGTTGAACCGGTCAGCCCCCGCACTTCCGCTGCAACTGAAAGTCGGCATCGCACCCGTGAGCCCGGTCGAACCGTGTGCCGTCACTTGTCCCCCTTGCGTGATTACCCCCGCCATGCCCTGTGCAGCGGCTCCCTTCGCTCCAGCATCGACGTAGTCCGGGTTGGTGCATCCGCCGACTTCAAAGTAGTCATTGTCGAGTTGCGTGTTGCCGTTATAGCCCCCGGTCGGGGTTCCGCTGCGGATTCCGTATTGACTGAACCCTTGTACCACCGAATCCGACACGCGCAGGCCGTTGCCGCTCAGCCATGTGATAACGTTCCCGGCACATTGCAGGTTGCCGTTGATGTGCTGGAGCCAACCCACCGCGTAGCAGTTGTTGGCGTTGCGCGTGCGTCCTTCCGGCAGGGCATACACCGCTTGCCCGCGGCGATCTCCGCGCAGGCCATACCCATCGTGCACGTCCAGCCCGTCCAGCGTAAAAGCCTCGTCGTCGCACACGCTGACGTAGGAATTGAAACTCCCGACTGGGGTGCCGTGTGCAGACGTCATAGCGTAGTCGAATTTGGGATTGCGAATAACGGTGCTTTGTGCGTTGACGTGAATTGCATCCCAGGCAAAGTTGGTGATGTTGCCATTGGCAGCGTGGAACATCAGATCTTCCAGAATCACGTTCTGCGTAATGGTCTCGGAGTCACGCCGGCCGGCCACAACGCAATCATCGTTGGCCACATGGCATTCCAGCCTGCCGCCTGCCTGCCGAATGGTCTGATACGAAGCCTCAAAGTGCAGAGGCGCGTAGATGTTGTAGGGGCTTCCGGCTGAATCAATGACAACCTGGCCGCCCTGAAATCCCCAACCCGTTTGCGAACGCGCCGCCTCGGACGCCTCCTTGATCCCCCCCGAGGCGCTGCCTACGGTGTAACCAGCTGGGTGAGCGTTCGCCAGAGTGATGCTGAATTGGCAGGAAGGATCACCCGCATATCCGGAGACTCGAACAATTTTGGCGGTCTCGGGGGTGCCCGTGCCGCTAATGTAGACGTAGTGTGTTGGAGTGTAGCGGGCTGCAATGGGCGCCGTGTCTACCATAAATCCACGCGGGCAGGGAGCAAGCCTGATCGTATTCGCGCCCGCAGCCAGCGCAGGCGGCGAGGCCGGAGATTGTTGCCAATTATAGTCGGAAGCATATTTGACCGACTGCATGCTGTCCTGAAGATTGCCCGGTCCGCCACTGGCTTGGCCACATACGATCTCAGGATTCTTCGCCAAGGCAAGAATCAAACAGCTTAGAAACAAACTTGATGACCGAAAACGAAGGCTTCCGCGAAGTGCTAGTCGTTTATAAAACATGAGATCTCCTGGCTTACGCCTGCTTTTGCATAGAGTCCTGAGTATTGGGGGAAACGATAGCAGAAATCCAGTCCTGCGCAGGAATGGAGCGCCGGACATCCGATCGTTGAGGTTGGACGGGTGCCAAGACACCCGTTATTATTCTCGACATAGTCCAACACAACTGATCCGTCCTACGCGGTCCCACTACATGATCAAGAAGTTGTTAACTCGCGCTGTTGGGATCCTGCCGGAGTCGGCTCAATTCCAGATTCGTGAACGCTACTGGCGTGCCAAAAGCAGAATACTTTACCAATGGCTTTACGGCTTGCTCAATCTGGAGCACACCCTGGATTCCGGCCTCACGGTCAAAGTCGCGAGCAAAGGCGAGTGGTGGACCTACAACGACATTTTTGTAAACGGCGAATACGATGTTCCCATTCAAACGGCCTTGGGAGCTTCTTCGGGAAAGCCATTCGTTGTTTTGGATCTCGGCGCAAACGTCGGCTACTTCTCCTTTCGAGTTCTCGATCTTATTCGCCGCCACCATCTCGACCACGTCCTTCCCGACATCACAGTCGTCGAGGGGAGCCCTGAGACATTTGCAAAGCTTGAGAGCCGGATTCAATCTCAACAACTGGCTCCAGCAAGTATTCGCATGGTTCACGGGCTTGTTGGACAACGAACAGGTAGTGCGCTTATCCGCGAATCAGCCGTGCACGTGAAGACTGGAATCATGGATGTTCCAGCGAGGGGAGGGACCAGGGTTGTATTCGTAGATGTGAACACTCTCATGAAGGACAAAATCGAAATCGATCTTTTGAAGTGCGACATTGAAGGTTCCGAATTAATGTTCATCGAGAACTATGGCGACCTTCTGCAAAAGGTCCGCCACGCAGTCTTTGAGTTGCACCATGATCAATGCGACACGAAGAAATGTGTAGGAATGTTGGACAAGCTGGGGTTCCGTCAGACAATCTTGCGAGCAAACGATTCTTTTTGCGTCAGCTTTCATAGCAGAGGCTAGAGCTTGTGGGAGTCTGGGGAACTTTCGGGGCCTCTGGCTGGCCTTTTGCCTCGCCCGCGAATAAACTTACGGCACACCATCGAAAGCCTCGGAAACCGAGGTCGATGCGGGAAATTACGAGATTGGAGACGAACAGGGTGACCCTCGCGGGCTTCGTACTATTGCTGATCACGGCCGCCTGCATGTCCGTGGCGAACTTGTTGATCAAACATGGAATCGAGCAGGCGGGCGGATTCGCTCCGTCGGTGGCGGCATTGTTTCAGGTGCTTCGCCAACCTGCCGCACTGGCCGGAGTGCTGCTTGCTGGACTCTCCGCCCTCATGTGGTTCTACATTCTCGCCAGCCAGAAACTTTCCACCTGCTATCCGCTATTCGTGAGCCTGACCTACTCCTTCATCACGGTGGGAGCTTTTTTATTCCTGCACGAGAGAATGTCGCTGCAGAAATTGGTGGGACTGGCCGTCATCATCGTCGGGATCACGACGGTGGCGCGGGGATAAACGATAAACGACAATCGATGAACCATAAGCCATAAGCGAAAAACGAAGATGAGCCCAGACCCGCACCAGACCCAGCTGAACTCCAGCACTCCGCGCCCGCTGGACGGCCTTTCCGTGGTCGTGCCCGTCTACCGCAGCGAGGCCATCTTGCCGGAACTGGTGCGGCGGTTAGAAGGCACTCTGCCGGCGATCGCCTCCAGCTATGAACTTGTCCTGGTAATTGACAGCAGTCCCGACGGCAGTTGGGACGTGATCCGCCAACTTGCGCAGCGTTACCCGTGGATTCATGCCATCAACCTGATGCGTAATTACGGCCAGCACAATGCTCTGCTGTGCGGCATTCGAGCGGCTCAGTACGGTGTCATCGTCACCATGGATGACGACTTGCAGCATCCTCCGGAGGAAATCCCGAAGTTGCTCGCCGTCCTCGCCGAGGGCTACGACGTCGTCTACGGTACCCCGGAACGCGAGCAACATGGTCTGGGGCGGGATATTGCCTCTCTTGTGACCAAGGTAGCCCTGCAGTCGGTCATGGGCGCAGATATCGCACGGCAGGTCTGCGCTTTTCGTGGTTTTCGGTCCGAGGTGGCGGCAGCGTTCGACCACTACGCAGGATCATTTGTATCGATCGACGTGCTGCTGACGTGGGGTACAAACCGGTTTGCTGCGGTTCCTGTGCGCCACGACCCGCGTAAACAAGGAACTTCGGGTTACACGTTTCGCCGGTTGTTCACTCATGCGGTGAACATGATGACCGGTTTCACCACACTCCCCTTGCAGTTCGCCAGCCTGGTTGGCTTGGTGTTTACCCTGTTTGGTGTAGGGGTGCTGTTTTATGTCGTGGGCCGGTACTTTGTGCACGGCGGGAGTGTGCCAGGATTTCCATTCCTAGCCTCGATCATCGCCCTGTTTTCAGGGGCGCAACTCTTCGCACTGGGCATTATCGGCGAGTACCTGGCTCGGATGCACTTTCGCAGCATGCAGAAGCCTCCTTATGTAGCGCGTGCCGATACCAAGAGTGAGCAGGTTGGTCAAGAGAAACAGAATCGAGTGTTGAAACAATGCGGGTGAAAGGTTTCTTGATCAAGCCGTCGATCCCAGGTGAACAATGAGGCCTACAGCATTCCATTCAGGGATGCATCTCAAGAAAGAGTTTCTCCTGCCGCCCGAGCCTTTGTGTCCACTCTGCTCTTACGATGGCGAACGTTCGCCGGTTCTTCGGCTCCAATCCGAACCATACGTGGCCTTGCTCGCATGTCCGAATTGCAGTGGCTATTCCGCATCACCCATGCCCACCGTTGAAGCTCTGCGTGCTTATTACAGCCGGTACTATGAAGCAGGTATTTATCAGAATTCCGACAAAGTCACTTTCCACGACCCGCAGCGCTTCGCCAGACATCTCCTGCGGAGAGCCAGGCCACACTTACAGGGCGAGACCCTGAAGATCCTCGATTTCGGCGGAGGAGAGGGGAATCTGTCTTTGGCGGTCGCCCAGCTCCTGTTGAGCGAGCGCACATCGCACGTTGATATTATTTTAGTGGACTACAATGCAGGTCCAGGCCAGACCACTGGCAGAAATATTTCCCTGGTATGCCGCGAAAGGCTCGACCCTGCCGATGCGAAGGACTGCGATCTTGTCCTGGCCAGCGGTATTCTGGAACATATCCCATATCCGCAGGCCGACTTCGCCCAGTTGTTGTTGGCCGTGCGGCCGGGTGGTCTGTTCTACGCTCGAACCCCCTGCGTCGCGTCGCTGTTGCGGATCTTGCAGCGCATGGGCTTGCCAGTTGATTTTACCTATCCGGCACACGTGCATGACATGGGAGAGGCGTATTGGTCGAATGTTCTCAGTTTTCTCCCATCTGAGTTTGAGCATTACTCGGTGATCTGGTCGCAGCCATCCATCGTTGAAACGGTACTGCGGAAAAATGCCATGCGCACGTTGGTGGCGCATTTGATGAAGTTTCCGTGGCGGATATTAGGAAGTCGCTATCCGTTTGTTGGTGGCTGGGAAGTGTTCATTGGAAGACTGGGAGCCCCGGCTCGATAAACTGAATTGTGGGTCGAAACTCTATGTGTTTTTTTGCCTGCCTCCTCAATAAGCGACCGGATGTTCGGCGACCTGATGTTCGGGAGTTCAAATGCCGCCAAAACTAAACGTACTGGTAATGGGCGTGGGAGGAAACGTCAGCCAGGGTATCCTCAAGGCCCTGGCTATCAGCAAACTTTCATGCCGCCTGATCGGTGCCTGTGTCAGCTCGCTATCGTTCGGGCTTTACACAGTCGACAAGGCATACATTTCGCCGCCTGCCAGCGATCCGGATTTCACGGACTGGCTGATTCGTGTATGCCGCGCAGAGCAAGTTCATGCCATCCTCTCCGGGGTTGAACCGGTATTAACGGTTCTCGCGGACCAAGCCGAAAAGATACACGCGGAGACCGGTGCTCTCTGTATTGTAAGCTCGGCAAAGTGCCTGGCTGTCGCCAACGATAAATTGCTCACGTTTCAATGGCTGAAAGACAACGGGTTCGCCTATCCGAAGACCGCGGACTCCGCGGATTCGGAGGCTGTGGAAGCGTTGGTGCGTGCCTGCGGCTACCCCCTGATCGCGAAGCCCCGCTGTGGTAAGGGCGCCCACGGCGTATTCCATCTGCAGAGTCATGAAGAACTGCAATCAGCAAAGGCGAGGCAGGCATACATCATCCAAGAGTACCTGGGGGATCCTGATCAGGAATATACCGTCGGCTGCTTCAGCGATCGTGAGTCGAGAGTCAGAGGAGCCATGGTCATGCGCCGGGATCTTCTCGAGGGTACAACTTATCGCGCGGAGGCCGGATCCTTCCCCGAGGTGCGCGAGCAGGCGATTCGCATTGCGGAAGCTTTGAAACCCATGGGGCCATGCAACATTCAGATGCGCCTCCATGGCGGTCGAGCTGTGTGTTTTGAGATCAACATGCGCTTTTCCGGAACTACCCCGATTCGAGCCAGGATGTGCTTCAACGATGTTGAAGCAACTCTCCGTCATTACGTACTGGGCGAGCCAGCGGCGGATCTCCCCGTCATTACAAAGGGCACGGCGCTGCGCTACTGGAATGAGATGTATATAAGTGAGGAAGCCAGGATCCGATTAGACGAGTTTGGCGAACTGGATCAGCCAAAAGGTTACAAACCGGTGATCGAAGATTACGGGATGGAAAAATGAGGATATTCCTTACCGGAGCCACCGGTCAGGTTGGGCGGGCGATTGCTACGTTCCTCGCAGACCAAGGTCACCAGGTGGCGGGCGCAAGCCGGCAAATCCGCCCAGCGCCGGGTTTGTTCGAACACGTCGAGGCGTGCCTGGGGGCGGAAGACGCCTTCGACCTGATGGTAAAAGCTCTGCGGCCTTGTGAAGCAATCGTGCACGCGGCCGCCTCCTTGTCACACGACAACTCCGATCCCTTGATCTCACTCACGAATTGTCTGGGAACGCAGCAAATCATAAAGCTGGCCCATAGCTGGGGAGCAAGTCAGTTGGTTTATATCTCCAGCCTTCCCGTCATCGGCCGCCCCGTCCAGCATCCGATTACTGAGGACCATCCAACCCAACCGCCGACCACTTACCACGCTTCCAAGCTCTATGGCGAGTGCCTGATGCGACTAGCTGAAGGCAATGGCTGCCGCGCGGCGAGCCTCAGGCTCACATCACCCTCGGGTCCGGGAACGCCCGAGAACCGCATACTTGCCGTGTTCGTCCGAAGAGCGGTCGCCGGTGAGCCCCTGCAGGTCCTCGGGCGCGGAAGCCGGAGGCAGAACTACGTGGATGTCCGCGACGTGGCAGTCGCTGTGGACGCTTGCCTAACAAAACGCGCGTCCGGCGTTTACAATATAGCGGCGGCAGACAGCATCAGCAATTATGAACTCGCGCAGACGTGTATCAGCGAGCTGAGTTCTTCCGCCCGCGTTGATTTTGCCGGAAAGCCCGATCCCGAGGAGGGAACTGTGTGGGACGTCTCTGTGTCCAAAGCCTGCCGCGACCTGGGCTACCGGCCGCAGTTCACGATTCGTGATTCCATCCGGGCGGTTGCTCAAGACCGGTTGCATCGGGATACTCAGTGATGCCCATCCCAATCGCGAGCCACCCCATCCCGTTTAATCGACCCTGCCTCGCAGGCAACGAATACAAGTACATTGCAGAAGCGATTGCCAACGGTTATGCATCTGGTGACGGCGCCTTCACGCGCCGCTGCCACGAATTACTCGAGCAGGAACTCCATGTGCCCAAGGTACTACTGACAACTTCCTGCACCCATGCGTTGGAAATGGCCGCCATCCTTCTGGATTGCGGTCCTGGCGACGAAGTGATTGTGCCGTCATTCACGTTTGTCTCCACCGCAAATGCTTTTGTGCTGCGCGGTGCTCGGCTGGTTTTTGCCGACATCCGCCCCGACACGATGAACCTGGACGAAGCCCGGCTTGAGGCGCTGATCACATCGCGAACCAAGGCGATCGTCCCCGTGCACTATGCGGGCGTGGCCTGCGAAATGGACACGATCGGCGCAATCGCCGCGCGCCACGGAATTGCGATTGTGGAAGACAATGCTCACAGCCTCTTCGCGCGTTATCGAGGGAAGTACACCGGCACGTTCGGGCGCCTGGCCACGCAAAGCTTTCACGAAACCAAGAACGTGACCTGTGGAGAGGGCGGCGCGCTGGTTGTGAATGATCCAGAACTGATTGAGCGCGCTCTGATTGTTCGAGAGAAGGGCACCAACCGAAGCCAGTTCTTCCGCGGCCAGGTTGATAAATACACCTGGGTTGATGTTGGGTCGAGCTATCTTCCGTCCGATCTCTTGGCTGCGTTTCTGCTGGCGCAGCTCGAGGCCCGCCAGGAAATCCAGAAAAAACGGCAGCGCGTCTGGCGATGGTACTTTCACCATCTGGAGGCATGGGCAATTGAAAACGGTGTAAGCCTCCCCGTAGTGCCTGCCCAGTGTGAGCAGGCCTATCACATGTTTTACATGCTTCTGCCTTCACTCGAATTCCGCGAGTCGCTGATCTCTCACCTCAAGGCGCAAGGGATTCTCAGCGTATTTCACTATGTCCCGCTGCATTCCTCGGAAATGGGACGGAAATGGGCAGCGCGTGAGACCGGTTGTCCGGTGACCGAGGATGTGAGTGTGCGCCTCTTGCGATTGCCCTTTTACAACGACTTGACCGAAGCCGAGCAAACGCGCGTTGTGTCCGCCGTGACTTTATTTGGTGGTCGATTCGGTCTCCGCGAGGAGCGGATTGGAGCCTGAAACCAACCCCGGCGACCAACCCTTGCAACCAATCCCTGCAACCAGCCAAAGATCGCGATCGCCCGAACACCCGGCGAAAGACGCAGTTGCCTACCACCGCGAACTCGCCCGCAGCTGGGAGCAGCGCTACCAAAAGCCCGCCTTCAAAGCGCGGCTGCGCGCCTTTCAGGAATGCCTGGCGGGCCGCGACTTGCACGGGCAGGACTGGCTGGATGCGGGTTCTGGATCAGGAACCCTGGCTCGCTATCTTTTCGAGGCCGGCGCCCGCGTGCTCGGAGTCGACGCCGCCCAGGAAATGATCGTCATGGCTCGCGAGCTTGCTAGCTCGGACGTCGCGACCCCTGATGTCGCGGGCAAGCACGATCCCCCTCGGCAACTGCGTTTCGAGCACATCGCCACGATCGCGAAGCTCCCGCTCTCCGATCAATCGCTAGATGGAATCCTTTGTTCGAGTGTTCTTGAGTACGTTCCCGACCCGCAGGCGTGTCTGACGGAGTTTGCCCGCGTGTTGCGTCCGGGCGGCCTGCTGGTGGTCTCGGTGGCGAACCGCAATTCGCTGGTCCGCTGGGCCCAGATGGGAACGCACCGGTTGGGGCGAATCCTAGGGGAAAGCTGGTGTGCGTTTCTCGATCACTCGCATAACGAGTACACACCGGCGAGCTTTCGCGCGTTGTTGAAAGAGCATGGCTTCACGAC
Source organism: Candidatus Dormiibacterota bacterium (assembly GCA_035566655.1). Taxonomy (GTDB): domain Bacteria; phylum Acidobacteriota; class Terriglobia; order Terriglobales; family Acidobacteriaceae; genus Sulfotelmatobacter. The sequence continues at coordinate 70,994 of DATMQT010000088.1, forward strand.
GAGTAATGTCGTCGCTTTTGGCAGCCCTATTCCCCAGTGGCTGCAGCGCCGCGAATTCGGGGGATCATTGTTGGCCTTCCGCGCTGTACGCGAGTAAAGCTGCCGTGCTATTAGAGTGGAATCTGCTGGAGTCCGCACCCTCCGGTGGCCGGCTTTCTCAAAACGAGAAGTTGCCGAAAGCCGTCCTTGCGTGCCTTGTCGATTGCCCTGCCCACGTTCTCCGTAGGATCTTCATGCCTGCGCGGCAGCTCATACTGCGGATAGCCCCAGCCCACCTCAGCCCATCCTATGTCCTGGTACTCAGGAAGGCCTTCAACCATGGGCACCCCAGCCAACGCGGGAGCAAGGAAAGGAGTGGTTCCGTCACCTAGTTGGCGCATGTCCCAATAGGTGCGGTTGGTCTTCGGAATGTACAAGACTGTACCTCGACGCTGTTGCACCGGTTCGTGTCCAATACGATCCAGGCACTGGATCAGTTGGACACGATCGTCAAGTGCCGCGACCACGACCGAACGGCGCGTCTCGATCTGTCCCAGTTCCTGGCGCCACGCGGTGGTTGGCATTCCCGCAAGCACAGCACGAGTTTCGCAACCCCGTTTCAGCATGCGATACGTCGACGCTACCGTTGTGATAAATAAATGTCCGCCTATCGCAACCGTGAGCCCCAGCAACAGTGCGCTGGTCAGACGAAGGTTGCCATCTCGCATGCGTTGCGTCATCTCGGTGAACCTGAATGGCGGCAGCAACGCAACCACGAACACTCCCGCAATCACACCCTGGAATTCAGTGAAGTACTTCCAGTTAGGGGAGCGGAAGTCGATCAGGAGATATGGGATCAGGCCGGTCGCGACAGTTACAAGCACAAGTTCGATGAGGAGTGTATCGCCAGCCTTTGCTGCCCGCACCAACTCCCCCAACGTCCGGGTTCCATGAAAGCGCGCCCAAAGCAGCAAGAACAGCCATGCCCAGGCGAAATAAACAACAAAAAAATACGGTACCCATTCGGGGGAAATTCTGTCGAAATTCAGCGGAGCAAAATTGGTCTTAAGAGCGCCTCTATCGAGATAAACCATGAGAGCGAAGGCCGAAGCGGACAGTGCACATCCCAGCAAGAAAGGCCACGTTCGCATCCATCCTACGCGCCAGCAGAGGTATACGAGCAAGCCCAAGAGCAGGTATATCTGAGAAATTTTCACCCACCCGGTCAAGCCCAGGACCGCGGGCAAAACCGCTGCCATGGCGATCTTCTCACGCAGCGTCCACACGAAACCACGGGTGCAGAGCGACTCATGGAACCACGCTCCGGCTCCAAAGAGCAGCAGGGACATCGCGATGGCAAGCAGAAAAGAATCGCTGTTGATGATAATTTCGTTGAAATTCAGATGCATGGGATCGTCAGTAAATGGAAAGATCCCGACAAATGCGACCATACTTGCCGCCCAGAAAATAAATGGTGGGCCATTGGATTCTTGCATTACCGCAGCCCGCAATAACTCGGCGCATCCGAAGAACGCTGCGACATAGAGAGGAATCAACAGAATTCCGTAACCGTACGCCAGAAAGTCGATGGCGCGAAAACCACACAGCCGGCTCAGCCCTTCCGCAATCCACAAAGATCCGGTGTGGTACCTGAGCGGAGGAATGCCATCCAGACCGGTTGAGGCCATACTGTACGTGGCAATCATGTTTACCACCGCTGCCTCGAAGGCGACGTCAGTGGCAACCCGCCCTGCAATGATCGACTCGGGATAGAGGACATCGTGAACCGAATTGACGCGCCAATACATGCTCTCCCCATACAGCCCAAGGAAAAGGCCCAAGCTGAGGAGGGCGACGGTACGAAGAAAGCCTGTCCGCGCAACTACTGCGACTACATTCCACGCACCCGCCACACCGCCCGCCAGGGCGATCACCGTTGCGATCAGCGCGCTGCTGCCCATCGGAGACAGCCCTATGGCTGTGACAAGGAGCAGCGTAAGAAGTGACACGACCGGTCCGCACAACCACCAGCGTTTTTTAGAGCTGAACGCACCCGCATTTACCACGAGGAGGGAGATTCCCACGATCTTTAACAGAGCCCCAATGGGAGTTGGAAAGCCGCCACGCAAAATAACGACTGTGGAGAACATCAGGAGAGGGACCACCGAAGCTACCAAGCAAACAAGTCGCACCCTATGATTTCCCGATTGAAGTGCGTGCCAACTGGTTTCCGATGAAAGAAGGTCTAGCTCACGAGAGACGGTCATCAGGCTCCAATAGATGGTTTTGGTCTGAACTGAAACTATACACAATCAGAACTTGCGGCACGTGTTCGGCTGCTTCTCACTGCCCAAATCGCTTCTTCTGAATCCTTTCAGCGCCCAACGTAGGAACAGTCTCTTTCTAGCCAGCGTGAGTACCAGTATGGGGACCTGAATCTTGTACGTGGTCATCAGCGACTCATTGGTTCATCTGTCGAACCATTTACGTCGACTGACGTTGCTGATTTCACTATTAGAATGTGGTGGATCTGATGGTGGCAGGAGGTGCAGAGTGTAATCAGATTTTCTTCTGAATCATTCCCCGAGTGGCTGCGAAATTCTTTGTGGTGAACCTCCAAGTTCAACATCGTACCGCACGATTGACACCGCCAGCCATCGCGGCGTAGCACCTGTTGCCGCAGATGCTCGTATGAAATCGGATCGAGTCGCAAGGGCGGGAGTTTTGGGCTAGCTGAGCTCATGACAGCTTCTCGCGTATGCCTTCTAGAAACGCCTGCTGTTGCTCCTCCGGCAAGAACCTGAAGAACCTGGTCATCGAGAACAGCAGCATCTCCGGATCTCCATGGTCCAGGTTGGCCCCGGCCAGGAAGTCCGCACAGATCATTTCCAAGCAGTAGCCTCGGGAGCGGTCGCTTCCGAGCATCAGAGCTGCCGTTTCGATCGCCCGCTCAATGACTGGCGTTTGGCTTTGGTACAGCTTGAAGTAGATAATTTCCCACGGCTCGGTTTCCCGCCCTGTCAGTTCCTTCTCGACCTCCTGCTTGAATTCTTCTTTGGGCATCTGACTGGCTTTGTGCAACCAGGTTGCACAATCGAACTGCCGCCCATCCCGCCTGGCCAGTTTGGCTAGCTCGATCCCCTTCGTCCAGCCCACTTCCTTCAGCTGCTTCCTTGCCTGCGGCGGCAGGTGTTCGTGAATCGACATCAGGTAGTAGGCCTTCCGTCGCGAACCAGGAAACCGCCTCTCCAAGAACTCGTCGAAGGACTTCAGATCCTCCAGCCGCCAGTACTGTTCCGCCCGAACTTCGCACAGATAGCGTCCAAGCTCGACAAACTTGGTGTCACGCTCGGTTTCTTTCCGCTGTTCCCAGGCCAGAATCTCGTCGATTTTGCCCAGCACGAACAAGGCACGGCGGCGATTGAACTTTGGCGGCATGGGCGGATTCTCAGTATGCAAGCTCGTCAAGCCAATCAAGATTCTCTGCTCCTGGACGCCGCACCAAGCGGGCGTCGGCCATCTCCTGCTTGCCAAGACAAAGTCCCACGTACGGACAGCTTCTGCAGGGGTTCTGGGGAAATCGGATGCCGCTATGCGGTAGAAAGTCCGCCGACTCGATGCGACGGATTGTGCTTTCCACCAAGTTGCCAAACTCTTGCCGCTGCTCGTCGGTGATAGTGGTTTGCAAGTACTGAACTTCGACCAGCCGCTTGCGAACGAATACGATCTGGGCGACGTCGGCGATGCCTGTCATCCAGGAGTAGCAGACGAGCTGCGGATCCAGAGACAACAGTCCTTCCGGTTCTTCCGGGTATCGGCTCGAAGACGTTTTCCACTCCAGCAAGCAGCGCTTTCCGTCGAGTTTGCCGATGGCGTCGATGTAG